>JBCDCE010000015.1:0-62081 GCA_039182515.1 Pseudomonadota bacterium | reverse complement strand
GCACGTTTTTCAGCCTTCAACCTAAACGCGCAGGACCCAACCGGCATCATGATCGTCTAAGCAGCCTCTAATTGTCAAAAAAAACGACTTTAGGGGACAACAAAATGAAGAAAACAGCATGTCTTTGCTTTACGGCAGCGCTTTTGGCTGGATGTACGGAAACGGCAGAAATCACGGCGCCACCGCAGCAGGTCAGCTACATTTCACCAGATGTAAAAGAGCGGTTTGTGCGCAATAAGGAAGTCACCCTGCGGACCTTTATTGGGAAAGGTTCTGACAGAGAAGAGGTCGTCGGCGCGTCTTGTCAGGTCCAATCCGCAGAGCTTCGCGGCACGATTGTGACCCCCTCGAAGATCTTTGTGCCCGTGTTAAAAGGCAAACCCACCAGCCTGAATGTGTCGTGTTCCAAAGAGGAACTGACCGGCTCTAGGACGGTCGAAGCCTCTCTTGAAGGAACCGCCGTAGGGGGCCCTTCGGCCGCAGGTCTCTTAGCCGCGGTGGTCAGCACAGCGATTGTCGCTGGTCGAGATCAGTGGTCTTATATTCCAACTATTGACGTCGAAGTGTCTTCGCCAGAGGATGCTGAAAACACCGATAGCTAAAGACCTCAAACTCGCGGAAGGCCCATGGCAAAAAGACGCCTTTTAACTGAATTTGGCATGGGCTCCTCGCTCAGGCGTGAAGATTATACATCTGCGGCAAAACGGGCCTTGCAAGACGCGCTTTGGCACAACTCCATAAACCTCGCAGAGCTCTTCGGCGCGCCTAAAGAAGCGATGATCATTGAGGTCGTGATTGGCGTTCAAGCCCCGGATCAAGTAGACACAACGGGCCTCGCAGAGATTTTTCCTTACGGTCAGATCAGCTTCACGGTAGAGCACGGCGGGCTCAACGTGCCGCGCCCCAACGCGCCGCCCACCGTCATCGCAAACGTCGCCATCAATGTGTCTTTGGACTTGGAGCGCGTGCAATGAGTGATCAACGCTTTATCTTGGAAATGGGCATGGGCAACGATCAATACGGTCAGGACATGACCAAAGCTGCTGCCCGCGCCATCGAAGATGCGATCCGCCATTCCTCGATCCCACTGTTCGATGCGCTCAAGGTGAGCCACGACGACATGCGCGTGAAAGTCACCATAGGCGTACCAACCCCAGAGGACGTGGATGCGACCTATCTGGCAGCACAACTGCCCCGGGGCAATGCGAGCGTTGAGGTCGTCGAAGGAGGTCTGCGCGTGCCCAATCCCGAAACAGGTGGCGAGATCATCATTGCGCAAGCCGCCGTAGAAGCTTTCTTGCCCAAAATGACCGCCAAATGGGTTGCAACCAAATCAGACGTGTAACCTATAGCGTTTGACGAAATACCTAAGACATCGAGTATCAGCTAACGCCTTGAAGCCATAGGTTGCAGGCAGTGTTAGGGGATTCAGGTTTTTCGCACAACGTTTTAAAGCCGCTCTTTTCCTGGTGAAAAATACTCAAATAGCCCCCGCGAATCCCGCACCTTGGTTAGAGATTAAGCGCTCCGAGCGCATCTAGCCCCGCCTCAACCCGTGCAAGATCCGCGCCGTTCAGGCTTAAAAGCGGGCGCGGCAATTCCGTCTCGATCAAATCCAAGATACGGGCCACAGCATGGCTCACGCGCAGGCTTCCAAATTCCGAGAAAAGGGCCCAAAGTGGTGCCCATGCCCCGTTAAGTTCCGCCACCCGCGCCGCATCGCCCGCAGCCCCAGCGGCGCAAAGCGCGGCCATCTCACGGGGCAAAGTGCCCCCAATTGCGCTGTAAAATCCATCCGCACCCGCAAGCATCGCAGCCCCTGCGCCCTGATCCCCGCTGTAGCCAATCGCCAAACCTGTTCCCACGCGCGCGCGCAAAGCCTGCAAGTCAGCAGCAAAATCACCCTCCGCAGGAAGCGGCATTTTGATCCCTTTTATGCGAGGGTGTTTGGCCAGCTTAGCAATCACCTCAATCGGAAAGTGATACTGGGTGGTTCCAGGGTTGTTGTAAATGCACAGACCAAGCTCAGTGTAGTCTGCCAAGCGCGTGTAAAGCGAGGTCACCTCGGGATCTAAGAGAGGCGTATAGGCCACTGGCCCAGCCAAAAGCCCTTGAGCGCCCGCGCGTTCTGCATGTCGCGCCAAGTCTAGCACATCACGCTCTGCGATGGCGCCCACACCAGCAATGAGCGGCACACGCCCAGCCAAGGCTTCAAGTGCAGCTTCCAGCGCGCGTTGCCGCTCCGCCAGGCTCAAAAACGCAAAGGTCCCGGTACTTCCCAAAAAGCCAACCGACGACGCGCCGGCTGAAACGATCCGCTCCAGCAAAACGCCCAGCGCCTCTGTGTCGACACAACCGTTCTCGAGCAACGGTGTCAGCGGAAAGGCTGAAAATCCATGAAAATGCATGCGAATGCTCCAGTGAGGTCAAACGTTGATGCGGCTTCAATTTGTTAAAGCCCAACCCAGCGCAATTAACCAATTGTTAAGAAATACAGGGCTCCCTGACAGTACGTGTGATAGAAAACGGATATCAGATAAAGGCTCTTAATAAGTTAGGTTACTCATGGTTCGGTTCTTGGTTTCGCTCGCAGCGCTTCTCGCTCTCGTTTCACAAGCGCAGGCTGCACAGGTCGATTATCTTTACGAAGGCACCTTCTACACCTTTGGTTTTTCGGTCGAAACGGAAGACCTTCCCAATGCGGATTTCGAGCGTGTCGCCTTTTCCATTTCGGGCGAAAACCCGTCTTTCCCGGCCTACCTTTCAAATTGGCAAGCTCCTGAACCTTGGGTTGCCTATTCGCTTTTCACACTCGAATTTAGGGATGACGGCGGCGTTTTGGATTGGAGCTACGAGAGCTTTGAAGAAACCAACAGCTCGCAGGCAGGCCTGTGGGGCGAGCGCGAACGCCGCTACAATCCCGCGACGATGCAAACACTGCAAGACGACTTCGCAAAGGCCGGTCTTTGGCAAATCAATACTAGCGCCACACCTTCTAACGGCCCAAGCCAAGCCCAGGGTCGTGCTCAGCTCACATCCGCCACGGCCCCCGTACCCTTGCCAGCAGCTTTCTGGATTATGAGCGCGGGTCTTGGTCTGCTGTTAGGGCAAAAACGCCTGGCCTTCGCCACAGCCGCCGCCACAAAGCCTTGCCCCCAAAGCTTGCGCGCTCTACCTCGAGCGTAAGAGCACGTTTTTGGTCCTGATGGCCCGGTCCCGCGGGGACACGTGCGATGCAATAAAGGACAAAACATGAAGCTCATCGGCATTTCTGGCAGTCTGCGCCAAGCCTCAACCAACCGCCTGCTCATTCGTGAAGCCGCACGCCTTGCAAAGGCCAGCGCCTATGTCGAGGCTGACATCGATCTGCCACTCTACAACGGCGACGTCGAAGCCGAGGGTATTCCCGCGTCAGTCCTGGCCTTCACAGAGGCAGTTGCCGCCGCAGATGCGGTGGTGATCTCAACGCCCGAATACAACAAAGGCATCTCAGGCGTTTTGAAGAACGCGCTCGACTGGGCCAGCCGGGTCAAGACCAATCCCTTTACGGGCAAGCCGATTGCAATTGTATCAGCAACCGCAGGGCGCGCAGGCGGTGAGCGGGCGCAATTTAACCTGCGTTTGGCGCTCAACCCTTTCCAGCCAGTTGTGATCCCCGGCCCGGAAGTCTTAATCGCCGCAAGCTCTAAAGCCTTTGATGAGGCGGGTCATTTGGGCGATGAGATGGCACAAAAACTACTCACGGACTTGATGGAAAAACTCAAAGCGACCCTGTGAGACCAGCCGCTGAGAGACGCAAAGGCGCAGCCCCCATGGTCAAACCGTCCTAGAGTTTATATCTGCGGCAAAGCTGTCTTTTTCTTGGTTAAAATACTCCCGCGCCTCCCCCAAACGGGGGCGCATCGCGCCTTCGAAGGCGCGCCCCGAAACACGCAGAGGTCACCAGAGCGCTTGAGACATAGCTTGGGGCTTCCAATAAGCCTGGGCCTCTGCTTTGGTACGCAACCATGTCAGAGCCAATACAAGACATCATGGATCCTGCGCGTGCAAAAGCGCTCTGTGCCACGCTAGGCATTCCCTATCGGACGCCACTACCGCCTTATTTTCACACGATCTACTTTTGGCGCGCCTATGAGGAGCAGGACCTGGGCCCGGATGGTCATCCCAAACTGGGCCTCGAGATTCCGGAGTTAGGCTACCCGCGCCGGATGTGGGCCGGAGGGCGCATCACCTGGCATGTCCCGCTCCAGGACGGCATTCGCGCAGAAGCCCACAGCGCCATTGTCAAAAAAATCGAAAAGACAGGCCACTCCGGGCGATTTGCGCTCGTCACTCAACGCCTCGATGTGCGCCAAAAAGGCCAGGCCGTTTTGAGCGAAGAGCGCGATCTCATTTACCGCCCCGCAGCCCATCCCGATGATCCAGCCCCAGCGCCGCTTGATGTGCCCAGCGGCAAACACTTGGTAGATCTCAAGTTCAGCATGCCGCAGCTTTTTCGCTACTCCGCCCTGACCTTCAACGGCCACCGCATCCACTATGACCAAGCCTTCACCAAGGCGGAATTTGGCTACGACACGGTTGTGGTCCACGGGCCCCTTTTGGCCCAATACTTGATGCTCACAGCAGAATACGTGTTGGGCGGCCTCAGCCGGTTTGCCTACAAAGCCCATGCGCCTGTATTACAATCAGACCGCGTGCAAATTGCCCATAACGGAGCACAGTTTTGGATCTCGTCGGACCGCGCAGGCCTTCATATGAGCGCCAGCGCCGAAGCTTGACCTAAATGTGCACTTACCAGTGCACGCCTATTCTGAAAAATCACAAAGGCGACGCTCAAAAACTGTCCTCCACGCGAAACCCATCAGTGATCCTGTCGCGCCCTTCCAGAACAAGATCCGCCATAACTTCCGCCACTTTCGGCGCCATGCCAAAGCCGATCTTAAAGCCTCCATTGGCCACATAATGACCCCTACGCCCGGGCCATACGCCCAGCATTGGGGCCCTACTACGAGCCCTGGGGCGTACGCCTGCCCATCGCTCTAAGATCTGAGCATCGCGGACTGCTGGCAAAACCTCCCTAGCCTTTTCCCAAAGGGCGTCCAAAGCAGCATCGACCTCATCTGCAACCTCATAGGTTCGCTCGCTCGTGGAGCCGACAGCAAGTGTGCCATCGACGTGGGGCACAAAATGCAAAGTCTCTGCAAAAAGCTGTGGAGCTTGGCCAAGATCAAGATCCAACAAGAGCGCCTGGCCTTTAACGCCATTGCCCAAAGGTTTCCCGAGATCCTCGCTCAAGGCGCTGAGACCAGCCACACCGCTGGCCCAAACCACTGCGCCCTGATCCAGGCCTTCGTTTGAAATCTCGCCCCCCAAAGCCAAAACAGCCGCCGCCAAAGCTTGTGTTGCTTTCCGGGGATGCAGCCGGGCAGAGAGCGTGTCACGGATCACCCAGCCAGTTGGGCTAGGCGGCACCCAAGCCCCCAGATCTTCAGCTCGGACGACCTCCCAACTTGCATTGTCTTGCCAGAGCGCACGCGCGCCTTCGGCTCTACCGCGCGCCAAGGCCAGCTGGTGCTCATCTGCGATGGGTTGCAGCCGTCCCAAACGCCCATACCCAGGGGCACCGCCGCCAGTCTCGGCCACATCTGACCAGAAGTTTTCCGCCATCAAAAGGCTGCTAAGCTGGAAGGCCTTTTTCGGGTTCCAATTTTCCGGCACATGCGGCGCAAGCGCACCCACGATCCCACCAGAAGCCCCTACTGCCACACCGTTGGGATCAATCACCTGCACACGCGCGCCGCGCTTGGCACAGGCAAAAGCCACCGACAGACCAAAGACGCCCGCCCCACGCACAGTCACATCAAAGGCCGTCACATCAAAGATTGCCATTCCCGCGCCTCCCCGGCAAAGCTCTGCCATGACCTATCCCGGCGAACAGAAATGAACCAGACCGCGCATCTCGATTGGAGAGACGGCAAAGTGCCGGTGTCCAAGCACTTTGACGATCCCTATTATTCGCTCGACGATGGCCGCGCGGAAACGGTCTTTGTGTATTTGGGCGGCAATCAACTGCCCGAGCGCTTTGTACCTGGTTTTCACATCGCTGAGCTTGGATTTGGCACCGGCTTAAGCGCGCTATTGGCTTGGCAAGCTTGGCGCGAGGCAGGGCACCAAACGCAATTGCACCTCACGAGCTTCGAGCTCTACCCCATGACGGCAGGTGACCGCGAACGCGCGCTCGCCCCATGGCCGGATCTACAAGAGCTGGCGGCCCCAATGGCTGAGGCTTTGAGCACATCCAACAGGTTTGAAACACCCACGTTCAAGCTTACCGTAATCGAAGGGGACGCCCGCCAGACCTTGCCAAGCTGGCAAGGTAGCGCGGACGCCTGGTTTCTTGATGGGTTTTCGCCCGCTAAAAACCCGGAGCTTTGGGATCCAGATCTGCTCAAGGAGGTCGGCGCACATACCAATCCGGGCGGCACCTGTGCCACTTATACGGCTGCCGGAGCGGTACGGCGCGCATTGGCCAAGGCCGGGTTCGATGTGAAACGAACCCAAGGATTTGGCCGAAAGCGACACATGACGGTTGGCAAAATGCCATGACCCCGCAAAACACCAGGCTCGGCATTCTTTTGATGTGCCTCACGATGTTCGTATTTGCGATGCAAGACGGCATCTCGCGCCACCTTGCGGGCGAATACAACGTCTTTATGGTTGTTATGATCCGGTTTTGGTTCTTTGCGGCATTTGTTGTCGCCATGGCCGCGCGCGCACCAGGTGGGCTCAAGGCGGCGGCCAAAACGGAACAACCCGGCTTGCAGATCTTCCGCAGCCTGCTCTTGGCGGCTGAGATCTGCGTGATGGTTTCCGCCTTTGTGCTCTTGGGCTTGGTTGAGAGCCATGCGATCTTTGCCGCCTATCCGCTCCTTGTCGCCGCCCTTTCTGGCCCGCTTTTAGGCGAAAATGTTGGCTGGCGTAGATGGGCGGCGATTGGCATCGGCTTTGTGGGCGTTTTGATCATCTTGCAGCCAGGCCTCAGGGTCTTTTCGCCTTATGCTCTGATCCCGGTTTTATCCGCTGCTCTTTTTGCCACGTATAATTTGCTCACCCGTGCCGCCGCCAAGAAAGATCCGCCTGCCACGAGCTTTTTCTACACGGGAACGGTAGGCGCTTTGGCGATGACACTCGTGGGCATGTGGTTTTGGGAACCGATGTCGGCCTCCAATTGGCTTTGGATGGGCGCGCTCTGCATCACGGGGGCCACGGGGCACTGGCTGTTGATCAAAACTTACGACGTGAGCGAAGCCAGCGCAGTGCAACCCTTTGCCTATTTGCAACTTGTGTTCGGCGCAGGCCTTGGCATCGCGGTGTTCAGTGAAACGCTCACATGGAACGTGGCTTTGGGCGCTTGTGTGGTTGTAGCCGCTGGGATGTTCACTCTGTGGCGCGAGCGTGTCGCTTAGAACGTCGCGACGCGTGTTTCAAAGAGACTCGCACAGCACGGACGATCCTATCCTTCCTGGCCCGGAACAGGGCACGCAGTGCCGCCGAGCCGCGCCCGACCTCCCCCCGGGAGGGCGCTTTGCGAGGTCTTGCTGACTCAAAAGCGTCAAATGCAAATCTCGCCCATAAACCGCTCTGAACACCTCGATTTCGCGCCCGCCCGAGGTCGGGCGCGGCCTTTTGAAGTGTCGGTGCCCAAGTTTCATGGCGGAACTCGGAGTGCTTGCCAGACGGTCGACAACGAAGCGAAGGCTGCTGACGCAGTGTTTTTAATCCGTTCTTGACAAAACTGGGATCCTAGGCTCCCTATAAGCTAAACTTGAAACGCCAGCGCCCCAATTCTCTACAGGCGTTTTTCTCCAAAAGGCACCGATATGACCCTCAAAACCGAAACCCGTTACGCCATCGATCCGAAGGCCGCCAAGGGCTACAACACAGACCAGCTGCGCGAACAGTTTCACAAAGGAGATCTCTTCAAAGAAGGAGAAATCGACCTTGTCTACACGCACTATGACCGATTGATCCTCGGCTCTGCCGTGCCCGCGGGCGGTTCTCTCACCCTCGATCACATGGCCGAAACCGGCACGCCAAATTTCCTCGATCGTCGCGAAATGGGCGTCCTGAACATCGGCGATACCGGTGAGATTGAGGTGGGAGGCGAGACCCATGCCCTTGAGAACGGAGAGATGCTCTATGTCGGTATGGGCGGTGGCCCGGTCACTTTTCGAGGCATGGGTCGGTACTACGTCACCTCTTCGCCTGCGCATCGCGCCTGCCAGACCAAGCTTATCAAACTGAGCGACGCGCGCCGCGTTGAGCTTGGCAGCCGCGAGACAGCCAACGAGCGCGTCATAATTCAGTTTCTGCATCCCGAGGTTTGCGAAACCTGCCAGCTCTTGATGGGCTACACGCAGTTCCAACCCGGCAGCCTGTGGAACACCATGCCCGCGCATCTGCATGATCGCCGGATGGAGGCCTACCTCTATTTCAACATGCCCGACGACGCGCGCGTCTTTCATTTCATGGGCAAGCCCGAGGAGACCCGCCACATCGTGATGGCCAATGAAGAGGCTGTGATCTCGCCGCCCTGGTCGATCCATTGCGGGGCTGGCACGGCGGCTTACACCTTCTGCTGGGTCATGGCGGGCGACAATGTCGACTTTGGGGACATGGATATGGTTGCCATGGATGCGCTGCGATGAACCCCTTTAGCCTTGCAGGGCAAACGGCCCTTGTCACCGGTGCCAACACAGGGATTGGCCAGGCCATTGCGGTGTCTATGGGGCGCGCAGGCGCGCATGTGATCTGTGCTGGCCGATCCTCTTGTGAGGACACGGTCTCTCAGATTGAGAACGCTGAGGCGTTGACCTTGGATTTTTCTGACCCAATGGCCGCACGAGACGTGTTCGCATCCCGTAACATTGATATTCTGGTCAACAACGCCGGCATCATCCGCCGAAACGACAGCGTCGATTTCACAGAAAGTGATTGGGACGACGTGATCGACGTGAACCTCAAAGCCGCCTTCTTTACCTGCACCGCCTTTACCAAAGCGGCCCTGCCGCGCGGCTATGGTAAAATCGTGAACATCGCGTCGCTGCTGTCGTTTCAAGGTGGCATCCGCGTGCCGTCCTACACAGCCAGCAAACATGGGCTCGCGGGTTTAACGAAGATCTTGGCCAATGAATGGGCGGCCAAAGGGATCAACGTCAACGCCATTGCGCCAGGCTACATCAAGACGAACAACACCCAAGCCTTGCGCGACGATGAAGCCCGCAACAAGGCGATCCTCGAACGTATTCCCGCAGGTCGTTGGGGCGAGGCTTCAGACATCGCTGAAACGGCTGTCTTTCTCGCCTCCCCTGCCGCGCGTTATATTCACGGGGCTGTTTTGAATGTGGATGGCGGATGGCTTGCCAGGTAGCCTGTCCTCATCGCCCTCTGTACAATCTCGCTTGAGAAACACATCGTGGCAGACACGCCCAACACGAGAAAACGGACAGTATGGTAGAGATTATTCCTTTGGAGCCACGCAAAACCACCGCAGACTATGTCTTCGACTTTGTTTTCCAAAAGATCTCCTCGATGGAATGGCTGCCGGGGGCAAAAATCTCCGAAGCAGATCTCGCAAAACAGCTGAACGTGTCGCGGCAACCCGTTCGGGATGCTTTCACCCGGCTCGACAGCATCAACTTGCTCCTCGTGCGCCCGCAAAGGCCCACAGAAGTGCGCCGGTTTTCAAAACAAGCCATCCTTTCTTCTCGATTCCAACGCGAAGCCATTGAGGCCGAAGTGCTGCGTCGGGCCGCGAAACTGCGCACTGACCAAGATCTGACGCGGCTTGGCAAAAACCTCGAGCAGCAACGCGCGACGATCAAATCTGGCGCGACCGCCAAGTTCCATGATCTCGACATCAAATTTCACGAGTTGCTCTGCGTTGCGGCCCAAGTGCCTTTTGCCTCCGACATCATTCGAGAGACCAAAAGCCAGATCGACCGGATTTGCCTTTTGAGCATTGAGGACGGCGACCACATGCAAGAGCTCTGGGACGACCACGCGGAGATCCTGCGCCTGCTCGAGACCCGCAACACAGAAGAGCTGCTAGACGTTTCCAAAAAACACCTTTCGCGTCTGAACGACACGCTCACAAGTGTTGAAGAGAAAAATCCCGATTACTTTGAGCCTTAGGGCATAATCTCGTTCACCTGCAGCGTATTTTCCAAACACGAAGACCTGCTCACGACCGCGGGCGTCGGGCTGAAAGCCCCCGCCCAGGGGGGCGGTCGGGTGCTGGTCGGCTTGGCCTCCTAGGCGCAGTTGATGAGCAGGGCGTTTTTTGTTTTGAGGCGGCGCTTTAGGCCTGCCTAAACTCTAAGGTCGCAATTTGGGGCGAACGACAGGCTTGGCCCCGCGCAGGCGGGTCAAAAGATCAATCGGCCCCACGTCACCGCGCAGTCGGGCAGCATAAATCTCCTCGGCTTCCAGCACCCGCATCACATAATTGCGGGTCTCCGAAAACGGGATCCTCTCGATCCAATCGATCACGTCTACAGAGCCCGTGCGCGGATCGCCGCGATCTCGCAGCCATTTCGACACATTACCAGGCCCCGCGTTATAAGCCGCGGCGAGATAGACAGAAGACGTGCCAAAGCGCTCTTCGAGATAGCTGAGATAGGCCTGACCAAGTGAGACATTGTACGCCGGATCGCGGGTCAATCGGCCCAAAGAATAGCTCTGGCCTGTGGCCCGCGCCATGTCCCGCGCGGTGCCTGGCATCAATTGCATGAGCCCGCGCGCGCCCGCCGACGAGACGGCTGCTGGGTTCATCTCTGTCTCTTTGCGCGCAATGCCCAAAGCCAGAGGCGAGGCTCCACCCAGCGTGCGGTGCACCGCAAAGAGAGGGGCAGGCAAGCTGTTACCCCGGCGCGCAGCGGACTTCGCCAAAGTGATGGCCACAAACGGGGCATTTTGCGCCTCAGCCCAAGCGGCCAAACGGGCTTGCTCGGAGGCCGATTTGTTCAAACTCGCACTGACCGTAAAGAGGGCCGCAAAGCCGTTTTGCCCTGCGGCTAAGAAATACCGCGTTGCTTGCAAAAGCGAGGTTTCGCGCCCAATGGGGCGCGCGCGCTCTGCCAAAAAGCTTTTGTCCAAGGATTGCCCAAGGGCTTGGGCCGCCAAAAGTCCGTAAAAGACAGTTTGGTGCTGAGCTGCACGACCGTAAGCTGAAGCACCCGACTTGCCCTGCGCCTCAAGCGCGCGCCCCAGCCAATAGCCTGCGCGCCCCAGCGAGATGGGCGTAGACACACCCCGTTCTAAATCCCGGAAATGCACCGCGGCGGCCCCGGGATCATTGCGATAGCGCAGCGCAATAAAGCCCGCCAAGAAAGTCAAATCCGCAAATCCTGCCCCGCTTTCAATCCGGTGCGACGCCGCAAGGGCATAGGCCAGATTATAGGAGCCTTGATCCAAAGCCTGGCGCACCAGGGTCTCACGCTGCCTGCGCCAACGGCTTGGTTGGCCCAAGCCGCGCTCGGTTTTGGACGCATCCAAAATGATCTTCAGCGCACTTTGCCTGCGCCCCGCTTTGAGATGCCAACGAAAGAGATCGTAGTTAAGACCCGCATCCGCGCGGTTTGCTACACTGAGCGCACTCACAAGCTGGGCCGCTCCCGCATCGCTGCGAATAAGCGCCACGCGCGCTTTGGCCAACGCCTGTTCGCTTGCGGGCAAACGCGCGATCAGAGGTTCTGCCAGGGTCGACTCGCGTTCCCACAAAAGCATCTGCACGCGATCAAATACAGCCGGATCCAAACTGCGGCCGAACACGGCCTCAAACTCAGCAATCAGATCCTTTTCCATCGTGAAGGTTGCCCAAGCCTCTTGGGCTGTGCGTCGTGCCTCTGAGGGGCGCCCAGATTGCGCCTGAGCACGAGCCAGTGCCAAAGCCCCTTCGCCTGTTTGCGGCGCATAGGTCTCAAAATAGCGCAATACATCTCGAGCAGAGTGCCCACCAAGAGTGCTTTCGCCCCGCCGCCAAAGCCGCTTTTTCTGCGGCCAATCGGGGCGCTTTTTGAAGAACGCCTGGACAGCTTGCGGCGAAACCCCAAGATCACGCAGCGCACGCCACCGCAAAATGTCTCTCACAAGCTCTGATTGCCCACTGACCTTTTGCTCTGCGCCCGCAAGATCCTCTTCGCCCAACAGAACAAAGGCTTCCCGCAACGCAGTGACTTCTGCTTGGCTTTGCGCCTGACCGGGAAGGGGCAAAGCGAAAGCTGCAAAAAGGGCAAAGCCAAAGGCCCAAGAGGCGCGCCGGAAGGGAGAAGACAAATGGATCATACCTCCATAGCTAACAAAGCCCCCCTAGACATCAACTCACTTCCTTGGCACAGGAGCAAAACTCAAGCGCAATTCCGCGCACATCTAGGAGGACCCGATATGTTCCAAGGCTCACTGACCGCGCTCGTGACCCCGTTCAAAAACGGCAATGTGGACTTTGACGGCCTCAAACGTTTGGTCAATTGGCAGATCGACGAAGGCAGCCACGGGCTGGTGCCTGTGGGCACAACAGGCGAGTCGCCCACATTGACCCACGAAGAGCACGATGCTGTTGTGAAAGCCGTGGTTGAGACCACTGCAGGGCGCGTGCCCGTGATTGCAGGCGCAGGCTCGAACAACACGGCTGAGACCGTGCGGCTCGTGCGACACGCCAAAGATGCAGGGGCAGAAGCAGCGCTCGTGGTGACGCCTTATTATAACAAGCCAACCCAAGACGGTTTGATTGTGCATTTCACGGCCGCTGCCGATTGCGGCTTGCCGATTGTGATCTACAACATCCCACCGCGTTCGGTGGTGGATATGAGCCCTGCCACTATGGCGGAGCTGGCCAAGCACGAGATGATCGTGGGCGTGAAAGACGCCACGGCCGATCTGTCCCGCGTGCCTGTGACCCGCATGACAGCCGGGCCTGATTTCATCCAGCTTTCTGGCGAGGATGCGACTGCGCTTGGATTCAATGCTCATGGTGGCCGCGGCTGCATCTCCGTGTCGGCCAATGTGGCGCCGAAGCTCTGTGCCGCGTTCCAAGAAACAACGCTTGCGGGCGACTACGCCAAAGCTGTGGAGCAGCTTGATGTGCTGATGCCTTTGCATGACGCCGTCTTTACCGAGCCAGGCCTGATTGGCGCGAAATACGGACTGTCGAAACTGGGCCTCATCTCGGATGAGGTGCGGTTGCCCCATGTGCCGCTGACGGACGCAACAAAAGCGAAGATGGATGCGGCGATGAAAAGCGCGGGTCTTCTCTAAAAGCCTGCACAGCGCCCCGTCTTGGCGTTGGCCACACCCACCTCCCTTCCCACCACTGGCCTGCGGCCCCTGGTGGGAACCCAAAGGGGCGCGCGCTGACGCGCGCGATCAGAGGTTGCAGCTCGCGCGCACCGCCCCTAGCGTGGCACCTGAACCAACCTAGGAGAGCGCAATATGACCACTGCCAGCATGGGCCTTATCGGCGTCGGCACAATGGGCGCCGCCCTTGCGCTGAACATCGCGGAAAAGGGCCACGACATTGCGCTCTATAACCTCGATGCGAGCACGATCGACCAGCTCATCGACGGCGCTGGCCCGCTTGCGCCGCGTTTGAGAAAAACCGAAAGCGTTGAAGCCTTGGTCAAAGCCATGGTGCCGCCGCGCGCGATCATCCTGCTCGTCCCAGCCGGCAAGCCCGTAGAGATGAGCATCGATGCGCTTCTCGAGCACCTTGAACCTGGTGACACGATCATTGATGGCGGCAATTCAGACTTTCGCGAAACCCAAGCCCGAACTGCACGCGTTGAAGCGGCAGGGTTTCGCTATCTTGGCATTGGCATCTCAGGCGGTGAGGAAGGCGCAAGAAACGGCCCGTCCATGATGATCGGCGGCACGCCCTCTGCCTATGCACCCATCAAGCCCATCGTTGAGGCGATCGCGGCCAAATATGAGGGCGACCCTTGCGCGGCTCACTTGGGACCTGATGGCGCAGGCCACTTTGTTAAGACGGTCCACAATGGGATCGAATACGCCGACATGCAGCTGATCGCAGAAGTTTATGGCTGCTTGCGAGATGGTGAAGGGCGCAGTGCTGATGAGATCGCGCCGCTCTTTGCGCAATGGAACAAAGGGGCTCTTCAAAGCTATCTGATTGAGATTTCAGGCGAGGTTCTCGCGGCAAAGGATCCAAAAACCGGAGCGGCCATGGTCGATGTGATCGTTGATCAAGCAGGGCAAAAAGGCACAGGGCGCTGGACCGTGATTGAGGCCATTCGCATGGGGCAATCGGCGTCTATCATTGAGGCGGCCGTTGGCGCACGCGTTCTCAGTTCCGAGCGTCAGACACGCCAAATTGCCGCTGATCTCTTGGTACCTGCTGGAACACTTGAAACCACAGCATTTGCAGAGGAGGATCTGGAAGCCGCAATGCTTATGGGACGCATCTTAGCCTATGCGCAGGGTTTCCGGATTCTCAAAGCTGCCGATGAAGAATTCGCCTGGACTCTCGATTTCGCGCGGATCGCCGAAATTTGGCGCGCAGGCTGCATCATCCGCTCGAGCCTTTTAGACGATATCTCACAAGCCTTCACTGAAGATCTGCCCGAAGGTCGCCTGGTCCTTTCGGAACGTTTTCACGCGCGTCTCACGGGAAGCGCTGCAGCGCTCAGGCGCGTTGTTGCCACGGCAGCTCTCAAAGGCATCCCCGTTCCCGCCTTGGCCGCGGCTCTCTCCTGGTTCGACACCATTCGGCTGGCACGCGGCTTTACCGATCTCACCCAAGGGCAGCGAGATTACTTTGGGGCCCATGGCTTCCGCCGCTTGGATGAAGACGGCGATCATCACGGGCCGTGGGGCATGTGAAACCCGGTCTAACATGAGTATTTTGGCCAAGAAAAAGATAAATGGGTTCTTTGTAACGATCGCAATTATACTGATCACCTTTTTCGTGAAAAACTTTGCGTCAACACCGTTTGCGTCAATACTGATTGTGCAAAATGGGCTGTGCACATTGGGTTCGAGTGCCGCCTGCACCCGTGCTGCAGAGCTTTATTTCGAGCGATCTCCAACAGTTGAGGATCGTAGACTGGCGTTAGAACGCAGCGAAAGGGCCTGCGATTTTGGACATGCTGAGGGTTGCCATTTACAAGCCATAGTGGTGCTGGGTGATGCGAATGTCATTGATGCCTCAATCGAAGCTAAAAGCGCATCGGTGTTTGCCCAAAAAGCCTGCCGACTGGGCTCGCAAGGAGGTTGCCTCGTGCAAGCAATCCTCCAAGCCTATCACGGAGCGGACTCCGCACTGAAAAAGTCTGCCCGCTCAGCGCTTGTTGCTGACTGAAATAAAAGAAATGCGCTGGCATGCCTCACACTCGCCGATATCCATCTCAATGGCTACGATGTTCCAAGAGACCAAAGACTGGCCAGCGGATTTTTAATCCGAGCAAGCCTCGCAGGAAGTGCCAGGGCCTGCCAGCAGGGAGGTGAACCACTTCTCTAGATCAACGCTCGCGTTGCTTTTTCTTGGTCAAAAATACTCACGTCGAAACGGCTACCTCCTTGTACGGAACGGCTTTTCAGGAGCCTGCGAAAAGCTGAGCCCAAGATCTGGGAACAAGCCAAGCTCATCGCTGAGCCGCGTCATCCAAGGTGCAGGCTCTGCCAAGCGCCCAGACGCCGCCCACGCAAAATAGCCCAAGGCACCTTTGGCGGGGATCGGCGTGCAGGCAACGGGATTTTCTAACACCAGGCCCATCTGACCACCGAACCATTCGCTTGAGCTCTCAGAGACAATGTCCACCACATCCACAGCCCCAATGACCGCGCCACGCACGAGGTCCTTGGGCAAAGGGCAGCGCACGCCATGCTGCTCAAGCCGCCATGCGCCCCAGCGATATTCCTTTTCGCGCATGCCCGCCGCCGCATGAAGGGCAATCCGTCGGCAATCCATTTGCCCAGATTGAATGGCGCCTGCAGAGCGATTCTCAATCACTTTGCCGCCGTGCAAAATGGCCCAAGCCCAAGGCTGGCGCACGGATAAAGCAAGACTTGGAAGAGGTGTTTCCATGAAGCAAGACCTAAGGCAGGTTAAGATCTCCGCAAGCCTCGCAAGATTTTCTTAAGCTTTAGGCGGATCAACATGCATACGTGGTGCATATGTAAAACATACCCAGATCATACATGCGGATGACCCCCTAAAACGCCTGCCATTTGACCTCCTGGGCCTGAGTGCTTAGATCCCTCCTCCATGGCTAAGAAACCTATAGATCCTAACTACAAAGTCATCGCCGAAAACCGGCGTGCGCGGTACGACTATGCCATTGAGAGTGACTTGGAGGTGGGCATCCAACTGATGGGCTCCGAGGTAAAATCGCTCCGCAGCGGGCAGGCCAATATCGCCGAAAGTTATGTGGCGGTCGAAGAAGCGGAGCTTTGGCTCACCAACAGCTACATCCCCCTCTACGCCCAGGCCAAAACCTTTGGGCATGAGGAACGCCGTAAGCGCAAACTTTTGGCCTCCAAACGAGAGATTTCGAAGCTTTGGCAAGAGGTGTCGCGCCAAGGCATGACGCTGGTTCCACTGGTGATGTATTTCAACCATCGTGGTCTGGTGAAGCTGAAAGTTGGCCTCGCAAAGGGTAAGAAAAACCACGACAAACGCGCCAGCGACGCCAAGCGCGATTGGGGCAGGCAGAAACAGCGCCTTCTGCGTCACGGCGAATAAAACAGCAAAACCAATGCTTTAAACTTTAGGGGGAAGAGTGGCTTAGGGATCCCCTGGTCTGCCGCCTCATTTTTAGGCAATCCTCTGTCCGTACTCGATCATGGGTTCATTTAAACTGGGAAGGGATAGAGTCATGGGTCCAGAATTAATCATTGGTTTGCTGTCGGGTGCCGCGGGCGGCAACATTGTTGGTAAGCTTCTGCCAAACCTCAATCTTGGCATGTTGGGCAATTCGATTGCCGGTATTTTGGGCGGCGGATTGGGCGGCTCGCTTTTGGGCTCTTTGGGCGTTGATCCAAGTGCTGTTGCAGGCGCGGCGGGCGGCCTCGACATCGGTGCGATCATTGGCCAAGTGGCTGGTGGCGGCGTCGGCGGTGGTGTGCTGATGGCCGTGGTTGGCGTTGTGAAAAAAGCGATGGGCTCGGCATAAAAGACCCCATCACGCCCGCGCGGCGCTTATATGTGCGCCGTGCGGGGAGCTTTCCATTCTTTTAGTCTTTTACATTATTTTTGGCTTTCAAAGGCCAAACGTTTCGGCCCTTGCGCCCCCGCAGCGAGACGCACACTCAAATACGCGAAAAGCGGATTGTTTTGTTAAGGGTCGCTTAAGAAAACGTGCACAATTCGAGCCAGCACAGTTCGGTCCATTTACAAATACCAAAGCCGATGACATCGCTGGCGCTCATCTTGTAAAGCGCGCGTCACAAGATTACACCCAAGGCGATACTAACGGCACGTTTAGACCCCAGTAGACCCCAGTAGACCCCAAGGCGCACGTTTCATGGCCGACGATCCTCAAACCCTTGTCTCCACAGATTGGCTCGCTCAACACCTCTCTGATCCTGACCTACGGATCTTGGATGGCTCTTATTATCTGCCCAATATGAACCGCGATGCCAAAGCCGAATATGACGCAGCCCACATCCCGGGCGCGCGTTTTTTCGATATCGATGAGATCAGCGACCACCGCTCTCAGCTGCCGCATATGGTGCCGCCGGTGGAGAAATTCATGTCGCGCATGCGGGCCATGGGCGTGGGCGACGGCCACCAGGTTGTTGTCTACGACGGCATGGGGCTTTTCTCGGCCGCACGGGTCTGGTGGATGTTCAAGCTTATGGGCAAGCGTGACATCGCCGTGCTCGATGGGGGCCTTCCTAAGTGGCAAGCGGAAGATCGCCCTGTCGAAGATCTCCCGCCCGTCATTCGCGACCGGCACATGACCGTAAGCCGCCAAAACCACCTTGTGCGCGATGTCACCCAAGTGGCGGCTGCGGCGAAACTGGGAGACTATTCCATCATCGATGCGCGCTCCGCTGATCGGTTTCGCGGTGAAAGCCCCGAGCCGCGCGCGGATCTGCGCTCCGGTCACATCCCAGGCTCGCAGAATGTGCCTTATGCTTCGCTTCTGAACCCAGACGGCACCTTAAAGCCCGTGGCCTCTTTGCGCGAAGCCTTTGAAAACGCAGGCGTAGATTTGCAAAAACCGGCCATCACAACCTGTGGCTCGGGCGTTACGGCCGCCATCCTCTGCCTTGCCATGGAGCGCATGGGCAAAACCGACTACACGCTCTATGATGGGTCTTGGGCCGAATGGGGCATGTATGGCGATCTGAAGGTCGAGGTCGGATGAGCCGTGAACCAGCCGGCAGCGCGGTTGAATACCAAGTCACCTACCTCCAAATGGACGCGCGCCCCAGCTATGATTACCCAACTCAGCCTGCGCACCTGAAAGGCGCGGCCTTGCAACGTGCAGAAGCCCCGCCCGCCTGGTATTTTTTCAATCTCTACGATGCCGTGGGATCGAATTACGAATGGGTCGACATGCACGCCAAAAGCTCTGCTGAGATCACCGAGTGGCTCCATGCGCCCGGCATGGCGCTTTATACACTTTTGGGCCAAGGCTGGCCGAAGGGCTTCTTTTTGCTCGATGGACGTGAGGATACAACGGTCGATCTGGCCTACTTTGGCCTTGTGCCCGAGGCTGTGGGCCAGGGGTTTGGCACCTGGTTTTTGCGCACAGCCATTTTGATGGCCTGGGACCGCCCAGGCACGCAAAGTGTGACCGTAAACACATGTACACTCGACCATCCCCGCGCGCTGGCGCATTACCAAAAACAAGGTTTTGTGCCCCAGCGCCAAGAGACCCGAACCCGCATTTTGACCCGCGACCAAAGCGTCGCCTCTACGTAAGGAAATTGCCCAATGTTCGCGCAGCTGACCCAGCAACCTGCCGACAAAATCCTGGCCCTCATGGCCGAGTTCCGTGACGATCCCCGCCCGACCAAGATCGATCTTGGCGTTGGGGTCTACAAAGACGCAAACGGCAACACCCCCATCATCGAGGCGATCAAAGCAGCCGAAAAAGACCTTTGGGAAGCGGAAACCACAAAGTCCTACGTGGGCTTGGCGGGCGACAAAGCCTTCGCTGATGCGATGATCGAGCTGGTGCTCGGCGACAGCCAGCCGCGCGCGGCGGTCTCTGCGGCAGCCACGCCCGGCGGCACGGGCGCTGTGCGCCAAGCGTTTGATTTGATTGCGATGGCCAACCCTAAGGCCACGATCTGGGTTTCGGATCCGACCTGGCCCAACCACCTGTCGATCCTCAAACACATGCGGATCCCGTTTGAAACCTACCGCTATTTCGACGCAGAAACGCGCGGTGTGGATGCCCAGGGCATGCTGGAAGATCTGGCAGCTGCAGAGCCCGGTGACGTGGTCTTGTTGCACGGGTGCTGCCACAATCCCACCGGCGCCAATCTCAAGCCTGCGGAATGGGACGCGGTCATTGCGCTACTGCAAGAAAAATCGCTCACCCCAATGATCGACATTGCCTATCAGGGCTTTGGTGACGGCCTAGAAGAAGACGCAGCCGCAACGCGCAAAGTGGCTGCGGCCATGCCCGAGACGATCATCGCCGCGTCTTGCTCGAAGAACTTCGGCATCTACCGCGAGCGCACAGGCATTCTCATGACTGTGAGCCAGGATCCCAAACTGCAAGGGCTCACCCAAGACACCCTGGCCTACCTCAACCGACAAAACTACTCCTTCCCACCCGATCACGGCGCACGGCTTGTCACAATGATTTTGCAATCTGAGCCCCTGCGGGCCTCGTGGGAAGCGGAACTGGAGTCCATGCGTCAGAACATGCTTGTACTGCGCCAGGCCTTGGCGGACGCCCTGCAAACAGAAAGTGGATCGGATCGCTTTGGCTTTATCGCGGATCACCGAGGCATGTTTTCGCGCATAGGGGCCACGCCCGAGCAGGTGGCGGCCCTCAAAACAGACCACGGGATTTATATGGTTGGCGACAGCCGAATGAACATTGCGGGTCTCACCCCTGACAGCATCCCTGTGCTCGCCAAAGCCATCGTTGCAACGGGCATCTAACGGCGGGGCCCACCCGCCTCCCTTTTGAACACCGGCCTACGGCCTTTGTCCAAAACCTCTGGTGGCGCCCGCTGCGCGGGCGCAGCACGCCTCCTCTTTTTCTTGGCGCAAAATACTCTGGGGAGCCGCGCCAAGCGCGGCGGGGGCGAAGCCCCCATAAAACAAAAAAAGCGGGCGAAGCCCTCTACAAGAAAAAGGGCCCGAGGTTTGCACCCCGGACCCGGCTTAAATTCTTATATCCTAAGACGGTTAGCCTTTGGAGAACTCAGGGTAAGCTTCCATCCCCAGCTCAGACATATCGAGACCGTTGATCTCGTCTTCTTCGCTGACACGGATGCCCATGATGCCTTTGAGGATCACCCAAAGCACCAAGCTCACAACAAAGACGAACACACCTACGATGATGATCGGAATGACCTGACCCATAAGCGTAGCGTCTGGGTTGGTGATCAACACAGCCAAGGTGCCCCAGATACCTGCAAAGAGGTGAACTGGGATCGCGCCAACAACGTCGTCGATCTTCATCTTGTCGAGCATTGGCACTGTGAACACCACGATGATACCGCCAACGGCACCGATGATGGTGGCCATGCCGAGGCTTGGTGTAAGCGGCTCAGCAGTGATCGAAACAAGGCCAGCAAGCGCACCATTGAGGATCATTGTGAGGTCAGGCTTCTTGTAGAGCACTTGGGTCAGCACCAGCGCCATAACTGCGCCACCAGCGGCCGCAGCATTGGTGTTGGCGAAGATACGGCTGACGTCTGCAACATCGCCGACAGTGCCCATGGCAAGCTGTGAGCCGCCGTTGAAGCCGAACCAACCGAGCCACAAGATGAATGTACCAAGTGTCGCAAGGGCGAGGTTAGACCCTGGCATTGGAACAGTGCGGCCATCTTTATATTTGCCGATCCGTGGCCCAAGGATGATCGCACCGGCAAGAGCCGCCCAACCCCCAACAGAGTGCACAACGGTCGAGCCTGCAAAATCAAGGAACCCGAATTGGCTGTCGAGGAAACCGCCACCCCATTTCCAAGACGCTTGGATTGGATAAATAACGCCGGTCAGAATAACGACGAACACAAGGAAGGGCCAAAGCTTGATACGCTCAGCCAAAGTCCCCGAGACGATCGAGGCGGTGGCCGCGCAGAACATCAATTGGAAGAAGTAGTCAGACCCGGTTGAGGCATAACCGTAGTCGTCCGCATCCGCAGCAGACACACCCACCGCTTCAAGCACTGCAGGCGCGAACAGAATGCCAAGATAGCCGCCGGTCTCATCCGTCCCAATTGACCATGAGCCAAGCGGATACATCAAATTATAACCAATCAAATAGTAAGCAATCGCGGCGAGGGAGAAGAGCGCGATATTCTTAGTCAATTGCATGGTCACGTTCTTAGAACGCACGAGACCGGCCTCCAGCATGGCAAACCCAGCTGCCATCCAGAACACCAGAAAGCCGCCAACCAAAAAGAGCAGCGAGTTAAAAATAAACACCGAGTCAGTAGACGCATTGACGCCCGCTTCCTGGGCCATCGCAAAACTGGGCACCATAAGCGCAGCAGCCGCGACGGGGAGTGATTTCAAGAGTTTCATGTAGGTTTTCCCTAGAGCGTTGCGCGTTACAGCGCGTCTTCGTTTGTTTCGCCCGTGCGGACACGCACAGCAGATTGCACATCGAGCACGAAAATTTTGCCGTCGCCGATCTTGTCGGTCTTTGCGGTCTTGGCGATGGTTTCAACCACTTGATCTGCCATAGCCGCGGTTACGGCGATCTCCAGTTTAACCTTTGGTACAAAATTCACGGCATATTCTGCGCCACGGTAGATTTCGGTATGGCCCGATTGTGACCCAAACCCTTTGATCTCCGTGACCATCATGCCGCGCACACCGATGGCGGTCAGGGCTTCCCGGACCTCCTCCAGTTTAAACGGCTTAATCGCTGCTATAATGAGTTTCACGTGTGTCCCCGTCTTGTTGTGCGAGAGCCGACCTTCCCCCCGTGGGCTGGCCGTTGCCCGCCACAAGGGAGGGCACATCCCCGTGAAACAAGAAAACACAGGTGCTTTTGCGTGGCGGGCTGCTTAGTATTTGCACAAAAAATGAACAATTAGGCACTCATGCCTATAAATTAGGCGAACTAAAAAATCCAAAATTAAGAATCTCTTAGCTCTACATTTGCGCAAAAAGAGCGTATCCTCTCCGTAAATCCAGGGCCCAAAAGAGGCCCAGATTGGAGCGACGGCGATGGCAGGCACAAAATCACCCAAACCCCCTCTCGTGGCAGAGGCGCGCTATAAAAAGGCCGCTCAAACGGCTGCGAAAAGGAGCGGTTCAAAACAGAAGTCCAAACGCAAAGCCGCAAAAGCGGCCAAGCGCACCCCCAAACGCTTTCATTGGGCCTTGCGCCCTTTTGTCTGGGTCTTTCGCCTCCTTTGGCGCTTGATCACCCGCAGCGTCCTGGTGGGAGCCCTCATGATTGGGGCAGCTGCCATTTACGTTGCAGCCACCCTGCCGCCCATTGAAGACCTGATTGACGGACGCGCCGTTGGCTCTGTCACCTTGCTCGATGTTCAAGATCAAACCTACGCCTGGCGGGGTGAACAATTCGGCGGCCTTGTGACGTCTGAAACTGTATCTCGGCATCTCAAAAACGCAGTGATCGCCACGGAAGACAAGCGCTTTTACTGGCATCCTGGCATCGACCCACGCGGCATCGCGTCTGCCGTGCGCATCAACCTGCGTGAAGGACGCGGGCCACTTTCTGGCCACGGCGGTTCAACGCTCAGCCAACAAACGGCAAAGCTCTTGTGCCTCGGGCGCCCTTTTGTGCCCAGCGAATGGCCGTCTGAAGCGGCATATGAGGCCGACTGCCGCGAAGGCTCCGTTTGGCGCAAAGCCAAAGAAGCTGTTTATGCCATGGGCATGGAGATCAAATACTCCAAAGAGGCAATCCTCACGATCTATCTCAACCGGGCCTTTTTGGGCGCCGGCGCACGTGGGTTTGAAGCGGCAAGCCAAAGGTATTTTGGCAAACCCGCATCACAAGTTAGCCCAGCAGAGGCTGCAATGCTGGCCGGTTTGCTTGTGGCACCCTCGCGCTATGCGCCCACCAACAATCTCAAACGCAGCCAAGATCGCGCGGCTGTGATTGTAGGATTGATGGAGGACCAAGGCTACCTCTCGAAATCTGCGGCCGACCGCGCGCGCGCTGAACCTGCCACATTGAGCCAAGCCGCCAAAACCCGCACAGGCGGCGCTTTTGCCGATTGGGTCATGGCCAGCGGGCCTGAGTTTTTCACCCGCGATACCACGGAAGATGTCATCATCCGCACCACGCTCGATCCCGAAATCCAAGCCGCCGCAGAAGACGCTGTCGCATTGATTTTTCAAGAGCGTGTTCGCGAGGGGTCACAGGCGCAGGCAGCTGTGGTTGTGATGAGCGCAGACGGGGCTGTTCGGGCCATGGTCGGCGGGCGCGATCCAAGTGTTGTCAGTGGTTTCAACCGCGCCACGCAAGCTAAGCGTCAAGTTGGATCCACATTCAAACCTTTTGTTTATGGAGCCGCCTTGGATCTGGGCTATTCCCCGTATGATCTGCTGCTCGACGCCCCATTGACCCTTAATGTGCCAGGATCTGGCCCCTGGAGCCCGTCGAACTATTCGAACGAATTTATGGGCGACGTCACACTCACCAGCGCTTTTGCCAATAGCTTGAACATTCCAGCCGTGCGGTTGTCGGAGGCAGTCGGGCGCGAAGTTGTCAGTAAAGTTGCGAAAGACTTTGGCATTCTCAACGACCTCGCCGAAGGCCCAGCCTTGGCGCTCGGCGTCTCTGAATCCACGCTTTTGGAAATGACCGGCGCTTATGCGGGGATTTTAAACGGCGGCTCAAGCGTCACACCCTACGGTTTGATTGATCTCAGGCTTCAGGGCGAGGAAGAGCCTCTCATGGGCACCGGAGGCGGCATTGGCGAACGGGTCATTTCACCCCAAAGTGCGGGCCAATTGGTCTATCTGATGAACGAGGTTGTGACCTCCGGCACAGGTCAACGCGCAGCCGTCTCAGGCTGGGACCTTGCCGGAAAATCAGGGACAACCCAAGCTTCACGCGACGCTTGGTTCATAGGGTTTTCATCCGATTATGTTGTGGGCGTTTGGATGGGCTACGACGACAACACGCCCCTTGAAGGCGTAACCGGCGGCGGGCTTCCAGCAGAGATTTTTCGCGAGACGATGGTCAGGGTGCATGAAACTCGACCGCCAAAACCTCTGCCGATGATCGTGCCTGATCCTGGTGCGGCGACCAAAACGACCACCGGGGTTGAGGGTGAGGTTGCCACAACCCAGCCCAAAGACAGCCAAGCGGAAGGGCTGATTTTGGAAGTTTTGGGCGCAATCTTCGGACGGCGGAACTGAATTTGTGAGGTTTCAAGTGGCGCGCAGAGCGCGCCTTTGAGTATTTTTGGCCAAGAAAAAGAGACGACTTGAGCCCGGCTGTGAGCCCGTTGTCGCGCCGAGCCTCGTTAAGTGTCGCGCAGGTCTCGGGCCAGCGCGTCAAGATCCCCTTTGCGGCGATCCAGCATTGCGCCGATTTCCGTGCGCTCTGTCAAAAGCATATTGATGCCTTCGATGAACATATTGAAAAAGAGGTCTTTGCCAGACCGGTCCGAGACCAAAAAGGTCATGGCAAACGGAGACTCGCCTTTTAAAAAGGCCGTTGTGCGCACTTCATAAAAGCTTTTGACCTTGCGGGTATCGCGCACTTCGATGCGTCCGCCGATGAACTCGCGAAAGCGGCGACCGTATTTGCGCGACACGTAAACCGAAAACGCATCCGTAAAGGACCGCAATTGCTTTGGCGTTGCAGAGCGTGCTTCCACACCCAACGCATAGCGCGCGATCGTTGGCACATCCGCGTATTTTTCGAAAACCCGCTCAAAGTCCTTGAGCATACCCGCCTCAGATTTCCCCGACCCAATAATCCCGTTGATGTCATCCACGAGTTTGGTGACGAGCGCTTCGGCACTCTTTTCATTCAAAGCCCAAGCTGCACCCGAAAACGCGGGACTGACCGCAAACGCTCCTAAGACGCCCAGCACGTGCCGACGGGACGGATTATTCTTCAAAGAGCTCATCGTATGGGTCCTCATAAGGATCAATTAGGTTTGTCTCTGCCGCATCTCCTAAAGCAAAGCGCCGAGATTGGAGATAGAACAGACGGGTCTGCGCATAGCTGTCCGCGCTTTCATAAAATATGGAGTCTATGCTGTCAGAAAAGGTGTAACGATCGCCAAATCGCGCGGCGACACTGGCTGTCGGCGGAAAATAGCTCGCAGGATCGTCCAAATATTGGCTCAGTGGGTTGGTGAAGAGATCGACCACGCGCCCCACAGCGCCGCGTTCGGTGGATGGACCTAAGAAAGGAAGTTCGAAGTACGCGCCTTCCGGCACACCCCAAACCGCAAGCGTTTCACCAAAGTCCGTGTCTTTTTCGACCAAGCCACCTTCGCCCGCCACATCGAACAAACCAAAGATCCCAAACGTGCTGTTGAACAAGAACCGCATGAAGTTCTGCCCTGCCCCTTCAACATCACCTTGCAGGGCGGAATTCACAAATTTGCCGGGTAGCGCAGCATTTGAGGCAAAGTTTGAGATACCTTGGCGCGCAACCTCAGGTACCCCTGTTCCGTAAGCCTTGGAGGCTGGACGGACCAAGGCACGGTCAACGGCCAGGTTAAATTGGTGTACCTTTCGATTTTGAGCCTCATAAGGGTCATGGAACTGTGTCGGCTCGTCTGGGACCGAACATGCCCCGAGGCACAGCAGCAAAACCCCGCCCAATACACGGAGTTTCGGCAAAGACCGGCTGGTTTGTAACCCCATCTTAAACTCGCCTTTTGTAATGCTAGCTGACATAAGCTCTTACCGGTGCAATCCCAAAGTTTTTCTGCAACTGCAAGATCAACCGTGGCAAAATTGACGAGAGATCGCATTCTGAGCAAGTAAGGAAATCATCGCCCCTATGACCCAAGACACGAATGCAGCTGGTCGCGACGAGCTTCGGAAAATGCGCGCAAAGAACCGTGGACTGTTTTGGACAGTTGGTTTGTTTAGCTTCTTTGCCAATCTTCTCATGCTCACGGGCCCCATTTTTATGCTGCAGGTCTACGACCGCGTTTTGGGCAGCCGATCAGAGGAAACGCTTGTTGCTCTCGCTCTGCTTGTCACGTTCTTATACGCCATGATGGGCCTTTTGGATTATGCGCGCGGGCGCATAATGGCGCGTGTGGGGGCAAGATTTCAAAGCGGGTTGGATCGCAGGGTCTTTGAAGCGGTTTTGGCCAGCAATACGGTCGCAGGCGCGCCGCCCTCCTCTAAAACAGGTTTGCAGGATCTGGAATCTGTCCAGCGGCTCATGGTGTCGCCCGTTTTGCTGGCACTGTTTGACATGCCGTGGACCCCATTCTTTTTGGCCGGCATCCTTATTTTCCACCCGATGTTGGGCTATCTCGCGATTGGTGGTGGCGCCTTTTTGATCCTCGTGACCTTGCTCAACCAATGGAGCAGCCGCAGGCCAATGGCGCAAGCGAGCGGGTCCGGCTTAAAAGCCACATTGCTGAGTGAGCAATTGCGCAAAGAAGCTGAAATGGTGCATGCGCTCGGCATGCGCAACGCGGCTTTCTCGCGCTGGGAAAGAGCCCGTACTTCATCGCTTGAGGCACAGATCACGTCCAGCGATGTCACAGGCACATTTTCGTCGCTCACCAAAACCTTTCGGCTCTTTTTACAATCTGCGATGCTTGGCCTGGGTGCCTATCTGGTGTTGCAAAACGAGCTGACGGCAGGGGCCATGATTGCGGCCTCCATTTTGCTCGGGCGCGCGCTCCAACCCATCGAGCAAAGCATTGGGCAATGGGCCGTGGTCCAACGTGCCATTCAAGGGTGGCGCGCGCTTGCAGAGCTTTTGACGGCCGTACCTGAACCGGAGCATAAGACAGCCCTGCCAAAACCCAGAGCCCGCCTCGAAGCCCAACAGGTCACGGTGATCCCACCAGGGCATCAACAGGCCTCTTTGCGTCTTGTGAGCTTCAAGCTCGAACCTGGCCAAGCCGTGGGGGTTATTGGAAACTCAGGGTCTGGGAAATCCACACTTGCTCGGGCAATTACGGGCGTGTGGCGCTGCGCAGGCGGAAAAATTCGCCTCGATAGCGCTTCAATGGATCAATATGATCAAGATGAGCTCGGCAAACATATCGGCTACCTGCCCCAACGTGTGCATTTGTTCGATGGCACCATTGCAGAAAACATCGCTCGGCTCTCAACTCAACCAGACGACAAGGCCATTGTCGCAGCAGCCAAACAAGCTGGCGCACATGAAATGATTTTGAAACTGCCCGACGGCTATGAAACTGTTGTCAGCACAAATGGTGGGCAGCTTTCCGGCGGCCAAGTGCAGCGGATTGGATTGGCTCGCGCAATGTATGGCGATCCTGTTTTGTTGGTCTTGGATGAGCCAAACTCCAACCTCGACAATGAAGGCAGCGCGGCACTCAACATGGCCATCCGCCAGAAAAAAGAGCAAGGCGGTGCCGTATTGATCATGGCGCATAGGCCTGCCGCGATCGCGGAATGCGATTTGCTGTTGATGCTGGAGAACGGCGCGCGTCGCGCCTTTGGACCAAAAGACGTTGTGCTCAAAGAAGTCGTGAGCAACGCCCAAGACATCTCGAACAAATCACCACAGGGAGGCGTGACATGAGCGGCTCATCTATGACGGCACGCGGACCATTGATCTTGGGTTTTGTAACCCTTTTGATCTTGGTGGGCGGATTTGGCACCTGGTCCGTTTTTGCAAATCTCTCGGGGGCGATTATCGCTGGTGGGCAGATCGAAGTGGATCAAAACCGCCAAGTTGTGCAGCATCCAGACGGGGGCGTTGTGGCCTCAATTTTGGTAGATGACGGCGATTTTGTAGAACTCGGCGCGCCGCTTTTGCAGCTCGACGATGAAATCCTGCAAACCGAATTGGCCATCATCGAAGGCCAGCTTTTTGAGATTATGGCCCGCCGCGCGCGGCTAGAAGCCGAGCGAGACGACACCCAAAAGCTCACTTTTGATCCAGAACTTGTGGCGCAAAGCGGCACCTCCGGCATCCAAGAATTGATGAACGGGCAAGAGCGTCTCTTCGAGGCGCGGCTCACATCGCTCCAAACCGAAACGGACCAGCTTGAAAAGCGCAAGGCTCAGGTCTCCAGTCAGATCGAAGGGCTTGCCTCACAACAAGAAGCCATGCGCACCCAACTCGCGCTTGTAACGCAAGAGCTGGAAAACCAGCAAGTGCTATTACAACGCGGCCTCACCCAGGTCACGCGCGTGCTGGAGCTGCAACGTCAAGAAGCCGGCCTGATCGGTCAATCGGGCGAGCTTTTGGCCTCCAAAGCCCAAGCGGAAGGGCGCATCACCGAATTTGACATCTCGATCCTGAGCCTATCGACCACACGCCGCGAAGACGCGATCACACGCCTGCGTGACCTACAATTCCGCGAGTTGGAGCTGGCAGAGCAGCGGCGCGCCTTGCTCCAAAGGCTCAATCGTTTGGAAATCAAGGCGCCGGTGTCTGGCATTGTATATAACCTGCGCGTGACGACACCTCAGTCTGTCATTCGTCCAGCCGATCCTTTGCTGTTTTTGGTCCCCCAAGACCGCCCGCTTGTGATCGCGGCCCAAGTAGATCCCGTACATATCGACCAAGTGTTTTTGGGCCAGTCGGTCACACTGCGCCTTTCAGCCCTGGACGCGCGCACAACTCCTGAATTGCTCGGCGAAGTGACCCAAATCTCTGCTGATACTTTGGAAGACGACACAACACGCGCCAGTTTTTACCGCGCCGAGATTATGCTCAGCGAAGGCGAACAAGCGCGCTTGCCCGAAGGGACAGCATTGATCCCCGGCATGCCAGTTGAAACCTTCATCCGGACCGAAGATCGCAGCCCCTTGGCCTATTTGATCAAACCCTTGGCGGACTATTTCACGAAAGCTTTCCGGGAAAGCTGATCGCCCTTTTCCTTAAGCCATGGGCCAAATAGGTTTGGCCCATCAAAACAATAAGGAATCGGTCCCCGATGAGCATAGACGCAAAACTTGCAGAGCTTGGCCTCACCCTGCCCAATGCCCCCGCACCTGCCGCCAACTACGTGCCTTACGTGAAAAGCGGTTCAACACTCTATGTGTCAGGCCAAATCAGCATGGCGGCAGATGGGTCTTTGATCACGGGCAAAGTGGGTGCCGATCTTGATGTCGAAGCAGGTGCCGAAGCGGCCAAACGCTGCGCTTTGAGCCTCTTGGCCCAAGTACATGCAGCCTGCGGCGGGGATTGGAACGCCCTGTCCCGCGTTGTAAAACTAACAGGTTTTGTCAATTCGACGCCTGATTTTACCGAACAACCCAAAGTCATCAACGGCTGTTCCGACACGCTTGTGGCCATCTTGGGTGACCAGGGCCGCCACGCGCGCAGCGCTGTTTCTGCAGGCGCTTTGCCACTCAACGTTGCTGTTGAAATCGAAGGTATCTTTGAGCTCAAGTGATGCTCCCAAAAGCCTTTTTTAAGCGCCCGATCGCACATCGGGCGCTTCACGACCGCGACAAGGGTCGGCCAGAAAACTCACTGGAGGCCATAGATGCGGCCATCGCGGCTGGCTACGGCATTGAGATTGACGTTCAGATGAGTGCAGATGGCGCGGCCTTTGTGTTTCATGACTACGACATGAGCCGTCTGACGGGCCAAAGTGGCGCAATTCAAACGAGGCAGACCGCAGAGGTGAACGCCATCGCGCTTTTGGGAGGCCAAACACCTGCACCAACGCTGTCGAACGTCTTGGCGCGGATAAATGGCCAAGTGCCCCTTCTCATCGAGATCAAAGATCAGGACGGCGCGATGGGACCACAGGTTGGCCCACTGGAGAACGAGGTCGCGCGCGCGCTTAAAGACTACCAAGGCCATGTCGCGGTCATGTCGTTTAATCCACACAGCGTTGCGGCCTTTCATGCCGCGTGCCCAGACCTGCCGCGTGGCTTGGTCAGTGCAGGCTTTGACCCCTTCGATTGGCCCACGCTGCCCCCTGCGCGCGCAGCGGAATTGGCACAACTCAGCTTTGATCCAAGCGAGCTCGATTTCATCTCACACGATCATACGGATCTTGACGCACCTCGCGTTGACAAAGCCAAAGCCGCGGGCCTACCAATATTTTGTTGGACCATCAAAAGCCCAGAAGAGGAGCAACGCGCGCGCCGGGTCGCGGACAACGTGACCTTTGAAGGCTATCTCGCTTGAACCTGCTGTCTCATGGCCCATCTATCTCGCCATGAGTGACACAATTGATAAGCGTGAAACAGATGTTTCTGTTCGGGTGATCAGCAGCTTGGCTGAAATTTCGCCGGAGGACTGGGACGCTTGTGCGTCGCCAGAAACGAATACTGATTCCACGCGCCCACTCGATCCTTTTACCACTCACAGGTTCCTTTATGCGCTAGAGACAAGCGGCTCTGTCGGTCCTGGTACGGGCTGGCAACCCCTTTACCTTCAAGCGGAACTTGCTGGGCAAACGATCGCGGTTGCACCGCTCTACGTGAAATCTCACAGTCAGGGCGAGTACATCTTTGACCACAATTGGGCCCATGCCTATGAAAACGCAGGCGGTCGGTACTACCCCAAATTGCAGGTCGCAGTGCCGTTCACGCCCGCAACAGGTCGTAGGCTTTTGGTAAAACCTGAACACGAAGCACTTGGGCAAGCCGCCTTGATCAAGGCCATCGTACAGGTTGCCAGCGAAAATGGCGCCTCATCTGCGCATTTGACCTTTTGCACAAAAGAAGAATCCGACGCAGGCGAGGCCATGGGTCTCATGCCCCGACGCAGCCAGCAGTTTCATTGGCTCAACCAGGAGTTTGAAGACTTCGACGCTTTTCTGGCCACATTAAGCTCGCGCAAACGCAAAAATATCCGCAAAGAGCGCGCCCAAGCCCAAGGATTTGGCGGCGACATTCTCGCTTTGACGGGTGATGCGATCCAGCCAGACCACTGGGAGGCCTTTTGGCATTTCTACCAAGACACTGGCGCGCGCAAATGGGGCACGCCTTACCTCACTCGGGACTTTTTCGAACAAGCCCAAGCTTACCTACGAGAAGACATATTGCTCGTGCTTGCAGAGCGCGATGGGCGGTACGTTGCCGGCGCGCTCAACTTCATTGGGCGTAAAACACTCTTTGGGCGCTACTGGGGCTGTGTTGAAGATCACCCCTGCTTGCATTTCGAGCTATGCTATTACCAAGCGATCGATTTTGCGATTGCTCATGGGTTAAAACGTGTGGAAGCGGGCGCACAAGGCAGCCACAAACTGGCGCGCGGCTATCTGCCCGTCGCCACGCATTCGCTCCATTGGGTCAACGACCAAAACTTCCGAAGAGCAATCGCAGACTATCTCAAAGCGGAAGCCGATGCGGTGGATGAAGAGATTGAGATCCTAACCGGATACGGCCCGTTCAAAAAAGCAAACGTAGAGGAACACGACTGATGGCAGACGCAATCACCAATGAGGCTTTGGCAGAGCTTCAATCCAAGGGCTGGGCTCTGAACTCGGACGGGACCAAGGCCACTAAAACCTTCAAATTCAAGTCGTTCATTGAGGCTTGGGGCTGGATGAGCCAAATGGCAATCCACGCTGAAAAGCTCAACCACCACCCTGAATGGTTCAACGTTTACAACCGCGTTGAGGTGACGCTCACGACCCATGACACGGGCGGTCTGAGCGCGCTGGACGCAGCCCTAGCCGCGAAAATGGACGGGGCCTAACCCCGCCCAAATTTTGTAATCAGGCCATTGCGTCCAAGAGGGATTCAGCGGCCGAGATGTTGCACTCACCGGGGCTGTCCTCGAGGTTCAAAACCTGCACAACGCCGTCGTCTACGAGCATTGCATAGCGCTTCGAGCGGCCGATCAAGCCCGCAGGCGGCGCTGTGAAATCAAGGCCGATCTCTTTTGTGAAAGCGCCCTCGGAATCTCCCAGCATGTGGATGCCCGCAGCCCCTGCGCCTGTGGACTCGCTCCAAGCCGCCATAACGAACGGATCGTTGACCGATACGCAAATCACGTCATCGACGCCCTTCGCAGCCAAAGCATCCGCTTGGCGGATAAAGCTCGGCACATGCGCCGTGGAGCAAACGCCCGTATAGGCCCCTGGCAAGCCAAAAATCACGACCTTGCGGCCTTTCAGGATCGGCGCGAGCTCGACCGCTTCAGGCCCCTCATCGCCCATGCGCAAAAAGGTTGCATCAGGAAGCGGGCTGCCTTGGGAAATTGTCATCGTTGAGATCTCTCTTAGAATTGCGTTGCTGCATGGGTGAGATATAGGGTTCTGCATGGCGCAAGACCACCCAACCTCTCGTATCTCAAAGCAAAGAAACGCCCCATGCGCGTGATTGGCGGGCGGGCACGTGGCACGCGCCTCGCCAGCTTGGGGGATGGCGATGCTAAGGCTCATCTCAGACCAACATCCGACCGCGTGCGCGAAAACCTCTTTAACGTTCTTGAGGGCGGTCGTTTTGGGCGCATTTTGCCGGAAGCCCGCGTGCTCGATCTTTTTGCAGGCACAGGGGCCTTGGGCATCGAGGCCCTCTCACGTGGAGCGTCGCATACGACATTCGTCGAAAACGGTCGCAAATCCTTGCAGATTTTGAGCGAGAACCTCGCCAAAACGCAATTTGAAGCGCAGGCCGAAGTTCTCAAAACCGATGCAACCAAAGGCCTCCCAACAAAAGCAGGTCCTTTTGATCTGGTGTTCTTGGATCCGCCTTACGGAAAAAATTTAGGCACCGCGGCGCTCAGCGCTGCGATGCCTGTGTTAGCCGATGCGGCTTTGATCGTATGGGAAGAGGCCACTCAAATGACCGCACCGCCGGGGACGGACCTTCTCGAACACCGGCGGTACGGCTCTACGGAGATCACCCTTCTCCGTAAGGCTTATAGCGTTTGACGAAATACCTGAGACATCGAGTATCAGCTAACGCGTTGAAACCAAGGGTTTCAGGCAGCGTTAGGTGATTTAGGTTTTCGCATAACGCTTTAGTTGGCCATTGCGCCTGTCTTGCGGCTGGCTTCCACAGCGGCGCGCGCATCTTCAATGAGCCCAGCACCATCGAGACCTTTGGACGTTGCCTCCACAATCCAGTCGGCAATCACAACATCACCCAAAGCTTGGATCTTGGCGGTGGTCTCCGCGTCAATCACGGCGATTTCGTTTTGAGCCGCGGTCATGGCCGCTTTGCCATCAACGTCACCTGTGTCATGCGCACGACCCGCCCAAGCACTGGCCATCAGGCCGGAGTTGGCGTCGATCACAGCACGGAGATCTTCTGGCATGCTCTCGTACTTCGCCTTGTTCATCGCCCAGATGAAGTAGAGGTTGTAGAGAGATTTCTCGCCAGACACGTCCGTGTGGCTGTCGGTGAGTTCATCAAGCTTAAGCGATGGGGACATCTCCCAAGTGATCACACCGCCATCCAGAATGCCCTTGGCAAGCGCTTCAGGGAAGGCCGGCACAGGCATGCCCACGGGCTTGGCTCCAAGTTTTTTCAACAGGAGCGTCGCTGGGCGCGATGGGCCACGCAGGCGCAGGCCGTCAAAATCCTCAAGGCTTTGGATTGCAGCGCCTTTTTTGTGCACGAGGCCAGGCCCATGCATGTGCGCGGCCAAAACATGCACGTCGCGGAAATCATCCATCAAGTGCTTTTGGGTGAACTCCCAAGCGGCAATCGAGGCTTCTTCACCAGACTTTGTCACCATAAAAGGCATCTCCAATGCCTCCGCTTCAGGGAACCGGCCCGGCTGATAGCCTGGGATCACCCAACCGCCGTCAATCGCGCCATCACGGATGAGGTCGTATTGGCTCGGCGCTTTGCCACCCAGCTGCATGAAGGGATAAAGTTCAACCTTGATGCGACCGTTGCTATCGGCTTCGATCTTGTCAGCCCAGGGCTGCATGAAGTGCTTCGGATTGGCCGATTTTGGCGACACGAAGTGTTGGAACCGAAGGGTCACTTCCTGTGCAACAACAGCTGTGCCAGCGACGGAAGCGGTGAGAGCGAGCGCGGTGCCCACTAAAAGTGATTTAAAATCCATCATGGGTAAACTCCTTAGAGGATTTGCGTTGCCTTTCACGTAACCGGCATAGGCCCCAGTTGCAAACGAGTCGCAAGCCAAAAAGGTCGCAAAAGCTGACTTAACAGCCTAAAAATCATATATTTCAGGCGTTTGCAGGCTTTGGGGGAAAGCCACACGAATTTTCCCTATCTGCGAGACACACGGGTTGAGACCCACAAATGCCCCAAGGCCATAAACGCGCCTAGCCCTGCGATTGGGCCTAAATAACTCGGGCTCGCAACATTCAGAACACCCCCACCTAAAGCGGCACCGAGCGCGCTTCCCACGTAAATCGCTGCTGCATTCATCGCCAAAATCACACTGGCCTGCTCAGGGGCCAGCGCCAACAGTCGCACCTGCTGTGCAGCCCCAAACGACCAGCCCATGATCGACCAGAAAAACAGAAGCATAAAGAAGATCGGCAATCCAAGCGGCAACAAACCAAAGAGCGGCATGACCGCTGCCTGGACGATGCAAAGACCATAAAGCACCCTGAGCGCTCCAAAACGATCGGTCAGGACGCCACCGAGCAAGCCACCAAACACCGCACCCAGCCCAAAGATCACTAAGCTAAAGCTCACGCCATCGCGACCAAAGCCCATGGTTTCGGTCAAGAGCGGGGCCAAATAGGTGTAGAGCAGGAAGATCGCGCCGAGGAATGTGGATGTGTAAAGCACCGCGAGCATCGCAGGGCCATTGATCAAAAGCCGCCCAAGATCTGACAGGCCCACCACTTGGAACGGCAAACCTTTCGGGATCCGGCTCCAGACAAGGGCGATCATCGGCAAAGCTAACACGGCCACGGCCCAAAAAGCCGCGCGCCATCCAAAGGTGTAACCCAGCCAACTGCCGGCAGGCACGCCTATCACCTGCGCGAGCGTAACGCCCATAAAGACGCCGGCCAGAGCTTTGCCTCGATTTTCAGGTGCAGACAGGCTCGCGGCAATTGCGGCTGCGATGGGGGTTACAACCCCCGCACCCGCCGCTGCAAGCAAGCGCGAGCCCCAAACCCAGGCCTCATTTGGCGCCAAGGCCGCTATGACATTGGCAATCGCCAACACCGAAAGCCCCAAGGCCAAAAGCCGCCGCCGCCCCATACCGCCACTGGCCGAGACCAAAAGCGGTGAGAAAACAGCATAAGACAGCGCATAGACTGTGAGGGTCGCGCCCGCGCGGCTCGTGGAAATCGAAAGACCATCGGATAGGGGCGTGATCAGCCCCACCAGCATAAAAGCCGACATGCCAACAACGAAATTACAGGCTGCCAGTATGATCAGAACACGGGACGTACTGGTGGCCGTATTGGTGTCAGCCATATGTGGGGTGGAACCGATCAGTGGGCGATAGCGTGAAGATCTCGACGCCATCCGCTGTGACGCCAACCGAATGTTCAAACTGCGCAGAGAGCGATTTATCGCGAGTCACAGCCGTCCAATCATCGGCCAAAACCTTCGTCTCTGGGCGACCCAAGTTCACCATTGGCTCAATGGTGAAGAACATGCCTTCTTCAAGCACAGGCCCTGAGCCCGCGCGCCCGTAGTGCAAAACATTGGGGGGCGCGTGAAAAACCTGGCCCAGACCATGGCCACAAAAATCGCGCACAACGCTCATGCGCTGCGCTTCCACAAAGCTCTGGATCGCATGGCCAATATCCCCAAAAGTATTGCCGGGCTTCACAGCCCCAATACCCTTCATGAGCGCCTCATGGGTGATGTCGATCAAACGTTCAGCCTTACGAGACAGCTTGCCAGCCACATACATGCGGCTCGTGTCCCCAAACCAGCCATCCACAATCACCGTGACATCGATGTTGAGAATATCGCCCTCTTTGAGCGTCTTTGAGCTCGGGATCCCGTGGCACACCACATGGTTCACACTGATGCAGCTAGCATGCTGGTAGCCTTTATAGCCGACGGTGGCCGACGTGGCGCCCGCATCATCCACATGTTTGTGAATGATCCTGTCCAACTCAGCCGTTGTCTGACCTACCACCACATGCGGGGCAATCGCATCCAAAATCTCTGCCGCCAAACGCCCCGCTTTGTGCATTCCAGCGAAATCAGCAGGCTCATAAAGCCGAATGCCGTCTTTGGTGATCTTATGGCGCGCGCTTTTATTCACGAGGATGTCCTTTGGCTAACGCCACACACCTAAGAGATTTGTTCTCAATTGCAAAGCCAGATCAGATTCATAAGCTCAGATTTGCGGGGTCGGATCGATGGGCAAAGCCCTGCGCAGGGTGATCTCTTCGGTGGATATCGACGTGTCATAACATAACATCTCCACACCTGCTGCACGCGCGGCCTCAAAGGCCTTCGCATAGGCAGGATCGAGATCTGCGGCCAGTTTGAACCGTGCGCAATCCGTGCGTTGCACGAAATAAAGCATCACGGCGCGATGGCCTTGAGCGACCATTTCTGAGAGTTCCCCCAGATGTTTGGCCCCGCGTGACGTCACGCTGTCGGGAAACTCTGCCAAGTCCGCCTCGCGCAAAAGATGCACGTTTTTGACCTCCACATAGGCATCTGGCAGGCCCGGGCCCCTGGCCAAAAAGTCAATCCGGCTGTTTGTTCCATATTTTTGCTCGGGCTTGATGTCATCATACATGGCCAGTTCAGGGATTGCCCGCGCGAGGAGCGCCTCCTTGACCACACGGTTGGGCACGGAGGTGTCGATGCCCGCCCAATGCCCATCGCCCAAGTTCGCAAGCCGCCATCCGTACCTCAGTTTGCGTTTCGGGTCATCGTTCGGCTCGAGCCAAACTTCCAAGCCTTCGTCCTTCAACCCCATCATCGAGCCGGGGTTTGCGCAATGCGCCGTAATAATGCGTCCGTCTTCAAGGCGGACATCCGCCAAAAAGCGTTTATATCGTTTGATAAGCGAGCCGGGGACCAGAGGTGTTTGAAAGCGCATGTGGGCTCGCTATAGGGAAACACACGCGAGGTGAAGGAGCCAAAACATGCCAAATCCAAATGCCGCCATGCTGGTGATCGGCGACGAAATCCTCTCTGGCCGCACGCGCGACGCGAATATGCATCATCTCGCGGGCCAACTCTCAGCGCGCGGGATTGACCTTAAAGAGGTGCGCGTGGTGGCGGACGACCCCGCAAGCATCATCAGCGCGGTCCAGGTGCTGAGCGAAAGCTATGACCATGTTTTTACAAGCGGTGGCATTGGCCCAACGCATGACGACATCACAGCTGACTGCATAGCACAGGCCTTTGACGACACGATCGACGTCCGCGCCGATGCCCGCGCAATCCTAGAGGCGCATTACGCTCAGATCGGCACAGAATTGAACGAAGCGCGTTTGCGCATGGCCCGCGTTCCCTCCCGCGCCCAATTGATCGAAAACCCTGTAAGCGCCGCCCCAGGGTTTTCGCTCGAAAATGTCCATGTGATGGCCGGGGTTCCAAAGATCTTTGAAGCCATGGTCCAAAGCCTCTTGCCAACCCTCACGGGCGGAGATCCTTTGGTTTCAAAAAGCCTCAGGATCCACCGTGGAGAAGGCGAGATTGCCGGGCCTTTGGGGGCCTTGGCCAAGCGCTTCGATGTGCTCTCGATCGGCTCTTATCCTTTCCAAAAGGACGGCCTTCATGGGGCCAACGTTGTTATTCGCGGAACAGATTCTGTGATGGTTGAGACGGCCTTCAAAGAGCTTGAAGCGATTTTTGCCGCATGACGCTAAGCTCTGCCCAAATCTTTGCCTGCCTTTACGCAACTTGGCCAGCAGCCGAGATCAAGCAAAGCGGTGCTTGGACCTTCCGGAAAACGCCAGGTGGCGGCAATCGTGTGAACGCCGCAACGCGCATCGACGACGCCAAAGAAGTTCCCGAGGCAAGTCTTGTCATGGTCCGCGCCGGTCAACCCGGCTTGGATCAAGCGCTCGCGCACGCAGGCTATCTCAAACGCGACGCAACCTTGGCCCTCGCACTGAAGGTGCCCAACACACCTGTGCCCCCGCCGCTTGTCACAACCTTTTTGGGCTGGGAGCCACTCGAGGCGCACCGCCGCGTTTGGGCGGAAGACGGTATTGGCCCAGACCGGGTAGAGGTGATGTCACGCGCAAAAGTGCCCAAAACGAGTATTTTGGGTCGCCTCGATGATAAACCCGTCGGTGTTGGATTTGTTGGCGCTCATAAGGATGTCGCAATGGTCCACGCGCTGAGTGTCTTGCCCAGCCAAAGGCGCAAAGGCTTGGCAAAGTTCATGATGCAGCGCGCAATGGTCTGGGCCCATGCCCAAAAGTGCGATTACTTGAGCGTTCTTGTGACCGAAGACAACCAACCGGCGCGCGCCCTTTATACAGCGCTTGGATTTCAGCCTGTGACCTCGTACCATTATCGCGCAGAAGGGGAGACATAGATGAGCGATTTACCGACTGCGCTGGATTTGCCAGCAGTGGATCCGCTACCAGACGCAACGCAAGCCTATTTCGACATTTGTACAGAAAAGCTCGGAATGGTGCCAAACGTGTTGCAGGCCTATGCCTTTGACATCGAAAAACTCGATGCCTTCACGGCGATGTATAATGATCTGATGCTGGCCAAGAGTGGGCTCAGCAAGCTTGAGCGCGAGATGATTGCCGTTGTCGTTTCCGCGATCAATCGTTGCTATTATTGCCTGACCGCCCATGGCGCTGCGGTACGGGCCTTGTCCGGGAAACCAGAGCTTGGCGAGCAGCTTGTGATGAACTACCGCGTGGCAGATTTGAGCGCAAAAGAGCGCGGAATGCTCGATTTCGCAGCCAAAATGACCGAAGCCTCTTACAAAATTGAAGAGCCCGATCGCCAAATTTTGCGTGATCTTGGATTTTCGGATCGCGACATTTGGGACATCGCCTCCGTTGCCAGCTTTTTCAATATGACCAACCGCATGGCGAGCGCGATAGATATGCGCCCAAACGCGGAATATCACGCGCAGTCGCGGTGAATTTGAGATGACGCAAAGAGCGTCCTGGATCTGCGCAATGGCCCTTGTTTGGCCTTTGAGCGCAGTTGCTCTCACCTTGGACTTGCCCATGGGCGCGCGATTGGTTGCAGATCAAACACAGCCGGGGTCGGACTATGTTTTGGCCACCGGCCCTTATTCAGATGGCGCCTTGGCCCAGCGCGTGGTCTCTGGAACCTTGCGCCAAGAAGTATGGCAATTGCCAATAACAGGCCTGACGACGCAACAGATATTGGCCCCACTGGCAACTCAACTCGATTTGCAAGGGTACGATATACTTTATTCCTGCGCAGATCGTACCTGTGGGGGTTTCGATTTTCGCTTCGAAATCGACGTGATTTCAGCGCCCGCGATGTTTGTTGATCTTGGGGACTTTCGATACCTGAGTGCCGTCCGCGGCGAAGACGCCTTGAGCCTGTTGATCAGTCGTGCAAGCGGGCTTGGTTTTATTCAACTTGGAACGATCAGCCCAAATGAAACCGCGGAGCGCAGTGTCACAACCGAAGGTGGTCAGAACGCGCAAATTACGCGAAATAGTCAAAGCACTCCCGGCACACTTGCGGCTCAGTTAGACACAGCAGGCCACGCAATCCTGTGGGATCTTGCCTTCGCGCCTGGATCAAGCCGATTGGGCGACGGCCCCTTTGCCTCGCTCGTGCAATTGTCGGAATATCTTAAACGCCAACCACGGTTGAGTGTTGCTGTGGTGGGTCACACGGATAGTGTCGGCGCGCTCACCACAAATATTGCGCTGTCAAAACGCCGCGCGAGATCCGTGCGAGACAGGCTGATAAACCGCTATGGCATTCCACCTGCCCAGATGGAGGCCGAGGGGATGGGCTACCTTGCCCCAATTGCGGATAACCGAGTTGATCTTGGCCGAGAAGCCAACCGCCGCGTTGAAATTGTGATAACAGCAACAGAATGAGTGTTTCGCCCAGCGAGCTCTTTTCCTAAAAATCGACCTATTTTGCCCGCTATTCTCAAGTCAAAATTCATCGAATCGCCAAATAAAAAGGCGATTGTATATTTGACAAACCCAATGGCTAACTGTATGTTAGTCAACAGAAAAAGAGGTTTGTTATGTCCGTTCTGTCCAAAAAATACATGTACGATGAAGCTGAGGCGTTTAAGCACGTAGAGAGCATCATCTGGCAGGATGGACCTGTATGCCCTCACTGTGGCGTTGTGGATCGTGCCTATCGCCTTGAGGGCGTGCGCACCAAGCCCAGCAAGAAGAACCCAGAGGGCAAAGAGCGCTTTGGTCTGTGGAAGTGTCGCGACTGTCGCAAACAATTCACGGTTCGCAAAAACACGATCTTCCAAGACAGCCACATCGAGATGCACAAGTGGCTCCAAGCCATTCACCTCATGGTGTCCAGCAAGAAGGGCATTAGCAGCCATCAGCTGCACCGCGTCCTGGAGATCACGCACAAATCCGCGTGGTTCATGTCTCACCGTATCCGCGAGGCAATGCGCACTGATGGCAACGTAGATTTTGGCTCTGGTGGCGGCACAGTAGAAGTGGACGAGACCTTCATTGGCAAAGAGCCCGGCAAAGAAGTGAAGCGCGGCTATGCTCACAAGATGAAGGTTCTAACCCTGGTGGATCGCGAGAGCGGCCAAGCCAAGAATTTTGTCGTGGACAGTGTGGATCGCGCGACACTTCTGCCGATCCTACGCGAGAACATTGCCAAAGAAGCCGTTGTCTACACTGACGAGGCGGGTCAATACCAAACGCTAGGCCGCGTGTTTGCCAAGCATGACAACGTGCATCACGGCGCTGGTGAGTACGGTCGCGGCCCTGTCCACACGAATACCGTGGAGGGCTACTACAGCATCTTCAAGCGCGGCATGAAGGGTGTCTATCAACACTGCGGCAAGCAACACTTGCACCGCTACGCGGCTGAGTTTGAGTTTCGCTATAACAATCGGGTTGCGAATGGAGTTGAGGATGCAGAGCGGGCTGTTAAGGCCCTTTCGGGCTTTAATGGCAAACGACTTACGTACACGCAATAGACCCGCAAGGCACTGAATCATTGCCGCGGCGTCAAAAAAAGCTTCAACGCAAAGGAAAAGTGATCATATTAGGGGGGTGGTGACAAAAACCTTGCACGGTGCCGGATTTCCGGTTGCGTCTTCACAAAAAGAGGGAGCGGCTTCCCGCTCCCTCAATAGTTTTAAGTTTGGTCAGAGTTCGATGCGAAACGCTCTCTTGCCATACCATTTGGCCCAAATGCGACGACCGGCTTTAGTCGTGATGTATGGGCGATAGACGACTTTCTTGTCGTCGGTCTGTTTGTCCATGAGAGATCTCCTCTTTTGGACGGAAACCACTCCTCTAGAATGCTTCCTACGGCGTAAACCTAGAGGGGTGGGCCTTCTCAGCAAAAGTCAGAAGTGACCTTCGCCCGAAGTTCTTATTGGGGTTACTGCGCTTGGAGGTCTCACGTCTGCAAACTGTTTAAGTCGGTACATGCTTCCATCATACACAACAACGCCGTCAGTTTTTAGCCTCGAAAGCAGGCTGGAAACCGAACCCCTCTCCAGCACGATGTTTTGTGATTTAGCAATCTCAACAGCTGTTGTTGCATTCAAACCGCTGCGCTCAACTTCTTGTAAAAGCTTCAAAACGGTAGATTTAACACTACCCTTTGATGCGCGCTTGATAGTTTTTGGAGCTTCTCCCATCATATCAAGGAGTAGCGCTTCCTGTGCTTGCAGCTTTTCGATCTCACGACGAATAGAATCCAAGCGAGTTTTCATATCGCTAATCGTAGGCATAACATGCCTCCTATTGTGGTAGCCTCGGTGGGATTCGAACCCACACACCTTGCACGGTTGCCGTTTTAAAGACGGTTGCGTCTACCATTTCCGCCACGAGGCCTATGTTGTGCCGCGCAAATGCGCTTCTACTACAGATTGTGGCAATGCCGGGTTCAGGAGTCAACGCCTCAGTGTATTTCAAATTGCTCACGCAATTTTATGTTTATTTTCAACGTGCTGCATTTTTGCGGCAAAAATATACGCAAAGACTATTGATTCACTAGATGGCAATAAAACGAATCAGTATAGTGCAACCATGCGTAAAGATCCCCAACACGACAAGTTCCGCGAAGCCGCCCGCCAGCTAGAGACGGACGACGACGAGAAAGCGTTTGAGGAAAAGTTAGGCAAGCTGGTGAAGCGCAAACCTGAGACTCAAGAGGAATAACCTAATGGCTGAAATGAGAATTGGACCCAAAGAGACCTGGGAGGGTTTCGTCGCAAAGGTTAGCGCGTTGGAGCCAGGCCAAGGGGCTTTTGTGCCCTCCGAGCTGTTCGAGCGGTTTTTTGGCGTGCCAATGAATGATCCTAGTGCGGGGTCAAAAGCGAAGGCCTTTGCAAACGATCATGGTGTAGCAACGCAACCAAGGAGAGACCACCATTTAGTTGTTTTTTTCAAAGAGTGAATTTTTCGATTTCGGATAGGGTTTGTCAAATATACAATCTCCAATAAAAAAGGGTGGTAGGGAAAGGGCTGCTTTCAGTAAAATTTTAATGAGCTAAAGCGTTATGCGAAAAACCTGAATCACCTAACGCTGCCCGAAGCCCTTGGTTTCAACGCGTTAGCTGATGCACGATATCTCAGGTATTTCGTCAAACGTCATAAACAGAAAAAAGCGCCTCTAAAGAGGCGCTCATTTCTTTACTCTTTTCCTGAAACCTACCAGGCTTCGGGGCCTTTCTCAGCAAACTCGTGCACCAAGAAATCGATGAAGGCGCGAACCTTCGGCTGCGTGAAGCGGCCCGGCGGATACACGGCATAAATCCCTTGAGTCTCAACAGGCAAATCTGGAATGGCTTCTTCGACAAGGCCTTGCGCCTTTGCTTCAGCATAGAGAAAACTCGGCAGGTAAGCGATGCCCAAGCCTGAGATCGCAGCGTTGAGCAGCGATTGACCGTCATTGACTGTCAGCCAACCCGCAGTGCGCACTTGGCGGCGCTCGCCTGAAGGTGCCGTTAACTTCCAAACATTTCCTGAGGATTGGTTGGAGTAATGCAAAAGCTTGTGCTCGTTCAGATCATCGATCTTCTCAGGTCGGCCATGCGCTTTGAAATAGTCCGGAGAGGCAATCATGCGCTTGGTGGTTTCCGTCAGCTTTCGCGCGCGGAGTGTACTGTCTTCCAACTCGCCAATTCGCACAGCCATATCAAAGCCTTCAGATATCAGCTCCACATAGCGATTGTTCAGCACCATGTTGACCGTAATATCCGGGAATTCCGATAAGAAATCTCCCAAGATCGGACTGAGATGGTTCACCCCAAAATCTGTCGCAACGCTGATGCGCAAAAGCCCAGACGGGGCACTTTGCATGGAGGTCACGAGCGCATCTGCCTCTCCAGCATCGTTTAGAACGCGCCTGGCGCGATCATAATAGGCCAAACCGATCTCGGTTGGGCTTACGCGGCGTGTCGTCCTGTTCAGAAGTCTTGCACCTAAGCGCGCTTCCAAAGACGACACATGCTTTGAGACAGCGGATTTTGAGATCCCCATCTTCTTTGCCGCGTCAGTAAAGCCCCCTTGGTCTACGACGGTCGCAAAAGCTTCCATTTCTGTCAGGCGGTCCATCTACATCACCTTTTGAACACACAAGTATCGAGGTGAAGGTATGGAAGTTGATTGGGGCGGGACCTGGGCATAACCCCGACAATAGCGGGGTATTCCTGGGATCGTTTGCGGCAGAGAAACAGACGGCTACAATCGAGCCGCCAATCGCGTGCCTTGATCAATCGCCCGCTTTGCATCGAGTTCTGCTGCAATATCTGCCCCACCAATAATATGTACTGACTTACCACGCTCCAAAAGCGCATCAGCTAATGTTCGCTCAGGCAACTGCCCGGCGCAGAGCACAATCGTGTCTGCCTCAATATGTTGGGGATTTTCCCGCCCTTCCCCAAAGCTAATGTATAATCCGTCGGCGTCGATCCGCTCGTAATTCACGCCACCTATCATTTTTACATCTTTCATCGCAAGCGTCGCACGGTGGATCCAGCCGGTTGTTTTGCCCAAACGCTTGCCGAGCTTTTCCGCTTTGCGCTGCAAAAGCGTTACATCGCGCTCCGGTGCATCCGGAGTTGCACCCCCTTCTCTCAAGCCCCCAGGGGTTTTGCTCGGATCACCAACGCCCCACTCTGCGCGCCAAGCCTCAAGATCTTCGGTTGGGCTTTCAGAGCCGTGCACGAGGTAATCTGACACATCAAATCCGATGCCCCCCGCTCCAATCACGGCAACCTTTTTGCCAACGTCCACCTTATCTCGAAGCACCTCAATATAACTAACAACGTGATCGGCGTCCTGGCCCGGAATTTCCGGATCACGCGGGCGCACGCCGGTCGCAATCACGACTTCATCAAACTCCATGAGATCAGAATCGGTCACTTCAGTGCTCAATCTCAAGGAGAGCTTTGATTGGGCAACCATCGTGCGATACCAGTCTACAAAGCCCCAGAACTCTTCTTTCCCCGGCACCTGTTTAGCAATGTTGAGCTGGCCGCCAATCTCGCTTGCCCGATCAAAGAGGGTCACTTTATGGCCACGTTCTGCAGCCGTAAGTGCAGTTGAGAGACCTGCGGGTCCTGCACCAACAACAGCAACGGTCTTTGGATTTTCGCTCGGCTCGATTCGTAATTCAGTTTCATGACACGCCCTTGGGTTGACCAAACAAGAACTGATCTTTCCTGAAAACGTGTGATCCAAGCAGGCCTGATTGCAGGCTATGCAAGGCGCGATCTGGGCTGCTTGGCCCGCAATGGTCTTCTTGACGAACTGACTGTCTGCCAAAAAGGGGCGCGCCATAGACACCATATCAGCACAGCCCTCTTCCAACACGGCCTCTGCCGTATCAGGGTTGTTGATCCGGTTGGAAGTGATGATGGGGATGTTCACTTCACCCATCAATTTCTGCGTAACCCAGGTAAAGGCGCGGCGCGGCACAGAGGTGGCAATGGTCGGAATACGGGCTTCATGCCAGCCAATGCCCGTATTGATGATCGTGGCACCCGCCGCTTCCACGGCCTTGGCAAGCTGCACAACCTCTTCCCAGGTTGAGCCATTTGGCACCAGATCGATCATCGACAAGCGGTAGATCACAATGAAGTCGGCACCCACAGCCGCACGCACCCGGCGGACAATCTCTACAGGCAAGCGCATGCGGTTCTCGTAGGAGCCACCCCAACGGTCTGTGCGTTTGTTGGTATGGGTGACGAGAAACTGGTTGATGAAATACCCTTCTGATCCCATGACCTCGACGCCATCGTACCCCGCCTCACGGGCCCGCACGGCCGCAGTGACGATATCCGCGATCTGCCTTTCGATCCCTTCCTCATCCAATTCCTGCGGTGGGAACGGCGAGATGGGAGACTTTAGCGCGCTGGGGGCCACACATTCAGGACTGTAGGCGTAACGGCCCGCATGTAAGACCTGCATCGCGATCTTGCCGCCGTTGTCATGCACGCGGTCGGTGACAATGCGGTGGTTTGCGATGTCTTCATCCGAGAAGAGGCCCGCGGCACCTGGAAAGACACCACCTTCGCGGTTGGGCGCCATACCGCCTGTGACCATCAAAGCCACTTCGCCCGCAGCCCGTTCCGCATAAAAGGTTGCGACCCTGTTCCAATCTTTGGTCTCTTCCAAGCCAGTGTGCATAGACCCCATGAGAACGCGGTTCTTCAAAGTGGTGAAGCCCAGATCGAGTGGCGCAAGAAGATTGGGATATTGGGTCATGGGTCGCCTCGGTTTCCGTCGGTGTATGTTGACGTCAAGGTAAACCAAGAAACACCTTCGTCAAAAGCTGAACGCCGCGTCAAATAGACTGACTTACTCTGTCTCGAGGCAATGCCGGCGAAAGGCCCGCTTGAGCATGTCGAGCTCTTCGCGCAGCAAAGAAATCTCAGCCCGAATGTCCTCATCAAGCATATCGCCGGTCAACAGCGTGATGGTTTCCAAAATCTGTTCAGTTTCGGGATCTGAGATCGTGATGGTTTGAATGCCATCCGCAATGGCCTGTGAGGGAATAGGGATGCGCAGCTTCCATTGCCCGTCGCCCATCGCTTCAATGTTGATCTCTGAAACAACACGCCCCTCATGGGAAACTCTAAGGTTGGGTTTAAGCCCATCGGGGGCCTGCACCACACCTTCCCACATCCCGTCCTGTAGTCGGGTTTTGCTGACAGTTTGCCCAGTCATTGTGCGCTCATGTCCCAGCCACTCCTAAAGTTCAGCCCGCGCAATGCGCGCAAAGCTCACGTCTCGCAGAAAAATCTGGTTCATCTCTGGGTTCTCAAAAATCAACTCGATCCAAATGCGTTCAACGCGCTTTTCGTTCATCTCTGTATAGGCCAGATCGAACTCAACAAAGATCTCGCCAGACGCCGTAGCGACCTCGCGCACAATCTGATCTGTGTTGGGACCGTGCTTGACGTTCAAACGCGCAAAGAGCTCAAGGCTCTTTTCCAACTCAATGCTGGCGTCAAAGCGCACCAGATGCCGTTTGCTGAGCCCCGAGACAGCCTCGGGGGGCAAATCGATGACAAGCGACAAAAAAGACCCGTCAAAACGGAACACATCAAAACGCGCCCCGTAAGGCGCCAAGTCGTCTGATCGCAAATTGCGCATCTGCCGAAACGTGATCTCAGACACTTCGCAATCGTGGAATAGCGCAGCTTCCCGCCCCACGCGGCTTTTTTGCGGAACAGCCGCACGCCCCATGGGTTGGATCGGTCCGCTCCAAATCTCAGGACGCCAGGCCCAATCGCTTTCGCGCGGCGCTTGGGTCAAGGTCTTGGCAAAGAGCGGCGCGCTGAGCCGCCCCTCAGCCACATGCAGCACCTCGTCTAAATGCCGGCGCATATCGCGCGCCGTGTTGCGCTTGACGCGCAACTGGTCAAGAGGCATGTCTTTACAGCGATCAGAAGCCTTGGCCCACCGACGGGTAGCGGCCTTGTCGAGCAGCTTCTCGACAATTTGCTCTCGTATCGCCCTCATGCACCTTGGTCCTTTTGGTCAGTTCCACTGTACGATGACAGAACACATTCGAAAACCACTTAACGCAAGCGCAGGATGTTTTGCGGCCCCTGGTTGCCCGTTTGCAGCGCCGCGATCATTTGCTTGGCAAGACCAAACCCATCGCTGCGGCTGACACGCGCTGAATTATACCCAGATACGCGCAAACTGATCCATTTTGTCTTAACGCGTGCAATCACTTGCCAGTGGGGTGAGCTTGCTTGGCCAAAACTGCGCGCCGTTGGATCGTCAATATAAAGATAAAGCGCATCCGGCTGTTGCCAAATCTCTCGGATTTTTGCCGTCCCTTTGGATTGATCCGCCGTTAAAGCCGAGCGGCCTTCTTGCGAAGACACCAGCTTGGCCAAGGCCGCATGATCGGGGAAATCGGAGCGCGCGGGTTCCACAGTGAGCGTAACGGCACCCGTCACATCAGGCCATCCTCCTTTGCCAAGAGCGCCACAGGGCAATGCAGCAAGGGCCCGCCCCCCTAAGCGTTTGCTAAAACAAAACCCACTCGGCGCCGAGACAACCAAGCCACGATAGCTGGTCGTCTGCACACCAGGCTCCGCCGTTTTCTGTGGTGTGCTACCTGCAGCAAATCCGAACTGCGCAGGATCCACGCAGCCCGAAAGCCCAATGAGGCAGAAGACAAAGACGAAAGCCCAGAGGGGTCTTGTGAGCACTGTCTTTAAAGATCCATGTAGGTGTGACGCTCGGCTTTGCCGCCGGGATGAGTCACGGCCCCAAGCTTGGTTGGTCCAACAAGCTGGGCATATTTCCAAAGCGCGCCACTTGCATAGATTGTCTCTTTTGGACCAGCCCAAGCCTCTTTGCGTGCGGCCAGTTCTTCGTCGCTAAGATCAACCGAGAGCGAGCCTTTGATCGCGTCGATTGTGATCATATCGCCATCTTTGAGCATGCCAATTGGGCCAGCATGTGCAGCCTCAGGACCAACATGCCCAACACAGAACCCACGTGTAGCCCCCGAAAAGCGACCATCGGTGATAAGAGCCACCTTCTTGCCCATGCCCTGACCAGAGAGCGCAGCCGTTGTCGCCAGCATTTCACGCATGCCTGGGCCACCCGATGGGCCCTCGTTGCGGATCACAAGCACCTCGCCCTCTTTGTATTGGCGCGCTTTCACAGCTTCAAAGGCGTCTTCTTCGCATTCAAACACCCGTGCAGGCCCGGTGAAGACTTGCTGATCTTCCGCCATGCCTGCCACTTTCACGATCGCTCCATCAGGTGCGAGGTTGCCCTTCAGGCCGACAACGCCGCCTGTTTTCGTGATAGGGGTTTCAACAGGATAGATCACGCGACCATCAGCCTCTTTATCGACCATATCGATTTCTTCGCCCATGCTACGACCCGTTGCCGTAAGGCAGTCTTCATGCATGAGGCCCGCTTTGCGCAGCTCGCGCAGAACCACAGGCACGCCGCCTGCTTCATAAAGGTCTTTGGCCACATACTGACCACCCGGTTTGAGATCGACGAAATAAGGCGTATCGCGGAAAATCTCGCAAACATCCCCAAGGTCAAAATCTATACCGGCTTCGTGCGCGATAGCAGGCAAGTGAAGCCCTGCGTTCGTGGAGCCGCCTGTGCAAGCCACAACGCGCGCGGCGTTCTCGAGACTTTTGCGGGTCACCACGTCCCGCGCCCGGATATTTTTATCCAGAAGGTTCATCACAGCGGCACCGGACGCGATGGAATACTGATCGCGGCTCTCATACGGCGCAGGCGCACCAGAGGAGTTGGGCAGCGCCAAACCAATCGCTTCTGAGACACAAGCCATCGTATTGGCCGTGAACTGACCCCCACACGCACCCGCAGAAGGGCAAGCCACGCGCTCGAGCACTTCGAGCTCTTTGTCGCTCATGTTGCCAGCCTGGTGTTGGCCCACAGCCTCGAACACATCTTGCACCGTGACGTCTTTGCCTTCGAGACGACCGGGCAGGATCGAGCCGCCGTAGATGAACACAGACGGCGTATTGAGCCGCACCATGGCCATCATCATACCAGGCAGGGATTTGTCGCAGCCCGCAAGGCCCACAAGCGCATCGTAGCAATGCCCGCGCATGGTCAGCTCAACCGTATCGGCAATGGCTTCGCGCGAAGCCAAAGACGAGCGCATGCCCTCATGGCCCATGGCAATGCCGTCGGTCACGGTGATCGTGGTGAATTCGCGCGGTGTTCCTGCCGCAGATTTAACGCCCAGCTTCACAGCCTGCGCCTGCCGATTGAGGGAAATGTTGCAAGGGGCGGCTTCATTCCAGCAGGTCGCCACACCAATCAATGGCTGAGCAATTTCCTCTTCGCTCATTCCCATGGCATAGTAGTAAGACCGATGCGGCGCGCGGGCTGGGCCTACTGTCACATGGCGGCTGGGTAAATTGCTTTTGTCTCGTTTGCTTTTAAGCATTATCAACTCCCTTGCGCACGGCCCGGTTAAATCGCGAGTCTGTAAAGGGCCGTATCCCCTTGCGAGGAGATACTGCATGGGTCATGGCTTACACAAGCGGGTTTCCGAGGAGGGAAACGAGCATGTCCTATGAGCCTCACGAGCAATTGGTCGCTCCCGCCCGAAACGCATCAGAGCTTTGGCGGGTATGCGCGGGCGCACCCTTGATCTTTTTCGCGTATGGGCTTTTGGCTTTTGCCTATTTCGAAGCTCTCAGAGCTTTGGCGGGACCAATGGGTGACCGGCTCGTGATTTCAGCTATTGATGGCGAAACGCCGCTGGATATGGGCATTTTGCTCTTGAGCTTTGCGACCCTGACAGCCGCACTGGCCCTCGTGCTGCAAGGGCTACACCAACGGCGGTTGCGCAGTTTAATCGGCTCTACCCCAACGGCTGTTTCTGATGGCCTCAAAACGCTTGGGGTTTTGGCGCTCCTCTTTGCCCTAATTGCGATCTTGCCGCCCTATGGCTTGGGCGATTTAGAGCCCGTTGAAAACTTAGAGTTTTCCACTTGGCTCATTTGGCTGCCTGCCGGGCTCATCTTAGTCTTCATTCAAATCAGCGCGGAAGAGCTGGTGTTTCGCGGCTATCTGCAAAGCCAGCTTGCGGCCAGATTTAACAGCCCGCTGATTTGGATCGGGGTGCCATCACTGATCTTTGGCGCCTTGCACTATGATGCGCAAGCGGGCGACAACGCAGCCTTCATTGCGCTTTGGGCGGTGGCCTTTGGTGTGGCAGCCGCAGATCTTACAGCCCGCACAGGCACGCTAGGCGCAGCTTTTGCTTTGCATTTTGCCAACAACGTGGCTGCTTTAATGATCACAGGTGTGCGCGACACGCTCGATGGTTTGGCCCTGCAAGTCTATCCTATCAGCATCGACGACGCAGCGATCAGCCATCTGCTGTGGATCGACGGCGCCCTGATCTTTGTGAGCTGGCTGGCGATACGGGTTGTTTTGCGCGTGTGATTGCAATTCTCAACGCCCGCGATTAACTCCCCTGCAAGCCAAAGGGAGCGATCATGAACTGGATTTCGAACTACGTTCGCCCAACCATCAACTCGATCTTTTCGCGCCGCGAGGTGCCAGAAAACCTTTGGCGCAAATGCGACGCCTGCGGAACGATGCTCTTTCACCGCGAATTGAGCGAAAACCTGAACGTGTGTACCAATTGCGATCACCATATGGCGCTCACACCACGGGATCGCTTTTTGTCGCTCTTTGATGGCGGCGTTTTTGTGGAAATTGATGTGCCTGAGCCGATCGCAGATCCGCTCCAGTTCCGCGACCAAAAACGCTACCCTGATCGTATGAAAGCCGCGCATAAAGCCACGGGCGAAAAAGAAGCCATGTTGGTGGGTGAAGGGGAGATCGGAAAAACGCCCGTTGTTGTTGCCGCGCAAGACTTTAGCTTTATGGGCGGGTCCATGGGCATGTATGTGGGCAATGCAATCATTGCGGCCGCAGAGCGCGCTGTGGAGCTTGGTCGCCCGCTCATCCTCTTTTCCGCCGCCGGTGGCGCGCGCATGCAAGAGGGCATTCTCAGCCTAATGCAAATGCCGCGCACCACGGTCGCGGTTCAAATGCTCAAAGAAGCCAACCTGCCTTATATTGTTGTGCTCACCCACCCCACCACCGGGGGCGTGACAGCGAGCTATGCGATGCTGGGTGACGTGCAGATCGCAGAACCCAACGCGCTGATCTGCTTTGCAGGCCCGCGTGTGATCGAGCAGACGATCCGCGAAAAGCTGCCCGAGGGCTTCCAGCGCGCCGAATATCTTCTTGAGCACGGCATGCTCGACCGCGTCACCCACCGCAAAGACATGCGCAACGAGTTGATCATGGTCACCCGCATGTTGATGAACGCGACACCGCCCGTTTGGGGGGAACTTCCAGCCCCGGCCTCTTTTGCGAGCGCGGATGCCACTGAGGACATGCCCGCGCCAGACGCAGAGCAAGAGCCCCTCGCTGAAGAAAAGGCAACTTCGTGAGCCAAGCGCGGTCAGACGCGCTGTTAGAGCGCATGATGACCCTGCATCCAAAGGTTATCGACCTCACACTCGACCGTGTCTGGCGCCTGTTGGAGCGCTTGGATCACCCAGAACGCAAATTGCCCCGCGTGATCCACATCGCAGGCACCAATGGCAAAGGCTCAACCCAGGCCTACATTCGCGCAGGCCTTGAGGCTGAAGGGCAAAAGGTCCACGCCTATACCTCGCCGCATCTGGCCAGGTTTCACGAGCGTATTCGTCTTGCCGGGTCTTTGATCTCAGAAGAGCACCTGACCCACACGCTGGATCGCTGCTTGGAGGCGAATGGCCCAGAGCCGATCACCTACTTCGAAATCACCACAGTCGCGGCATTGCTCGCATTTAGCGAAACACCCGCGGACTACACTTTGCTCGAAGTGGGCCTTGGCGGGCGGTTGGACGCCACCAATGTGATCGAGACGCCCGCGCTTACGGCCATCACCCCTGTCGACCTTGATCACCAACAGTTTTTGGGCACAACGCTTGAAGAGATTGCCAGCGAGAAAGCAGGTATCCTCAAGCGAGGCGTGCCCTGCCTCGTAGGCCCTCAACACGAGGCAGCCCGCGACGTCATCGCAGCCAAAGCCATGCGCATGGGCGCACCGCTTCAGATCCACGGCGAAGACTGGCATGTCTCTCAAGAACACGAGCGCCTCATCTTTCAAGACGAGACCGGCCTTCTGGATTTACCCCTGCCGGGCTTACCCGGAGCCCACCAGATCCAAAACGCAGGCATCGCTCTTGCCGCGCTGCGCAGCCTTGGTTTCAAAGACGGCGCTTTTGAAGGGGCCATGCGCAATGTGAGCTGGCCCGCCCGTATGCAACGCCTCAAAACGGGCGCGCTTGCCGAGGCCTTCCCAGATTTTGAGCTCTGGCTCGACGGAGGCCACAACCCCGCGGCAGGCCAAGCCATTGCCAAAACACTAGACGGCCTGCCGAGTCGACCGACAACCCTCATCTGTGGGATGCTCAATACCAAAGACATCGCAGGCTACCTTCAGCCGCTTGCGCGCCGTGCCGACCGTTTGATCGCTTTGTCGATCCCAGGAGAGGCTGCAACCCTGCCTGCGGAAGCAACCGCTCAAGCCGCGACGGACCTTGGTCTGACCTCCGAGCCAGCAAAGGATCTCTTTGACGCTTTGAATAAAGCCCAAGCCTTTGGCGCTCAGCGCGTGCTGATCTGCGGATCTTTGTACATGGCAGGGCATGTTTTGCGCGAAAACGAAAAAAAATGACTCCTCGCGAATCACATGCATTGACTTGGCGACTCAGCCTCCGCTACATCTAGCCTAGGCGCACGTGGCGCCACCCACAAATCGATCAAGCTGCTATATTTTGTGGGGTAAGCGGGGACCAGTGACTTTTTGGCTATCGAGAAATGTCGCGCACAATCGCGCGATCCAAAAGGTGTGTCTTGTGTTCGCATTGATGAGATTTTCGCGTGGTTTGCAGGCCATCAGAAGCTTTCCGACATCCGTCGGACGATCACGCACCAGGTAAGAACCTTGCACGAAAGCAGGTCTATCGAGCACCACCTATCACCGGGCCCCAGGGCCCGGTTTTTTCTTGGAGCTACCGTTTCCGGGGCTTCGCCCCCGGCTCGTTCCGAGCCTTCCCCCAGAGTATTTTTCCAAGGAAAAAGGCAGTCATGTCAGTCTTGCTGCATCCAATCCGCGCTTTGCATTTCGCGCAAACGGCTCGCGGTACGCTCAAACTCAAAGCTGCCTTCGCCTTCCATATAGAGCATCTCCGGGCTTGCGGCCGCACTTACGATCAATCCTGTTCGTGCCTCGTAAAGCGTGTCGATCAGGGTCACAAAGCGCTTGGCCTCATTGAAATTGCTACGCCCAAGTCGAGGGATTTCTTCGAGCACAAGCATTTTGACATGCTCTGTGAGCGCCAGATAATCTGCAGGGCCAAGGGCGGTACCACACAGATCAAAGAAAGTTGCGCGCCCTACCCCGTTGCCGAACGCTGGCAAGGTCATTTGGCGAGATTTAACCTCGAAGGTGAGCGGCGCGACTTGATCCCCGGCAAGATCGTTGAAAAGCTCTGAAACAGCGTCGCGTGTCTCCGATGAAAGTGGGCTGAAATAGACTGGCTCCCCGCTCAACCGATCCTGGCGATAGTCTGTGTCTGCGGCCAATTCATGGACGATCATCTTTTCTTGCAAGAGATCGATGAAAGGCAAGAAGAGTGCGCGATTGAGGCCGTCTTTGTAGAGATCCTGTGGCACGCGGTTGGAGGTGGTGACCACTACCACACCGCCCTCAAAAAGCAGCTTAAAGAGCCGCCCCACAATCATCGCGTCAGTAATATCCGTGATCTGCATTTCATCGAAGGCTAGGCAGCGCACCTGAGAGACGATCTCAGCCGCCACAGGCTTAACGGCATCCTCAACACCGGTTTTGCGCACCTCGTGCAGCTTAGCTTGGATCTCTTGCATAAAGGCATGAAAATGAACCCGGCGCACAGGCGCATCCAGCACCTCCACGAACAAATCCATAAGCATGGATTTCCCACGCCCCACACCGCCCCATAGATAGAGCCCTTTCGGCGGCGGAGGTGCTTTGCGGAAAAAACTGGTTTTGACAGGCGTTTCCAAAGCCTCTTGGACCCGCGCAAATTCTGCCAGAGCCAGCTTTTGCGCAGGATCTTCGCGTAGTCGACCGCTTGCAACACGGGCTTCATATGTCGTCAAAACGCTTCCCACAGCTCGCCCTTTACCTCAGGCGATCCCCACAATCGAGTGGTGTCAGGCGCAAAAGCTCAATAACTCTCTCTCAAACCAACCATTGAGGTGCCGCATGACCGATCACACAGCCACGCTTGCGCAGTTGAACAAGGAATTGGAACAACTCAACAGTCATCGGTTTATTCGGGTACACAACTCGCTCGTCAGGCTTGTGCTCTTTCAATTCCTGAAAGGGCTTTTTTTTGGCTTGGGCTCGGTGATTGGCGCGACGGTTGTTGTGTCTGTGCTTGTGTATTTCCTCAGCCAAGTAGATTTCATTCCCGTGTTGGGGGACTGGGCCAAAGCTTTGGCAGAAGAAATTCAAATCAATACAGCGCAATAAGCCAAAAGCCTGATCCGCGTTTGACCCCGCCTCGAAACAGGCAGAAAGTGGCAGAATGACCGCGCAAAAATCGTCTCTCTTCACCCCAGTTTTGATTGCCGGGTGCATCATTGTTGTACTCAGCTTCGCGGTGCGAGCGAGCTTTGGTGTGTTTCAAATCCCCATTTCGCAAGAATTTGGCTGGCCACGCGCGGAATTTTCTCTAGCCATCGCGATCCAAAACCTCGCCTGGGGCATTGGCCAACCAATCTTTGGGGCCATCGCAGAAAAGATGAGCGACCGCAAAGCGATCATTTTTGGCGCGCTTCTTTATGCAGCGGGCTTGGTGCTCAGCTCTTTTGCCGTCACGCCTGAAGCGCATCAAATGCTCGAAATCCTCGTGGGCTTCGGTGTTGCGGGCACAGGCTTTGGCGTGATCCTCGCTGTTGTCGGGCGTGCATCAAGCGACGAAAATCGCTCCATGTCGCTGGCTATTGCCACGGCAGTTGGCTCAGTTGGTCAAGTGTTTGGTGCACCGATTGCAGAATATTTGCTCGGCTTTATGAGCTGGCAAAACGTCTTTGTTGTCTTTGCGGCGGTGATCCTTGCCTCGCTTCTCGTCTTGCCGATGATGCGCGCGCCTCAAGCCGCAAGCAAAGCCGAGCTTGAAGAAAGCATGGGCGAGATCTTGGTGAAAGCCTTTCGAGATCCAAGCTATACACTGATCTTTCTTGGCTTTTTCTCTTGCGGCTATCAGTTGGGGTTCATCACGGCGCATTTCCCAGCCATGATCACCGAATATTGCGGGCCAATTGCCGCTGGCGGCATGCTTGAAACGGTCGGGATTTCCACAACATCTGCGCTCGGCGCCATCGCCATCTCGCTGATCGGCCTGGCCAATATCGCAGGCACTTTGGCCGCAGGCTGGGCCGGCAAGCACTATTCCAAGAAATACCTTTTGGCCGGGGTTTACGCAGCCCGCACCGTTGTGGCGGGCCTCTTCATCATGCTGCCCATGACCCCAACAAGCGTCATCCTCTTCTCGCTCGCCATGGGATCCCTTTGGCTTGCAACGGTCCCGCTGACATCGGGCCTGGTCGCCCATATTTATGGCCTGCGCTACATGGGAACGCTCTATGGGATTATCTTCTTTAGCCACCAATTGGGCAGCTTTTTGGGTGTTTGGTTGGGCGGCAAGCTATACGACACCTATGGCGATTACACACTGGTTTGGTGGATCGGCGTTGGTATTGGGGCGTTTTCCGCGATTGTGCATTTACCCGTTCAAGAACGCCCTTTGGCACAAGCGGCTTAGGGTCGAGACAAAGCCCCAAGACTGGCCATAATTTCGGCTGCATGGGTATGGGGCAAAATATGGCCTGCACCTGAGATCATATCATTGCGCGATGCCCGATTGATCTGGGTCAGATGGCCAAGACCTCGCAGCGGGATCACATCATCGTTCTCCGCCCAAATAGACAAAACTGGGATTTTTAAAGCCGCAATCTTTTCGTGATCTTCCAACATACGTTCGAGCAAAATGCCGCGAAGCGAGGCCAAAACCGATCGGATATGCCCTTTGTAATTGAGCTCTCTCGCCTTGGCTTTGGTAATGCCGGGCACCTCGCCGTCTTCGTCGTCTTTGAGTGCTCTGCGCGTGCGCCGCTCGTAGAGCAGGCCCATGACCCAATCCCCTAGGATCGGCATCCGTGCCACAAAGGCCTCAAAGGGCGTGGCCTCAAAACCAAGGCCAGCAGGTGCCACCAAAATCACATTGCGGGTCCGGTTGGGGTGCTCAGCAGCAAAGGCTGTGGCAATGGCTCCGCCCATGGAATAGCCCATGACGCCCACTGGCTCCGTGAGATCCAAGGCATCCAAGAGCTCGTTCAATTGGCCAAGGAAAAACGCGCGATCTTGCGGACCATGCGGACGATCCGAGAAGCCACGACCGTAGAGATCATAGCGCAATACTCGGATGCCCCTGGCGGTAAAGCGCGGCACAATGGCGTTCCAAATGAAGTTTGGCGTGGTCAAACCATGGATCGCAACCACCACAGGACCGGTCTCAGGACCATCCCAGCGATAGTGCGTTTTGCCCTTGGAAAGATCAACAAACCCGCCCGGCGCACGCGCGCGGGCCCGCGCATCCATTGGGGAACGCCGGAACTCCAACAGCCAAGGCCAGAGCAAAAGCAAAACGATCAAGACAATACATATCGAGACCCACATGTCTCAAAGTCTCCACTCACACACACTCGCGATAAGAAAGTGATCCTTAACACTACCACACACGCATAACTTGCGCATCTTATCGCACGACCGAGCACTGCCCGAACTTCTCCACTATTCTTGAAAGTCGATTGGGGGGTCAATTGGCCGCCCCAAAATCACAGGATCACAAAGCCGAGAAAACGCCCCCAAAGCGGTATAGCAGCGAAGCTGCATGCGCAGCAAAGCAAATAGGACGCATTGGCCTTGAACGGTGGGCAAAAGAATAAAAAGGTAGTATTATCTGACACTTAAAGATAATTTCCCACAGAGACTGTACCTCGCCAGCACCAATTTTCAATGAATGCGCGCGAAACTGTCTAATTTTGGCATCACTGTGGATAAAACTTTGTCAAAAAAAGGCGCTGTTCACGTTCACGCATCAGTGGATAGTTTAACGCCTTTTAGGATCTATTTTGGAAACGCAAAATGCCTTATTGCGCCACTGGTCCAACACGCGAATACGCTGATTCAGTTAGGTTTTTCGGTATCCCCGGCAGAATGCTGCTCTCGGTAAACCGTATAAAGCCCCGCTGCCAAAATCAGGGAGATTCCGCTCCAGGCAAAAATATCCGGCCATTCGCAAAAGAGGAAAATCCCCCACAAAACCGAGAGGGGCAGCGCCAGAAACTCAAAAGGAGCAATCACAACAACGCTCGCCAAACGGTAGGCTTGGCTGATGAAATACCCCCCAATGGACGCCAAAAAGCCAATGCCGATCAAAGCAGGCAGATCGAGCCACTCTGGCCAGACCCAGGCTCTGAGCAAAAACGCTAAAGAAGGGTTTTCTTGATCCCCATAGCGCCCATCCCCAACGAGAATTCCTACGACAATACAAAAGAGCAGAAAGATCAGCTGAATATAAAAGACCATGTTCACGCCGTTCTCTGTGTCACGCAGGTAGCGCGTCATAATGTTGAGCCCCGCGTAGCCAAACGCAGCCAAGAGAGGAAACAGGGCTGCTGCCTGAAAACTGTCGGTCCCAGGACGCAAAATTAAAAGCACCCCTGCGATCCCCACCGCCAAAGCGCCCCACCGCCGAGGGCCAACGGTTTCGCCCAGCACGAAGACAGACAACACCGTGACCACAAAAGGATTGATGAAAAAGAGCGCCACATTGGTGGCCAAAGGCAGCGCGGCCAGTCCCAAGAAGAAAAACACATTGGCAAAAATCACCATGCAAGCGCGCAAACTGTGCATGCCCAAACGCTGCGTGCACAACTGCCCAAAGCCGCCCAAAAACGGCGCCATCAAAAGAACCGTCACCAAAAGCCCTGTGGTCGAGCGAAACAGGATGGCTTGGTGCAGGGCAAAGTCATCCGTGAGGGATTTCATGATGACGTCGTTTACCGAAAAAAGCGTGATTGCGAGTGTCGCAAAGAGAGGACCGCGAAGACCGCTCACGCGCGGGCCGCTTGTCTCAAAGCGCGGTCGAGCGCATCTAGAAACCGCGAACGATCTGCTTTGGAAAAGCTCTTACCTCCGCCTTGCCGAAACGGATCCGCGGCGCGCAGGTCCGCCATCAAATCACGGGTCGCAAGCTTTTGGCCAATATTGGCTGCACTCATCATCTCGCCACTGTGCGACAGCACCTGAGCCCCCGCTTCCACAGCGCGGGCCGCCAAGGGGATGTCGGCCGTGACCACTACGTCGCCGGGCTTTGCGTTCTCCGCGATCCATTTGTCCGCCTCATCGGGGCCTTCGGAGACAATTTTGATCTCCACAAAGGGATTGGCAGAGGGCCGCAGCCCCCCATTTGCCACCAATACCATTTGCACTTTCCAACGGGTCGCGACACGCTCAGCCTCGGCCTTAACAGGGCATGCGTCTGCGTCCACGTAGATCATCGGTAGAGCGCATCCGCATGAAAGGCGATGTGATCTTCCATGAAGCTGGAGATGAAATAATAGCTGTGATCATACCCCTTCTGCATGCGGAATTGACCATCTTGGCGACGCGCAACCATCGCTTGAGCCAGAGCCTCAGGCATCAAAAGATCTAAGAACTGATCCTGGGTTCCTTGATCGACCAACACTGGCCCGTCAAAGCCCACCTCTTGCATCATCAAGGTGGCATCATGTGCAGCCCATTTGGTTGTGTCGCTGCCCAGATAAGCCCCCAATTGCTTGCGTCCCCAGTCAGATTGCGTGGGGTTTGCTATGGGTGCGAAGGCCGAGATGGACCGAAAGCGGCTGGCCTGCGCCATGCCGATGGTCAGCGCCCCGTGCCCGCCCATAGAGTGGCCAGTGATCGATTGCCGCTCGAGATCAATCGGAAACTCAGCCAAGACCTCGGGCAGGTCCTCGACGACATAATCATACATGTTGAAGTGCGGTGCCCAGGGCGCCTGCGTGGCGTTGACATAAAAGCCCGCCCCTTTGCCCAAGTCATAAGCCTCGTCATCCGCCACATCGTCACCGCGTGGACTGGTGTCGGGAAAGAGAAGCGCGATCCCATGTTCTGCCGCCCAGGCCTGCCCACCCGATTTCTCCATGGCATTGGCATGCGTACAGGTCAGCCCTGACAGGTACGTGAGCAGTGGCACAGGGCCGTCTTGCGCGTCTTCTGGTAGGAACAGGCCAAAGGTCATCTCACACTTGCAAGCTTTTGAAGCGTGCTTCACCACATGCTGCACACCGCCGAAGGAGGCATTTGAGCTTACGATTTCCATAGAGGTCTCCCTAAAATCCTTTGACCCAAGCAATCACCGCGGAAACGGTCAGGACGCTTAAGCTTGTTGATACCAAAATTGACGCAGAGACCCGTTGCGGCGCGACGCCATAGTGTTGCGCCACTATGTAGATATTGCCCGCCACCGGCAACGCTGCACAGGCAATCATCACCCCAGCCGCATAGGGATCGATGGGAAACGGCAAATAGATGATGGCCAGCACAATCGCCAAAGGATGCAGGATAAGTTTGCAAAAGCTCAGCCAACCCGCCACGGAAAGCCTCTCCGCAGATTTAGACGCCAAAGAGGCGCCAATCGCAAAAAGCGCACAAGGCGTAGCGGCAGCCCCCAAGGTTGAGACAAAGGCCTCGAAAGGTGCTGGCAAAGGAATTTCCAAAGTTGCCCACAAGAGCCCTAGGCATATCGACACAATCATTGGGTTTTTCAAAAGCCCCATCGCAATCGTCCCTAAGATACAGGGCGACATCCGCCCATCTTTCGCAGCCGTCACAAAGATCACAACGAGGCTGCCAAACACGATGAGATCTACGGCCAAGACAAGCATGTTGGGCCCGATGGCCTCCGGCCCCAGCAAAAGCACAAGCATCGGGATGCCCAGAAAGCCCACATTGCCAATAATTGCGCATTGCGCCTCGATGGAGGCTTCCGCCCAACCACTGCCGCGCAACAGTCCGATGATCAACGCGATGAGCCAGACCGCCGCACTGCCGATCAGATAGACCAAAACGAAGTTCCAATCGAGAATTTCTCCGATGCTGAGCGTCGCTGAAAACCGAAACAGCATTGCTGATAGAGCGAAGTAGAAAACAAATTTGGTGAGGTGCGCAGTGGCAGCCTCTGAGAAGAACCCCGATACGCCGGCAAAGTAGCCAAGGCCAATGAGCGCAAAGAAGGGAAGGGTTTCTAGAAACACACTAATCATGCCATGGCGCTATCACGCTTGCAGGCTTGGAAAAAGCGCATTTGCGCGCTCAGCGTGAGCAGCAAGGACGGTTTTGGGTTCGAAATTGGGCCCACAGTTCACTTTTTTCGAAATTTATGTATATGTTTTTAAATGTAATTTTTAAAATGTAGATTTTTCAGTTCACTTTTTTGGGTCCAGTGTCTTGCAAAATTTCACGACTTCTCTAGATATGAATTGAACCGAACAGTTTAGTTTGAAAAGGAATTCGATATGATCCGCATCCTACTTGCATCTGCCGCCATCAACGCAGCCAGCGTGGTACCAAGCCAAGCCCTCAACGTCGATATGAGCCTGCCCTATCTTGTCTTCCCAAGCGAGGTTCAAACCCCAGCGCCACAGTCTACCAAAGCTGATGCCGAACCTGTTTTGATCCCAGTCCAAGATTAGGCAAGCACGCAGCGCCCAAGCTTCACATATCGATTTATCTCAGAACTTGCAGAGCGCCTTGCTCAAACTGAACCATTCAGTTTATAAACTTGCCGAAGAGAAGGGTCGAGAATGGTTGCACTCACGTCAGACGTCCGCAAAGGGCGGAAATACGATCAAGTGGTAGACGGCGCGCGCGCGGTTTTCATGGAGAACGGTTTCGAAGGTGCCAGTGTGGACGAGATCGCACGCCGGGCGCAGGTGTCTAAAGCAACACTCTACAGCTATTTCCCAGACAAACGCGTTCTCTTCATGGAAGTTGCAAAAACGGAATGCGTGCGCCAAGCTGACGCCGCTCTAGATGCGATCAATATGACCGAGACACCCGAGGTTGTTCTCAAATCGGCTTGCAAAAGCATGATGCGCTTTTTCTTTTCCGATTTTGGCCAAGCCGTGTTCCGGATCGCAGTTGCCGAAAGCAAACGCTTCCCAGAATTGGGTCAACAGTTTTACACAAACGGCCCTATGGTAGCTCGCGGCAAGCTGATGAAATACTTGCAAGAAGCGGTGGCGCGCGGCGAGCTTGTGATCGAAGATCTTGAGCTCGCAGCCGATCAACTGCCACAGCTTTGCCAGGCCGATCTTTTCGACAAACTGATGTTTGGCATCCAAGACAAAGTGTCTGAGGCAGAAATTCAGCGCGTTGGAGACGGCGCAGTGGACATGTTTCTCGCGCGATACGCCGCTTAGCATTCTTTGCAAAGGGCGGGCCCGCCCACCTCCCTTTTCAACAAAAGGCCACAGGCCCTTGCTGAAAACCCAAAGGGGCGCGCGCCGGCGGCGCGCGACGCCCACAATCGGTCAATGTAACTCGCAGAATGTCACAACCGACCCGATCGATTTACCGTCGT
>JBCDCE010000014.1:0-63723 GCA_039182515.1 Pseudomonadota bacterium | reverse complement strand
GGCGGTTCGAGGCCTATAAGGCCCGCGTGGTAAAGCCGTTTTTTCGCGATCACTTTATGCGGCTCGACCGGCAAGTTGTGCTGGTGGATGCATTGGGGGCGATCCACGAAGGCCCGCAGGCTTTGGACGATCTGCGTCAAGCCTTAAGCGATATCCTGGGCGCGTTCCGCCCAGGCCGCAACGCCTTCCTGACGGAGCTCTTTTTGGGCAAAAGGGTGGAAAAGATCCTCTTTGCAGCCACCAAAGCCGATCATTTGCATCACCGCCAACATGGCCGCCTTACCGCCATCATGGAAGCGCTTGTGCGTGAGGCCAAAGACCGCGCGAAGTTCTCTGGCGCTGAGACGGCTGCGATGTCGATTGCGGCTTTGCGTGCAACTGTCGAGACCACTCTGGATCATAAAGGGCAAAGCCTTGATTGTGTGCAAGGTCGTCTTCTCGACACCGGCAAAGAGGCCGCTTTTTATCCCGGTGAATTGCCCGAGGATCCCAATCATTTGCTCGTGCCTGCGCAAGATGGCGCTGAAAAATGGCTCGATGCGGATTATAAGGTGATGAAATTTGCGCCCTCGGTGCTCACATTAAACCCAGGCGACGGGCCACCCCACATTCGGCTCGACCGAGCCGCAGAGTTTTTAATCGGAGATAAATTGCGATGACAGCCCCATCCAAGAGCCCGAAACCCGCTCAAAAACCTTCGCAAAAACCCACTCAGGCCTGGCGTGTTTTTAGCCTATCGTTCTTCTTTTTGCCCGATCTGATTGCGCGGATCTTTCGACGCAAAGACCGCTCTGTGTGATGACACCCACGCTGACGCTTTGTCCGGCTGAGCCGCACGACAGCGCCGCGATGGGCGCCATTCTTTCGGATTGGATTGATACAACCGATTGGATGCCGCGACTTTACAGTCGCGCGCAGGATCAAGCGTTTTGCGAAACACTGGTAGAGACCACAACGCTTGTGAAAGCAAACGGCGAGATCAAAGGCTTTCTGACCAGAGACGGCGCCGAAATATCTGCGCTCTACATCGCGAGGGGTGCACATCGCCAAGGCCTTGGAACAGCCCTTTTGAAACGGGCCAAAAGTGAGGTTTCCGAACTGCGCTTGTGGACCTTCACAGCAAATACCAGCGCGCAGGCTTTTTATGCCAAACATGGGTTTGTCCAAACCGATCAGACTTCCGGCGACAACGCCGAAAACCTGCCTGATCTTCAGCTCACCTGGGAGCGTAAGTTATGAGTGCTAACCATGAGTTCTAGCTATGAATGACCGTAAAAAACCAAGCGGACCGGTTCTCATTGAGATCGAAGAGAGTGCCGCTAAGCCGCGCAAAGCGCCCAAAAGCAAGACTGTCAAAGCGGAGCCAAACCCAGCGGTTTTGACGCCCGCGACCGCGCCGCCTGTGCCAGACACACCTGGCGCGGTTCAAGATCTGCCCTCTGGGCAAGCCATGCAAACCGTGGCCACGCTCACAGCGCGCAAACCGTCTTTCTTGGGGCGTTGGTTTTGGGGCTCGCTCCTGGCGCTCGTATCCTTTGTGGCCAGCGTTGCGGCTTGGAACTTTGTGACCGCCCTTCTGGCGGCCAACCCGCTTTTGGGGCTGATTGCAAGCTTGCTGCTTGGCGTCTTTGTGCTTGTTTTACTGGCCATAGCCATCAAAGAGCTTGCCGCTTTCTCGCGCCTCAAACGCATCGACCGCGTGCAAAAGGAAGCGCAAACCGCGCGGGCCACAGAAGATTTGAAGGCGGCGCAGGCCGTCACGAAAGCGCTGACACGACTTTATGCAGGGCGCTCTGAGACCGACTGGTCCCGAGACCGGATGGCGCAACACAGCAAAGAGATGCTTGATGCCTCGGCCCTTTTGAATGCTGCTGAGCGCGAGGTCATGACCCCGCTTGATCAACTGGCTTTGCGTGAGATCGAAGCGGCGGCGCGCCAAGTGGCGACTATCACGGCACTTGTCCCGCTCGCTTTTGCCGATGTGATTGCCGCTCTGACGGCCAATATCCGGATGATCCGGCGCATTGCAGAAGTGTATGGCGGGCGTTCCGGCACGCTGGGATCTTGGCGGCTGACGCGCACAGTGATGCTGCATCTCGTGGCCACGGGCGCTGTGGCGATCACAGATGATCTTATTGGGTCTGTTGCAGGCGGTGGCATCTTGAGCAAAGTGTCGCGCCGGTTTGGAGAAGGGCTCGTAAATGGCGCGCTCACGGCGCGTGTGGGCATCGCCGCGATGGATGTATGCAGACCTTTGCCCTTTGCGGCTTTGGAAAAACCCTCGGTGACATCAACGGTTCAACGCGCGCTCACAGGGCTTTTGGATCGCAGTAATTGAGTCTCTGAACGCACCTGTCAGCCTAGTCTGACAGGTGCCTATGTGATCGTTTTGTGACGTAGCGCCTTCGCCACAAATGTTCGAAAACTGTAAAGGTAGGGAATTCCTCTATGGTTTATCAGGTTGCCCTTAGGGTAAGAAATGCTCAGCACTGGTTGATGGGGGGAAGGTTCTCGAGTTTGGGTGCTTGGGGCATTACGGTTTTCGATGTCCGACATTTGAAACTGGGCGGCATTTGGCCTTCGGGCGATCTGGGGTCTCTTTCAAGCGTATGCACAAGAAGATCGGGGAAGGCGCGTACCGGCCTTCCCCTTTTCGTTTGGGCCAAGCCCAGAGCATCATCCATTTAATCCGCAACGTATTTTCCAAGAACGCAGACCTGCGCCCGACCGCGGGCGTCGGGCTGAAAGCCCCCGCCCAGGGGGGCGGTCGGGGGCTGGTCGGATTCGCCTCCTGGGAAAGGGTTGAGACAGAGGCGATTCAATTTTTTTGAGACCGCGCTCTCGCCCGCGAGTTTGACCTAATTGAGCGCCTTGCCAGGCGCCCATGATACTCAAGACGCAGGAGGCCCTGGACGGCTCTTCCTGCTCGGCGTATAGCTCCTCCCAACATGACGATTTTGGCGATCATTATTCGAATTATATCCCCGGCGCTCCACTGATCTGAGCTGCCGGGCAAAGGCGCATGCACTTCGCGCGCCGCGCACCCTTTCCAAAAGACATCCCGTAGACAAGGACGCCCCCATGAGCGCCGACACATCCGACTATAAAGACACCCTCAATCTGCCCCGCACGGATTTTCCGATGCGCGCGGGCCTGCCCAAACGCGAGCCTGACTGGCTCAAGCGCTGGGAAGAGATTGGCATCTATGACCGCTTGCGCAAAAAATCCGGCCGCACGCCTTTCACGCTGCATGACGGCCCGCCTTATGCCAACGGGCATTTGCACATCGGCCATGCGCTGAACAAAACCATCAAAGACATGATCGTGCGCTCACACCAAATGCTGGGCCATGATGCGCGCTACATCCCGGGCTGGGATTGTCATGGGCTTCCCATCGAGTGGAAGATTGAGGAGCAGTATCGCAAAAAGGGCAAAAACAAAGACGCCGTGCCGATCAACGAGTTCCGCGCCGAATGCCGATCCTTTGCGGCGGAGTGGGTGAATATCCAGCGCGACGAGTTCAAACGCCTGGGCGTGACTGGCAACTGGGAAAAGCCGTACCTCACGATGGATTATCACGCGGAGGCGGTGATTGCGGGCGAGTTTATGAAGTTCTTGATGAACGGAACGCTGTATCAGGGCTCTAAGCCTGTCATGTGGTCCCCTATCGAGCAGACAGCTTTGGCGGAAGCTGAGGTAGAATATCACGACAAAGACAGCTTCACGATCTGGGTGAAGTTTAAGGTTGCGACCGAAGGAGATCTGCAAGGCGCAAATGTGGTGATCTGGACCACAACGCCTTGGACAATCCCGTCGAACAAGGCCGTCGTTTACGGTGCTGAGATTGCTTACGGGCTTTATGAAGTGACAGAGACGCCCGAGGAATGCTGGGCCAGTGTTGGCGACAAATACCTCCTAGCAGACAACCTCGCAGGCGATGTGATGAAGCGCGCCCGCCTCGAAGAGGGTCACTACAAACGCCTGCGCGACGTGAGCGCGGATGAGCTGAGCACGCTCAGCCTCACCCACCCGCTCTACAAAGCGCCAGAAGGCAATGGCGAATGGGATGACATCCGCGATTTCCGTGCGGCTGACTTTGTAACGGACACCGAAGGAACAGGCTTTGTGCACTGCGCGCCCTCTCACGGGATGGAGGAATACGAGCTCTACCGGGATCTCGGCATGCTGAGCCAAGTGATCACCTATAACGTCAACGACGATGGTGGTTTCCGTGAAGATCTGCCCTTCTTTGGCGGCAAGCACATCCTCAGCCGCAAGGGCGGCGAAGGGGATGCCAACACGGCTGTGATCAACAAGCTTGTGGAAACCGGCGGCCTTTTGGCACGCGGGAAAATCAAGCACAGCTACCCGCATTCCTGGCGCTCCAAAGCGCCGGTGATCTATCGCAACACGCCGCAATGGTTTGCCGCGATCGACACGCCCGTGGGCGATGGCCAAGACACGCACGGCACTACAATTCGGCAGCGCGCGCTCACAGAGATCGACAATGTGAACTGGACGCCCAAGTCTGGCCGCAACCGCTTGCATTCCATGATGGAAGCCCGCCCCGACTGGGTGCTGTCGCGGCAACGCGCCTGGGGTGTGCCGCTCACTTGCTTTACCAAGAAAGGGGCTTTGCCCACCGATCCAGACTTCCTTCTGCGCAACGAAGAAGTGAACGCTCGGATCATCGCAGCCTTTGAAAAAGACGGCGCAGACGCTTGGTATGAAGACGGGGCCAAGGAGCGCTTTTTGGGAGGCCTCGTGGACCCGGAAGCTTACGAGCAGGTCTTCGATATCCTCGATGTGTGGTTTGACTCAGGCTCAACTCATGCCTTTGTGCTGCGCGACCGCGAAGACGGCACGGAAGACGGCATTGCTGACGTTTACATGGAAGGCACGGACCAACACCGCGGCTGGTTCCACTCCTCGCTGCTGCAATCTGTGGGCACCACAGGGCGCGCGCCTTATCGCAACGTGGTCACGCATGGCTTTACGCTTGATGAGAAGGGCATGAAGATGTCCAAGTCCTTGGGCAATACGATCGTGCCGGAGGCCATCGTTAAGCAATACGGCGCAGACATCCTGCGCCTTTGGGTGGCCCAAACCGACTACACCGCCGATCAACGCATTGGCCAAGAGATCCTCAAAGGCACGGCTGATAGTTATCGGCGCTTGCGCAATACGATGCGGTTCATGCTCGGGTCCTTGGCGGATTTCGACGAGGCCCAGCGCGTGGCGGCAGAAGATATGCCCGAGCTCGAACGGCTCATCCTGCACCGTTTGGCGGAGCTTGATCAGGTGGTTCGCGAGGGCTACCGGAAGTTTGATTTCCAAGGCGTGTTCCAAGCGATCTTCACCTTTGCAACGGTTGATCTTTCGAGCTTCTATTTCGACATCCGCAAAGACGCGCTCTATTGCGATGGCACCACAAACCGCCGCATGAGCGCGCTGACTGTGATGGACATCTTGTTCCACCGCCTCACCACGTGGCTGGCGCCGATCTTGGTCTTCACCATGGAGGAGGTTTGGCTGGAGCGGTTCCCAGGGGATCAGAGCTCGGTTCACCTCACGGATGTGCCCGAGACCCCACAAAGCTGGCGCGACGACGCGCTTGCTGCCAAATGGGCCAAGATCCGCGAGGTGCGCCGCGTGGTCACTGGGGCCTTGGAGATCGAGCGTCGTGAAAAGACCATTGGCTCAAGCTTAGAAGCTGCTCCGAAGGTCTATGTAGACGCCGAGACGGCTGATCTGCTGACATCCGTGGACTTCCAAGACGTCTGCATCACAAGCCAAATCGAGGTCTTTTCAGAGGCTGCCCCAGAGGGTGCCTTCACATTGGACGACACGAGCGGTGTGGGCGTGGTTTTCACCAAAGCGCAGGGCAACAAATGCCAGCGGTCTTGGAAAATCTTACCGGAAGTGGGCCAGTTCGTCCCCGACGACGTCTGCAAACGCTGCTCTGAGGCGCTCGCGGAACTGGGCGCCAAGTAAGCTTCTTGTGCAAACCAACGGGCGGCGCGCTTCGCCCGTTGATCTTCTGTATCTGCACCAAACTGAAAGCGAACCCGCACGGATCGGGTCGCTTGAGATAGGCTTTGGGCTTTAGCCTACGTGCATCTTGAGACAGGAGACCCAAAATGGATTTTCAAATCAAACCTTTGCCCGCCAGTTCATTCCAACATCTGTTTGACGCGTCAGACGCCGAGCTCGCAGCGCAAGGCATTCAGCGCCAAACCGTGAGCGAATGCCCCGGCACGCCCTGCCGTGTCAGCCTCGATGATGCGCAAATCGGCGAGACGGTTTTGTTGCTCAACTATGAGCATTTGCCCGAGGACAGCCCCTACCGCGCCAGCCATGCAATTTTTATACGCGAAAACGCACCTCAGGCGCAGCCTGCCCCCAATGAGGTGCCGGACGTGATCGCCTCGCGGCTCATTTCGCTACGTTTCTTTGATGAAAACCACATGATGCTGGATCCCGATGTTCTGCCGGGCTCAGAAGTGGGCGCCGCGCTGGCACAGGCCTTTGAGCGACCCGAGATCGCTTATGCCCATATCCACAACGCGAAACCTGGGTGTTTTGCGGCGCGCGTTGAGCGTGTGTCAGGCGCAGCCTAAGGCTCGTCCAAGCGCTCAACCGCTTGCACATAGCGTCGGATCGCGGCGGCAGTCACGGATCCCACTTGCCTGTAAATCAGAATGGCCGTCACAGCGCCTGTCATGGCCAAACTGACCATGGGCGAGATGAAAAGGCACAGCACGGAGACAAAATAGTAATATCCGCGAATGCCGAAGTTGAAGGTCTTCAAAGCCTCCGTCAGCACCGAAGAGGCCTCACGCACCATGATATCGCGCTCCGGGATCGCCTCCGGGCTCGCGTTTTCAGGGAGCGCGCCAAAGAGCGCGATCACGTAGATCAGTTTTCTGAGCGCATAGGTGAAGGAGAAAAACGAAATCGCCAAAACGCCCGTAGCCAAAGCCAGATAGACCAAGAAGAGCTCAAAGCTCATCACCGCCTGGCCCTCTGCGGAGGCCAAAAGCCCGTAGCTGGTTTGCGCGGAGGCAAAGAGCGTCACAAGCCCTGCCAAGACAAGCATCGTGGCCGAGCCGAAAAAGGCGATTGAGTTGACGATATGGCCCAGCAGGATCGCATCAAAAGGCTTTTGCGCTCGGCTGAGCGAGGTCATCAACCAACGCGCGCGCACAAAGGTGAGCTGTTCGTTCAAAGAGCCACGCCCAAAGGCCCGCAAGATCACTCCGTAGGCGAACCAAAGCACAAGCGGCAATGCCATGGCGGATCCGGTGAGCAGAGTGAAGTCTTCAGGCATTGTCAGCGTCTTGTCCTGCAATTAAACACGGCTTTCCCAAATGAGAGGCTTGTTCGATAAAGCTTCCCTCCGCGCCACCTCTATGACGAACCCGACCCGAAAGCCACAGCCCCATGCAATGGATCTTGCAAGACTTCGAAGACACCCGAAAGCTTGGCGCTGTTTTGGAGCGCTTGGGGTTTGAGCACACTTGGCACAAAGTGGTGCCCTTTGTGGGCGATCTTACACCCGAACCAGAAATTCCTGATCCATCAGACGTGGTGCTCTTTGGGTCCTACACCTTGCGTCACTATGCGCAAAAGCACGGTCTACAACCCGGCGTGTTTCGCATCGCCCCTTTTCTCAGCCAAGACGCATGGCATCCCTATTTGCTCAATGGCGCAGATGCGCTGCGCACCACGCTCCGAAATATTAGCACAGCCCTGGGCACAGCGGGCGCAGAACAAGATCAAACTTGGTTTATGCGCCCGATTGAGGACACCAAAGAAGTTGCCGGCCGAGTTTATGAAAGCTCCCAGCTGCGCAACCTTGCGGACAAAGTCTGCAAGGTGCCTGCTCATGAGATCCCAGTGGGCTCGCTGGGCCCATACACAGAGCTCATGCTCACGCGGCCTGCGAAAATCTTAACAGAATGGCGGGTCTGGGTTGTTGCAGATGAGATTATCACCGCGTCGCTCTACAAAGAGGGTCGTCGCGTGGTGTACCGCCCCGGAATGGATCCAGACGCCCAAGCCTTTGCAGAAAGGCTGGTGGCGGAAAATCCAAACTATGCGCCTGCTTATGTCATGGATTTGTGCCGCACGCCGCAAGGTTTGCGGCTTTTGGAGACCAACTGTATCAACGCAGCTGGCTTTTATGCAGCGGATTTTCAGCGATTGGCAGTCGCGGTGAATTCTCTGGGTTAGGGCGCACGATCCGTTTAACCCACAACGTATATTCCAAATGCGTAGACCTGTGCCCGACCGCGGGCGTCGGGCTGAAAGCCCCCGCCCTTGTTGGATTCCCGGGGGGCGGTCGGGGGCTGGTCGGCTTCGCCTCCTTGGATCGGATGGAGAGCGGGCTTTCCAGGTTTTTGAGACGACGCTCTAGCAAACGCACGATCGCGCTTGGCCGTACTCCGCGCTCAGCATTTGTTCAGCTTTTCAGCCAAAAACCGGCTTAGCGTTGCGTCATCTTGTAGAGCAGCGCGCGCCACATGCATACGTTAGGCATACGTGATGCATACCCGAGGGCATATGTGTGCATACGCTGGTTTATCCATTTAAATCAGTCCGTTGCCCGTGATTTCTCGCAATCGCACGGTTTTTCGCCGCATCTCGAAGCGCGTTACTCATTTCTTAAGAAATCTCTGCACAGCACGCGGGTCTCCCTTGACCTCGCTGGCGAATAGATCAAGCTAGGCGAATGCTTGCTTTTACGCTTCGGCGCATTTTCCAATCTCTCTTGGTTCTCTTGGTCGTGGGTTTCGTGGCCTTTTCGATGTTTCGCTTTGTGGGCGATCCGGTTGACAACCTGTTGGGTCAAGAGCGCACCCTAGAGGACGTCGAGCGGCTGCGCGAAAGCTTAGGCCTCAACGATCCCTTTGTGATGCAATATGCCACCTTCCTGGGTCGGGCGATGACAGGGGATTTTGGGCTCAGTTACCGCCAGTCGCGCCCGGTGGCGGAGATCCTCATTGAGCGCGCACCGGCCACACTTGAACTGGCCTTTGTCTCCGCGCTTTTTGCGATGGTCTTAGGTGTGAGCTTAGGGATTTACACCGCGATCCGACGAAACGGGTTTTTGGCCAATTTCATCATGTCGACCTCGCTTATCGGGGTATCGCTGCCCACATTTCTCATCGGCATTCTGCTGATTTACCTCTTTTCCGTAGAGCTCGGTTGGCTCCCCTCTTTTGGCCGCGGGGAGGTGGTCAAATTTGGCTGGTGGAGCACAGGGTTCCTAACCGAATCCGGGCGCCAAGCGCTCATTTTGCCCGCGATTACGCTGGGCCTCTATCAAATGACGCTGATCATGCGGCTTGTGCGCTCTGAGATGCTCGAAGTGCTGCGGCAGGACTATATTCGCTTCGCCCGCGCGCGGGGCCTAAAGGAGCGCAGCATCAACTTCCGCCATGCGCTCAAAAACACGCTTGTGCCGGTGATCACGGTGACGGGCCTGCAGCTCGGCTCGATCATCGCTTTTGCCATCATTACCGAGACCGTGTTCCAATGGCCTGGCGTAGGCCTGCTCTTCATCAACGCGATCCAATTCGTCGATATTCCTGTGATGGCGGCTTATCTGATGCTGATTTCTGTGATGTTTGTGGCGATCAATTTTGTGGTCGATATTCTCTACTTCGCCATTGATCCGCGTCTGCGCGAAGGGGGCTCGACATGAGCGACACATCCACAGCCACGCGCTCGCGTTTTGCCCGCGCCTGGGACAGCGACCTGGCCTATAATTTCCGCCGCTCACCCGTGGCTTTGGTCTCAGCGATTGTTACGCTTTTGCTGGTGCTCGCAGCCGTGTTTGCGCCATTGGTTGCGCCTTACAATCCGTTTGACCCCGCGTCGCTAAATCTGATGAACGGCTTTTCCAAACCCATGGAGCCCAATCCGTTTACAGGCGAGAGCTTTTGGCTCGGCACCGATGATCAGGGGCGCGATGTGTTCTCAACCATTCTTTATGGCTTGAGGATTTCGCTTTTTGTGGGCTTTGCCGCCGTGCTCTTTGCGATGGTTTTGGGCATCTTGCTGGGCCTCATCGCAGGCTATGTGGGCGGCTGGGTTGAGACGGTGATCATGCGGATTGCGGACGTGCAGCTCACCTTCCCCGCCATTTTGGTGGCTATGCTGATCTTCGGCATCGCGAAGGGCGTAACCCCAGTGGAATACCGTGATCAGATGGCAATCTGGGTGCTTATCCTCGCCATTGGGCTCTCGGATTGGGTGCAGTTCGCGCGTGTTGTACGCGGCGCAACCCTCGTTGAGAAAAAGAAAGAATATGTGCAAGCGGCTCAGCTCATTGGCCGCTCACCCTTTGCCATCATGCTGCGTCATATCTTGCCCAATGTGCTCTCGCCCGTATTGGTGATCGCCACAATCTCGCTGGCCCTTGCGATTATCGCTGAGGCAACTTTGAGCTTTCTGGGCGTTGGGGCTCCGCCAACGCAACCCTCGCTGGGCACCCTGATCCGGATCGGCCAAGGCTTCCTCTTTTCCGGCGAGTGGTGGATCCTTTTCTTCCCAGCCTGCACGCTCTTGATGCTTGCACTGGCCGTTAACCTCCTTGGCGATTGGCTGCGCGACGCGCTCAATCCACGCCTCAGATAACCCAATTTTTGGAGATAGAGACATGAAATATCTTGCGATCGTTTTTGGTCTTTTGCTGGCGACACCCCTGGTTGCCCAATCGACCGACGAAAAGCTGGAACTCGCCAGGACCTATATCGAGTCAGACGTGCAACAAAGGATGCTCGATGACATGCTCAGCGCAGAAGCCATGGTTGATCAAATGCGGGCCATGGCACCGCAACTGACAACCGCGCAGATCGCAATCGTCAGCAGTATTGTCAGCGCTGAGCTCGGTGTTTTGCGCGCCGACATGGAAGAGGCCATGATCAAAAGTGCTGCTGAGAACTTCAGCATAGATGAGATGAGCGCGCTTATGACATTCTACAACTCCCCCTTAGGCAGTTCTGTGATGGTCAAGATGCAGCCCTTTATGAGCACCGCGATGGAAGAAATGAGCCCTGCGATGATCCAAATGCAAAGAACGGTCGCCCAAAAGGTTCAACAGGCTTTGTCTGCCCAATGACCCAAGATCTCCTTGAGATCAGCGACCTCACGGTCGAATTTCCATCGCGCCACGATGTGGTGAAGGCCGTGGCCTCCGCCACATTGAACCTCGCGCCTGGGCAAATCCATGGACTTGTAGGGGAATCGGGTGCGGGCAAGTCGACCGTGGGAGCCGCAATCATGGGGCTCATCGATGCCCCAGGCCGCATCGCGACCGGTACAATCACCTTCCAAGGTGAGACCATTTCGGGTCTGGACCGCACCGCCATGCAAGCCCTGCGCGGCCAAAAGATCTCGATGATTTTCCAAGATCCGCTGACATCGCTCAATCCGTTGTTTTCGGTGGGTGAGCAGCTTGTTGAGACCATATCGGAGCATTTAGGACTGTCCGCTACCCAAGCGCGCGCGCGTGCTATTGAGCTTTTGCAGCGCGTCGGCATTCCAGACGCCGAGACCCGGATTGATCACTATCCTCACCAATTTTCTGGCGGCATGCGCCAACGTGTGGTGATCGCTTTAGCCTTATGTTCTGAGCCCGATGTGATCATCGCCGATGAGCCAACGACGGCCTTAGATGTCTCAATCCAGGCGCAGATCCTTGATTTGATCAAAGAACTGACCGTTGAGCGCAGCGTAGGTGTGATCCTTATTACGCACGATATGGGAGTCATCGCGGACACTACCGATCTGGTCACGGTGATGTATCACGGGGCCATTGTGGAAAGTGGCCCGACTGAGCAAATCTTGGGCAACCCCCAGCACCCCTACACGAAGTCCTTGATCGCGGCTGTCCCAAGACCTCGGCTCAAGTTGCACCGCTTTCCGCAAGTGAGCTACGGCGGGCGCAGCACCGTCTTTCAGATCGAAGACTTGGCGAGAAACTGGCCGACAACAAAAGTAGACCGCTCAAAGGCCCTCGTTGAAGCACGCGGTCTGACAAAGCGGTTTTTGTCAAAGCGCGCGCTGTTGCCATCCCGCCGGGAGTATTTCACGGCTGTGGATGACGTGAGCTTTGATATCCGTGAAGGTGAAGTCGTTGGTCTTGTGGGCGAGTCTGGATCTGGGAAATCCACAATCGCGCGCATGATCGCGGCTCTTTACAAAGTGGACAGCGGCACAATCACCTTTGACGGAGAGGCCATCACTGGCAAATCTGCCGCTGATTTGGCCAGCTATCGCCGCCATATCCAGATGATTTTCCAAGATCCGTTTTCCTCGCTCAATCCGCGTATGCGTGTCGATGAGATCATCGCAGAGCCCGCGCGCCATCATAAATTGCTGGACGGCAAAGCGCTTTACAACAGGGTTGATGAGCTTTTGGAACGCGTAGGCTTGGGCGCGGCTGCTGGCAAACGCTATCCCCATGAGTTTTCAGGGGGTCAACGCCAGCGCATTTCGATTGCGCGCGCCTTGGCCACTCAACCAAGATTTTTGATATGCGACGAACCAACCTCTGCACTGGATGTGTCAATTCAAGCGCAGATCCTCAACATCCTTAAGGACTTGCAAGAACACCTTGGGCTCACAATGCTCTTCATTTCTCATGACTTGCCGGTGGTGCGCCAAATGTGTGATCGCGTTGGCGTGCTGAAATCCGGACAACTCGTTGAAGTGAGCGACACAGAAGCGCTCTTTGCGGCTCCTGAGCACAAATATACCAAGAGCTTGCTCGATTTGATGCCGAAGCTTGAGATTTTATCCGACGAAGGTCTGGAAGTCGCACAGCTTTAAGGCTGCTGGAGTGAGTATTTAGACCAAGAAAAAGAGAGCGTCTTCTGCTTTTTCTTGGCAAAAATACTCATGTCGGAACGATCTCCATAAGCGCACCACCTGCTGCTTTTGCATCTTCTTTGTCATGTGTGACCATTACCACCGGCAAAGCCCGCGCGCGCGCTGTGTCAAAGACGAGGCTTCGCATCTGCGCCCTCAGCGCCGCATCTAGGCGGGAGAAGGGTTCGTCCAAAAGCAGCGCACAAGGCTCAGACAAAAGCATGCGCATGAGGGAAACACGCGCTTTTTGGCCCCCTGAAAGGGTTGCAGGGTCGCGATTTGCAAACCCTTCAAGGCCAATTTCTGACAACGCTTGAGTAATCCGCTCTTTTCGATCTTTACGTGTCTTGACTTTACTCGTCAGACCAAAGGCCAAGTTTTGCGCCACAGACAGATGCGCAAACAAGAGATCTTCTTGAAAAAGGATGCCAACACGTCGCTCCCGCGGAGGGGTTTGCGTGATATTGCGCCCGTCGAGCCACACTTCGCCTTTGGCGTCAAAGTCTGAGCCAAGCGTTCCGATGATAAAACTCAGCAAAGTGGACTTACCAACACCTGAGGGGCCCATAACAGTGAGAACTTCGCCAGGCGCAATCTCTTGGTCGCAACCCAAAAGCCTGTAGCCAGATTTGAAAATCTCCACCTCTTTGAGGCTTAGACCTCTATCCATTTAAGAGCCCCCTTCGGTTGCGATAAATCAAGCGGGGAACAAATACAGCAAAAACAAAAGGCACAATCGGAGCAAAGGTTTGCATAAGTCCAAAAGCACCAATGGCACGCCTGTCCCCTCCGGACGCGAGTGCGAGGGCCTCCGTGGTTAGGGTCGAAACACGGCCTGCGCCGGGCAAGAGCGTTGCGAGATATTGGCCAACGGAAACCGCAAACCCAACTGCGAAGGCTGTCAGAATGGGCGTCAATAACAGTGGGACCCGCAACCGCCAAAAAACCGCGTTTTCGCCTTTTCCCAAAGCCTGTGCGATCACAGCATATCGCGGATCCAGGGCCCGAAATGGATCGGAGAGAGACAAGAAAACATAAGGCAGCACAAAGACCAAATGCGCTAAGATCACCGCGCCTGTGCCCCCCACAACACCGGCAGCAATCATGCCGGTCTGCAGGCCTGGCAAGAAGACCGTTTGAGGCACCAGGAGCGGGACATAGAGCAACCACAGCGTGCGTGTTGCGTTTTTCATGCCAAAGCGGGCTTCGGCTTCCAAACAGGCCAGGCTCAAAGCCAAAGCCAGTGCAGCGCTTGTTCCTGCAATAAAGCTTGTGCGGGCAAAGAGCTCGGTGAGGTTTCCACCGTGTCGTTGCCAGGTGCGCCAGGTGAGCGCGTCTGGCAAAAGATCAGGGAACCGCCATAGCCCGGCAACGGACCAAAGCGCCAAGCTCAAGAGCCCAAAGAGCACAGCGCCTGCAATGAACGCTCCGAGAGTTAACCCAGCGACTTGAAGTGTTTTGTCAAAGCGCCCCCTATGGCCTTGCACCACTTGCCTGCGGGCCCATCTTCCAAGGGCGATTTCTCCCAATCGCCATACCCCCAAAGCGCCAATCACGAGCAACAACTGAATGATCCCCCCGGCCGCGGCCCAAAGTCGAAAGCTCAAATCAGGCTGGCCGATCCATTTCAGGATCTGGACAGACAGCGTTGACGGCGTGGTCGGCCCAAGGATCAAGGCCACGTCAACCACAGTCATGGCATAGGCCAGCACAACGTAGACAGGCAACCTGATCTGATCATAGATCTGCGGAAAGACTGTGATGAGCCAGCCGCGTATTTTGCTGTAACCCAAAGCCGCGCTGACCGCCCGGGCTTTGCTTTCTTGGGTCTGTGGGAGCGCTGCGAGCGTCATAAGAAGCAAAAACGGCACCTCTTTCACAACAAGCCCTGCCACCAAGGCCAATCCCCAAGGATCTTGCACCACGAGCCAATCCGGCGGGCGCTCGAACCCGGTGGCCCAGGGGGACAAAAGGCGCAGGATCCAGCCCGATGGCATGATCAGAAAGGCTAAGCCAAAGGCGGCGGCGGCATGGGGGATCGACAAAAGCGGAGAAAGCAAGCGACGCAGCGCCTCAAAGGCTCGTGTGCCGTTCCAGCCTGCGACAATTAAAGCGACAATACCCAGTGATATACCCGTGCTGAGCAAACCGGTGGTTAGGCTCAGCCGGGTAGCGGTGGCAAACCCAGGCCAATTGAGAACACTTTCAAAGGCCTGAAAGCCAAGCCTTTGCGCGCCAATCGCCGGCATCCAACCAAAGGCCGGAGCCAGCGCGCCGAGAAGCCCAGCAACAACCGGGCCAAGCATGGCCAGAAGCGTCAATCGCGGCATCCACCGCAACGGATACATCGCGCGCCCCCGGCCCTGCGTTTCGTCGATTACTTGGCCAGAACGCCGTAACGCGCGCTCCAGTCTTCGCTGATGCGGGTCATCCACGAGGGGTGTGGCTCTGGCAAGGCTGTGCCCAGTTCCGCGGGCGTAAGGGTCGCGACGCCAAGCTCCAAGGCATCAAAGGCTGCCCGCTCAGGCGCGGTCAATTTGGCCATATCGAGCACGGTGCCATAGCCCAAAACATTGGGGTCTTGAGCGCGGGCCTGTGCTTCGGGTGACATCAAGAAGTTGGCCACAACCATCGCCCCCTCTTTGGAGCCGGAGTTATAAGGAATGGCCACGAAGCTCGCGTTGCCAAGCGTGCCTTTGTCGAAGACGAAGGTGCGGGCTGTGTCAGGCAATTGGAAATTGGCAATTGCGGCTGAGGCCTCGCCTGGGCTGAAGGACACAGCATAGTCCACTTCGCCATCGGTGATCAGTTGCAATTGCTGTGGACCAGTCGCGGGATAGGCCCGTCCTGCGCGCCAGAGGTTGGGGGTTAGATCATCGAGGAAAGCCCAAAGTGGTGCTGTGACGTCCTCGTAATTGTCGCCCGCAGGGGCTTGGAGGGCGTCCATATCTGCGCTCAGATCAATCAACGCTTGTTTGAGGAAGGTGCTTCCCAAGAAATCCGGCGGCTGTGGGAAGGTGAAGCGGCCTGGATTTTCGGCGGCCCAAGCGCCCAAAGCGGCAATGGAGGGCTGAGGCGACACGCGCGCGCTGTCGTACATCATCACCACTTGCGCCATGGCCCAGGGACTCTCATAGCCATCGGTGGGCACGGTGAAATCGGTCTGCACCGTTTTGCCGTCCACATCCACAACGGACCAGTTCGGCAAGCTTTCTGCAAAGGGGCCAAAGAGCAAGCCCGCTTCTTTCATATTGGCAAAATTTGCACCGTTGATCCAAATCATATCGACGGCACCGTCGTCATCTTTGCCAGCTGATTTTTCGGCAATCACGCGGCTGACCGCATCAGCGGTATCGGTGAGTTTGACGTGTTCAAGCGTCACACCGTAGTCTTCCGAAACCCGGCTGCCGACCCAATCGAGAAAGGCGTTTGTGGTAGTCGAGCCGCCCCAGGCGTTCCAATAGACCGTTTGGCCTTTCGCGGCTTCCGTGACGCTTGACCAATCCGCCGGATCGGGGTTTTGCGCGAGGAGCGGCGTGGTGAAAAGGCTTAGTGCCCCAGCCCAAAGAAGGTGTTTCATATCAGGTCCTTATCGTGAAGACTTACGGCTCATGCGCCGCCATTTCAGGGTTAGAAGAAGATCCGGTGGATCCAGGCTCGGCTTGCCCGTCCGGAAAAACGCGCCACGCCAAAAGAACACGGGACAAGGCTGTGACAAAGCATAAAAGTCCAAAGATCCAGGCCAGCGGCGCGAAGGCCTCGGGCACAAGGCACAACAAGACGAAAAACGCGATGGTTTCCGTGCCTTCCAAGAGCCCGCCTGTGAAATAGAGCGATTTGATGCCCCGCTCCGCGCTTTGCATTTTGGCTTTTTCGGCCAGGATTGCGTAGCCCAGAAAGCTGGTGCCGTTGACGTAGAAACTGAGCAGCATAAAGGCCCCTGCTAAGCCGTTGGCGGCGGGATCAAGGGCCACAAATGCAAATGGGATCGCGCCATAGAAGAGGAAGTCTGCCGCGATATCGAGATAGCCACCAAAATCCGATGGCTGCGTGGCGCGCGCCACGGCCCCATCTAGGCCATCCGCCACCCGGCTCAGGAGCAGAGGCACAAGCGCCCAAAACGGGGCTCCCAACGCGATCATTGCAGCAGCGAATAAGCCAAGGCCCAAACCGATCAGCGAGACGGTGTTGGCCGTGAAGCCTTTCGCCGCCAACCAAACGCCTGCCCTATTTAACGGCGCGTCGATCACTTTGCGCGCTTGCGCGTCCAACATAGACTTGCGTTTCCTCTCGATTTCTTTCTTTTACGCAGGGAAGTTTGGGGAAGGCAATTTCCCCACACAGAATTGTGACACCCGCGCCCTTTTTGGCCCTTTGGGCAAAGGGCCAAAACGGCAACCAAAGGACCAGATGACCATGATCGTAGTGGGCGGCGAAAACCTCATTGATTTTGTACAAAGCGGTGACGGCCAGCACGGTCCTCTCTATCACGCGATCCCAGGCGGTTCGCCTTTCAACTGCGCGATGGCGATTGCGCGCCAAGGCCAAAAGGTTGGCTATCTCACGCCCATCAGTTCAGATGCTTTGGGCCGACTTTTGGCGGGGCGCTTAGAAGAAGACGGTGTGGCGCTGTTAGCCCCCCGCAGACCTGAACCAAGCTCGCTAGCAGTGGTCTCTTTGACAGATGGTCAGGCGACTTACGGGTTCTACCGTGACAGCACAGCCGAGCGCCAAATCACTTCAGACACGCAGCTTCCCAAGGAGGCGACAGCCTTTCATGTGGGCTCCTTGGCGCTCATTGATGGAGCAGATGCAGAGCATTGGGAGGCCTTGCACAACGCGGCGTCAAGCGCGGGGCTCTTCACGACGCTCGATCCAAATTTGCGCCCCTTGATGGTCAAAGAGCGCGCGCCCTACCAAGCGCGCCTTGAGCGCCTTTTTGAAACGGTCGATCTTTTGAAACTGTCGGATGAGGATTTGGCGTGGCTGATGCCAGACGCGAGCTTTGACGAAGCTGTCGACGCCTTGCGCGCACGCACAAAAGCCGGGCTCATGGTTGTGACGAAAGGCGCAGAAGGCGCGATTGGCCTCACACAGAGCGCCCGCGTTGTAGCCCCAAGCCGCCCAGCAGATCCGCTCGTAGATACGGTTGGCGCGGGCGACACCTTTATGGCCACCCTCATCGCCACTTGTTCTGCAAATGGCTGGACGTCCAAAGAGGCGCTCAGCGCTTTGAGTGAGACAGACCTCACAGCACTCTTGCACCGCGCGGGAACCGCCGCATCGCTCAATTGCGAACGCGCCGGGTGCCAGCCTCCCTCAAGCCAAGAACTAACCGCGGCACTCTGATCTACGGGGCTCTAAGAATTTAAAATGAAAAAGCCAGTAGCCGCGCGGCTTCTAAAGCCGGCGACTGGGACTTCCCGATCCGCTTAGGTTTTCCGCCACTGATCTCCAAAGAGCTCACGCAGCCCCCTTTGGCTCTCGGGCCTCAGGATAATGCGGAACCTTGAGAGATGAGGTAGACCCACAAGCATGCCGTGTCCAAACAAGGCCCGCGATCCTCTTAGCGATCCCCAGCCGACGTCAACACGATGCTCATCGTTAGCCATCAAAACGCGCGACAACGTTTTTGCCACCGCACGTCCCATCCCAATGACCAACTTTGGGCGCGAATTTACCAAGAGATCCCGCCAGAGATCAGCGCCAAAATCTAAAGCCTCTTTCTTATTTTCGAGGTTTACCCAATTCGGAGATCTGATTGGCCGACCTTTCAAGCGTGCGCGCAGCGGCAGAAGCGGTCTCAAAGACCGTTCCACGCATTGATGCCCTGATCTGCAACGCGGCCATTGCCCAGGTGGCCACCCAGAAGTTCACAGTCGATGGGTTTGAAAGCCAGCTTGGCACGAACCACTATGGCCATTTCGCACTCTGCGGCTTGCTCTTTGACCGGATCGAAGCGCACCAAGGGCAGATCGTGGTGGTCGCAAGCCTTGGCTACAACATGGGGATTAAGACGATCCAGTTTGACGACATGAACTGGGACAAAAACTACAGCGCAAACCCCGTTTATAGCCAAAGCAAACTCGCACAGATGATGTTTGCCTATGAGCTACAAGATCGTCTGAAAGGAACGGGCAAAGATGTGCGTGTTTACGTATGTCACCCCGGCGCCTCTGCGACCTCTCTGATCAGCACGAGCGGCGGACTGCTGGCGCGGCTCGTTTGGGGGCTCATGAGCCGAACCCCTTTGGTGCAAACCGCCGAGCAAGGGGCGTATCCCGAAGTGATGTGTGCCACGGAAATTGGTCTGGAAGAGCGTGCGCTTTACGGCCCAACCGGCTTTATGCGAACCAGTGGCCCGGTTGGCCGGGGCACAGTAAATCCGCATGCTTATGAGAAAGCTGTCATGGAAAAGCTGTGGCGGGTTTCGGAGGAAGCAACAGGGTTTACCTGGGCCCTTTGAGCTGCAGAGCCCCGCCGAAGGCACCATCAGCTTCACGCCAGTGTTAAACAGCTCATCGCCTCAGCCAGTGCATCATCGCTTTTGGCTTTGCGGCGGTGCGGGGTTAACAAGCTCATCTCCAGCGGGATCGAAAACCGATTGGTCAAAACCTGGCGCAAGACCCCGGATCGGATATGCGCATGAGCACAGATATCGAGGCACCCTGTGACCCCCTGCCCCTGCGCTGCCAAACTGAGCTGGGACGCAGGGTGTGATACGCCAATGGCGCTTTCAAAGGTGATCCGTTCTTTTGGGTTGTTCAACGTGTAACCGAAGGGGGGGGTTCGCTCGGACCCCACCAGGTTGGGAAGTTGCGCAATTTTCTTTGCGTCTTCGGCATCCTTTTCCGGCACAAGCTCCGCGTTTGCCACCAAGATGGCGTTTGCCCTGCCTGTCCAAATCGTGCGTAAGCCTTCGTTTTTGTTTAGTTTTGCTGCGACGCGCAGGAAGTAATCACGGGCAAACCGGCTGTGATCCACAAAATCGTCTTCAGCAAATATCTTCAAATTGAGTTTTGGGTGCTGCTGTCTCAAAAACCCGATCGCTTTGCCAAAACAGGTGCTGGCCACTTCTGCGGGCACGCTGATACGGCAGGTGCCTGTCAGCTCCTCTTGGTCCTCCGGGCCCAGTGCCTCGCCCAAGAGATCAACAATGGCTGAGGCGGAGCGATACACGCGCTCGCCTTCTGTTGTTGGCGTTACACCGGTTTTGTGCCGGATCAAAAGCGCTGTGCCCAATCGGTTTTCGAGCACTTTCATGGAGTCGCTTAGCCCCGATGGGGCAATCCCCAGTGCATCTGAGGCGGATTTCATAGATCCAGCCTCAACGATCCGGGCGAAGTTGGCCAAATGGCGCAGATATCCGTGCATTCAGTTTTTCCGAATTTTTTAATACTAGCCTTCAGAATATGCGAATATAAATCACCTCGCTAGGCTTCTTTTCGAATAAAAGGAGACCTCTCATGACCCTCAACACACTGCTCTGCACCACGGCCGCTTTGACAGCCGCGCTCAGTTCGCCAGGCTTTGCCCAATCCACCAAAGACGCTAGCCTGGACGGCAGCTATGCCTCGATCGCCTGCGAGGTACGCCCACAACCCAACCAAGACGGCACGATGGGGGAATGGTGGCTGACCCGGGACATCACAATTTCAAACAATCGGATTGATGCCATTTTCATCACCTACGCAGGTCCGGGTTGCGGCTTTGCACTGCAAGAACTGCATTTTGGTGGACAGGTTTACATCAAAGGGCCATCACAGGTCCTTGAAGGCGCGGTGGAAGCAGATTTAACCATCGACGACTACGTACGCATCAAGCCGCTTGCCCAAGGATTTGCCGACTTTCTCAACAGCGCGCCTGAGGGAGCTTGTTTGTCGAACGATTGGGCCGTCGGGCAAGAGCGAGACATTCTTGAGGAAGGTTGCGTGTTTTTAGGCGTTCAGCCCAACACACCCACCGTTGAATACGAAATTCTCGCGACACGCGGGGACATGATCTACTTTGGGGCGCGGCCGACAGACGGAAGCTTCATCACGTCCCCCGACAAACGCCCGTCCGCTTTGCTGGTGGGGGCTGTGCGTAAATAGCGGCGGCATCTACGCCTTCAAAAGCATCACCCATTTAGTCTGCAATATATTGTCGAAAGAAAAAAACCTGCGCCCGACCTCGGGCGTCGGGCTGAAAGCCCCCGCCCAGGGGGGGCGGTCGGGGGCAGGTCGGCTTCGCCTCTCCAGGGAACGGTTGGTGAGCAAGGCGTTTAAAGTCGTTTAGACGGCGCTCTAATCCTTGTCTCGGCCTGGCCTGCCTTTAATCGGAAGAGGTTTGGGCCGGGTCCTTCTGAGCATTGATCACACCGCTGATCAAATTGCTGCGCGCCAGGCGCTCCTGCAAACTGCCACGGTAGGTCGGGATTTGCGCCAGATAACGCACAACCTCTCGCTCCAGTTTGCGACGGCTTTGGATAGCCTCTTCAACGCAGATCGCTCGAAATTGGATAGGATCCCCGGGTCGGGCCTGCACAAATTTTTCTGTGCTTGCGGTGCTGAGCGTTGCGATTTTGGGATAGCCACCGGTTGTTTGATGATCTGCGAGCAAAATGGTGGGCTGGAGGTCTCCCGCAATTTGGACAGCCCCCCGCATCAAAGCTTCCGAGGGCATGGTCAGCGTTCCGTTGATCGGAAGGCGTTCGCCTACAAGCCTGCGGCCCATCCGGTCGCCGCGCGCGCTCACTTTGAAGGGAGATTGCAAAAGCGTTTTTTGTGTCTCGGGATCAAAAAACCCATCCTGCGGGCCCATAACGATGTCGAGATGTGTGGGCGCTTCTGCAAAGTCTGGTACAGGCAAAGTCGCTTTGAGCGAAGGGATCATTTTTGGATTTTGAATGCGGATCTCTGCGCCGGATGTAAGCATCGCGCCGTTGATGGCGGAGGGCACATGGGCGGACGCGCTGCCTTGCCAAGAGGGCACATCCCAATCGCCCAAAAGCCCTAGATAGCCCCAAGCCCCTGCCTTACCTGCTTTGACTTTCAGGCTTTGCCCTGGGGAAATCTCAAAAACAGACCAAGGCGCTAAGACCTGCTCACCAAGCGCAATATCGAAGCGTCCACCCACAAAAGCAGCTGTGACAGGAGGGCCGTGCCAGATGGCGGTGAGCCCGCCAAGCGAGGCTTCTATACACGTGAGGTTTTCTCCCCCCAAAGCCGATGAAAGCACCCTGTGACAGATCCGAGCCATTGGTCCAGAGGGCGGGATTCCATAGCGCATGAGCCCTGGGCGACCTCGATCTTGCAGGCTGATCTGCGGCCCAACGTGATCCAGCAAAAGCCGCCCTGTCATGCTCGGGTCACCGCATCGTAGTCAGATCGCGAAATGCGGGTGAAGCGCACCTCGTCCCCGATGTTAAAAGGCGATGGCGGCATGGCATCTCGGGCCAATAAATCCATCGGCGTCCGCCCGATCACCGACCAGCCCGAGGGCATCACAAGCGGGCACATTAAGCATTGTGGGCCTGCGATCATCACTGAGCCTTTTGGAATGCCTTGGCGCGGTGCATCGCGGCGCGGTACCTGGATCTCTGGCAAGCTCCCACCCAGATAGGCATAGCCTGGCGCGAACCCGAACATGTAAACCCGGTACAAGCTCTCAAGATGGGCGGAGATCACGTCGTCTACATTTTTGCCCGCCCAGTTTGCCACCTCTTCAAGATCTGGCGCGAACTCGGGATCATAACAAATCGGCACGGTCCACACCTTGCCTGTTTCAGCGTCCGTTTGTGGTAAGGACAAGTTCAGAAGCGCATCCCGCAGAGTTGCAAAATCAGTGGCGAGCGCGTCGTATCCCACATAGAGCGCCGCGTAAGCTGGGATCGTTTCTGTCACCCCTGGCAGATTTGAGGCCATAACGGCTTTTTCGGCCGCTACGACCTCTCGATGGCACTCGGGGCTGATTTCCTCGCCAAAAACCACCATGATCCCTTGATCGCCCATGGGCCTGAGATCTTGGGTGAGCGCCGCAAGGGTGCGGGTCATTAGCAAAAGGGGGCGAGGCTCACACCTGCGCTGGTCAATTTGGATTTGAGCGTGCGCGCGATGGCCACAGCCTCTGGCCCATCACCGTGCACACAGATTGACTGCGCCTCAAGCGTCACGGTGCCGCCCTCCACTGTGGGCATCTCTCCTGTCTCAAGAAACTGAACCATCCGCTCGGCAGCCTCATCAGCGTCATGGATCATGGATCCTGGCGTGCCTCTGGGTGCAAGCTGACCATTTGGCATATAGCCGCGATCCGCGAAGACCTCTGCAAAGACCGGAACACCTTGCTCCTTGGCCAAGTGATGGAGGGCTGTGCCCGAGATTGCCAAAACATGAGGGCGACTCATGGCCCCCACGATGCCTTTGAGCACCGCTTCCGCAACCCAGCGCTCTGCTGCGGCCCAATTGGCCAAGGCTCCATGGATTTTGACATAGCCGACCTCTGCGCCCACGAGCCCGGCCACACCGGTAAGTGCGCCGACTTGGGCCGCCACAAGCGTTGTCATTTGGCGAGCCGTGAGAGGAATACGCCTGCGACCAAAGCCTTCTTTATCTGCAAAGCCTGGATGAGCCCCGATACGAACTTTTCCATCGACCGCCGCCAGGATGGTTTTGAGCATGGTTTCAGGATCGCTCGCGTGGCCGCCGCAAGCCACATTGGCCGAAGAAACGATGCCCAACACGGCGTCATCATCGCCCATGGTCCAAGGCCCATAGCTTTCGCCAAGATCAGAATTCAAATCAATTCGGTCGATCATGATGCGCGGCTCCTCTTTGCGCGAGTCTGCGCAATTTGGAGTGCGAGGCAAGAGGGCGCGCGCGAGTATTTTACGCGCAAGACCGCCAAAGCGTATCAGGCGGGGCTAAGCCCGCCCGGCCCAAATTTTTCAGTGCATTCCATTTAGCGTACGACAGATTTTCAAAATGCATAGACCTGCACCCGACTGCGGGAGTCGGGCTGAAAGCCCCCGCCCAGGGGGGCGGTCGGAGGCTGGTCGGCTTCGCCTCCTGGAAACAATTAGTGAGCGGGGCTCTCCAGGTTTTTGAGACGGCGCTCTAAGCGCTGACAGCTTTCATAAAGCGGTCGCGGATCACAACGGGGTCCATTGTGATCACGGGCATTTTGGCATTCCCGCTTTCGCATTTGCAAACGATGATCGCCATTTTGCGCGCCGCGATGGCCTCTTCAAGAACCTTGCCGGTGTCTTCGGCTTGGCATTCGATAACGTTATCACAACCGCAGGCTTCTGCGACCTTGGCAAGCGATGTTTTCATGCCCGCATAGGTCGGTTGATCACCTGTGGAGCCATAAGAGCCATTGTCGACAATCAGCAAAATGTAGTTGTCAGCTGGATTGTTGGCGATGGTTGGTAGCGTGCCGAGGTTCGTGAGAACAGAGCCGTCGCCATCGATGGAAATCACGGTTTTGTCCTGCGCAAGCGCAAGGCCTAGGCCGATGGACGAGGCCAAGCCCATGGTGCCCAGCATATAAAAGTTGCTGGGTTGGTCATCGATGGCGTGTAGCTCTTGGCTTGGAATACCGATGTTACACACAACCAAATGTGGGCGCAGGATCGGGGCAATCTCTTTGAGAATTTCAGAACGGATCATTGGTCGCCATAGCCTCCCCAGAAAGAGGCATCCGTCAGGATCGCCACGGGTTTGTTGCACATGAAGGTGTATTTCAGGATTTCAGAAAATTCCTCCGCATCGCTTTCTTTGTGAAAGTGATAGGTTGGAATGTTGAGCTGGGCCAAAAGCGCTTTTGTGTGTACGGCCATTTCCACTTGGCACGCCACGGGTTCGCGCAATTCACCGCGATAAGAAATCAGCATCGGCAGCGGCATCCGGTAGTATTGAATAAGCGTTGCAAGCGTGTTGATCGTCACGCCGATGGCTGTGTTTTGCATGATGATGGCAGGGCGCTTGCCGCCCATCCATGCGCCTGCACAGAGGCCCATGCCCTCGTCTTCTTTGTTTGAGGGGATGTGGAACACGTCATCGCGCGCATCAAGTTCGTCGATCACGCCCGCAAGCTGCTTGCAGGGCACGGTTGTGACGAACTCCACGTTGTTGGCGACGAGATCGTCCACCATTTGTTGAGAAATAGTCTTGGACACGGTGGTTCACCTCTCCTCGGGATGGGGCAAAAGGACAATTTTAGGTGCAGGCACACGGCCTGCTCGAATATCTTCGAAGGCTTGGGGGCCATCGCTCAATTGGCGGGTTTCAACCCAGTCCAGCGCGCCAAGCTTGCCATAGAATATGGCCTGGGCCGTATCGCGGAAATCTTGCGCGGTGTAGGTGTAGGTGCCAATGAAGGTAATCTCTTGCAGGGTCATCCGGCGAATGTCGAGCCCGCCGGTATCTTCGCCTAAGCCAATATGACCGATCACACCACCTGGGCGCACATGGGCGCTCGCGGTGGCGCGTGTGGCGGCATAGCCAACGCCGTCTATGACAGCATCAAATTGGCGCTCGCCAAGACCTTCAGGGCCAATCACTTCAAACTCACTATGCGCCTCAAGAGTCGCGCGGCGGGCGGCATTTGGCTCCAAGATCGTCACTGATCCGATGCCCTGTGCCGTGGCACAGAGAGCGGCGCCAAAACCAATCGCACCGCCGCCCAAGACCAACAGGGTCTCGGGCGTGCTGGTCATAAAGGCCTGGCGCACACGGCGCACTGTGTGCCAACCGCAGGCCAGGGGCTCCGCCAGTGCCGCTTTAGCAAATGACACGCCTTCGGGCATTGTCACTAAATTGCTCTCGGGGATCACAACGTACTGTGCAAAAGCTCCCTCCCGGGGCGGCATGGAGATGATCTGACGGTTTTCGCAGAGGTTGTCTTCACCACGTAGACTGGCCGCGCAGGTGCCGCAGGCATTCAGCGGATTGATCGTCACGTGTGTGCCGTCCTTGGCCCCGCCTTCAACGACCCCAGCTGCCTCATGGCCCAAAATGAGCGGCGCAGGCCGGCGCGCATCATGGCCAAGATAGGCGTGCATATCCGAGCCACAAATGCCCGAAGCCAAGATCTTTATGAGATGTTCGCCCTGCCCAGCCTCAGGCTTGGGAGCCTCCTGCATTTCTAGCCGTTCAGGGCCTGTATAGACGAGGGCCTGCATCATCCTTCGGCTGACAGATCGAAGTTTTCGCCAGGGAAGTACTTGGCAAGCCGCACATCAGCGGTGCGCGCGTGGCCTTCCATCCCTTCAAGGCGCGAAATCCGCGCAGTGGCTTCGGCCACGGGTTTGGCGCCCTCTCGCGTGGCGCGCTGCCAGGTCACAACCTTCATATATTTATGCACGCTGAGCCCGCCGGTGTAATTGGCCGAGCGTGAGGTCGGTAGCACGTGGTTCGGGCCAGAAGACTTATCGCCAAAGGCCACGGTGGTTTCTTCCCCCAAAAAGAGCGAACCGTAGCAGGTGAGCCGCTCCAGCCACCAATCGAGATCTGCGGCTTGCACAGTCAGGTGCTCAGGCGCGTATTCATCAGAGGTGGCGGCCATTTCCTCACGGTCTTCGCAGAGGATCACTTCAGCATAATCGCGCCACGCAGCCGTTGCATTCTCGCGGTTTACGTCTGGCAGATCCGCAATCAAATCCGGCACGCGCGACATGACCTTTTCGGCCAGGTCTTTGTTGTCTGTGACGAGCCACACTGGCGAGTTGTAGCCGTGCTCCGCTTGGCCCACGAGATCTACAGCCACAATTTCGGGGTCTGCATCTTTATCGGCTAGAATGAGGCTGTCAGTTGGCCCTGCGATCATATCGATGCCCACGCGCCCAAAGAGGATGCGCTTGGCTTCGGCCACAAATTGGTTGCCGGGTCCAACTAGAATATTCGCTTCTGGCAAGCCAAAAAGACCATAGGTCATCGCAGCTACACCCTGAACACCGCCCATGGCCAAGATCTTGTCAGCGCCACAGATATGCGCCGCATAAACAATCGCTGGCGCAATCCCAACACCTGGGCGGGGCGGCGAACAGGCGGTGATGTGGCTGCAGCCAGCAACTTTGGCGGTTGTCACCGTCATGATGGCGCTTGCGATATGGCTGTAGCGGCCACCTGGTACATAGCAGCCTGCTGCGTGAACGGGGATGGTCTTTTGCCCGGCGATGAGGCCGGGGACAATCTCCGTCTCAAATTCCGTGAGTGTTGCTTTTTGAGCTGCCGCAAAGCGTTTCACGTTGTCATGGGCAAAACGAATGTCAGCTTTGAGCTTTTCGGGCACGAGTGCACAGGCTGCCTCGATCTCTTCCGCGCTCATCAAAACCGCGCCGTCGTATTTGTCGAACTTGGCGGCATATTCGAGCGCCTTGGCATCCCCACCTGCTTCAATATCGGAAAGAATGGATTTGACGGTCTCATGCACATCGCTGGCATGGGTGGCGGGCGTGAGGTCCGCTTTTTTGAGGTAAACGCGCGCCATGTTGTCTCCCGTTGGTCATTACTCGTGCCCGAATTGCCAGGCTCATTTGGCGCGAACCTAGACCAGGCTGCCAAGCTTTGACCAGCAGTCCAACGTCATAATTGAGCGAAGATTTTGAGTGTTTTTACCCTAGGGAAAGATCAATTTCGGAAAATCCGAAATGAAGGTTTAAAACCTCAAATTTCCAAGCGCCCGTGTTTGGGCCGACGAACCGTTCCGAAACCAAGAACAGCAAGTTTCGCCCAGTTTTCAGTGGGTTTGATTCGTGCGGGCATCCGCGGTTCTAGGCATCTGGTTTATAGCTGTCGCGCAGCACGTTCTTTTGCACCTTGCCCATCGTATTGCGCGGCAGGGCCTCCATCACCTGATAACACCGGGGCTGCTTAAAACGGGCCAGCTCAGATCCAACGGTTTTTTCGACTTTAGCGATATCTAGCTCTGCCCCCGCCTCCGCGACGAGCGCTGCGATCACACTCTCGCCAAAGTCGGGATGAGGCACACCATAGACAGCACTTTCGCTTACCCCATCAATATCGTTGAGCACGTCTTCAATCTCTTTGGGGTAGATGTTGTAACCACCCGAAATGATCAGGTCTTTAGCCCGCCCAACGATTGAAATCCGACCATCGTCGGCCTGAATGCCCAGGTCCCCGGTCATGAAAAAGCCGGTGTCGCGCAACTCTTCGGCAGTTTTTTCAGGCATGTTCCAATAGCCCTGAAACACATTGTCGCCGCGTACTTCGATCATGCCGATCTCGCCTTGCGCAATCTCCTCACCGGTTTCGGCATTGGTGATTTTCACCTCCGCACCGGGCAAAGGATAACCCACTGTGCCTGCGACCCGCGCCCCCTCATAGGGGTTGGACGTGATCATATTGGTTTCGGTCATACCGTAGCGCTCAAGAATTCGGTGACCGGTACGGGCTTTAAAGGCTTGATGGGTCTCCGCCAGAAGCGGCGCTGAGCCAGACACAAAGAGCCGCATGTTTTCGCACAAATTGGACGTGAAGCGCGCGTCATTCAAAAGCCTGGTATAGAAGGTTGGCACACCCATCATCAGCGTGGAACCGGGCAGTTCGTCTAAGATAACATCCAGATTAAACTGCGCCATCAAGCGCACTTTAGAGCCGGCCAGAAGCGTGGTGTTCATGGCCACAAAAAGCCCATGCGTATGAAAGATCGGCAAGGCGTGGATTAAACGATCTTGAGCCGTGATCTGCCACAGATCTTTGAGAGACACAGCATTGGACAGCAGGTTTTTATGGCTTAGCATCGCGCCTTTAGAGCGCCCTGTGGTGCCAGAGGTGTAGAGCAGAGCGGCCAAATCCTCCGCGTCGCGGTGAACGGTTTGGAAGTCTTCAGGTTCGGCATCTGCGGCCTTACTCAAGCCCTGACTTGGATCTCCCAAAGTAAAGACAACCGCATCGCTCAGAGCCTCGACGTGTGCGGCGTCTTTGACGTCGCAGACGATGACCTTGGGGCCCGCGTCTTCCACAAAATAACGCAATTCAGCTTCGGTATAGGCTGTGTTGAGCGGCAAGTAGACCGCCCCTGCCTGCACGCTGCCTGCATAAAGTGCCAGTGTGTCGATCAGTTTTGGGGCCTGGACCACAACTCTGTCTCCGGGGCGCACGCCCGCCTTGCTGAGAACATGCGCCATTTGAGCCGCACGGCGGACAAAGCCGGCATAGCTCAGCTTTTGCCCCGCATCGCTTTCTAAAAAAATTGCCTCATTTTGGGCATGCGGAGCAAAGAGCGCATCGTATAACAAATTGGTCACGTGAGAGGGTCCTTAGGGTCTTGGGTCGCGCCGTTTGCCGGGCTCGTTTTTAGGCCAGCTTTTGGGCTTGGCGTGGAGAGTGTCATGGTTGAAAGGGCCTGAACAGGCTTTGAGGCGGCAACGGTTCCGTTGAGGGCAAACGCCTCGTGGTGCCGCTCTGTGCTTTTGAGATCATAGAGATAGTTAACCATCGCCCCTTTGGATTGGGCCAGTCCGTTCTGAGACAGATCGGCATCCAGATGCACTGCATGCACTTCCGCACCGTTGCCAAGATGAAACCGGGCAACCGGGTCGCGCGGCAATCCATCGGGGCGCTTGGCTTGCAAAAGATACCGGGCCGCCAAGGCTTTGAGATCGCCATTTGAACGGTCACTTTGCAAAAGCGCGTCCGCCGCACCTCCTAGCTCTGAGTCCTCTTTCTGGTCCGCCATCCACGCTGTCAGACCCGGGATTGGCGAGAGCGTGACGAACTGCGATAGCCCTGGCAATTCCAGTGCCAGTTCAGCCACAACCTGCTTGATCAAAAGATTGCCAAAGCTGATCCCCGCGAGGCCCTTTTGGCAATTGGAAATCGAATAAAACACCGCCACACGCGCCGCTTCCGCGGGCTCTGGCGCTCGGTCTGCGGCAAGCACCGTTTCGATAGAGCTCGGCACCTCTCCCGTGAGCGCCACTTCCACAAAGATGAGCGGCTCATCGGGCATAGCGGGGTGAAAGAAGGCAAAGCAGCGCCGATCTGCCGGGTAGAGCCTGCGGCGCAATTCATCGAGATCGTTGATCTGATGCACCGCTTCATAAGCGATGATCTTGTCGAGGATACGCGCGGGCGTGTCCCAACTGATTTGCTTGAGCACCAAGAAGCCGCGGTTAAACCAACTGCGCAAAAGATGCACAAAATCAATGTCTGTGCGTTTCAGTTCCGGCGCATCTTTGATGAACCGCAGCAGATCTACACGCATGGCCACCAGCTCTTGAGTCGCCCCAACCGGCTGATTGAGCCGCCGCAAAAGCTCTTGTCTGCGTGGCTCAGCCGCAGCGCTTAAGTTCTGAAAGACCTCAACGTTTGGGGTCTCGCTGTAGATCGCCGCAAGTCGCGACACACGCGCTGCATCGATCTCAAGATCGTCGTTTAGAAATTGGAAAAACGCGCGCTTTTCCGTGTCGTCCAAGGCGCGGTAACGGTCCAGAACCGTGGAGGCCAGTTGAAAGCCAGAAACCTCCCCTTCCGCCGACAAGAGCGCGTCGCATAGCTCCTCAATGGGGCGCGCATCCGCTGAGCCGCGCATCTGGCCGGGCCGTGCAAAGAGCTGGCCTAATAAATCGCCCAAAAACCAATTGCGCTGCATCTTAGCTGTCCATCTGGCTGCTGAGGTACTCTCCTGTGCGCCGGTAATGCTGCAAGAGAAGCTCGGTTGCGCGATCTGCGTCGCGATTCAGAGCGGCATCGAGGATATCTTGGTGTTCTGTTGCGATGCTGCGCTCTTGGTAGCGCGGTTCGTCTGCAGCCAAGTAGCGGTAGCGGATGTTGAGATCATAAAGCTGCGAGCAATAGCGCTCGGTCACAGGCATGTTGGCATTGCTCAAAAGGGCCATATGGAAGGCTTTATGAGCAATCTCAAAGGTCTCCTTGCCGCTTCGCAGGGTCTTTTTCATATGATGGTGGCACAGCACGAGCGCTTCTTCCCAAGCTGTGTCCGCATTGGCGATGGAGGCACGAAGCGTCATTTCTTCAAGTGTGCAGCGCAACAGCAAGGTTTCTTCGAAATTTGCTTTACTCACAGGCGCTGCCCGGAAGCCACGCTGGTCGATCCGCTCCACCAGCATATCAGATGTAAGAAGGCTTAAAGCCTCGCGCACTGGGCTCGCCCCCGTTTTGAGCAAGCCGCGCAATTCTTCAATTTTGAGCTTTTTGCCGGGGGGCAACTGACCGGTCAGGATCATTTCTCGCAACTTGAGGTAAGACCCATGCGTGGCGGAGGTTTCCTTGCTCTGACTGTCGTTCATCGCGTTCATGACCGTTGTCCTCCGTGCGCGCCACTGCTTGGGCGTGAAAATTCTGTCGGGCGCAAACCTTAACTCAAGGTAGCACCACCTGTGGAAAGCCCAACAGACAGGGTGAGCGCGCCTTCGTTAATCATCCATCGCCGCAAAATAAAACTCCGCGCACCGGATTTATGCATTGGATCGGCCTCAGCCAGGGCCTGCGCGGTCTCTAAGCTCTCCGCACGGTAGATGATCAGGCCAAGACCTTGCATATGTACGCCCGTTTCATCCGACATCGGCCCGGCAAAGGCGAGCTGCCCAGATTTCTCCAACTCCGCTTGATACGCCAAATGCTCAGGCAGCGCGGCTTTGACCGCTTCTGGCGCGCCAGCAGGCGTGCTGACAGCAGCGTAAAGCTCGAGCGCCAAAGCACCTCTCTTTTTTGCTTCCGCTTTATAATCCGCCCAAGCCACCATATTGCCGCTCCTAAAATATCGATATTTATTGACACTCATCCATATTGTAGGCAGAAATTGGATGAACTGACAAGGATTGCAGACATGAAATATCTGGTGGGCGAAACGCAGAACGGCACGGCCGTCTTCTCGGTGACGGGCGACCAAGCGGTTAATTTGACGGCGCTCAACCCAGAGATTGGGGCTGATTTGTCAGGTCTCATCAACGATCCTACGCTTCTAGAAAGCGTTAAGGCGCAGATCGCAACGGCACCGGCTGTGGAGGTCGCTTCAATTGTACCTGCCCTGCCCGTGGCAGCGCCAGGGACAATCATTTGCATGGGCTTGAACTACACCGATCACATCAAAGAAGGCGGCTATGAGATCCCCGAATACCCCGCGTTGTTCATGCGCGGAAAGAACTCGATCATGGCGGCAGGTCAGCCGATGGTGCGACCAAGCTGCTCCATCACTTTAGATTATGAAGCCGAACTGATGCTAATCGTTGGCAAGGGCGGTCGGCATATCGCAAAAGAAGACGCGTTAGATCACGTGTTTGGCTATACCGTGTTCAATGATGGCTCCGTGCGTGAATACCAACGCAAGACCCATCAATGGACCCCAGGCAAAAACTTCGATGCAACCGGAGCGATTGGCCCCTACACCGTCACGCCCGAAGAGCTTCCCGAAGGCGCTTCTGGTTTGAAGATCGAAAGCCGCGTAGGTACCGAGATTTTGCAAAGCTCGAACACCGCCAACATGATTTGGGACACGCGTGCGGTCATTGCGACGATTTCGGAATACACAACGCTAGAGCCAGGGGATCTGATTGCCTTGGGCACCCCTCCGGGCGTTGGCCATGCTAAAAAACCCAATCCGCGCTGGCTCAAACCGGGCGAGACCGTGGAGATCGAGATTGAAGGCATCGGCATCTGCGCCAGCCCCGTGATTGACGAAAAAGACGTAAATGCAAGCGTGGCCGCTCAATGACCGCGCCTACTCCAGAAGCCTTGGCCGAACTGCGTGCAAAGGCCCAACAGGATCACCGGGATCTTCGGACGCGCATTGATCGGCTGTCTGACGATAGCATTGATCTGATCCTAAGCGGCGCACGCTCGCACTACGCTTGGTTGGACAAACCCATTCCCGAAGGCATGCTCGAGGAAATCTACGAGATCACCATCAACGGTGCCACCAGCATGAACACGCTGCCCGCGCGCTTTGTGTTTGTGACCTCAAAAGAGGGAAAAGAGCGCCTGGCAAAGTCCCTCAAGCCACAGAATGTTGCTAAAATGATGGGCGCGCCTGTCACGGCAATCATCGCGCATGATCTGGCGTTTTGGGAACATTTGCCAAAGCTTTTCCCGCATGAAGACCGTCGGCATATGTTTGAAGGCAAAGCCCAGCATATCGAGAACACAGCCTTTCGAAACGGCACCCTTCAGGGCGCATATTTCATGATCGCGGCCCGCGCGATGGGCCTCGATGTGGGGGCAATGTCCGGCTTTTCAAACGCGGTCGTGGACGAAGAGTTCTTTGCGGGTACCACGCTCAAATCAAACTTTCTATGCAACCTCGGCTACGCAGACGAGACGGCTTTGTTTCAAAAACTGCCCCGCTTTGCCTTTGAGGATGTGTGCACCTACGCTTGAGGAGACACGCGCCATGGCTGTGAAAATGAAACCGGTTGTGACCTACCGCGCAAAGGCGGCCTGTCCCACCCATTCGCGCACAGAAATCCCCGTGAGAAACCTCAATGTGGTGATTGACGAGCCCGAGGAACGCGGCGGGACAAACATGGGACCCACGCCCACGGAAGCCGCGATGACAGCGCTCATCGCCTGCACAAATGTGATTGGCCACAAAAACGCGGAGCGGCTTGGGGTGGACCTCGGCACCATGAGCATCGACGCAAACTGCAAATTCGATCGCCGCGGCGTGCTGATGCAAGAAGAGATCGATATCCCGTTTCCCGAAATTCATCTCACCGTCACTTGCGACACCTCTGCGAGCCAGGAAGAGCTGACGAGGGTTGGCGTAGAGACGGCCAAATATTGCGCCATAGCCAAACTCTTCAAAGCGGCAGGCACCGATCTAACAGTTACCTGGGTGAAAGCCCCATAACCTCATAAAAACAATAATTTAGCCATCAACAGGCATAAAAAACTATCTCTCTGGGAGGAAAAACAATGAAGAACTTCACCAAAAGCTGCCTGATGGGCGCGGCCTTCGCGGCCTCGCTGGCCCTACCTGCATCTGCGCAACAAACGGTTTCAGCCGTTGTGATCGACGGCTATCCGGCGCGCGCTCTCTGGGTCAAAGAATTCACCAACTTCTTCATTCCCGAGGTTGACCGGCGCTTGGCGGAAGCTGGCGAATACAAAATGCGCTGGCAAGAAAACTACGGTGGCTCCATCGTGAAGCCCAAAGGCGTGCTGGAGGGTGTTCAGCTGGGTCTGGGCGACATCGGCATTGTGACGACGATCTTCCATTCCTCTAAACTGCCCAGCCAAGGCATCTCTGGCTCCACGCCTTTCGTGGCCTCTGATGCCCGCGCAGTTGCCAAAGCCGTGGACGAGATTGCCCGCGAATACCCCGCGATGAACAACGAATTTGCGGCACAAAACCAAGTTTATCTCGCTACCGGCGTGGTGCTTGATACGTATCAGGTGTTTTGTTCAGATCCGGTGTCTTCGGTCTCTGATCTCGAAAACCGCAAAATTGCCGGTGCTGGTTTGAACCTGCGCTATCTGGAAGGCATCTCGGGAGCCGCTGGCGTTCGTGGTGGCTTGACCGACTTTTACAACATGCTCCAAACCGGTCTTGTGGATTGCGGGATGCTTTGGCCTGAAGCCGCCAAAACCTTCAAAATCGCGGAAGTGGCGCCTTACATGCTGCGCGCAGACCTGGGCGCTGTGAACTCCAAAACCATCACAGTGAATGCGGACTATTGGGCCAAATTGCCTGACGCTGTGAAGGATGTGCTCAAAGCTGTTGCCATTGATTACCGCGACCATGTGGCAGGGATCGCTATGGACCGCGCAGCGGCGTCTCGTGAGGCCTATGTGGCGGATGGCGGCACCATTGTGGAGGTCTCCGCACAGGACCGTGCCGCCTGGGCCAATGCTATGCCGAACGTGGCGCAGGAGTGGGCCGCAAACCTCGATGGGCGCGGCGAAGCCGGTACTGATATGCTCGCGGCCTACCTCGGTAAGCTCGAAGCCGCTGGCTTTACCGGCGTGCGCGACTGGACAGCCCAGTAAGCGCGCACGGCCAAGGCTGATCTGAGAAAGGGCCAAATCATGCTAAGATCTGCTTTGTCTGGCGTCTCTCGGGCAGCCAATGCGCTCGCGATTGCCTCCAATGCCATGGGCACACTTGTTGTGCTGGCCTTGGTGGTGATCCTCAACATCGACGTGGTTGCGCGGGGTGTCTTTTCATCGCCCCTGCGCGGCACCTACGAAATGGTGCAGTTTTCGGTCGTTTTGATCGTGTTTTTGCAACTGCCCGATGTGGTGCGCGTGGATCGCCTCACGCGCTCCGATGGGTTTTTGAACCTCTTGCACAACCGCAGACCGGGCCTCACATCGAACCTTCGGCGCATCATCAATGCGGTCTCCGCGATTTTTATGGGGCTCATTGCCTACATCACCTATCCGGAAGTTCTGCACATGTGGAACACGCAAGACTACTTTGGCGTGCCGGGGCTTTTCACCCTGCCTTGGTGGCCGGTCAAGCTGGTGATCACCACCGGCACGGCACTCGCCTGCGTGATCTTTGTGCTCAAAGTGATCACGGCGCAGGACCGCCCTGAGCTGGTCCGCGTGCCCGAGCATCAATCCTCTGACCAAGACGGGCCTGCCAAATGACCCCCATTGAGATTGGCCTCATCTCGGTCATAGCCATCGTCTTTTTGATCTATTCGGGCGTTTACATCCCGGTGGCGCTTGGGGTCGTGTCGTTTGTCTCGATCTGGCTCATGCGCGACAACTTCACGCTCGCGCTGAACCTGCTGAAAATCGCTGTGGGTGACAGCGCGATGGAGTACAGCTTCGCCACCATCCCGCTATTCACCTTTATGGGGCTCATCGTCTCGAAAGCCGGGCTGGGCAAAGACATCTACGAAGTGATGACCATGCGCTTTCGCAAAGTGAAAGGCGGGATTGGCATGGCGACTGTGGGCGCAAACGCCGTATTTGCCGCAGTGACCGGCTCATCCATCGCCTCTGCGTCCGTGTTTACCAAGGTTTCTGTGCCGCAAATGATGGCCCAGGCCTATAATCCGCGCTTTGCGGTGGGGGTTGTGGCGGGCTCGTCGGTGTTGGGCATGATCATTCCCCCTTCCGCCATGCTGATCATTTACTCCTTCGTTGCCGAACAATCGGTGGGCGATATGTTCCTTGCGGGCGTCATTCCAGGGATCATGCTGGCCATCGCTTATGTGGGCGCCATTTGGTTCATGGGCCGCTTCACGCCCGGGTTTGTGGGCGGACGTATCGTGGATGACAGCGAATGGATGTCGGGCCGCGAAATCGCGTCCAAGACGCTACCGACGCTTCTGCTCATCACAATCGTTTTGGGCGGCATCTACACGGGCTGGCTCACAGCCGTGGAAGCGGGTGCGGCGGGCGCCCTGGTGGCCCTAATCATTGCCCTTGTGCGCCGCACCATGACCGCGCGCAGCTTTTGGGAAGCGCTTTTGGAAACCGGACATATAACGGCTGCGATCCTCTTTTTGATCACCGCAGCGTCCATCTATAGTCGTATGCTGGGCCTCGCCGGTTTGCCCAACCAATTGCAAGACATGCTCGCAGGCAACTCCGCCTCCTTTTGGGGCGTGATGCTGCTTTATGTGCTCTTGATGCTGTTTTTAGGCACACTGCTCGACACGGCCTCGATTATCTTGATTGTTGTGCCGCTCTTTTTGCCCCTGGCAGAAGCGCTGGATATGTCACTCATTTGGTTTGGTATCATCACTGTGGTCGGTGCTGAAATTGGTCTTCTGACACCGCCGCTGGGCATCTCATGTTTTGTGATCAAATCGACCATCAATGACGACCGGATCTCCCTAAAGGACGTGTTCTTAGGCGCACTGCCATTTGCCTTCGTGATGCTGATTGTGCTCCTGATCCTGATCCAATTCCCCGTTCTGAGCCTTGCCCTCATCTAAGGATATTTGCTGATGCGCACCGTGACCAAAGACAACATAACAGATGTGTTTATGCGCTATCTTTCCGAAGACACAGACCCCCGCATCCGCGAGATCATGGGATCGCTTGTGTCGCATCTGCATGCCTTTGCCAAAGAGACCAAGCTGACCCACGAGGAATGGCGCGCAGGCATTGCTTTCCTCGAAGGCTGCGCCGCGATTGAGAGCGAAGACAGGCACGAATTTGTCCTGGCTTCAGACGTGCTTGGGCTCTCTTCCTTGGTCGATATGATTCATTCCAGTAGTGAGGCCACAAGCTCTTCCGTACTCGGCCCGTTCCATGTGTCGGGCGCCCCACCTTTGGCCTTTGGCGGCGATATGAAGCGGCACTACGGCGGGCCTGTGCTTTTGGCTGAGGGCACAATCAAAGACACTCACGGCAAACCAATTGCGGGCGCTGAGCTCGATATTTGGCAAACCGCGCCCAACGGCCTTTATGCCAGCCAAGACGACGAGCAAGACACCTTTTCCTTTCACGGGTTGATGACTGTTGGCGAGGATGGCCGCTACGCCTTCACCACCGTGAAACCTGTGGAATACACTGTTCCGTCCGATGGGCCGGTGGGGGACATTCTGCGCGCTTGCGGGCGCCACCCCTGGCGTCCGTCTCACCTGCATTACATCGTCAAAGCGCCGGGCTTTAAATCCTTGGTCACTGAGATCTTTCCCGATGACGATCCTTACTTGGATCAAGACACAGTCTTTGGCGTGCGCGAGGACCTGGTGATGACCTATATTGAGCGTCCCGCCTCTGAGTTCCCAGACGGCATGGCGCTGTCCGGTAAGATCACAGAGCCGTTCTTGCACGTCGCATTTGACGTGACCTTAGCCCCCGAAGCCTAAGCCTTAGCCTAATCCTGAGCGCGAGTTAGGCTTGATCTTTAGCCCCTTTGGCGGCAAAGCGATATTTCACGCAATAAGAGCGGCTTTTAGAGGGCTTTGAGGATCACCATGACACGGATCGACGACACTTTCGCGAAGCTGAACTCCGAAGGCAAAAAGGCTTTTGTCGCTTATGTCATGGCGGGCGATCCTGACTTTGAGACCTCACTTGAGCTTGTTAAAGGCCTGCCAGGTGCGGGTGTTGATATCATCGAGCTGGGCTTGCCCTTTACCGATCCGATGGCCGATGGACCCGCGATCCAGCTTGCGGGCCAACGCGCACTCGCCCAAGGCATGACGCTCAATCGCACCCTTGAGCTGGCTTCCGCGTTTCGCGAAGGCGATCAAGAGACCCCAATTGTGCTGATGGGCTATTACAACCCGATCTATTCGCACGGGGTAGAGCAGTTCTTGAGCGATGCCAAAGCCGCTGGGATCGACGGATTGATCGTTGTGGACTTGCCCCCTGAAGAAGACGACGAGCTGTGCGTTCCAGCCCAAGCGGCTGGGCTCAACTTCATCCGTTTGGCCACGCCCACCACGGACGATGCCCGCCTCCCTGCGGTCCTAACCAACACCAGTGGTTTTGTGTATTACGTCTCGATCACCGGGATCACCGGTGCCGCTGAGGCCGAAGCCGCAGACGTGGCACCCGAAGTGGCGCGCATCAAAGCGGCCACCGATCTGCCCGTGATCGTGGGGTTTGGGATCAAAACACCCGAAAAATCCCAAGCCATTGCATCAATCGCAGATGGCAGCGTTGTTGGCTCAGCAATTGTCAGCGAAATGGCCTCTGGCAAACCCGTTTCAGAGGTTCTGGACTTCGTGAAATCTCTCGCAGATGGCGCGCACCGGGCTTGAGCCTTCAATAAGGTTTTTAGGCAATATTTCAGAGCCTTAGAGCGCCTGAATAGGGCCCCTGATCTCCCTATACGGGCATCTAAGGCTTTAAATTCGCGCGAAAATCCCTATATAGGCGCTATGCGTACAATTCTCTTTTTGGCCCTTCTATGGCCCTGCTTTGCCGTGGCGCAAAGCTATCCGGACTATAAAACGACCACTGTAAACGACCTCGCAGACCTCTTGGACGAGACGCAAGAGGCGGAACTGCGCGATCAACTTGTGGCCTTGCGACGCGAGACGGGCGTGGAAATGACCGTACTGGCGCTTGAGAGCCAAAGCCCCTATGCCCCCACCATGACCCTCGAGCAGTTTGCGACGGGTCTCTTCAATCATTGGGGCATCGGAGATGCCAAGCGTAACGATGGTGTTTTGGTCATGGTGTTGAGCCAAGACCGCGCGATGCGTGTCGAGCTTGGTGCAGCTTACGCCCGCGATTGGGACGGTGTGGCCCAACGGGTTGTGGATGAAGACTTCCTTCCGGATCTGCGCAACGACCGATTTGCAGCAGGCATATTGAATGGCAGCAAGGCTGTTGAGGCAAATATCGTGCGACCTTTCTTGGCGGGCGATAGCGCGCCTGCTTCAAGCAAAGATGATGACTTCTGGATTTTCAGCGCGATCTTTGGCGCTGGCGTCTTGATCATGGCCAAGAACCCTTTGAGCAACGTGTTTGCGCGCGTTTTGCCCTGTCCAAACTGTGGGCGCCGAGGAATGCGTCAGTCTCGTGAGGTGGTGTCGCGGGCGACCCGCCAACATGGTGGGCGAGGCCTCAGGCGTCGCCGCTGCCCACATTGCGGTCATGAAAACGAAACGAGCTATTTTATTCCTAGAATTTCGTCGGGAGGTTCAGGTGGTTTCGGCGGTGGACGCTCCGGTGGTGGAGGTGCATCAGGCCGCTTCTAAAGAACCAAATTAGTTATGGCCGAGAGGTGCTCGGCCACAACTTCAACACTTTAAACGATGGACTTATTCTCCGCCCATGAATTTGGCCAAGAGATCATCGATATCGATCCCTAGGCCTTCGAGCATGCTCAGATCCAAGCCCTTTTCTGCCGCCATGGCTTTTACAGCCTCAAGGTCCAAACCGCTCAGCATTGAAGGATCGATGCCCAGTTCGCCCATTTTCTCTGCGATGTCGAACTCGCCTTCGCCCAGAGCCCCAGCGGCTTTGCCCAGCATATCACCTAAACCCATGTGATCATCCTTTGTAATTGTGATTGGCGCTTTATGCACCACTTTAAGATACGCCTTCCTAGGCGCAGGCGAAGACCATAAGCAAGGAGACCTTTGCGCGCGGGGTGCGCCGTCTTTTGAAAGGACCAAGTTTCAATCCCGTGCCGCGTCCATAATTTTGCGCAAAGCCTCCAAGTGCGGCAGCATCGCATCGAGCCGCTCCACATCATATTGCGCAGCAAGGCTCATAAAATCAGGAGCCATACTCATGATGGCGTCTTGGCGGAAAGTGCGGCCTTGATCTGTGAGCCAAACACGTTTGGAGCGCGCGTCGTCGGGGTTAGGGCGCATCTCGATGAGTTCCCGTTTTTCAAGGCCTGCAAGGGTATGCGTCATTGTGGTTTTGGCCACTTGGAAGGCGCGCGCAAGCTCAACGGGCGTGCGCCCATCCTGGACCCGGATCAAGTGGCTGAGCACTGAAAAATGGCTGATCAAAATACCTTTTGGCAACCGCGCTTCAAACATCGCGGTTGCCAATTGGTTTACGATCCCGACTTCGTTGAAGAACCGGAAGTATCTCGGCAAATCCTGGGGATTTGGGCTATTTGGCGGCCCCTTAGGCTCCATTGATCAATTTTTGCTCCAAAGGCCAGCGCGGGGTGCGGGGCGTCTGAGGACCATAGCCAAGCCGCCCCAACATTTGAACCGTTTGGCCTGGTTTTGCCAAAAGTTCGCGTGCCTGAGCATAAAACCCTGCCATTTCTGGATATTCTTGCAAGGCTTGGCTAACAGGATGAAGCGAAAGGCCGAGGCTCGTACAGGCCAAGTTCAGGCGAACCCATTTCGCCCCTGCCTCTAGTTGATCCGCGCGCGTGTTGGTTTGCGAAACTGTGCTGACATAAGCCGGGGTCGCAAAGAGCATGTCGCGGTAGATATCAAAGCCTTGCTTGTAGGCGATGGAATTGGTGTCGAGCAGCGTTTCGCGAGACAGCAGGCCCAGCGCGTGCAAGCTGCCAAAAAAGGCCCCACCCATATCGATGCCGTCCGGTGTTGCGTTGATCTCGGCCTTGCCGATGCGCATTAGATCCACACTTTCACGGTAGGTGCGCGGCGTCAGCGCTTCGATTTCCCACGCTTGATACGTAAGCTCCTTGAGCGATTGCACCATCTCTCGTTCGCGGTGGACCGTGGCATATGCGTTGAGTTGATCCGCCAGATCATCAGGCACGGGCGTATCCGCAAAGGCCTCTTTGCAGGATCTGCGCGTCAGAATATGCGCAAAGAGCGGATCTGGCTGAGCCTTACCCGTAAGTTTTATCTCCACGATCGGCCCGTCTTGTCCATCAGACCCATAGGTAATCTCTGCCCCCTGCCCCACTTCGGCCAAGGCCATGCGGGCGAGCTCTGTGAAACATCCCAGACCAATATGAAGTTGCCGGTCAAAGGGATCGGTATGCGGCAAACGACGGTTGGGATCGAGGCTAAGATGAATGCGGCCCTCGCCCACAAGCTCGGCCTGCCAAGGCTGCAAATTATGCGGATTGGGCGCGAGAAGGGCGTAGCTGAGGGCTTGCTTGCGCAGATCAGAATAGCCACCGGCCAGGTCCCAAGGCTCGAGCGCGGTTGTGGGCGTCCGGGTCACAGCAAAACCGGTGGCACCAGCGGTGGCGGCAAGAACAGTTCCGCCACCAATAAGAGCAATCATTTTTCGACGAGAGAGGGACATAGCGGGCTCCAATAGGGTTATCTAATTCGATATCGAACTAATATCGTACGATATCGAATTAAACAAGTACTATTTCGTACCAATTCTTGCCCTTGTTAAATTCTGCTAAATTGGTAAAGTAAATTGACCAATTAAAGCTCGGAGCGCCCATGCCCCCCATCACCTGCATCGATGATCTTAAGCGCATCCACGAACGCCGCGTGCCGCGTATGTTTTACGACTACGCCGAAAGCGGCAGTTGGACCGAACAGACCTTCCGCGAAAACGTGACCGACTTCGAACAATTGCGCCTGCGCCAAAGGATCGCGGTAGATATGACGGGGCGTTCTACAGCGACGCAGTTGATGGGCGAGGATGTCGCCATGCCTGTGGCGCTGGCGCCCGTGGGTTTGACGGGCATGCAGCACGCGGATGGCGAGATTAAAGCGGCCCGCGCGGCAGAAAAGTTTGGGGTGCCTTTTTGCCTCTCCACCATGTCGATCTGCTCGATTGAGGATGTGGCGGCACATACGGAAAAGCCTTTCTGGTTTCAGGTCTACACGCTCAAAGATGAAGCTTTTATGGACGCCCTGTTCGATCGTGCGAAGGCGGCACAGGTCTCGACCCTTGTGATCACGGTGGATCTGCAAATCTTGGGTCAGCGCCATAAGGACCTGAAAAACGGGCTCTCCGCCCCGCCCAAACTCACGGCAAAGTCCATTGCAAATTTGGCCACCAAGGTGCCCTGGGGCCTTGAAATGCTGAGCACCAAACGGCGCTTTTTTGGCAATATCGTGGGCCACGCCAAAGGCGTGAAAGATGCCTCTTCTCTCACCTCTTGGACTGCCGAAGCCTTCGATCATGCTTTGGATTGGACCAAGATCGAGCGCATGATCGCAAAGTGGGACGGGCCTGTGGTGCTCAAGGGCATTCTGGACGCAGAAGACGCCAAACGCGCTGTGGACGTGGGTGCAGACGGGATTGTTGTCTCGAACCACGGCGGGCGCCAGTTGGATGGCGCGCTGAGCTCGATCCGCATGCTGCCCTCGATTGTGGCGGCTGTTGGCGACCAGATTGAAGTGCATATGGACGGTGGTGTGCGCTCGGGCCAAGACGTACTCAAAGCGCGTGCTTTGGGCGCCAAGGGTGTCTGGATTGGGCGGGCTTATGTCTATGGGCTGGGGGCTATGGGACAGGCTGGTGTGACGTCAGCTCTGGAGGTGATCCACAAAGAGCTCGACACCACCATGGCGCTTTGTGGGCGCCGCAATATCCACGACGTGGGGCGTGATATCCTCTTGGTGCCAGAAGATTTTGAAGGGCGTTGGATGGCGAACTGAGGGATCCGCGCAACGCGCGGGCCTGTAAGTCTTCAGAAAGGGTACCGTACGGTGCTCTTTTTTGCAAGTTAGGTCAAACCTCCTAAAAACCTCCTGTTTACAGTACGTTAGGAATGCACACTGTGTATGCCCCCACGTATGCACAACGTATGCGCATTGTATGCCAAATACACGTTTTAGTTGTATTTCAGGCAATCGATACCTCAGGTTTGAGACTGTGACTTTAAAAACCTTGCGAAAAGGTTAGCGAAAGACGCGAAGACTCTTTGAGGACCAGAACATGGCGTGCTGCACAGTGCGCGCGTGTTTGCTATCGTCGTGCAAAATAGACTTGCCTCGGAGCAGCACATGAAAATCCACGTCACAAGCGTCTTTGTCGACGATCAGACAAAAGCGGAAGCATTCTACAGGGATGTTCTTGGCTTCAAGGTGAAGACCGATATCTCCCTTGGAGACCATCGTTGGCTGACTGTTGTATCGGCCGAGCAACCCGACGGGCCTGAACTACTGTTGGAGCCCAGTTCCCATGCGGCTGTTCCGCCCTTTAAGGAAGCGCTGGTTGCTGACGGAATTCCTGCCCATTCGTTCCAGGTCGAAAACCTTGATGCGCAGTTTAAAAGGCTCCGTGGCCTAGATGTGAAATTTGTAACGGACCCGGTCGATGCTGGGCCTGTCCGCCTCGCTGTGCTCGACGACACGTGCGGGAATTTAATCCAGTTGATCGAAATGAAGGACGCGGCGCAAAACTGATTTTGCTCTGCAGCTATGTGTCCCGCGCTCTGAGCATCAGAACGAGCGGCAAGCACAAGAGCACAAGGCCCGCAACACAGAGGTAGGCCACACTCAAAGATGCCGCTTCCGAAATACCGCCCATGATCACGGGCGCGATAAAGAAGCCCGAAAAGCCCATGACGGCTGCCTTGGAGATCGCATCTGTGCGTAAGTGCGGCGGCACGCGGCGACCGACCTGTGCGAGGCCAAGTGGGCCGATGACCGACACGCCAAGGCCAAAGAGGCCAAAACCCATATAGGCCACAAAGGGCGTGGCAGCTAAGGCGGCCACAATCGATCCAAGCGCGGTGATCACAGCGGCCACAGAGATCACCCTAAGGTCGGAAAATCTGTCAGACAGTCCCTGCCCGCCCAAACGACCGATGGCCATGGTTAGCCCCAGCATGGTTGGGCCCAGCGCGCCTTCTGCCGCGCGTCCGCCCAAAGAGCGCTCAATGTGCAGTGCAGACCAGGTTTCCACTGTGGCCTCTGACATAAAGGCAATCAAAACCACGCCACCGCAGATCAACAAAATGCCTAAAGGGTATTTGCCTTTTGAGCTGCCTTCGGGGGGCTCTGCGGCCTCGATCTCCATATACATCATGCGGGTGGAGGCCAAAACGATCAGCGCAAAACCTAGAAAGACATAGACCGGCGGCACCCCGGCTTCGCGCGCCAGGCCCATTGTGAAAGCCGCAACCGCATAACCCAGCGAGAAGATACCATGGTTGGCATTCATCAAAGTGCGCCCGTGGCGCGCCTCAAGCTCGCTCACACGTGCGTTCATCGTCACATCCGTCAGACCCGAGGCGATGCCCATTGTGAGCATGGCGAGTGTAAAGGTCAGCGGTGTCGGCATCATTACGGGCAGAGCAAAACAACAGGCAAAAAGTGCGCTGGCCGTGGGTAGACTGCGGCTGCCCAGTTTTTTGTCAAACCAGGGGGCCGTCCACATCGCCGCAACAAGGCCCACGGCATTGGCCAGAAGCAAAAGCCCAAAGGTAACGTCATTGACGCTTAGGTTTGTTTTGATCACCGGAATAGATGCAGCCAAACTGCCCCAAAAGAAGCCAACCGCCGCAAAGGCTGGAACAGGTTTTTTGGACAGGGAAATGGCGCTCAGAATCGACATGCTTGAGCCATGCCGTTCCAAAGGCTCCAAAGCAAGAGGGGCTGTCTTTGAGTGCTTACTTGGCAGGCTGTGATGGCCCGTCTTTCCTCTCCGCCTTTAAGTAGCCCATGAGCAGGGCGCTACGAACCCGCTGTTTTGACTCGTGATAAAAGGCCAGAATTTCCGAACCAAACCGAGTTTTTACGCCTCCTGAGATAAAGTCAAAAAGGCAAACATCGCCGCCATCTCGCGACTGAGATTTAAGGTCCTTTATCTGATTTGAGGACTCAATCGGATCAGTCTTAGACCACTTGCTTAGAAATAGGCGGCGACTCAAGGACACGCTATAGGCTGGCGTTTCAGTTCTGTCTTGGTCCTAATCCGAGGATTTGCGTGCTTGGAGCCCGAGGCTCAGCTTTCGCAGCAGCCGCGCAAGCTGTTCTGTCTCGTCGGGTTCGAGGATGCCGCCGATTAGATCTTTGTTCTCCTGTATCAGCGCATCCACAATCGTTTCGGTCAGGTTTTTACCGTTTGGTGTCAAGCGCACCAAGCGGCTGCGGCCGTCTTCGGGATTCTCGATGCGCTCAATCAAGCCGTCTTTTGTAAGCCCATGCATCATCTTCGTCATGCCGCCGGATGTGACCTGCGCGGATGTATAAAGCTGCGTGGGTGACAGAGTGAAATCGGGCTCTTTTGACCTCAGTTGCGATAGCGCCAAGAACTGCGACCACGACACGCCGTGGCTTTCGACGATCCGGTGGTCGTTGTCCCAGATGTAGTTGCGACTGCGGAAAAGCCCGGGGACAATCCGAGCTTCTGCAGGGCGTTCTTTGGGCCAGGACGGCCCATCAGGTTTGGTCATTTTCGCTCCTCAATTGCGATTAAAAATAATCTTTCCAGAAAGACTTGTCAGCCCTTGATCGATCATTTATCTTTCTAGAAAGATAAATTGATTGACAGAGGTTTTCATGCTCAAGCCACTCTTATTTACTGCGGGCGCGTTTGCTGTCTGCGCCACCACTGCACTCGCGGATGTCGCCGTAAACAAAAAGATCGTGCGCAACATGGTCAAAGAGGTCTTCGTCGGTCGCGATGTCGACGCAGTCGACACCTATTTTACCGAGACCTACATCCAACATAATCCGATGCTGCCGTCGGGCTCAGCCGTCATAAAAGAGTTTCTGAGAAAACAGAGCGACACAGAACCAGCAGATGCGCGGCCCAATGAAGTGCATCGTATGATTGGGGAAGGTGATCTGGTCGCTACCCATTCCACTTACTACAACTTTGGCGAGACACCTTTGGTGGCCTTCGATATCTTTCGCATCGAGGACGGGCGCATTGCAGAGCATTGGGACAACCTGCAGCCCTTTAGCGATGCGCCGAACCCCGCAGGGCGTACTCAAACCGATGGTTGGGGTGACGTAACAGACCTCGACAAAACCGAACAAAACAAAGCGCTTGTGATCGAGCTTCTTGAGAAGATGTTCATTGGTGGCGAACGCTTGGACATCACGCAATACATCAACCCAATGACATATCTGCAGCACAATCCGCTCGCCGGTGATGGGCTACAAGGCTTGCAAACACTGATGGCCGCGAACGCCGCAAAGGGACTCAAGATCCGGTATGATGAAATCGGCATCATCGTCGCCGAGGGCAATTTTGTGCTGACCGGCGTGGCGGGCGCGCGGGGCGACATGCCGACTGCATTCTATGACCTTTGGCGCCTTGAAGACGGGTTAATCGTGGAGCATTGGGACGTCATCGCACCAATCCAGACTGAGAACTTACCCGATGGCTATCCAGGCAAGTTTTGAAGCAGATCCAGCCGCAATGACCACGGCCACACATCCCAAAGTGGATCCTCTAATTCCTCTGGTTTGTCAGCATCATAGCAGCTGTCTTCGCAATCGTGATCTCCGTGAACCCAGCTGCGATGTGGCCATGTTGAAAAGCGGCGGGCCTTACATCAATCGGATTGGTCTCAAACCCGATTTTCGCCCAGGGTTGCGCAAAGCAGGTTTGCGCTTTGGCTCGTTTTGAGTTGGACATAGAAAAGGCCCCCCGCCCGGGTTTTGGTGGGGGGCCTTTTGTTTTTGCTGAGCACTTCGAGGGCGCGGTTTAGTCGGTTTGCGCTGGCGCCGTGATGCGCGCTTTGTGAAGCAGGCCACCCATGGCTGCGCCAACAAGTGGTGCCGCGATGAAGAGCCAAAGCTGCGCCAGCGCTGTGCCACCCACAAAGAGAGCTGGGCCAATTGAGCGAGCTGGGTTCACCGAGGTGCCTGTCACCGTGATGCCAACAAGGTGGATCATCACCAATGTGAGACCAATCACGAGGCCTGCCATCATCGGCGTCCCGGATTTCTCTTCTGTAACGCCTAGGATAACCACGAGGAACACAGCTGTAGCGATCACCTCAAAGAGGAAGGCTGCGACCATGTTGAACTCGCCACCGTAGCCTGCGCCCCAGCCATTTTGGCCCATGCCTGCGGACACATCAAAGCCGCTGGCGCTGCCGGATGCGATGACAAACACGCAGAGAGCTGCGATGATCGCACCGATGGTTTGAGCAACGGCATAACCGACGAAAGTTGGAACATCGATGCGGCCAGCGACAAGCGCTCCGAGCGAGACAGCTGGGTTCAAATGCGCGCCAGAGACCGCGCCGATGGAATAGGCCATTGCCACAACTGAGATACCGAATGCAAAGCTGATGCCTGTGATCGTGATTGGGTCAGCGATGCCAACACTTGCGCCTGCCAAAACGGCTGAACCAACGCCAAAAAAGACCAAAACAAAGGTCCCGATTAATTCTGCGATATTCGCTTTCATTGCCCCACACTCCATTTTTGGGATCGTCTCCGGGCAGGGTAGAAAACGCATGCAGAGCGTGGCATGGGAAAAATTGGAGGGTTTTGTCATCAATAGGGCCAAGTCTTTGGCCGTGGCGGGCGGAAATGTCTTGCCTTTGAAGGGATTCGCCCGCATACGGCGCGTCTGAGCGGCGACCACACCCTTGGAGGTGGCCCGCAGTATCAAAATTGGAGATATCCTATGGCTGGTTCGATCCCAGATCTTATCGCCCAGGAACGTGCGGGGACAGGCAAGGGGGCCGCCCGCCAAGCCCGTCGCGACGGCATGGTTCCTGGCATTGTATTTGGTGGCGAGAGCGATCCGCTTCCCATCAACATCCCCTTCAACGTCCTCTTTAAGAGCCTCAAGGCTGGTCGGTTTAAGTCGACCTTGTTCAACCTCAAAGTGGACGGGCATGAAGACGTGCGCGTGATCTGCCGTGATGTGCAGCGCGACGTGGTCAAAGACTTGCCCACACATGTGGACTTCATGCGCTTGCGCCGCACGTCGAAAGTGGCGCTCTTTATTCCGGTTGAGTTCGAAGGCGAAGACAATTGCCCCGGGCTTCGTCGAGGCGGTGTTCTGACCGTTGTGCGCCCAGAGGTTGAGCTTGTTGTGACCGCAGGCGACATCCCTGAAAAGATCGTGGCGAGCGTCGAAGGCCTGGATGTTGGTGACACAATCACCATCTCCTCGATCACGCTGCCATCAGGAGCCAAGCCAACGATCGACCGGGATTTCGTGATTGCGAACATCCAAGCGCCATCCGGCTTGCGCTCATCTGAGGGTGAAGACGGCGAAGGCGAAGAGGGTAGTGAAGACGCTGCTGAGGGCGGCGAAGAGTAAGCTCTTTCGCTCAAAATTTAGGAAGAGGCCTCGTGTTTTGCGGGGCCTTTTTTTGGGAATAACGACGCGTGGATCGGCTCAGCGCTCGATATAGATCAGCCTCACTGCTGCTCCAGGCTGGAACAAGACATTCCAGGTTTTGTACGCAACAATATAGATAATGCGTTCTGCTTCAAAACTGGCCCAGGCTTGAGCTGCATTTTGGGAAAGGCCCTGCCCGCGCTCGGCATTCGTGACGGCTTCGAATGCTCCTACCCAAGGCTGAGCAAGCGCGAAGCTTTGCTCAGGTGTCATGCCTTCAAGGCCAATGATGCATGCGCCCTCTTGATCGTTTTTTTCACCCACCAAAACGCGCATTCCAGTATTAGCTTTGTCCAAAACAGCTGTGCCTGTAGATCTCGCAAAACCCGCCAACCTCGGGTCTTTGGACTTTGCATAGCCAGCAGATTTGAATGCTTCCTCAAGCGCGGCCCAATCGGGCGCGTGTTTCGCGCAGAGTGCCGCGGCCTTTCGGGCTTCTACAAATTCCAGTTTTGGCGCAGGCTGGGTGCTGATAAGGTCTTCGTCCACAGACACACCGCATCCCAAAAGAAGCACTGTCAGCAAGAAAAAAACTGCGGTTTTCGAGATCATTGGACGTCGCTTTCAGCATGAGACTTGAGAAAATTGCGAGTTGAGCCGCGCCCTTTATTCACACTGGGCCTTGAGAGACCGCGCTAATTTTTTCATTTGCCGACGCACACGGCTTTGTTTTGGGAGATCTGCCAAGGCTTGCATGTTGTTGTTGCCCGTGTACCAGGCGTCAAAAAGAAGGGACTTGATAGTGTCGTCTAAAACCTCATCTGCCACGCGGTGGGTGCATATACACGTGTTTTGGCTCATGCCGCCGCCACGACCCTCCGAGATCATTTTCTTGCAAATCTGATCCCCCGTTTTGGCATCCGCAGGTGCCAGTGTCGCGAGCAGGACGAAGACTGATAAAACAAGAGGAAGCGAGAATTTCATTTTTTGCTAAGTTTCTATCTTGAGGTTTTGAGGCTTCCAAAGAGCGAGGCGCTGCAAAAGAATTCAAGGTTTTGGGACCTGTTGGACTGAACTTCTTCAACCTGTGTCGTGAGGCTGGGGCTCTGCCCCGTCCCTTCGGGACTCCCCGGAGTATTTTCCCCAAGAAAAAGATTGGAGTATTGTGCCGCCGCGCGCGAAGCGCGCGCCCCTTCAGGTCCAGACCAAACGCGCGCAGCGCGGATGGGGTGGAGGGAGGCGGGTGGGCCCGCCACTAGCAAAAAGGGACTGGCTTAATTTAGGCTCGGAACACCCAGCACGGGATTTCATGAAAAGAAGTAGGTGAATTTCGCTTTTTCAAACCTTCGATTTTGCAGATCGGCCGGATCTATCCATAGCTGGAAGTTGCCATCAGGCGGATTTATTTGCATACCCGCCTCACTCGCGATTTGCAGCAGCATGACGTTTTCTTGGGCAAGGCTGTCCACCTGCGGCTGAACCGCAAAGGGGGCGCCGAGCATTTGGGTGTGCTGTGACCCGATCGAAAAGTTGTGCGGGCCGCTGGAGGTCCCAGGGGCGACCTCCAGGCGCAGTCTTTCATCCCAGTACCGGTCCGCCAGTTCGGCATCACGTGTGAGCCTGAGAACTTCATGGGGCAAAGCGCCAGTCACTTTGTCCTTGGGTAAAGTTTCAATGACCAAATGATGTTGGCTGGCCCTAATGGCCGTTTCCCCAATCAGGCGAACATCGCGGTCCCCGAGCTGGGTCTCTCGAATCCAGCTGTCGAGGGCCCTGAGGTTAAGCTTTTTGCGGCTTGGGTCTTTATAGGTTTGGATCTCTTCGATGAAGCACAAGAATTGCTTGGAAATATCTGCGGGGACAAGGCCCGAATGCAAGCGCGCAACTTCCATCCACGCCAGCGCACGATCGTCAAAGCGACGCTTTTTTGTAGCCTGCCTTAGCGCCTGTACGCGGCGAAATTTGCTTTTGAGGGAGACCTTTGTAGAGGGTTGAAAAGCCTTATTTCGGGCCTCAATGTTTCTTTTCCAAAAACTGTCTTTCTTTCGCTCCAGCCTGTCGCGGTGCTTTGCCGAAAAATGATCGTCCCCCAAAAGCCGATTGACGTAGCCTTGGGCCAGAGACAGGCTTTCGATCTCAACATGCCGGGCGTAGTCGAAAATAAAGGCCCAAGTCAGCGTCGCATGTTTGAGATGCGTCAAGGGCTCACTTGACCGTCCCTTCCAATTGCCAAAACCAGAAGACACAGGGCTTTTGTCACGCGGGGGCGGCAAAGGATTGGCCTTATAGGCAGCGGCCAAAGTGGCCTTTTCTAGGGCCTGCGCGGCTCGGTTTTGCGCAACATAAGCAGGGTTGTTTGCGGCCTCTTCCATATTGGCCCAAAGACCATTCACAGAATAGGCCGACAAAAACGGCAAAAGGTCAGCCCGCTGACGGTAAAGAAGCCGTCCGCACTCTGAAAGGCCGACCGTATCCACCCAATAGCTGCACCACTTGCTTTCCCCGGCCCGCAGATCCGGTGCGCTGTCCACTGGCTCTCGTTCCGGCTGGTGAGAGACATCCTCTTCACAATAAAGAACCTTTGCGGGCGCATTATACGGATCTTCTAGGGGCAAGAATATGAAGAGCGTCCCCGATGTTGGCAAATCAAGATGCCATTGTTTCTCGTTCGCGTAAAACGAAGCTGGCACCTTGCTCAAATTGATCTGCGCGTAAAAAGACAACCCTTCAGGCCACTCCAGATGAGACGGCAGCTGCGGTTTGCCGCCCAACAGGACAGAAACATCCCTTTCGGTGTCAAAGGATGGGCGGGGGCGCATAGCAAGCGACGGCATTGCTTGCACCCAAGTCTCTGGATAATCGCGCATGTTTTCGCCTTGCTCTTACGTCCTGAAAAAAGGGGATCTTACTGCCGGAATAAGGCTGCACCTTTTGGGCCATATGAAGGCAAAAGCGTAAAAAAGAGCACGGTTTAGAGCGCAATCTAAACGCGGTTTACGCCTTTTCGACTTCAGCCCAGCCCATGCTGGGTATGGATTTGCGTTTGAGCCTCTATAAACGTGAGAGGGTTAGCGCTCAATGTAGATAAGTCTGGCAGTCGCGCCGGGCGCACCTAAAAAATCCCAAGTTTAAAAAGCAGATCTTTAAGTATTGCGTAAAGCAAGACGCCAAAAATGTGTAAAAGCGTGAAAAGACCCTTGCTGGCGACACTTCGGTCAATCTGGCGATGAGGGGCTCTGCCCCGTCCCTACGGGACTCCCCGGAGTATTTTTTCCAAGAAAAAGATCAGAGTATTGTGCCGCCGCGCGCGAAGCGCGCGCCCCCTTGGGTCCAGGCCAAACGCGCGCAGCGCGCTTGGGGTGGAGGGAGGTGGGTGGGCCCGTCTTTGGCAAGCAAAGATAGCCTAACTCTGGCTTGAAACCTCGGGGTTTAATCCGCCTGGCGCAATCAGAACTTTGCCCGCACTCATGTTGTTTTGATAGATCTGTGCAGCGTTTTCGGCTTGATCCAATGTCAGGACTTTAGCGACCTTGCTAAGGGCAAACCCACTCAGATTACGGCGCACATCGTACAAATCGCGCAAACGCAGCGCGAGAGGGCGGCGGTCTAGCCAATTCACGAGCCAGAAGCCCGTTATCTTCTTGTCATGAAAGACAAAGTGCTCTGGTGTGAGAGAGGTTGGCGCCATCGCAAGGCCGCCGTAGATCATCACTTCGCCCCCTTTGGGCATGGCTTTGAGCAAAGCGAGCGTGAAATCGCCACCAATCGCATCGAAGGCCAGATTGGCGCGGTAATGCCGGGCCAGGTGCTTGAGCTCTTCCGCAAAATCTGGGTGATTTTGATTGAGCACATGCACCGCCCCATCCGCTTTGAGGGCCTCGATATGGGCATCCTGGCGCACGGTGTTGATCACTTTAAGGCCCCGCGCCACGGCGCGTTTGCGGATCATGCGGCCTAGGGCGCCAGCGGCAGCTGTGTTGATGATCGCGGTTTGCCCGCGCTTTTCAGCGAGTGACACCAGAGCAATGGCCGTCAGAGGGTTCACAAGCGACATCGCCGCTTGATCGAGCCGGGTTTTCTCGCCCACGGGCACCACGCGCTCAAAAGGCACAGCCGCATATTCAGCCCAAAGCCCTTCGCGCCCGGCAAAAGCGGCCACCTTCTTACCCATCAGCTGAGCGGCAAAGCGCCCGGCGTTGTGATCCACGATCCGACCGCTGCCTTCCATGCCAGGCACAAAGGGAAACTGCCAATCTACGGCATATTGCCCATGAAGGCTCGCGAGATCTGATGGATTGATGGGAGAGGCCGTCATCTGCACCAAAACCTCGCCTTTGCGCAGCTGGGGCATCGCGCGCTCTTCGAGATGCAGCGGGCCTCCTGGTTCCTTGATAACAAGCGTCTTCATGGACATTGGAAGCGAAGCAGGCATGGCGAAAACATCCTCTGTTGGGGCTGGCCCGATTATTTTGCACGCGGCTTTTGCGCCGTCTGGACCCAGCTCTTGATTGCAGCCCAGGCTTTGATACCAAGCGTTGAGCAGTCGGAGCAGCCCTATGAAACTCTTTGTTGGCCTTGGGAATCCAGGGGGAAAATACGCCAAGAACCGACACAATATCGGATTTATGGCCCTAGATGAAATTCATAGCAAACAGGGTTTTGGTGCCTGGCGCGAAAAATTCCAGGGTCAGATCAGCGAGGGGCGCTTGGGCTCTGAGAAAGTCGTTTTGCTTAAACCCATGACCTTTATGAACAAATCCGGCCAATCGGTGCGCGCAACAATAGATTTTTACAAGTTGGACAGCACAGATGTAACTGTCTTTCACGACGAGATCGATTTGGCACCGGCCAAGGTGCGCGTAAAAGCGGGCGGCGGGCACGCCGGGCATAACGGTTTGCGTTCAATCCATGATCACATCGGCCCGCATTACGATCGTGTGCGCTTGGGCGTGGGGCATCCAGGTCACAAAGACCGCGTTCCAGGCTATGTGCTCCATGATTTTGCTAAAGCGGATGCGGAATGGCTGGACGATGTGATCCGCGGCATTGGTGAAGGCGCGCCGCATTTGGCTGATGAGGACCCGGCCAAGTTTATGAACGCAGTCGCGCTGCGCGCAGCCCCTGCCCGATCCTCTAAATCTAACCCTGGCTCCGATACGCCAGACAAACTTCAGCCTAAAACGGCTAAGGTTGAGCCAGCCAAAGAGGATACGCGCTCGCCGATGCAAAAGCTCATGGATAAGTTTCGGTGAGCGCTCGGGCTCTGGACGTTTTCCTTCAGCAAGCCGAGGCCTGTGCGGCCTTAGGGTCGCCCTTTATGGCTCGCCTTTTGAACATTTTGGCAAACCTCCTGCCCGAGCATCCCAGCGCCACAGCCGCCGTGATCCGGGATTGGGACGGAGATCCTGGACTGCATGGTGACGGGGTCCCTTTGCGGCTCACGGGTGGGCTTCATGCGCTTATTTTGACGGGGCAAGCTTCTGATTTAAAGGAGGTCTATCCACCTCACGAGGTCGAAGATGACATATTGCGTTGGGCGCTCGACCAGGCTCTCACTCAGCGCGACATGCGCCTTCTGGAGGCCCTCACACGGGCCCCACAAACCAATGAAGTGCGCCGCGCGAGCCTCCTGATCGCTGTTGCCCATGAGCTTGGTCACCTGTTCCAGAAGGGTTCAGGACCCAAAGGCAAAACACCATTTTGGGTGAGCGAAATTGGCGCCAGTGCAGGGCTGAACCTCAACTTCGATCAGTTCTATTTACTTATTGGCGCGGGCTTCGGCCCAAAGGAAAGCCTTGTTCAATTGTCTCCTGATTGGTCTGGTGCTCTGCCGCCGCGCAGCGAGATATCTGTGGCCGGTCGGGAAGGTGTCGATCTTGCACCTGTGGATCTGAGCTCTGAGGACGCGCAACTGCGTCTTTTGAGCTATCTTTGGCCTGACCAACCAGAGCGCATCGCCCGCACACGCGCAGCTATGACGCTGCCTGCACCAAAGGTGGTCCAGGCGGATGCCTTGGCTTGGCTGCCAGAGCGCCTCGCGGCAGCACCCAAGAGCCACGTGCATCTGCTGTATTCAACCATTGCTTGGCAATATCTGCCACCCGAAGCGCGTGCCGAAGGCGCTGCATTGATCCAAGAGGCCGGCGAACGCGCCACATCCGACACCCCTCTGGCCTGGTTTCGCATGGAAGCCGATGCGCAACCCGGAAGTGCAGCCCTAACCCTCGACCTTTGGCCTGGCCGACTTAGGTACTCATTGGGACGCGCAGACTTCCATGGCCGCTGGGTCGCGTGGACTGGGATAGACAAGGGATAGAACTGGGATAGATTGGAGGGCTTTATGCTCGAAAAGGACGCAAGCGAAAATGTCTTGGGCGAACCATTGGCCCTGTGCTCAACAGACCCTCTCACCGGGTTTTTCCGCGACGGGCATTGCAACACCTGCCAAGAAGACCGAGGCAGCCATACGGTCTGTGCTATTTTGACAGCAGAGTTCCTCGCCTACTCAAAATATGTGGGGAATGATCTTTCGACCCCTCGCCCCGAATACGGGTTTCCAGGCCTCAAACCCGGAGATCAATGGTGTTTATGCGCGGGGCGGTTCATGCAGGCCCATGAAGAAGGCTGCGCGCCAAAGATAAATTTGGCCGCCACGCACAAGCGTGCGCTTGAGATTGTGCCGCTCGACGTGCTGGAAAGCCATGCTTTGACGGAAACCTAACGCGCTAGGTGGGGTCAAGCTCAGGTCGGATCGGACAGGTCGATCAGATCTTCCACAAAAAGACTGAGAAACTGCGGGCGGCCCGAGACCTCCGCTTTGCGGTAGATCGCGGCGGTTTGTGCTTTGACCGTGCCCTCTGACGTGTTTCTGAGCCCTGCGATCTCCCCAAGGGACAGACCTTTGAGCGCAAAGAGCGCAACATCGCGCTCAGCGGGGGTGAATTTCCATTCATCGAACCTGTCTTCGACCAGCTCCATAAACGCGCCAGAGGCCGCCCGCAGCGCATCTTCCGCGCGGGCCGCTTTGGTCATCGAGCGCCGCACCGTCATAATGCCAAAGACCAAGCCCAAAAGAAGCCCGAGTGCTGCGCTCACTTCGATCACTTCCATGAGCCGCCAATTGATCGGCCGATAGGCAATGCCAAGGACGGATGCCAGGATTTCCCCTACGAAAAAGACCGTACAGAGAACCTGTACAGCCACAATTGCAATAAAGGCGAGTGTGCTACGCATTACGGGTGGGCTTCTAGACGCATTCGGCGCGCGGCGCTAGTTGCCACGACCACGGTCTCTCCCGGCATTGCCGCCGCCAGGGCTCCCACTGGGGCCATCACTGGGGCCATCACCCGAATTGTTGCCTGACCCATTGCTGGGACCGTTAAACTGACCGTCGCCAAAGCCGCCACTCGGACCACCGCTAAAGCCGTCAAATCCATTGCCAGAGGGGCTGTCGCCGGGGGTATCCTCCCCCGTGGCACCAGCCCCCCTCTCGCCTGTTGGGCTCAACAAATTGATGTCTGGAGCGGTTTGCGCGCCATCCTCCCCATCCTCAGTCGTCGCATTGCGCGCTCTTGCCTCCCAATAATCGCGCAAAACTTCACCGGTGTTTGGGTTAAAAACCAACTCGCGCTCCAGATCCTCAGACTGGGCCTCGATACGGACACGGCCCAGAAAAGTGCGCCGCATTTTTGTGATCTCAAAGCCCTGTGCGGTCAGCTGTTCCACAACGCTGTCTTGCACCGATTGAGCGAACACCGCACCGCTTTGGCTGAGCACGATGAGCGCAGTCAAAAGAAGGTGTCGCATGAGGCTTCTCCATTTAAATTAGGGGAGCCCCGCACACACACGGGGCTCCGATCATAGACTTTGTGCGCCAAGTGAGCCAATACACGCCCAACGAGCCCCACCAATCCGCGTCTATGATCTGTTCGTCAAGCGCATGGCAGGATTAATTGCCGCCCCGGCCGCGTCCTCCCCCGCCAAAACCGCCGCCTTGGCCACGGCCGCCAAAGCTGCGCTCGGCTGTTTCTTCGACCTCAGCGCTGGCCGACTCGGTGGTTTCACCTTCGCTTTCGGCACTTGCTGTTTCGGTCTCGGTTGTCTCATCGGTATCTGCGTCGGTATCTGCGTCGTCATCGTTAAAGCGGCCAAAACCGCGACCACGACGTCCAAACCGCTCACCCGCCTCATCTCCGTCAGTCAAAGCATCCCGCAGCGCTTCGCGGTCTTCGTCGCTCAAATTGGAAATCGCATCGCGCAGATCTTCATCGGAGGCCTCAAGCTCATCCAAAATATCGCTGATTTCCGCGAGGGTTTCTTCATCGAGGGCGGCCACGCGTTCGTCAAAGCTCTCTTGTGACAGACCGCCGCGGCCTTCGCCGTCACCGCCTCCACCGCGCGCATTTTGCGCAGCAGTCGCCTCATCAAGCGAAACCGTTCCGTCCCCATCTTCGTCGAGACGCTCAAGCACATTGCTTGCACCCTCTTCACCAAAAACCTCAGCCAGTTCTTCAGCCGAGATGGTGCCATTCTCATCCGTATCAAGCGAAGCAAAGCTCGCGCCACCTGCAAGTGCGGGCGAAAGCGAAAGAGCGAATAGAGCTGTGGTCAGCAGCAGTGTCTTAGTCATGGGTCGTGTCTCCGGTATGAAAAGCAAAGCGCAGCGTTGCGCTGTCGCCTTGGTGACCGAAGTTGGGCTGCCCCTATAGAGCCCAGAGGTTTATATCGCGCCCCATAAACCTTTGAGACGTCATCCTCTTGCTTTAGGCTGAAAGGAATAAACTTAGGTTTAGAGCCCAAATAGCCTTCGAGGACTTTGAACAGACGCCAGAGGTCACAGCCCAAAAGCTGCGTCCTTTTTCTTGGCAAAATACTCCGGGGGAACGCGCAGAGCGCGTGGGGGCAGCGCCCCCTATTCGACGTTTCGCCCTTCCGGCCCAGACATATCAAAGCCAAGGTGACGCGCGACGGTGAAAATATCTTTGTCCCCGCGCCCACACATGTTCATGCAGATGATGTGATCTTTGGGCAGGTTGGGCGCGATCTTCATCACATGGGCCAGCGCATGGGAAGGCTCGAGCGCTGGGATGATGCCTTCGGTTTCACAAGAGAGTTGGAAGGCCTCAAGCGCTTCTTTATCTGTGATGGCCACATATTCCGCCCGGCCAATCTCATGTAGCCAGGCATGCTCGGGGCCGATGCCCGGATAGTCCAGACCCGCTGAAATGGAGAAGCCTTCGAGGATTTGACCATCTTCATCTTGCAAAAGGTAGGTGCGATTGCCATGCAAAACGCCTGGGCGTCCGCCGGTGAGCGAGGCGCAATGCTCCATTTTCTGGTTCACGCCTTTGCCGCCGGCTTCCACGCCGATGATGCCGACGTCTTTGTCGTCGAGAAACGGAAAGAAAAGTCCCATGGCGTTGGAGCCACCGCCAATGGCCGCGATGAGGGTGTCGGGCAAGCGGCCTTCCGCGGCCATCATTTGCTCTTTTGCTTCTTTGCCGATGATCGATTGGAAATCACGCACCATGGCCGGATAAGGGTGTGGCCCTGCGACCGTGCCGATACAATAAAACGTGTCACGCACATTGGTGACCCAGTCGCGCAGCGCATCGTTCATGGCATCTTTCAAGGTGCCCCGGCCAGAGGTCACCGGCACCACTTCGGCCCCCAAGAGCCGCATCCGAAACACGTTGGGCGCTTGGCGCTCCACGTCGTGCGCGCCCATATAGACCACGCATTTCAGCCCAAACTTCGCACAGACGGTTGCAGTGGCCACGCCGTGTTGGCCCGCACCTGTCTCTGCAATGATGCGCGTTTTGCCCATGCGTCGCGCCAGGATAATTTGGCCCAGCACGTTGTTGATCTTATGTGCGCCCGTGTGGTTGAGCTCGTCGCGCTTCATGTAGATCTTGGCACCACCCAAGCGCTCGGTGAGACGCTCGGCGAAATACAAAGGCGACGGACGGCCGACGTAATGCGTCCACAGATCATTCATCTCGGCCCAGAAACTGTCGTCGGTTTTGGCCTTTTCGTACTCTTCTTCCAAAGACAAGATCAGCGGCATCAGAGTTTCGGACACAAAGCGCCCACCGAACTTACCAAAGCGCCCCTTTTCATCGGGGCCCGTCATGAAGGAATTGAAGAGATCGTTGGCCATATCTGCGGTCCTCTAACTTGGAGCGCTTATGTTTCGGATGTTTGACCAAGACGCAAGCGGTGGATGTGACGCATCACCTAGTTTGCATGAGAAAAAGGGCCAGGCGCGATGCCTGACCCCTTTTCGAGGACAAAACTTAAAGAATAGAGGCTTAAGCCTTCCGGCGCAGAGCCACGATGGCGCCCGCTCCGATCAGAAGCAATCCGCCTGCGGCAGGCAGCGGCACAGGGGCCACTTGATCGCCCGTGACAACCACGGAGCCGCCGTTGAAGGGGTCTGCATTTGTGTTACCAAGGATCAAGCGACCATTATCGGTCACAGCATCAAAGCCGATCAGGCGGAAGTCTGCATCCGTGACATTGTTGAAGGTCGACAAGTCCAAGAGATAGCTGGTTTGGTCAGTTGACGGTGTGAGAAGCGCCACGTCCTCATAGGCACCGCCGTCGACAGCAATCTGCGCCAGCACCGCTTGTGGGCCGTTGCCATTTACGCGGAAGCGGACACCGAGTTGATCCAGGTCGTAGCCAACCGACGAGTCAAATCCGAACGTGATGTAATCGCCATCGTTGACCGCGTCTTGGACAAGATCACTTGTGGCAAAACCGTTGGACCGGAACCGGTTGGCATTGCCTATTTGGCTCAGGCCACCCGCGCGTGTCAGGCTGAGACCTGTGACACCAAAGCCTTGTTGGTCAGGTGTTATGAAGTCACCGTTCACGGAGGTGTAGGCCACCAATGTTGTGGCGGCTGCTGGAGCGGCGAAGGCTGCAAGAGCGAGCGCTGCGGCGGCAAGAATACGCATGTTTTGTCCTCATTCGTATAGGGCGACCCAAGGTTTGAGTCGTGGCTTTGAGTGAGGAGTAATCAGAGGATTGAGCTAAATTTAGCTCGATTTAAGACGGTTTTGGGACATTGATCGTACTCAGCAAGCAATGCAACGTTCCCCCATTGATTGTTTCCAGTTTAGGACCGCAAAACTATCCTTTTGCAGTAAGAAAACTTGTTGACGCTATCCTTTCGCAGCATCTCGCCTTTTAAAGCCTAGCCTTTTGAGACGGCCGGTATTTTCCCGCCTAGGCTGATTTCCATGCCGTCTGTTCCCACAAAAAACGCGCCCGAAAAATGCGGACTCACCGCCTCTATCCAGTCATTTTCTCCAAAATCTGGATCATCTGCGGGCAGAAGATGGGTCAAAGCCAAAGCCGCCACTCCCGCCTCAGTTGCAATCTTAGCGGCATCAGACGCCAAGGTATGGGATTGCAACCAGTGGCGCATCAAGCGGTCGTCCGCATTGCCGACCCGTGCCAAAAGTGGGGCGAGGCCTTTTTCAAGCATGGCTTCATGCACCAGCAAATCAGCGCCTTGGGCAAAGCCCACAAGCGGCGGGAAATGCGCCGTATCCGCAGAGATCACCACATGGGTTTTTGCGGTTTGGAACGACAAGGCAAAACAATCCACGATCGGCGGGTGCTGAACCCGCATGGCCCGCACCTCTATATTGTCAAAAGCCGGGACTTGGCCTGCGACGAGCACGTGGATCTTCACAAGCGCGCTCAGATCTGGGCGGCCTTCATCCTCGATCCGCAAAGCAATATCGGCATGCATGGATTGCAAAAAGCCCTGCCAGTAATCTTCCAATCCAACGGGCCCCCAAATGTCGACTTGAGTTTTGAGCCCGGCCGTCCAGGCCGTATGCAAGAGCGGCCCAAGCTCAAGGTAGTGATCTGAGTGCAGATGCGTGATGAAAATCGTTTTGAGATCTTTGAGCGCAACACGCGCGTTTGTAAGAGCGCGTGTCACGCCCAAACCGCAATCAACGACAATCAGCGTATCGTCGAGAACCAAAAGGTTGGAGTTGGGCATCGGAGACCCGGTTCGGATGGCAGGCCCGCCTTTTGTCCCCATCAACACGCATCGATCTGGGCCGTGCTTGAGCGCTGCAATATCATCACCATTGGAGGCGGGGGAGGACACAGGCGCGCTCATGCTGCTGCCAGTCCTGCATCAAGCGCCGTCAGAATTGCGCTGATGTCTTGCGATGTCACAATCAAAGGCGGCGACAAAATGATATTGGGGCCTGAGACGCGCACCATCGCACCGGCCTTATAGGCTGTCTCTTGCACACGCTGACCCGTGGCTTTGTCGACGGGGGACTTTTTGCTTTTGTCAGAGACCAGCTCAAGAGCGGTCATAAGCCCATGCCCGCCGCGGACGTCGCCGATGATGTTATGTTTTTCCGCCAAGGCCTGCACGCCTTTAAAAAGCTCATCGCCGCGCGCCGCGGCATTTTGGGGGACATTGAGCCGAAGCGTTTCTTTGACGCAAGCAACGGCAGCGGCTGCCCCTACGGGATGGCCCGAATAGGTGTAGCCTGACCCGATCATGCCCGCGGCTTGGTCATTGGTCTCGAAAACCTCTGCGACGTGATCCGAGATCATCGCAGCGCCAAAGGGAAAATAGCCATTGGTTATGGCCTTTGCCGTCGCCATCAGATCTGGCTTTACGTCCCAATGGCGCGAGCCTGTCCAATCGCCCGTACGGCCAAAAGCGGTGATCACTTCGTCTGCGATCAATAAGATGCCGTGCCGGCTGCAAATCTCGCGCACGCCCGGCATGAAGCTTGCATGGGGTGGGATCACGCCGCCTGCGCCCAAGACCGGCTCCATGATAAAGGCGGCAATCGTGCCTGGACCTTGGAACGCAATCTCGTCTTCCAAAGCTTGCAAACAAAGCTGCGCCAGCCGCTCAGGATCGGTTTCGTTGAAAGGGTTGCGATAGGTATAGGGCGCAGGGATGTGAAAACAGCCCGCCATGAGCGGCTCGTATTGGGCACGAAAGTTGGCGTTGCCATTCACAGACGCGCCGCCGGTGTGGGTGCCGTGATATCCTTTTTTCAAAGACAGATATTTTGTACGGCCCGCTTCGCCTTTTAGCTTGTGATATTGCCGGGCCAAACGCAGGCAAATCTCGACACTGTCCGACCCCCCTGAGGTGAAGAACGCACGGGTGAGCCCATCCGCAGCAAAGAAATCGCGCAGCAAGTAGCTCAGCTCAATCACTTGATCGTTCGAGGTGCCACGAAAGATTGAGTAGTAAGGCAGCGCGCTTAACTGATCGGCAATAGCGGCTTTGACCGGCTCGCAGGAATACCCAAGATTGACGTTCCAAAGCCCGCCCACGGCGTCGATGGTTTCATGCCCGTCGACATCCCGGATGCGCACGCCTTCCCCGCTTGTGACAATGGCGGGTGGGTTGGCCAGACTGTCTGCAGGATGGGCCATGGGATGCCACATGTGGCGGGCGTTGTTTTCTTTCAGAAAATTGGTTTGCAACATGGCGCATGTCCTTATGGGAAGGGATTGGAAGGCGGGCGTCCGCCAAGTTCATTTGTGATGGCTTTGGCCGCCGTTTTCAGGCTGGTATCGATGCGCGCTTGCAGATCTGGCGTGACGCGACTGGCCACAGCCGCCACAGCGATCGTACCAATGGGCGGGCCCAATTGCCCAAATATGGGCGCAGCCGTGCCGATGACATCGGCTTCAAACGTAGAGGCCGCGCGCGCAACGCCCTGTGCTCTGCACTCAGCCAAGAGGGGTTCAATTTCAGCGCGCGCAACGGGGGTATTGTCGGTAAACGTTTCAAACTCTGCCTGTCCCCAATACTGTTCCAGCTCCGTCGGATCGGCATGGGCTAAGATCGCAAAGCCTGATGCTGTGGCATGGTGCGGCAAAGTCTCGGAGGGATCGATATGCACAAATAACGCACGCTCCGGAAAACTGATTCCCGCGGTCAAGATCCCGTGGCCCATGACCAGCGATCCATGGGCGGTTTCCCCAAGCGATGAAGACAGACCTTCGAGGTGGCGCGCGATCACAGAGCGCACCGGGAAGCTTTGCTCGCGAATCTGAGCAAGATTGACGGGTGCCAAACCCACTCGATACTTTCGGCTCTCTGCGTCTTGCTCAACAAATCCGTTGCGCGCCAGCGCAGTCATGCAGCGCAGCGTCGTGGTTTTGTCATAGCCCGAAAGCCGCGCCAATTCGCTCAGGCCAAGCTCAGGATTTTGCACGGAAAAATAGCGCAAAAGGGTCAGCGCTTTGTCCACTGTGCTCATCGTGGTCTTGGTCATATTTGAGCAGTGCTCCTAAGAGGTTTGCCGGCTCTCCCTTTTCGGTATTTGCAAGAAATACCGCAGGGGGTTGCGTGCTTTGTTGACAGGTCTTTGAGGCCCGTGCAAACTATTTGGACCAATGGTAACAATAGTGTACCGGACAAGAAATGCAACCGGACGCATCACCTCCAACAGGGAGACCCTTTATGAACCCAATGACCCAAGCCTTTGTGGCGGCGGGCCTTGCGGCGGCAACCTTTGCAGCCCCAACAAGCCTTCTAGCGGAATACCCCGAAAAGCCCGTGTCTTTTGTTGTCCCGTGGCCTCCGGGCGATCTTGAAGACGTGCTGACACGCATGATCGCTGAAGATTTCCAAGCCGCCTATGGCAGCCCTGCTGCGGTCGTGAACAAGCCCGGCGGCGGCGGTGGTCCCTTCCCTGGTGCGATTGACGTTGCTGTGGCGCCTGCGGATGGCTACACCATTGGATCTTTCATTATTGCGGTTCCCGTTGTTGGGCCCAACATCGGCATCCCTGAGCTGAGCCCAGATCCTTTTGAGCCGCTGGGCTCGTTTTTGACCTATCCCTTCGTGATCGTCGCTGGCGGCGACGCGCCCTACGACGACATGGCCGGTTTGGCGGCCCACGCGCAGAGCAACGACGTTGTCTTGGGGCACTTTGGCGGCCCCCTTGTGCCCACAAAAGTGACCAAAGCTTTGGCCAAAGAGATGGGCTTTTCCTACGCCTCTGATGCGGCGTTCGATGCGCTGGACTGCAATACGCTGGCGTCAGGCGATGTGGACGTGATGAACACAACGCTGCAGCTTGTCTTGCCTTGCCTGGATAGCATCAAGGTTCTGGCTTCTGTTGGTGGCAGCCGGATTTCTTTAACGCCCGATACGCCCACCGTGGCCGAATTGGCACCAAACCTAAACATCTCGCTGTGGAACGGGCTGTTTGTCCACAAAGACACGCCCCAGGACGCCCGCGACAAGATCATCGCTGTGGCCGAAAAGACTGTGAAGTCTGATCGCGCCATGAAGCTCGCGGCAGAAACGGGTGCGCTGGTG
>JBCDCE010000013.1:0-64261 GCA_039182515.1 Pseudomonadota bacterium | reverse complement strand
TCTCCCACTGACTGATCTTGTGGGACTTACTTCCAATCTGTCCATTGCATCCATGGATATCACAATAGGCAATAGAGACCCCGTGTCGCATCGCGCAACAGTTCACATATTCAGATTTAGGTGTTTTAACCGGATTTCAAGCTTTCCACGAAGAACGTTATCAAGAAAGGGCTGACGCATGGAAATTGAGCTTTATGGGATCAAAACCTGCGACACATGCAAGAAAGCTCTGGCGGCGCTGCGCGGCGCGGGCCTGACAGTTGCCTTCATCGATGTGCGTGACGCGCCGCTTTCGAGAGAAAAATTAGCGGCCTTCGAAGCCGCTTTTGGGGACAAACTTCTCAACACGCGCTCAACCACATGGCGCGGTCTCTCTGAGCAAGAGCGTGGGGAGGACCCAATCGATTTGCTCATAGCGCACCCAACCTTAATGAAACGCCCCGTTGTGATGAACGGGGCGCAGATGACGATTGGGTGGGATAAACGCGCTCAGGCAACCTGGCTCGAGCCTTAGCTCGCGCGGATAAACCGGTCGACCGACAATGGCCCGCCGCCTCGAAATACTAAAATAGCCAAGGCAACCACCCAGAAGGTGCGTTGATCGAGGATCAAAGAGCCTGACGCTCCGTCAAACCAAGCCCCAAGCGTGGCGGGATCATTGATTGCGCCATGGCCGAAGAGATCCGTGAGGGATTGCACGACGATAAAGCCGATCATGCCGATGGCCGCGACCCGGGTGAAGAGCCCTACTACGATCAAGATGGGCAAGATGAACTCGCTCCATGTCCCTGCGAGGATCACCGCTTTTTGGAAGGTTGTGGCCTGGGTGATATCATAGCTCGCGGCTTCAGCGCCTTTGGGGAAAATTTGCGCGAAGGCGTTGAAGCTAGGGTTGATCAAGCTCGCAAACCCATCGGGTATTTTCGTGAGGCCCGAATTCCAGAAATACATGAAGAGAACAGCAGCAAAGGCGAAGCGTGCAAGTGTTGGGAGCACCGCGTCCGATAGGGGTGTGAGCCGGTCGAAAATTGCATTGTGGAGGCGGATCAGGGCATTCATTTTGTGGGGTCTTCCGTAAGCTGTGTGATGGCTCCGCCCGAAAGGAGGATGCCGAGGGTTTTTGCGAGGTCAAAACTTGGAACGGCTGAGGTGGCTTGCGAGAAGGCATAGCCAAAACTGCCCTTGGAAAGGGCCAACAGAAAAGTGGCCGCGCCGGGCGGCAAAAGCCTTTGGATGGGATCAAACTCTGGGCGCATGATGATCATCGCTTCCGCTTTCGAGTTTGGTTGTGGCGCACCGTCAATCATATTGGCCTGCCAAATCCCAAAGATTGGAAACCGCGAGCGCAGGATTTGCACAGGCGGTGCTAGGGTTACATGCAAGCTCATGAGGTTTGCGCTTTCCAGTGCACTCGGATCGATCGGCTTGGCATCCGCGGCATGGTAGGCTTGGCGCATTGCCAATTCGACCCGTGCGATATCTGGGAGATAGGGCAGGTGCTTGACCGGTTCAAAGCGCTCCAGAAAGGTGGGCATCTCCTCTCCATAAAACATCATCACCGGCGTCTTTGGCGGATGAAGGCGCAGGTAAACTCCCGCCATGGCTGCGAAAAATTCCTCGCCGACGAGTTTATGGATAACTGGGAAGGCTGATTTTAATGCGTCCGTCAGCGAAACAGCCACGTTGTTGCGGTAAACCGCAAAACGCTTTGGAGAGGTTGCACCGTCCGGGCCGATGAGGCCTTCGGGTGTCGGGAGGTTAGGATCAAGGAGCGCTTTGACGAAGTCAGTTTGAGAGATTTCGGCCATGGCTCAGGCTTTGATCTTGGCAAGAGCCGCATCGGCGCGCGCGGCTTCTGCGGCGAGGACTGGCCAGTCGGGCACATCCGTGTCCCATTCGATCAAGCAAGGGCGCGATCCGGCTTTTTCCAGCACGTGATCCAAAAGGGCCCAAACCGGGTCGATCACCTCGCGCCCGTGGCTGTCGATCAGTAAAGGCGCGCCGTGATCATCTTCATCCTCGTCATGTCCGCCAAGGTGAATCTCGCCCACCTCATCCAGCGGAAAGGCATCGAGATAGCTGAGCGGGTCAGTCTGTTGGTTGGTTGCTGAGACAAAGACGTTGTTTACATCCAAGAGCAATCCACAGCCCGTGCGTTTTGCGATCTCGCGCAGAAATTCGACCTCAGGCATCTGGGTCTCGGCGAAGGCCAGGTAATTTGAGGGATTTTCCAGCAGCATTTGGCGCCCAAGTGTGTCTTGAACTTGGTCGATATGGGCGCAAACCGTTTTTAGGGTTGTTTCCGTGTAGGGCAGGGGCAGCAGGTCGTTAAGAAAGCCGACATCATGGCTGGACCAAGCGAGGTGCTCAGAAAAGCTCGCGGGCTGCATCCTATCGCACAGGGTTTTTAATCGGGCGAGGTGATCTGCGTCGAGCGGGCCTTCGGACCCAATCGAGAGGCCAACGCCGTGAATTGAGAGCGCGAAACGTGCGGCTAAAGCCTCGAGCTGTGCGAGGGGGCGTCCGCCGGCACCCATGTAGTTCTCGGCATGGACTTCTAGCCATGCAACAGGGCCTGGAACTTCTAAAATGTCAGAGAAATGTTGGGGTTTGTATCCGACGCCTGGGCTGTGGGGCAAAGCGCCTTTTGGGCTTGCGTCAAACATCTGATTTCTCCCGTGCGGTTTGCCTGGGGCGCATCGTAGCACGCGCCCCAGGCGAATACCTATAGCCTCTTAGGCTGGCAGGTCGCGGTTCAGCTCTTCGAGGGAACCAACGCGTGGTGTGCCGTCTGCCATGGCAGGCAGTTCGATCGTGTCGCAAGTGCCGGAAGCAACCAGCGTCCAGGCGTTACCTTGGTAGTCAACGGTTGATGTGCCGGCGCATGTTGTGCCTGGGCCTGCCGCGCAATCGTTTTTACCTGCGAGCGAGACGCCGAAGCATTTTTCTTTGCCTTGAGCTTCTGCTTCTGGAGCAGAGTGGCCAACAAGAGCAGCAGCAACAGCAGAAGCAACAGCGAGAGTTTTTACAGTTTTAGACATAGGGTCTTCCTTCCTTTGGGTCTTGCACTTTACCAATTTCAACGAGCGTTGGTGCGCCGTTGAATGCACAATGGCAAATTCGAGTGCCCAATTTCCAGTCACAGGGATGTGAGCCAACGCAGCCGTTAGCGTTTGTAACAAACGAAAACGTGATTTTTGGCCGAAGCATGCCGCTGTGCACCAAGTTTAAGAGCGCAAATCTGGTGGAATTGCTTCCGTTTTCAGATCGTCAAGAACCTCGCTAAAGCTTTGAAATTTAGACTCTTTTAGCCCTAACCTGCGCATCGAGACCGTACTTTCTTCCACTTCACGTTTTCCGCAAGCAAGTATTACAGGCACTTTTCTAAGCGAATGTTCGCGCACCTTGTAATTGATCTTTTCGTTACGAATATCGGCTTCTGCGCGGAGGCCTGCTGCCTTCAGCTCTGCTGTTTTGGCCAAAACATAGTCGTCTGCGTCCGAGGTAATTCCCGTCACAACCACTTGTGTCGGGGCGAGCCAGAAGGGGAGTTTGCCCTCCCAGTTCTCTATAAGAATGCCGATGAATCGCTCGAGCGATCCAAAGAGGGCGCGGTGCAACATCACGGGCGCCTGTTTGTCGCCCGCCGCTGTGATGTAGCTCGACGAGAAGCGTTCAGGCAGGTTGTAGTCCACTTGCAATGTGCCACATTGCCAATCGCGACCAATCGCATCGCGCAGCACATATTCGAGTTTAGGGCCGTAAAAAGCGCCTTCGCCTTCAAAAATCGTATAGCTCATGCCCGCCCGCTCAAGGGCTGTTTTCAAAGCTCCTTCGGACAGATCCCAGCTTTCGTCACTGCCGATGCGGTTTTCTGGCCGTGTGGAGAGCTTGATGTGCACATCTTCAAAGCCGAAGTCTTTGTAGATCGACAGGATCAGCTCGTTCACCTTCAAGCATTCGTCTGTCAGCTGCTCAGGCGTGCAATAAATATGTGCATCGTCTTGGGTGAAGCTGCGCACGCGCAACAACCCGTGGAGCGCGCCTGAGGGCTCGTACCTATGGACCTTGCCAAATTCCGAGATTTTGATTGGCAATTCGCGGTAGCTGCGCAGGGTATGATTATAGATCATCATATGGCCTGGGCAGTTCATGGGTTTGAGCGCATAGTCCCGATCATCATGGGTTTTGGCCAGGAACATGTTGTCCATATAGTTGAACCAGTGCCCTGAGGTCTCCCAAAGCGTGCGGTCCATAATGTCTGGCGTGTTGACCTCGATGTAGCCTGCCGCCTCTTGCCGGCGGCGCATGTAAGCAATCAGTGTTTGGAACACGTTCCAGCCGCCTGGATGCCAAAAGACGGAGCCCGGCGCGTGCTCTTCAAAATGAAAGAGATCCATTTCGCGCCCCAGTTTGCGGTGATCGCGTTTGGCGGCTTCCTCCAACATGTTGAGGTGTTTGCGCAGGTCTTCTTTGCCGGTGAAGGCAACACCATAGATGCGCTGGAGCATGGGGCGCGCGCTGTCTCCGCGCCAATAGGCCCCTGCCACGCTCATCAGTTTGAACGCATCGCCCGGCACTTGCCCTGTATGTTGAAGGTGGGGGCCTCGGCAAAGATCCTGCCAATCTCCGTGCCAATACATGCGTAATGGCTCGTCACCTGGAATGCTCTCGATCAACTCAACTTTGTAAGGCTCTCCGCGTTCCTTATAATAGTCGATGGCAACCTGACGCTCCCAAACTTCCGTGCGGACGGGATCGCGCAGATTGATGATCTCTTTCATCTTTTTCTCAATCGCACCGAGATCTTCAGGCGTAAAAGGTTCTGCGCGGTCAAAGTCGTAGTACCAACCGTCTTTGATCACCGGGCCGATTGTGACTTTCACGTCTGGCCAAATCTCTTGCACGGCGCGCGCCATGATATGCGCCAGGTCGTGACGTACGAGCTCGAGCGCTTGGTCTGGATCTTTCATGGTGTGGATGGCGATGGAGGCATCCGCTTCGATGGGCCATTGAAGATCGAAGTGATCGCCATTGACGGTGGCCGAGATGGCTTTTTTGGCGAGCGAATTGGAGATGCTGGCGGCGACTTCTGCAGCCGTAACACCAGCCACAAAACTGCGGGCGTTGCCGTCGGGAAATGTGAGAGAGATCTGGGCCATGATTTGCGCCTCCTCGTCAGTTTGGCGCCGACTGAGCGCCCGGTTGCGGGTTATGGTGTCGCGCTCGTGCCGTTTTAAGCGCTTTGGGTCAAGGGCTTAGGTGGTTTTTGCCCTTTTTTCCTCTCAAAGGCATACAAATGCACACAATTTTCGCATGCCTCTGTATGCCGAAATAATTGAATTTATTACCTATTTTGGGGTGGACGCGTGTGGTATTTCTTATATGTAAGGCTTGTTCACTATCGGAAACTCCCTTTAAGGACGGCAAATATGGCTGGCTATAACAAGAATTTTGAGCTCTCGGTTGAGGATTTGGCGCTGATCGAAGATGCGCTGCGCAAAGAGACAGCGAAAGCTCCTGTCGAGAACTCTGATGCAAAGCGCAGAGCCCGTGATGTGCATGATCTCTTGGGGCGTTTGCACAATCAAAAGCGCTTCTACCGCCCAAGGAATGGCGTCTACGTCGGTGGTTAGCGGCTGTTTGTAAAAGGAGCAGTCACCTGATCGGTGACTGTGCGATATTTTTGGCGCTCCGTTCATTGCAGGGCGCTTTTGTGTTCGGGCCCTTAGAAGCGCACCAAAGCCCTGCAGTATTTCCTATAAAGCCTTCGCGAAAAAGGCCTAAGTTGTGAGTATAAATCTAGCAACACTCTAAAAAAGCAATGTTTTCTGGACCTTCCGAGTGGGGAAAAACCCTCTATACTACGCGCGAAAATCACGTGGTAGAGCGACATGAGACGAACACTTGCCCTAATCTTTCTGGGAGCTTTTGCTGCTGGTTGCACAAGCGAAGGCGGCGGTGCCCCAACGGCCGCTCCGGCGAGCTTTGAAGCGCCGCCCCCGGCAAACATTTCCCGGCGTGCTGCGAATGCCGCATCGGCATTTGGGATCAGTCAAGCGGCGCTCTACCGCTCGCCCACGGGATGCTATTCGCACCGGGTGCGGGCTGATGGCGGGTACCTCGCTCCGTTGATTGATGCGCGTGGGAACCAGATTTGTGACCGCTAAACCGCAAATCTTCGAGGCCGCTTCTGGCCATAAAATTGCGTACCATCAGACCGAGGGCCAAGGCCCAGGCGTCGTCTTTTTGGGCGGCTTCATGTCAGATATGACGGGCTCAAAAGCCACACATCTTGAGGCTTGGGCAAAGGCACGCGGACAGGCCTATTTGCGGTTTGACTATTCTGGCCACGGTCAATCCAGCGAGGCCTTCACCGATGGCTGCATTGGCGATTGGTACGATGATGCTCTGAGCCTCATGGAAGAGGTGACGCGCGGGCCGCAGATTCTGGTCGGCTCCTCGATGGGGGGATGGATTTCGCTGTTGATTGCACGCAGCGATCATATCCCTACAGCGGCGCTCTTTGGCATCGCGGCAGCGCCTGATTTTACTCAAGAGGGCATTTGGCCCTCGCTTGATGCGCAAGACCGGGTCACGTTGGCGCGCGATGGTGTTGTTTACGTGCCCTCTGACTACGGGGATCCTTATCCGATCACCAAAAAGCTCATTGAAGACGGGCGCGATCATCTGATCTTTCCAAAGCCTTTGAAGCTCGACTGTCCCGTGAGGCTCTTCCAAGGAACGGAAGATACTTCGGTGAGTACGCAGACGGCAACGCGGCTTTTGGATCACGTAGAGGCGGAGGATGCGCGGCTGATGCTCGTGCGCGGAGCGGATCATTCGTTCTCCGATGCGGTCTGTCTCGACATTTTGACCAAAGAACTCGACGTCATTCTCGATACGCTTTGACGCCTCGCCTTAGGCCAGGCTAACTGCCTGCACAGACCTGCGGCTAAAGACACGGGCAGGGTGGGGAGGAAGGACCGAGATGAGTTTGAGCATTGGGCAAAAGGCTGGCTGGGGCCTGGCGGATATGGGCATCGTCGTATTCGTCATGGTCAAACAGCTTTTGGTGTTTGATTTTCTGACAAGCTACCTAGGTGTGCCTGCGGGCGTTGCAGGCTTTGTTACAACGGCCATACTCCTGTTCGATATCGTGACGGATCCCATCGTTGGATATCTGTCTGATCACACAAAATCTCGCTTTGGGCGCAGGGCCCCATGGATTGCCGTTGGAGCGGTCGTGATGGTGATTGGCATGTTGGGGATGTTTGCAAGCCCTGCCTCAAGCGAGGGCAGTTGGACGGGGCCGATGCTCTGGCTGGGTGGTTTTTTTGTTTTGGCGACCCTAGGGTTTACGATGGCGGCCATTCCCTATGCCGCGACTGCGGGAGAAATGACTCAAGATCCCGCTGAGCGCTCTCGCATGCTGGCGTGGCGCATGGCTTTTGCCAGTATTGGGATCTTAATAGGCGGCGGGCTCGTGCCAATCCTAGCGGGCGGCACCCGCGAAGGGCACTTTACGGCCGTTCTTATGGTCGCGCCCTTGGTGTTGGGGACCATTTGGCTATCGCTCTATTTCACACGTAGCGCGCCGCGCATTGAAACACCGTCAAACGTGCGTCCAAGAGAGATGCTTCGGCATGTGTGCTCGAACCGCGCTTTTCTGATCCTTGTTGTGCTCTACGGTGTCATGACGCTGTCGATTGCGCAAATCACAGCCGGAATGCCACTGGCGGCCAAAAACCTCATCTCTGATGGTGGCGGCTCACCTTTCTCAAGCGTGGTCGCAGGAGGCATCCCAATCTTGTCGCTGTTGTTTGCACCGTTTGTGGTGGGGGCTATGATCAGCCAACCGCTTTGGGCCTTCATCTCCATTCGTTTTGGCAAGCTGACCGCGCTGGTGATAGGGCTGTGTTGCTACATCTGTGTGATGGTACTCCTCTACCGTGCACTGCCGTCCAACGATCTTACACAAATGGTGCTTTTGCTTTTGTTTGCAGGCGTTACAAACGGGGCCTATCAGGCGATCCCTTGGGCCATGTATCCAGACTTGATGGATGTCACGCGGGCTGAAACGGGCGAGGCCATCGAGGGAGCGTTTTCTTCCGTTTGGCTCTTTGGGCAAAAGGTGGCCAATGCCATTGCGCCAGCGATTTTAGGCACGGTGATCGCCGCTTATGGTTGGCAGGAAGCGACCACGGGCGTGACAACACAAACGCCACAAGCTTTAGGGGCCTTGGAAATGGCCATTACAGTTGTGCCGATATTGATTTTTGTGGTGGCGATTTTGGGACTTTTATTGGTGTACCGACCGGAGGCAACGCGTGTCTTGGCCCGCCGTTGATGAGGTCGATGCCTGGCTCAGTGCCAGGGAGGCAGATGTCGCAAATTTACGGCCCGCAGCGCGAAAACGGGTGCATTGGGCCGGTAGCCCGGGCGTGCAGACCCCGCTCAGCGTTGTGTTTGTGCATGGCTTTTCGGCCTGCTGCGAAGAGATCCGGCCTGTTACGGACAATATAGCCAAGGCCCTGGGTGCCAACCTGCATTACACGCGGCTTGCTGGCCATGGCCGAGATGGGGCGGCCATGGCGGAGCCCAGTTTCGAGGATTGGCTGGCCAGCACCCATGAAGCCTTGCAGATCGGACGCATCATAGGCCGCGAGGTTGTGGTGATTTCCTGCTCCACGGGCGGCCCTTTGGTGTGCCTAGAGATGGCGGCAAACGGAGTGGATGGCTTGGCTGCGCAGCTTTTTGTGTCGCCCAATTTTGACATTCAGAACTTCGCCGGTCGCATGGCCATGCGTGTGCCGGGATTTCAGTGGTGGGGGCCGAAGATCCTTGGGTGGGAGCGGAGTTTCACGCCACATAACCCAGGCCATGCGGCCCATTGGACCACCACTTATCCTTTGCTGTCTTTGATGCCAATGCGGGTGTGCTTGGCCAAGTTTCGCGCCTTAGATTTGGGCCGATTTAGGATGCCGGCGCTGACTGTTTATAGCGAGGACGACAAAGTGGTCTCGCCTGCTGCTGCCAAGCGCGCGGCCTGGGGCTGGGGCGGACCTGCCTCACTGCATCCGGTGACCGTTGGCGAAGGGGACGACGTGAACGCGCATGTGATTGCTGGAGACATTCTCTCGCCTGGGCAAACAGCCCCTGTTACGTCTGCGGCCCTGCGTTGGCTCAAAGAGGCAGGCTTTGACGTTCAAGCGTAACGCAAGCGCCGTCAAAAGGCTCGCACAGACTAATTTGCATTCCTATGCAAAATCAGCTTGAGCGCGGCGCAAGCCTTGCTATTCTACTGTCAACACAGCTCATTTGGAGATCCGGACGATGGCAGAATATCTCAAGCGCGGAAAATCCGCAGAAGACGTCGCAGCCGACGACGCCAAGACGCGCAGCATCGTCGAAGGTATCTTGAGCGATATTGAGACCCGCGGCGACGTCGCCGTCAAAGAGCTCTCAGAGAAATTTGACAACTATTCGCCACAGGCGTTTGTGCTGACCGCGTCCGAGATCGAAGCTGCGATGCAAAAGGTCTCAACACGCGAGATGGACGACATCCGCTTTGCCCAGAAGCAAATTCGCGCCTTTGCGGAAGTCCAGCGCGCTTCGATGACGGATGTGGAAGTGGAGACCATCCCTGGTGTAATCTTGGGCCACAAGAACATCCCCGTGAATTCCGTTGGGTGCTATGTGCCAGGCGGCAAATTCCCCATGGTGGCCTCTGCGCATATGTCTGTGCTGACCGCCAAAGTGGCTGGCGTCCCGCGCGTTGTGGCCTCTGCACCGCCCGTAAACGGCGAGCCGCACCCTGCAATTGTTGCCGCGATGCACGAAGGTGGCGCGGATGAGATTTTGGTTCTGGGCGGTGTGCAGGCCGTAGGGGCCATGGCCATTGGCACCGAAAGCATCGCACCTTGCGATATGCTTGTTGGACCAGGCAACGCTTTTGTAGCCGAAGCCAAGCGCCAGCTATTTGGCCGTGTTGGGATCGACCTCTTTGCAGGGCCCACGGAAACATGCGTGATCTGTGACGACACGGTGGATGCCGAAATGGTGGCAACAGATCTTTTGGGCCAAGCGGAGCATGGCTACAATTCGCCCGCTTCGATGATTACCAATTCGCGCAAATTGGCGGAAGCCACCATGGCGGAGATCGAGCGCATCTTGACTGTGCTGCCCACAGCAGAAACCGCACGCACCTCTTGGGAAGAATACGGCGAGATCATCCTGTGCGCGGATCACGACGAAATGCTGGCGGAAAGCGAAAAGCTCTGTTCCGAGCACGTGCAAGTGATGACAGACCGGGATGATTGGTTCTTAGAAAACATGACAAGCTATGGCGCGCTCTTTTTGGGGCCGCGCACCAATGTGGCCAACGGCGACAAGGTCATCGGCACGAACCACACGCTGCCAACCAAGAAAGCCGGGCGCTACACGGGTGGGCTCTGGGTGGGCAAGTTCTTGAAAACCCACAGCTATCAAAAGGTGCTGACCGATGAGGCCGCCACACTCGTGGGCGAATATGGCTCGCGGCTTTGTATGCTCGAAGGTTTTGTTGGTCATGCCGAGCAATGCAACGTACGTGTGCGCCGTTATGGCGGCCGCAACGTGCCGTACGGAGAGGCAGCACCCTACCGCGACGCGGCGGAATGAGCGCTGAAAAAGACCTGGCGCGGGCCTATTGGGCTGCTTGCGACGCTGGGGAAGATGTCTCTGCCTTCTTTGCAGAGCAGTTCCTTTGGGAAGGCCCACAGCCTGTCCCGGATGCGGGTGATGCCAAAGCTTTGCAAGAGCAATGGGTGCGCCCTTGGCACGCAGCCTTTCCGGAGGCGAAGCGCAGCTATCATATTCTTTGCGCTGGGCGCTCTTCGGGAAAAGCAGATGGCAGCGCAGATGGCCGTATGTGGGTCGGGGCGACTGGTTACCTGACCGGATTTCAAAGGAGCGCCTTCTACGGAATTCCCACCACAGACCGACTTTTGCGGATCCGGTGGGGCGAGTTTTTGTGCATCGAGAACGGGCAAATCGTTGAAGTGCAATGCTTGCCCGATTTTATGGACTGGTTTGAGCAAATTGGCCGCCCGGTTATGCCGCCATACCAGGGTGCGGCGCATGTTTGGCCAGTACCCACCGCTTTTGATGGCGTCGTGCAAGGGGCTGTGGAAGCCGAGACGGCGCAAACGCTGGCCCTTGGGCGCGCTCTGTTGTTCGAAGGCCTTAACGTCTTCGATGAGGCCAAGCTCGAAAGCATGGGGATCGCCCGGTTCTTCCATCCAAATATCAAATGGTACGGGCCGGGCGGCATTGGTGCGTGCCTGAGCTTGCAGGAGTTTGAAGATTTCCACCAAGGCCCGTGGCTCAAATCCTTTCCCAATCGTAAAGTGCAGGATCTCGCGTCGCTCTTTGCCGAAGGGCGCCTGCTCGCGGCCTCTGGCACAGCTGGGGTGAAAGGCTTCCACACCGGCGCGCCTTTCCGGGGATCTAATGCCGCTCAGGGCCAAGAAGTGAACTTCTCTGGCATCGATTTTTGGCTGCGCACAGGCGATGTGTTTACCGAAAACTGGGTCTTTGTTGATTTCATAAAGCTCTTCAGGGATCTCGGAATAGATCTGATGGACCGCGTGGGCCAGACGTGATGCGGCGGCGGCCTCAAACTTATGTGTCCCTAGAGGAGTTGGGGCGGGTACGACTCTCTAAATATTTCTTTATGCGTAACTTTCTCTATTCGGAAATTGCGCATTTTTACGGCCGTCAGAATATCCCCGATGATCCAGAACTCGCCATCGCCGCCGGGCGCGGCTTGGCCACAGAGCTTCTCGATCCTTTAGTTGAGACCTTTGGACCCTTGCACATTCGCTCAGGATTGCGATCTGAGGCGCTCAACAGTTTTGGATCTACAGAGGTAAAGCCGCAAAAAATGGCCGCGAGCCCCAAGAACTATGCTGCGCATATTTGGGACAGACGCGACGCCAAAGGGCGCATGGGAGCCTGTGTGAGCCTGGTTGTGCCATGGTTTGCGGATCAATATGCGCAGGGGCGCGATTGGCGGGATCTGGCCTGGTGGATCCATGACTATCTTCCCTACCACCAGCTCTATTTCTTCCCGAAACTTGCGGCGTTCAATTTAACCTGGCGCGAAGAGCCGCGGGGCTCGATCTATTCTTATGTCGTTCCAAAAGGGAAACTACTGGCGCTTGGAGCGGTCCCTCATGAGCCTTTGGACATGCGTCAGCGCCGCTATTGTGACTTTCCACCCTTCAAAGGCATTGCTTACCCGCAGGTGCCTGGGTAGGGTGTTTGCATAGGATTGCAAAACTACGAAAAGACGCCGCTCATGCTCCCTAAAACACCCTCATTTCGCCTAGACGGTCGCAGAGCATTTGTGACCGGAGCCTCCCGTGGGATTGGTCTCGGATGCGCTGTCGCGCTGGCTGAAGCTGGAGCGCATGTGGTTATGGCCGCGCGCGGCGAAGCAGAGCTCAGTGCTTCTGTTGAGGCTGTCAAAGACGCGGGCTTCAGCGCGGAAGCGATAGTGTTGGACGTAACCGATCTTGATGCGGTTGATGCGCTCTGCAAAGCGCATGCCTTTGATATCTTGTGTAATTCCGCCGGATTGGCGCGGCACGGCCCGAGCTTGGAGACAACCCCTGAAGATTTTGATGCGGTTCAAAGCATAAATTTTAAGGCTGCCTATTTTATGGCGCAGGCCATTGCGAAACACGCGAAGGGCCCGGCCTCGATCATCCAGATTTCGAGCCAGATGGGGCATGTTGGCGGTATTGACCGCGCGGTCTACTGCGGCACAAAACATGCCCTTGAAGGCATTACGAAAGCGCAAGCGATCGAGTGGGGGCCAAAGGGCGTTCGGGTCAACACAATTTGCCCGACCTTCATTCGCACGCCTCTGACCGAGCCTACGTTTCAGAACCCTGAGCGGGTGGCTTGGATTAAATCCAAGATCAAGCTCGACCGCATTGGCGAGGTGGAAGACATTATGGGCGCCGTGGTGTTTTTGGCCTCCGACGCCTCTGCCTTGATCACTGGCACGTCCTTGCTCATCGACGGAGGCTGGACTGCGGGATGAGCCGAAAGGTGACCTCTCAAGATGTGGCCCGCGCGGCTGGTGTGAGCCAGTCTGCCGTGAGCCGGGTCTTTTCAGGGGCCTCTGCGAGCAAAAATACGCAAGCCAAAGTGCGCCAAGCAGCGGCAGATTTGGGCTATCGTCCCAATGTGCTGGCGCGCAGTTTGATCACGGGTCAGTCCAAGATCATTGGGCTCGTTGTGGCGTATCTCGACAACCAGTTTTACCCCGATGCGCTGCAACGCTTTTCAAATGCTCTGCATGACCTTGGCTATCACATATTGATCTTTACTGCCAAAACGCGCGGTGAAGGTGTGGACGATTTGATTGGCCGGTTGCTCGATTATCAAGTAGACGGCATCATCTGCGCGAGCGTTGGCGTGAGCGATGAGCTGACAAGCCGTGTGGAAGCGGCGGGCATCCCGATGCTGCTTTTCAACCGCGGACAAACAGGGTCTCCGTTTGCGCAGGTGACCAGCGACAATCTTTCAGGCTCACATAAAATCGCAGAATACCTCGTGCGCGGTGGGCACGAGCGCTTTGGCCATGTCGCGGGCTGGCTTGGCAGTTCCACCGGGCAGCAACGGGCCAAGGGATTCAATCAAGGATTGGAGGCGCATGGCGCGCATCTCTCTGGCCAGCGGGATGGGCTGTATTCACGCGAAGCAGCTGCGCAAGCCGCGCGCGAATTGGTGGAGCAAGAGCGCTGCGATGCGCTCTTTGTGAGCAACGATCACATGGCCTTTGCGGTGCTCGATGAGTTGCGCGTGAAAGTGGGGGTCAAAGTCCCGGAGGAGGTCTCGGTTGTTGGATACGACGATGTGCCTATGGCCGCTTGGGCGTCTTACGATCTTACGACCTACCGGCAGCCATCCAACCGGATGGTGGCGGCGGCAGTAGAGACGATGATCAAGCTGATTGCAGGCGAAGTGCCTGAAACCAAAGAGATAGAGATACCCGGTGCGCTGATCGAACGGTCGACCGCGCGCTGGCCAAAGGAGTGAGCGATGCGGGGATTTGACAACCGTTGGACCGATTTTCCTGACTACATTTTAGGAATCACCAAAGAGATCTGGGAAGATCGCGGGCTGGGCGCGCGCATGGCAGACTACTACGCGCCTGATGTGATTGTGCGCATGCCGAGCGGGATCTCAACGGGTGAGAAAGCCTCAACAGATGCGACCGTGATGACCCTGCATGAATTGCCGGATCGGCAACTTCTGGGGGAGGATGTGATCTGGTCAGGAACGCCGGAAGAGGGGATGCTGTCGTCGCATCGTATCTTTAGCACGGCGACCCATGCCGGTGATGGGATGTTCGGGCCAGCTTCTGGCGCCAAGCTTGCGTACCGGGCCATTGCGGATTGCTACGCCAAGGACAACCAGATTAGCGACGAATGGCTGGTGCGCGACAATGGCGCTGTTTTGCGCCAGATCGGAACGGATCCAAAAGACTGGGCGCAGGCCCAGGTCGATGCCGGAAAACGCACCTTTACGCCTGCGCAAGATATCACGGGCCCTTATCTCGGGCGTGGCAATGACAATGAGTGGGGCCGCACCTATGCGGATCTGCTGTCGCGCATGATGGATAAAGAATTCTCCGTTATTCCAAAGGCTTGGGACCGGGCGTGCCAGCTGGAATATGCAGGTGGCGTTTCGGCGCAAGGTCATACGGGGGCAGACCGCTTCTGGCTGCCGCTCAGGTCGGCATTTCCATCAGCTAAGTTTGAGATCCATCATGTGATCGGTCGCGAAGACGCGCTGATGCCGCCGCGCGCGGCTGTGCGGTGGTCCTTAACCGGCAAACATGATGGATGGGGGCCCTTTGGCGCTCCAAGTGGCGCTGAAGTTCATGTGATGGGCATCAGCCATGCGGAATTTGGCCCTTGGGGCCTGCGCCGTGAGTTCGCGCTTTTCGATGAAACTGCCGTGTGGATGCAAATCCTCGCGCACACTGGTTAATATATAGGAGACAATTATGGACGCCCTTCAAGACCGATTGGTCCGTTATGGTGATCTTCAACCCTGCCGTACGGCCTTTATTGATGCGCATACTCCGGGATCTGATCAGAAGGAAAACTTCACCATTTTGGGGGGCGGTGTCTCTGAAAGCCCGGATCAGCACGTGCATTTGGCACAGGCCGTGGGCTTTAACATTGGGGCTGCGGGCCAGCCTCCGAAGTGTCGTAACTCGCTGCATTCTCACCGAACGGCGGAGGTCTTTTTTGTTTTGAAAGGCCGTTGGCGATTTTTCTGGGGGCGCTGGGGAACTGCGGGTGAGGTCGTTTTGGAGGAAGGCGACATCATCAACATTCCCACAGGTATTTTCCGTGGTTTTGAGAACATCGGCACGGATTACGGGATGATCATGGCGATCCTGGGCGGTGACGACGCTGGTGGCGGTGTCATTTGGGCCCCGCAGGTGATTGAAGACGCCACGGATCACGGGCTCATGCTCGGAGAAAATGGCAAGTTGTACGACAGCAAGAAGGGCGAAGCTTTGCCTGAAGGTGTCGAGCCGATGCCGCTTTTGACCGATGAGGAGCTCACCGCTTTTCCCGAGCTTTCGCCCCGCGATGTGGTGCCAGGTTATGTGGCGCGCTATTGGGACTTGATGGCCATGGCCGACGGCACGCCTGCCCAGGTTATTGGGGAAACGGCGATTTTGCGCGATAAACCGGGATTTGAGGTCGAGCTTCTGTCCCGCAACAGCCTCGCTGATGAGGCCCAAATAGCAACAGATCACGAGGTGCTCATGGGCATGCGCGGGCACTGGCGCGTGGAGCAGAATGGTGAGTCGAGCGTTCTTGCCCCTGGTGATACGCTCCTTATGCCCAAAGGCAGCTCTTATGCGTTGCGCCCTGCCATGACCGGCGAAGCGAGCCTCTATAGGGTGCGGGCAACTGCCGATGAAGCTGGATTGACCTGGATACCAAATGCCTAAATCTGGTGAATGCAGCTATATCTAGGAGATCGCTTGACGCGCGCCACAAGATCCGAAACAGTGTGGTATCGCGATCCTTTGAGTGGGGAAGTGATCGGGTTGGCAGACCTGAAAAAAGGAGTGGGCTCCCCAGGGCGTGCTCCTTTTTTGTTTGAAGGTCCGCAGCGCACGCGGCTTGGATACATGCAAAAGACCTTGAGGTTTTTGGCCTGACCCCGCAGAGTCTTGCTAGGTTTTGGGAGGACATATTAGATGGTCAAAACGACCCATGTTGGCAGCTTGCCCCGCACACAAGAGGTGGTAGATTTCATTTTTGCGCGCGAGAATGGCGCAGATTATGATGAGGCGGCCTTCGATGCCTCCATGACACAAGCGGCCTCTGAAACCGTGCGTCGGCAAGTAGAGGCCGGGATCGATATCGTCAGCGACGGCGAAACCTCGAAGATCAGCTACGCGACTTACGTGAAAGACCGCTACACCGGTTTTGATGGCGACAGCCCGCGCAACGCGCCTGCAGATCTCAAACGCTTTCCGAGCTTTCTGAAACGCTTGGCTGATGACGGCGGCACGCCCACCTATGCGCGCCCTATGTGTATGGGCGAGGTGAAGTCCAAAGGCCAAGACGAGCTCTTGAAAGACATCGCGAACCTCAAAGCAGGCATGGCGGAGCACGGCGCCAAAGAAGGCTTCATGAATGCGGCATCCCCAGGGGTGATCTCGCTCTTTTTACAGAATGATTTTTACCCAACCCGCGAGGCTTATTTGGCGGCACTTGCGGATGCGATGCGCGAAGAATATCGCACGATTGTTGATGCGGGTTTGTATTTGCAGCTTGATTGCCCGGACCTCGCGCTCTCGCGGCATATGCTGTTTCACGATCTGAGCGACGCGGAGTTTCTTAAGATTGCTCAGGGGCATGTTGAGGCGCTCAACCATGCGCTTGATGGTGTGGATCCATCGCGGGTGCGGGTGCATATTTGCTGGGGCAACTACGAAGGGCCGCATGTCTGCGACATTGATATGGACACGGTCTTTTCGACCCTGATGGGTGTAGGCGCAAGCCAGCTTCTGTTTGAAACGTCCAACCCCCGGCACGCTCACGAATGGACCGTGTTCCGCGACCGGGCTGCTGAGATTCCGGACGACAAAATCCTGGTCCCAGGCGTGATCGACAGCACAACCAACTTTGTGGAGCACCCCAAACTGGTCGCTGAGCGGATCGAAAAATTCCAACATATTGTTGGCAAAGAACGCGTTATTGCGGGTTCGGATTGTGGTTTTGGAACATTTGCGGGCTTTGGTGCGGTCGATCCAGAAATTGCCTTTGCAAAATTGACGGCCCTGAGCGAAGGCGCTGAACTGGTCGGGTAGATGTCGGATCCGATTGTCTTTCTGCCCGGGCTCATGTGCGACGCACGGCTTTTTGGGCCGCAGATCGAAGCACTTTCTGGGCAACATACTGTGAGTGTTGGATGTCTGACGCAGGCCCAGAGTATAGAGGAGATGGCGCGCACTGTTTTGGACGATGCGCCTGCTCACTTCTCGCTTTTGGGGCTCAGCATGGGCGGCATCGTTGCGATGGAAGTCGTGCGGATTGCACCGGAGCGGGTGCGCCGTTTGGCCCTGCTGGATACCAATCCAAAGGCAGAACACCCAAAGGTCGCTGAGGGCCGTGAACCTCAAATTGCCGCCGCTTTGGCGGGTCAGCTCGAAGCTGTGATGCGCGAGGAGATGAAACCTAATTACCTCGCCGAAGGGCCCAACCGCGCGCAGGTGCTCGATCTGGTGATGGTAATGGCATTGGATCTCGGGGCGGATGTTTTTGAACGCCAAAGCCGGGCGCTGCAAAAGCGGCCTGACCAGCAAGAGACCTTGAAAGCTGTGGCCCTCCCCACGCTGGTTCTATGCGGCAAAGAAGATGCACTGTGTCCGGTTCATCGGCACGAGCTTATGGCCGATCTTATTCCCGATGCGGAGTTGGTGGTGCTGGATGGGGCAGGGCATTTGCCCACGCTTGAGACACCGGAAGCTACGAACCAAGCCTTAAAATACTGGATGGCGCGCCCAGCTTAAATCGCTGTTTGCGAACTTACCAATTATGGGCGTCTGCGCGTTCTTTGCGGGTCAGAACCTGGGGCTCTACCACTGGATCGAGCGTTGTGGCGTCAAAAAACGGGGTATCTTTCCAGCGGCCAGATATGCGCGCTGCAGCCATGCGTTGCACGATCTTGAAGCCTGCACGGCCTGCGCCTTGGTGCTTTGGCTTTCCGTCTTTGCCTTTTTTATGCATCCGGGACGTGACGCGTGGCAACTCGTCAGGCGCTTCTAGGCTCGCGGCTTGCACGCCCACAAAGGGCAGTTTGGCGGAAGCCAATGTGTTGAACATCGGTGTGTTGCAGCAGGTGGCGTACCAGCGCATCAAGCCTCGCGGGCCGAGGCGCATGATACCTAGGTTTCCACCGCCTTTCACTATTTCGATTTTGTCTGGCGTGGTCTGAAAGAGGTCGATACCCTCGTCGCCTGGATCACTTTTGCCGATGTGATTGTTAGCGGCCCGACAATCATCGCAATGGCAAATCAGATGTGTGCCGGTTCGCGGGCTTACGTCCTTCAGCACCCCTTGGAGGGATCCGCACGTGCAACTTAGGGCTATGTTCTTGAGAGCTTTGGCCATGGGCTACTCTGGGCTAACGTGCAGCGTTGGAATTTGCCGCCTTTCGAGACCCTTTGGGGGGTGTTTTGCGGCTGTTGGCATCAATGAAATCGAGCACAAGGGGGCGGATGTTGTTGCGCCAAGAGCGGCCTGCGAAGATGCCGTAGTGACCTGCGCCCGGTTCAAGGTGGCTGGCTTTTTTTTCGGCCGGAAGGCCCGTCAGCAAATCCAAAGCCGCCAAGCATTGGCCGGGGGCGGAGATGTCGTCCTTTTCGCCTTCGACGATTTTCACCGCCACATCTGAGATGGCGGAGATATCAACGCGCGTGCCGTTCACTTCGAAGATATTCTGCGCAATCTCGCGGCGTTTGAAGATCCGGTCTACCGTTGTGAGGTAGAACTCTGCCGTCATATCCATCACAGCAAGGTATTCATCGTAAAAGCGATTGTGGCGGTCGTGCTCTTGCGCTTCGCCTTTGGAGACAGCAGCCACTTGGTTCACGAAACTCGACATGTGCTTGTCGGGGTTCATGGAGATAAAGGAGCTCAGCTGTAAAAGGCCAGGGTACACTTTGCGCCCAACGCCGGCGTATTTGAAGCCCACGCGCTGGATTGTGAGCTCATGGAGCTGGCCCATCGTTACGGAATGGCCAAAATCCGTGACATCCGTGGGCGCGGCATCGGGATCAACGGGGCCGCCAATCAACGTAAGCGTAGAAGGCTGCGCTTTGGGATCTTCGGCGGCCAGATAGGCCGTTGCTGCGAGTGCGAGAGGAACAGGTTGGCACACGGCGATCACGTGCACATCTGCGCCCAGCTCTTTCATAAAGTCCACAAGATAGAGGGTATAATCCTCAACATCGAACTTGCCTTTGGACACCGGAATGTCGCGCGCGTTGTGCCAATCGGTCATGTAGACCTCGGCATCGGGCAAAAGAGACAATACGGTGGAGCGTAAAAGTGTCGCATAGTGGCCCGACATGGGGGCAACCAGCAGGATTTTGCGCGCTCTCGGGCTGCGGCCAGACACGTTAAAATGGATCAAATCGCCAAAGGGGCGCTCAATGACTGTTTCGACCTCCACGACATGATCTTTCCCATCTTCACATGTGAAAGACGGAATGTTCCAATCTGGCTTCACAATCATGCGGGAAAAACTACGCTCGGTCACTTCGCCCCAAGCGCCCATCCAAGCCAGCATCGGGTTGGGGACCGCCGCAAATGCAGGATAAGCAGACATTGCACGCGCGGTTGCACCCAACCATTGGTTGGTATTGCGCATGGTTTCCATCATGTCATAGGACAGCATATACTTCATTGAGCCCCTCCTTCACCCGGACTGCGGATGAGCGGTCGCGTATTTTGATATGAGTGGCGCCTCAGTCGTCCCACCTACGGACACCATTCTGCACGTGCAAAGTACGGACCCTTGGCCGCTATGACAACTAAAGATTACACAAAAAAGCCTCCAACTGGTGAACAGTCCTCTGAAAACGCAGAAACAAATCTTGCGAAATTGAATGAAAATCTCGCGAAGGTTGAAGAGCTTTCACAACGCCTCATGCGGGCAATGCAGCATAAACGCCCCTTAAATGCTGCACTTGAGGGCCCTGGACCAGACTTGATGCTAAAAGCTGGTCAAGCCTATTGGTCAGAGTTTTTGAGCAATCCAGGAAAGCTCTGGGAACAGCAGATTTCGCTCTGGGGCAAAACCGTAAAGCACTATGCCGAGGCGCAAGCAGCATTGGCCAGCGGTCAATTCAAAGCGCCAGAGGACGACACAGACGATGACCCGCGCTTTCGCAATCCTCTTTGGCAAACGCATCCGTACTTTAACTTTGTAAAACAACAATACTTGCGCAATGCCGCAGCACTTCGCGATGTTGTGGAGGCTTTGCCCGATCTGGAAGGCGAAGACCGTAAGCGGCTGACGTATTTCACAAGCCAGATTGTGAACATGCTGTCTCCGACAAATTTCCTATCCACCAATCCCGATGCTTTAGAGCGGGCGGTGGAAACCGATGGGGAAAGCCTCGTGCTTGGGCTTGAGAACTTGGTGCGGGACATCGAGGCCAATGGCGGGGATCTTGTCGTAACCCTGGCGGACAAAGACGCGTTTCATGTGGGCGAAAACCTCGGAATGACCGAAGGCGAGGTGGTCTTTCGCAACCATATGATGGAGCTCATTCAATACACGCCCACGACACCTAAAGTGCATGAGACACCGCTTGTGATCTTCCCGCCTTGGATCAACAAGTTCTATATTTTGGATCTCAAAGAGAAGAATAGCTTGATCAAATGGATTGTAGATCAAGGGGTTACGCTTTTTGTGGTGAGTTGGGTCAATCCAGGTGCGGATTACAGTGAGGTTGGTCTCGAAGAGTACATTAACGACGGATATTTAAAAGCGATTGAGACCGTAAAGGCGATTGCGGATGTGCCTAAAGTTAATGCCGTTGGCTACTGTATTGCGGGCACAACGCTCAGCTTGACGTTGTCGCATCTCAAGCAAATCGGTGACGACAGTGTAAACTCCGCGACCTTCTTTACCACGCTGACAGATTTCAGCGACCGAGGCGAGGTTGGGGTCTTTTTGGATGATGACTTCGTTGATGGGATCGAGCGGCAGGTGGCGGTCGATGGGATGCTCGACAGTTACTATATGACCCGCACCTTCAGCTATCTGCGCTCAAACGATCTGATTTATACCCCAGCAATCAAAAGCTACATGTTGGGTGAGTCGCCGCCAGCCTTTGATCTTTTGTATTGGAACGGAGACGGCACCAATTTACCGGGCAAAATGGCCATGCAATATCTGCGTGGGTTGTGCCAGAACGATGAGTTCGCCCAAGGCAGGTTCTCTCTGATGAACAAGTCGCTCAGTTTGGCGGATGTGGATGTGCCCGTCTGCGCGATTGCCTGTGAGACCGATCATATTGCGGCTTGGAAAGCCAGCTATGCCGGGATCCAAAAGATGGGCTCAAAGGACAAAACCTTCGTGCTTTCGGAATCAGGGCATATCGCCGGGATCGTTAATCCGCCGAGCAAAAAGAAATACGGGTTTTATTCTAATCCAGATCTGAGCGCGGATGCCGATAGCTGGAAAGCTGCTGCAGAGTTCTCTCCGGCGACCTCGTGGTGGCCCACTTGGATGGCTTGGCTCTCGAAACGCAGCGGCAAAAAAGTGCCTGCGCGTGTGCCGGGTGAGGGGGCTTTTCCTGCTATTGCCCCTGCGCCAGGGACCTATGTGCGTGCGAATCCAAAGGCTTAGGCAATTCTACTTTTAGGATTGCTGCAATGCAGAAAAAACTTGCAATGCTGCGACGCAGCATATAGATACCCCTCAACGAACGATGGCGAGACTGGCTCGCACCCGTACCTCATATTGTGGAGATAAAACTGATGGCACAAGATTTTACAGCGATGATGAAAGACATGATGGGCGCATTTCCTGTCGACACTGGCGCAATGCAAGACGCGTTCAAGACACAAGCAACTCTGGGCGAAAAGCTTTCCAGCGTAGCGCTCGAAGCTGCTGAGAAATCCACCGAGATTTCTTCCAAGTGGACCAAAGAGACGCTCGAGAAAGCCTCTGCTTTGACCAAGTACAAAGAAGACCCAGCCGACTACTCCAAAGCCATGACAGACTTCGCCTCTGCAACAGCTGAAGCCGCAGCTGAGCACATGGCCGCGTTCGCTGAAGTTGCGAAAAAAGTTCAGATGGAAACGGTTGAGCTGATGCTCGCAGCTGGCAAAGACATCAGCGACGACGCATCTGCTGCTGTCAAAAAAGCCACAACAGACGTGACCAAAGCTGCAAAAAAAGCGGCTGCCAAGTAATTACTCCCTCTTAACGAGTTACGGGATCTCGTCGTTTTATTGAGGTCTTCGGTATATGGAGCGGGCTTTGCGGCCCGCTCTTTCTTTTTGTGCATCAGGCGCGTAAGCTATGCTGCATCGCAATAAGCGGTGCACCGTTTCGTGCCACCTTAGTGAGGTGGCCCTTGATGGCGCTTAGGTCAGACATGGGCCAGGGGAGGACCAAACCAGTGGCAACTTCAGACAAACCGCTTTTGATCAAGCGGTATGCGTCCCGCAGGCTCTATAATACCGAAACCAGCGACTACGTGACCCTCGAAGACATTGCGGGGTTCATTCGCGAAGGGCGTGAGGTCCAGATCGTTGATCTTAAATCTGGCGATGATCTGACGCGGCAATACCTGCTTCAAATCATTGCAGAGCATGAAAGCCGCGGCGAGAATGTGTTGCCCGTAAACGTTCTGAATGACCTTGTGCGCACCTATACGATGGGTGCCTCAAGCGTTGTGCCGCAATTTCTCGCCATGAGCTTTGAGATGCTGCGGGACGGGCAATCTAAGGTCGTTGAAAACATGGGTGCCCTAAATCCCATGGCGCAAATGCCGGGGTTTGAAGCCATGCAGGCACAACAAAAGGCCTTTATGGCGGCGATGACGGGCGGGCTCACGCCTTGGAATGGCGCCACAACATCTCCTGAGTCTGCTGAGGCAAGCGGCGACGACTTGGGTGAAATCAAACAGCAGCTGGCTGATTTGCAAGAAAAGCTCTCAAAGCTCAGCAAGTAGCCAAGATCGGGTGACCTGAGCTCTCGCACGCGTGCACTGAGCGGCCGTCAACCTGTTGAGAAAAAATAGGGGGAGGCCCCGCGTGGCCCATACACCTGAACGCTTCACCCTCTGGGGAATTGAGGTTTTTCTTGCAACTGTGGAAGAAGCCTCCATCAGCGTCGCTGCGCGGCGGCTCAAAGCCAGTCCGGCCACGGTGTCTCAGCAATTGACCAATTTAGAGACGGCTTTGGGCGTGGTGCTGCTCGATCGCTCTTCACGGCCCGTTTTGCCCACGCCCGCGGGAGAAATTTTCCGTGTGCGGGCCCAAGCGATCATAAACGAAGCGCAACAAGCGCGCGCAGAGCTTGGCATGGCGGATCTGTCGGCCCTATCTAGTTTTCGGTTCGGGGTGATTGAGGATTTTGATGCGGATGTGACCCCTAAGCTTTTGCAGCGCTTGGCGGGGCAGCTCAAAGCAAGTCGTTTTCTGCTTGAGACGGGCGCATCCCACCGTCTGTTCGATCAATTGGAAACGCGTGCGCTTGATATGATCGTAGCAGCTGATTTGGATGAGGGGGCTGATTGGCTCGAAGTTCATCCCATTGTGCGCGAACCCTTTGTGGCGGCTGTGCCGCGGGCCGCAAAGCTTGGGCCGCGCCCCAGCATGCAAAGCCTGCGGGCCCTGCCGCTCATTCAATACACCGAACGCCATCTGATGGGCCGCGTGATCGCGGCACATCTCGCGCGCGAAGGCCTACGCTTGGAGCGGCGCTTTGAGTTAGACAGCTATCACGCAATCCTCGCCATGGTCGCCGAAGGGGTGGGGTGGTCTATTCTCACCCCCCTCGGGTGGCGGCGGGCGGAGCGCTTTGTGGATGCGGTTGATATTGTGCCGCTGCCCTGCGCGCCTTTGGAGCGGCGCATATCGCTTATGGCGCGGGCCGGGCTGTTACAGAACATGCCGCGCGATACCGCGGAAAGCCTGCGGGACATTGTGCAAAGCGAAATTGTTGGGCCGACGACCCAAGAGCATCCCTGGATGCAGGGCCGTCTCAAGGTTTTGGCGGCCAATGAGCTGACCTAAGTCGCGCTTTTCAATGAGCCTTAAGCTGCACTGGCCAGAAAGGCAGCTTTGCCCGCAGCAATCAAACCCGCAGCAATCTGATCGCATTCGCTTAGCGTCAGGCGCGCAGGCAAACGCACGTCGCAAGCGCGCATCAGCATGGCCCGGGTTTCCGGAAGGTCTGGCGTTTCGCCTAAAAAGCCCCAATTCCAAAAGGCGCGCGCATTGTCTGTGCTCAGACCAAAGACCTGCACATGAATGCCGATCTCAGCAGCTGCCGCGACAAAAGTTTGGACCTGGCTGTCTGTCACATCGACCAGATTGAACTGCAGACTGTCCGGCGCACGGCTTTCTGGTGCGAGGGCGGGAGGGACGTCAAATTTGGGCTCAAGGTTGAGCTGTGCGGCCACAGCATCGTGGTTGCGCAATCCATCGCAGACCCGCCGGGGCACTTCTGCGAGTTGCGCGCGCACCAGAGCGGCGGCCATGTTGGACAGGCGCACATTGTAAAGCGGAAGCTTGTTCTGCCAGCGCTCCATGGCGGAAGTGAGCACATCATGTTTCTTCCAATTGTGCTCATAAGCGCCAGACATGATCACCGCGCGGGCCGCGATATCCGCATCATCTGTCACGAGAATGCCGCCTTCGCCCGCATTGAGCAGCTTATAGCTTTGGAACGAAAAGCACCCCACTTTGCCCAACGTGCCAATGTTTTGACCATGCCATGTTGTGCCAAGAGAGTGGGCTGCGTCTTCGATCACAGGGATGTTTCGCGCCGCGCACAGGTCCAAAATCGCATCCATATCCGAGGTATGGCCGCGCATATGGCTGATGATCACGGCTGAGATATCTTGGTCCAGCTTGGCTTCAAAGTCCGCCATATTGATCCGGTAGTTGCTTCCCACCTCCACCAAAACTGGCACGCAATCTGCATGGACCACGGAGGACGGCACAGCGGCGAAGGTAAATCCCGGGATCAGCACGCGCGCGTCGCGTGGCAAACCCAGTGCCTTGAGCGAAAGAAAAAGAGCGGCCGAGCAAGAGGAGACAGCAAGCGCGTAGCGGCTGCCCAACATCTGCGCAAAGTCGCGTTCTAACAGCGTAACGGGGGCATCTGACTTTGCGGTGTAGCGAAAGAGATCACCGGTGGTCAGCAAGCGCTCTATGTCTGCGCGCGCGCTTTCTGGGATGGGTTCTGCGGAATAGACGTCTGGCATTTGCTGGTTTTGCGACATTGTTCGGCTTTTCCAAAATTGAATTTCGGATTTACTAAAATATAAATTTGGGAAAAGCTATAGTTTTTCGATAACGCAAGCGCGCTGCGAAGGAGTTATATAGCTTTCATGGTTTTTATCGGAGGAGCCGGTCAGGCTGTGGTGATCTCGATATCTATCATTTCTAGTTAAAAGGGATAATTCGGTGAAGTGGTGCACTTTTTAGCTGTAAGGCGCAAAGTGGTCGTTGCTACAAACCACGACAGGATTTATTCTCACCAGATGGCCGAAACGATAGACAATACGCAATCCAGCAACGTCTTGTTGGTTAGTTTTCTCGAATTCGAAAGGCTTGGGCTGAAGAAAGATGCAAAGCAAGCTGCCCTAGCAATAGTTGATGCTGTTTCAACTTATGATGACAAGGTTGCTTGGACGCGAAATAATTTGCATAAACTGCAATTCAACCGTGGGGGTCGCATACGCCATGAGATCTTTGCCGGTATTATTTTTCCGGTCCTCAAGGCTGAATTTGAAAACGGCGATGCAGAAGCAAGCTATCTCCTTGGAAAATATTGGTCAAACTTGTTCAGTATACCTGCTCATTATTTGCAAATGGGCGAACCGACTAGTGGGGATTTTTTCCGAATAGCATTCCAAATTGAACCTAGCTCAGATCGTTATCGACAAGCATATCTCGACGCACTCGTAAGTGGTTTGCGATACGCTTTTCACGAATGGCCAAGTGGAATTCTGATTGATCACTCCAACTGGCAAGGAGAGATGTGTGAACTAAGGGAAGAGTTCGCTCAAGTTGAATCCCTGGATACGGATGGAAAATACGCGGTCGAAATAACCGCTTGGATCATAGCAACAGAACAGTACGAAAAACACCTCATGGAACACAAATAAGGAGCGAAGCGGAGGTTACATCTACAAAAAAAGTTGGAGCTGCCGTTAAACTTTGCTGTTGGAGTTTGAGCTATAAAGGTAAAGATCCTCATATTTTTGAGGGCGCGTTGAGTTAAGGCCTGCCTGGACTCAATTGAGCTCTTTAGAATGTCTACGAGCGCAGCCTGTCGCGCAGGCTCGCAAAGGCCATCGCTGAATTCGTGATGGCTTGGCCTAGGAGCGCGCCGCCGGGCAGGGCGGGGGTTGGAAGGCTTGATAGAAGCTCTAGGTCCGACGCATCGCCCGCGATGGCTTTCGCCACCGCTTTGCCTGCGGCGTGGGTCAAGCTGAGCCCGTGACCCGAAAAGCCTGAGGCCACAAAGACGTTCTTTTCGGTTTCGCCGATATAGGGCAGGCGCGTGGCCGTGATGCCCAAAGTGCCGCCCCAAGCATAGTCAAACCGCACGTCTTGCAGATCCGGATATGTGCGCGCGAGATTGCGGCGCAGGCGGGACTCAATGTTGTTTGGAAAGCGCTTGCCGTAGCTTTCACCGCCACCGTACAGCAAACGGCCATCTGCGGTTTGCCAAAAGTAATTCACGACAAAACGGCTATCAGCCACAGCGACAGGGGCGCTCATTGGAGCACGCGCGCCCAGAGGTTCGGTCACAGCGATATAGTTGTTGATGGGCAAAACCCGTGCTGCAGATTTGCGCGTGAGCTCTGGCCCATAGCCATTGGTGGCCAAAAGAATGGCCTTGGCCGTGATGCGCCCTGCGTCGGTGCGCACCTCGCCTGATGCGAGGTGATGGACGAGGCTTTGCTCGAAGATTTGAACGCCTAAAGCCTCACAGGCCTGCGACAAGCGCTGGAGCGACAAAACCGGATTGCAAAAGCCTGCTGAGGTATCGAGCGCGCCTGCGCGGTAGGCCTCCGAGCCAATACGTTGAGACAGCTCTTCTTTGGACATCCACTTGAGTGCCTCGCCGTAATAGGCAATCTCATGTTCGGTGTCTTTGTGAAGGTGATGTTCCTCTGCCTGGGTCAAGACCGCGTTGATCACGCCGGGGCGAAAACTGTCTTGTGCGAAGTGTTTGGCCAGGTCTTTGCCCTCTTCAGCCAGATCAAAGAGGGCCTTGGTTTTGGGCTTGCCGAGCTTGGCTTCCAGATCGCGCAAAGACCAATTGAACCCAGAGCCGATTTGGCCACCGTTGCGGCCAGAGGCCCCAAAGCCCAACTGCCGAGCTTCAAGCACAATCACATGCAATCCGGCTTTGGCGGCGTGTAATGCAGCCGAGAGCCCTGTGAACCCTGCGCCAATCACGCAAAGATCTGCGGTTTCCGCGCCTTTTAAAGCGGGGCGCTTGGCGTTCTCAGGTGCTTCAGCGTGATACCAGGTGGGCGGCTGAGTGCCCGGTGGATCGTTCACCCAAAGCCGTTTCATACGTTGAGGAGCAAGTGTTCGCGCTCCCAAGGGCTGATGACTTGTAAGAACTCTTCGTATTCCGCGGCCTTCACGATGCCGTAAACCCGCGCAAACTCAGGTCCGAGCAGTTGGTGCAAAGCTTCCGCTTCTGCAAAGGTGCTGAGCGCTTCGCCCAAACCGCGCGGCAGGTCGCCGTCTTCTTCATAAGCGTCCGTTTCAAATGCGGGAGAGGGCTCTTGCGCGTCGATCAGGCCTTGCAAACCACAGCCCAATGAGGCGGCGATGCCGAGGTAGGGGTTGCAATCCATGCCTGCGAGGCGGTTTTCGACGCGCCGTGCGGCGGGCTCAGAGATTGGAATGCGAATGCCTGTGGTGCGATTGTCGCGCGCCCAAGCGAGATTGATCGGGGCTGCATGATCGCGCACGTAACGGCGGAAACTGTTCACATAAGGCGCCAGCATCGGGATCATGCTGGGCAGGTTGTTTTGCAGGCCCGCAATGAAGTGAAAGAACGCAGGGGTTTCCGAGCCATCGGGATTAGAGAAGATGTTCTGACCGTCTTTGCCCAAGATCGAATGGTGGATATGCATGGCGGATCCCGGCTCTTCGGCAATGGGCTTGGCCATAAAGGTGGCAAAGCAATCGTGCTTTAGGGCCGCTTCGCGGATCAAGCGTTTGAAGTAGAACACTTCATCTGCCAACTTCACTGGATCGCCGTGGCGCAGGTTGATCTCGACCTGGCCCGCGCCGCCTTCTTGGGTGATACCGTCGATTTCAAAGCCCATGGCCTCGGCATAGTCGTAAATGTCGTCGATCACGGGCCCGTATTCATCAACCGCACTCATCGAATAGGCTTGGCGCGCGGCAGCGGGTCTGCCGGAGCGGCCTAGCATGGGCTCAATGGGCTGAGCGGGGTCGAGGTTTTTGGCGACGAGGAAGAACTCCATTTCTGGAGCCACCACGGGTGTCAGACCGCGCGCCTCGTAAAGGCTGACAACATGTTTGAGCACATTGCGCGGCGCAAATGGCACGGGTGTGCCTTCTCGCGTGTAAGCATCATGGATCACTTGTAAGGTCCAGTCGCCAGTCCAGGGAGCGGCAACGGCTGTGCTAAGATCGGGCTTGAGGATCATGTCCGGCTCGGTGAACCCACCTGGGCCTGCCGCTTCGCCCCAACCGCCGGTTATGGTTTGGAAAAAGATAGAATTGGGCAGGAAAAACTGACTCTGACGGGCAAATTTGCTGGCAGGCACCGCTTTGCCGCGCGCGATGCCCGACAGATCCGCGATAATGCACTCCACTTCATCAAGGGTCTGCCCGCTGAGGTAAGACTGTGCTGGCTCTGGCAGGCCATCGAGATTGCTCATGCGGGGCTCTTGCTTTTCAGGGTTTCTGCGAGGGCGCATGTGAAGTGCTCGGCCATATTGGGCATGGACAGGTTCTCATGGGCCTCACGAACCTGCTCTTCTGGATAGCGTGATTTTGCGAAGTCTTCTTCGATGAAATCTTCCAACACCCCGTCGTGTATTTCGGGGTGCGGCTGCACGGTGAAGATATTTGGGCCATAACTGATTGCGGCATGGGCGCAGTGTTTGGAGGCTGCACGCAGAGTGGCGCCTGGACCCAAGCTCACAACTTGGTCTTGGTGGATTGCGTTTGCGGTGATTTCTGCGCCGTCAAAATCATACGTGTCGCGGCCGATTTTCCATCCGCCTTTGAATTTCTCCACCTTACCGCCGAAGGCCTGCGCGATGATCTGATGACCAAAGCAAATCCCGACTAAGGGTCGGTTCGCTGCGCGGATCTCGCGCAAAAAATCCTCAAGAGGCGGGATGAATGCGTGCTCTTCATAGGCCCCATGGGCTGATCCTGTGACAAGCCAGCCATCCGCATCGCTTGGGCTTTGAGGAAACTCCATATCGACCACATTCCATGTGGTGTAGTGAAAGCCTTGGCCTTGAAAGAGCGTGTCGAACATAGCGTCATAGTCGCCGTGTTTGGCTCTAATATGCGCAGGCGCGTGGCCCGTTTGAAGAATGCCGATATGCATCATTTGCCTCTTTGGTCTTTTGCGCAGATGCGCTTGCGGCGAACCCTACGCCGCCTTCGCTCGATTTGCTAGCGAAGGATCCTGGGCCGGACTTTCAAGCGCGGGGTTTGCGGCAGGTGTTTGTTGAGGCGGGCATTGGCGAGGCCAAAGAGGCCAATAATCACGAGGCTTAGAAGAATGAAATACAGGGCCAAAATCGGATAGGGCACAAAAGGATTGAAGGTCTTGATTGCAAAGTAATTGGCGTAATAGAGCGCGTCGCCCTGTTGGCGCCAGGTTGGGAAGCCTGTAAAAAACACCAGCGTTGTGGCTTGAAAGAGAAAGATCGCTTCGTTGGTGTAGCCGGGCCAAGCCAGGCGCAGCATGGACGGCAAAATGATCCGGCGGAACCGCGGCACGCCTGTGATCCCATAAGCATCTGCCGCCTCAATATCTCCTTTGGGTACAGATCGTAGCGCGCCATAGAAGATCTCGGCGGAGTAGGCGGCGGTGTTGAGAACCAAAACCACCAAAGCGCCCGCTTGCGCAGAGGTGAGCCAGGTGACCACGCCCATCTGTTTGAGGCGCAAAAAGATGAAGTAAGCCAAGAAGAACTGAATGAAGAGCGGTGAGCCTCGGAAGATCAGTATGAAGACGTCGCAGATCCGGCTCAGGAGGGCGTTGCGGCTGTTTTTTCCCAAAGCGACGGTGACCGCGATGAAGAAGCCGATGATCAGAGCCAAGACGGCAAAGTAGACATTCCAAATCAGCCCAGAGCCGATCAGGGTCGCTTGTTCGCACAGAGTGATGTTTTCTTTCGGCAAAAGCCGTTCGCCGATGCCGATGGAGCGCAGAGCGTAGTCCTGGATGGTCTCTAAGCAGCTCACGACATCGCTCCGAGGGTTGCTTGTCCCTTGGATAGGCGCGCTGTTATGCGGCGCAGAACCCATTCAGACAGGCGTGTGAAGAGCAGATAGAAGATCAATAAGCCAAGAAAGTACTCCAAGCGCCAATCCCCGTGCGGGTAATCTGTGAAGCGGGGGTTTTTGGAGCCGCCCAATTCGCGGGCCCAGTACACAATGTCTTCGACCCCCAAAAGAAAGAGCAGGGGTGTCGATTTGATCAAAACCATCCAAAGGTTCGACAGCCCAGGCAGCGCATAGACCCACATCTGCCGCACGGTGATGCGCCAGAAGGTTTGGCGGCGATCCATCCCGTAAGCCTCTGCCGTTTCGATCTGCCCTTTGGGCACCGCGCGCATAGCACCGTAAAGGACGTTGGCCGAAAAAGCGCCAAAGACGATGGCGAAGGTGAAAATGGCCGTTAGAAAGCCATAGACTTCGTGAATCCATTGAGGCGCTGTTGAGAGCGGAAGCTTGGCTTCTGGACAGACGAGAAAGTCATTGCCTTGGCGAATGGGCTCGTTCCAGTCGGGGCAAAAGAGTAGGTGCCTGATGTATTCAAAGCCTTGGTCTAACGCGATGACAAAAAACAAGAAAAACGCAATCTCGGGCACACCTCGAACGACAGAGATATACCCTTTGCCCAACCAGCGCAGCGGCAAAAATCGGCTGCGCGCAGCCGTGGCGCCGCCAAACCCAAACACGAGCGCTGTAGGTGCTGTGATCGCCAAGAGCAAAAGCACTGTGCCGAAGGAATACCAAAGCGACATGTGCTTAGGCGTTGTGAGATAGCAGGCCAACCAACGGTTCGTCTCCAAGAGCGAAGGATCGGTGCAAAAGGAGAACATCTAAACGCGCGTCTTTCGTTGGGGCGAAGCGATGCGGCAACTGTTGCAGCTTGTGGACCCGAAAAGCAATATTGGCGCGCGCCAAGGCGCTTGATTGTTTGGGGGGAGGCGAAAAGATAGGCTCAACCGCTGTTCGAGCGAGAAGGAGAGAGATTGTGAGCCAGGAAAACGCTCAACACGTCGTCGTCATTGGCGGCGGGGTGATTGGCGCAAGCGTTGCGTATCACGCGCAATCGGCTGGGGCGCAGGTCACGCTCATTGATGCAGGTGCCTCTCGAGCGAGCGATGCGTCTTTTGGGTGGATCAACGCAAGTTTCTTTAGAGATGATGCGCACTTTCGCCTGCGCCAAGAAAGCATTGCGAGCTATCGCCAGTTGGCGAAAGCGCTCGACCTGCCAATTTCCTGGCAAGGGGCTTTGAGTTGGGAGTGGCAGGGCGCGGAACTGGACGACATGACAGCGCGATTTGCGGCACTCGCATATCCAGCCAAAGTGATCACAGCTGCTGAATTTGCTAAGCTCGAGCCAAATGTGGAAGCGCGGCCAGAGCGGGCGATTTTTATCCGTCAAGAAGGGGCGGCTGAAACCGCCCAACTTGCAAACCGTCTTCGCCAAGCGGCGCAGGCTGAGGGGGCGCTTATTCTCTCTGGTGCGCCGGTCTTAGAAGTCGCACCTGGTACACCTGCCAAGCTGCGGACGCGTTTGGGATGGTTGGAGGCCGATCGCATTGTAATCGCAGCAGGTGTCAAAAGCACTGAGCTCGTTTCCAGTTTTGGCGGACATCTTCCACAACGCAGCAGCCCAGCTTTAATGCTGCGAACACGGCCCGTTGCCCCAATATTGTCCCATGTCTTGGTTTCCGAACAGGGAGAAATTCGGCAACAGCCCGATGGATCCATTCTCCTGCCGTGGGATATTCATCATCAAGACACAGACACAGATTTGGATGCGCTGGATCTTCGAAACCTGGGCGCAGAGACTATGGCACGGCTACAAAGGTTGCTCCCGAGTGTGGCGTTTGAGATCGCGGAAATCACCTTAGCACATCGACCAATGCCGGAAGACGGATTGCCTGTTGTTGGTGAGGTCGCTGACAACACGCATGTCGCCGTCATGCATTCAGGCATCACTTTGGCGGCGGTCGTGGGAGAGCTTGTGGCCGAGGAGGTTTTGCAAGGTGTCACCAATCGCTCGCAAAGCTTGCTGCATCCTTACCGGCCTACCAGGTTTGGCAGTTGACGGATAAGGTCTAAGCCTCGCGTAAAATCCATTTATAGCGTTTGACGAAATACCTGAGACATCGAGTATCAGCTAACGCGTTGAAATCTTTGATTTCAGGCAGCGTTAGGTGATTCAGGTTTTTCGCATAACGCTTTAATCTGCAACGTCTTTTCTAAAAGCGAAGACCACCACCCGACCGCGGGCGTCTGGCTAAAAGCCCCCGTCCAGGGGGGCGGTCGGGTGCTGGTCGGCTTCGCCTCCTGGGAATGATTAGTGAGCGGGGCGCATCAGGTTTTTGGAAAGGGGCTTTCGGTGTTAAAGGGGCAAAACAAAAAAAGGCCAACCCGATGGCTGGCCTTTCCGTTTTAAGACTACAAAGGACTGAGACTTACTCGAAGAGCTCGCCCACTTCCCACTTTGTGATCAAGGCGTTGAGCGAACCGTCCGCTTTCATAGACGCGATAGCCGCATCAAATTTGCCGCGCAACTCGCCATCGCTTTCGCGAAGGCCCATGCCAACACCGCCACCGATCAGCTCTTGCTGTTCGAGCATAACGAGGTCGCCGTCTGCATCTGCGATGGGCATCAAGAAGGATTTATCTGCAAGAACTGCATCCGCTTCGCCAGATTTCACAGCCGCGACGGTTTCATCGGGTGTTGCAAACTCCACGAGAGTTGCGCTTGAAGCGGCCACGAATGCGGCTTGGATCGTGTTTGTCTGAGCCGCGATAACGGCGCCGGACAGATCAACATCTGCTGACATCGCAACGTAAGCTGATGGATCTGGATTCGTGTAGTTTTGTGTGAAATCGATGACTTCGTCGCGCTCAGCTGTGATGGACATACCTGCGATGATTGTGTCGTAGTTGCCGGACACGAGGTTTGGGATGATCGAATCCCACTCGTTGGTCACCCATTCACATGTGAGTTCTGCGCGTTTGCACAGCTCGTCGCCAAGCTCGCGTTCGAATCCGTCAACTTCGCCAGCATCGTTGATGAAGTTATACGGAGGGTAAGCGCCTTCGGTCCCCATACGCACTGTCGAGTGCCCACCGGCAAATGCTGTGCCTGCGAGCAATGCAAGCGCTGCTGTTGTTGCGATAAGATTGGTCATTCCACTCCCTTTCCCATTGTTCCCTTATGGTGTGTGGTTTGCGACTTGCGGCCGACCAGCCGCAAGAAACTGTTGAAGCCGCTCGGTTTGCGGCCGGTCGAAAAGCGCATCTGGGGCGCCTCGTTCTGAGATTTTGCCTTCATGCAAAAAGATGACTTCGTTGCTTACATCGCGCGCCAGGCTCATATCGTGTGTTACGATCACCATCGTGCGGCCTTCGCTGGCAAGCGCTTGGATTACGCGAATGACCTCTTGTTCCAATTCTGGATCGAGCGCAGAGGTGGGCTCGTCAAAGAGCAGCGCTTTGGGCTCCATCGCCAAAGCGCGGGCAATGGCTGCGCGTTGTTGTTGGCCGCCTGACAGCTGCGACGGGTACATATCGGATTTGTCGCCAATACCGACCTTGCTCAGATAGCCACGCGCGGCTTCTTCGACTTCTTGGGGCGCGCGCTTTTGAACCGTAAGCGGCGCTTCCATCACATTTTGCAAAATGGTGAGGTGGGACCAAAGATTAAACTGTTGAAACACCATCGAAAGATGCGTGCGGATCCGAGTGACCTGTTTTGCATCCGCGGGCCGACGTGTGTGCAGAGAGCCTTTCCAGCGCACGGCATCTCCGTCGAACAGGATGTCGCCCTGCTGGCTGTTTTCGAGCAAGTTCATACAGCGCAGCAGCGTGGATTTTCCAGAACCCGAAGATCCAATCAAAGACACAACTTCGCCGCGGCAAGCGCTGACGCTCACGCCTTTGAGAACTTCTAGCTCACCATAGGATTTGTGCAGATCCCTCACATCGATGATGGCGCTTTCGGTCACGGCTGTCCTTGTTTTGCATTTCTGAGCGAACCTTGCTGAAGAAGCCTGACAAATGCAATGTTGTGTTGACACCTATTCGGCTTAGAATCGCGTCTTTCCTTAAAATGATACATAATTTTCGACCCTTGCAGGGCCGATGGCTCATTTTGGGGCTTTAGGAGCCGGAAGAGCGAGGTAGTGGGATTTTGCGATCTCCACGATGCCTTGCCACCCCAGGGTGGATTTTTCCGTTTCATCTAAGGCGTTAAATGCCTTGTGCAGAGCACGTCTTAGCACGGGCACGCGCGCCACATCGGCAGTAATGAAGGGCAAGGAGGGCGTTGGTGGTGTGCGCCATACCACTTTGAGATCTGCGCAGAGTTCGGGATCCCAGCGTTCGATCATGTGCCAGGTCAAACAGTCAATCGCGGCAATATCAGCTTGGCCATCTCGGACAGCTCTCACGGATGCGACATGTGCGCCGGTCTCTTGAAAGCCGCTAAATGTCAGGCTCTGTGCTTCTGCGAGTGTCGCCAAAGCGCCCCAGCCAGATTGGGACATTGCTTCATTGTAGGCCACGCGGGTGGCGTTCAGGTCGCGCGGCGTCTCAATTTTGCTTGCGCTGCGCGCAATCACAGCACTGTGGTAGTAGCCAGGGGGATCTTCTGGACGGCTCTTGGGCGCCGTTCGGATCAAAACAGGTGTGGCGACAAGGTGCACGCGGGTATGAAGTCCCAGCCGGTACGGCAGGCCGCAGGTTTGAGAGAGGTAAAGTTCGGGGCTGCGCCAGGCCTCGTTTAGGTCGCCTGGCCAAGAGAGCGTCGCGGGGGGCGTTTCGCCATGAGCTGTTAAAGACGCTGCGACGAGGTCCCAAAGACGCGCAAGTGCGACACGCGTTTGCGGGCGCACGTACATCGGCAGGCTGGCGTGCGCCTCAGAAAGGGCGTTAGGTTTTTGCAACCGCTTGACGCGCGATGTTGCTGTCTCGGTCGCTGACGCCAAGGAAATTGGCGACCATGCGCATGAGCGCGTTTTCCTCGTCGTCCCGTTCGCCGTCCACAAGGGCCACAGACCAAAGCGCTTCTATGATCCCAAGACGATCTTCGTAGGCGACAGCGTCTTTGATGGCGCGGGTGAAGCGCACGGTGTCGGGCGCTTCTGTCTCAAGTGTCTCGGCTTGATGCATCAAGGCGTCCACACCTGCTTCGTCCAAGGCATATTTGCTCGCCACAATGGTGCGAATGCGCGCTTTCTCAGCAGTGGCGTAATCGCCATCTGAGCGAGCCAACCGAACCAAAAGGGCTGTGAGCGCAAGCCGCGCATCGGTTTGCGCCAGAGGTTCTGGCTTGGGCTGGGTGAGCTTGGAAAGAAAATCAGCAAACATGATTTGGCATATAGGAGGGGCGCTGGCGCTTGCAAAGGGGCAGCGCTAGCCCTCGTATCCTTCGACAATGACCAAATCGCTTTCCGAAATGCCTGCACGCAGCGCTTTGGCCGCTTGATAATCGGCTGAGTTGTAGCAGGCTTGCGCGGCTTCCAAGCTTGGAAATTCGATCACAACCGTGCGGCTGCGCCAGGTGCCTTCCATGGCCTCTTGCGTGCCGCCCCGCACGACAAACCGTGCACCATACTCTGCAAAGGGCTTTGCATTGGCCGCTTTGTAAATTTCGTATTTTTCGGGGTCTAAGACATCGCCAGAGGCAATCCAATAGGCTTTGGGCATCATGTTTTCCTTATGTGGCAGGATGTGGCGGGGGCGGGGCAATGTGGCCTTGGGCCAAGCAAACCGCTTGTCCGGATATGCGGACGGCCCTCAGAGCGTCGTCCTGAACATCCGCAGCGAAACCGACGGAACTCAAGCGCCCCATGTCGCGGCCTTGATGGAGCGTTAGGCTATTTGTGCCCTCGGAAAACTGGCCGTCTGCATGAAGCTGCGCGGCCAAAAGGGCTGAGGCGGAGCCTGTTGCTGGATCCTCCGGGATGCCTGCATGAGGGGCAAACATCCGGGCTTCAAAATCGGGCGTGTAGAGATAGATACTATCGACACCGCAGGCGGCTGACATTTTCGAGAATGCGGGCTCCTGCGGTTTGGCTTTGGCCAGGGCCTCAGTAGACTTCAGAGGCGCATAAAGAAAGGTCGGCCCACCGGTGCATGTGCGCGCTTTTGTGGGTGCAAAATCTTCAAGCTCCAAGCCCAAGGCTGCAGCGATGAGGCCCTTATCGCAATCGTCTTTGACGACATGCGGAACGATAGGGGCTGTGAACGTGGCGCTTAGCCCCGTATCTTTAGTTGCAAAGGCCACCGGGACAAGACCAGCCACTTCTTCAAGTGTAACACTGTTGAGCCCTCGGGTTTTTGCCAAATGCAGCGCGCAACCAATCGTGGGATGACCCGCAAATGGGATCTCTGCGGTGGGAAAGAAAATACGCACATGGGCTGTGTTGGCTGGATCCACGGGGGTCTTCACAAAGATCGTCTCGGAAAGATTGAACTCCCGCGCCATGGTTTGCATTTGCTCAGTGCTCAACCCATCTGCTTCCATCACGATGGCCAGAGGATTGCCTGCATAGGCCTTGTCGGTGAAGACATCGTATATAGCGTAAGGTATCATGCAGATGTACTGTACGCTCGGAGAATGAAAAGGTGAACGAAAACCAACGGCAAATAAAAGTAGAGCCGGAAAAAATCCCGCTTTCGAAAATTTCCGATAAGCTGAAGACTTCTTTGAAAATTAAGAGATTCCGTAATGTGAATTGCGAACCAATTGGTCCGCCAAACCAGTGCTATCAAAATGTTCACCAAAAAGTTCTTAAAGATGACGGGGAGGCAATATACGGTTGGAAGTTGCTGAAAGTCGGTGGGGTATTTCGCGAGTTTGTACATCACTGCATTTGGAAATCAGAAAAAGGAAAGTATGTTTGCATAACTAAGCCTCCAAACTCCGTCGCCTCAAGTAAGAAGGTTGCGTTCTACGAATGTGACGATTGGGATTGGGGTGAAGGCGGAGTAGGTGGGGTCCCAAACCACATGATATCAATCGACAAGAGATTGGACATTTCTAGGTTCCGCAACGCCCAAAATGATTGGTGTCGCGCAAAAAAGGAGATGTTAGATCTGCTATACCTTAGGGGGTGTGGCAAATTTGGAGAAAAAAAACCTCAGAGTTTGCACAAAGACGAGGAATTTGAACGGCTCGCAGCGCAGTTCCAAGAAAAGCACTCTGAGTTGATAAAGGAGCAAGCCAACTACTTTGATAGCGCAGAAGTTATGGGCATTGATCTACATTAAACCAAGCGGCTTACGTCTTTGGCAGCGCGCACAAAGCCGTTGAAGAGCGGATGCGGTGCAAAAGGTTTGGATTTCAGCTCGGGGTGGAACTGAACGCCGACGAACCAAGGATGATCTGTCCATTCCACAATCTCAGGCAATTTGCCGTCGGGCGAGAGGCCTGAAAAGCGCAAGCCACAGGCTTCTAGGCGCTCGCGATAGGCGATGTCGACTTCATAGCGATGGCGATGCCGTTCTTCGATGCTTGTGGTGCCGTAAATCTCTGCCACTTTCGAGCCTTCGGTCAAACTGGCTGAATAAGCGCCCAGGCGCATTGTTCCGCCTTTGTCGTCGGAACTTTTGCGTTCCACCTTGTGGTTGCCTTGCACCCATTCTTTGAGGTGATAAACCACAGGTTCAAAGCGCTTTTTGCCCGCTTCATGGTCAAACTCTTCGGAACCTGCCTTTGTGACCCCCGCCACATTGCGCGCGGCTTCAATCACAGCCATCTGCATGCCTAAGCAGATCCCAAGGTAAGGGATTTTGTGCTCGCGGGCGAATTGGGCGGCTTTGATTTTGCCTTCTGTTCCCCGCTCGCCAAAACCGCCGGGTACCAAAATGGCGTTGAAGCCTTCGAGATGGGGGGCGGCGTCTTCGCGATCAAAGAGTTCCGCGTCGACCCACTCAATGTTGACCTTCACCCGGTTGGCCATGCCGCCATGGGTGAGGGCCTCGGCGATGGATTTATACGCATCCTCAAGCTGCGTGTATTTGCCCACAATGGCCACTTTCACTTCGCCTTCGGGGTTGTAGATCCGGTCCGCCACATCTTCCCAAGTGCTCAGCTCTGGCTTTGGGGCAGGCGAGATTTGGAAGGCGTCCAGCACGGCTTGATCGAGCCCTTCGCGGTGATAGGCCAGGGGGGCCTCGTAGATGGATTTCAAATCCTGCGCCGCGATCACAGCATCCGGGCGGACGTTACAAAAAAGGGCAAGCTTTTCGCGTTCTTTGACCGGGATAGGCCCTTCAGAACGGCAGACCAAAATGTCAGGCGCCAAGCCAATCGAGCGCAACTCTTTGACGGAGTGCTGGGTAGGCTTGGTCTTTAACTCACCGCTGGCCTTGATGAAGGGCAAAAGCGTGAGGTGCATGAACAAGCACTGACCACGCGGTTTGTCTTGGCTGAATTGGCGGATCGCCTCAAAGAAGGGCAGGCCTTCGATGTCGCCAACAGTGCCGCCAATTTCGCAAAGCATGAAGTCAACTTCGTCTTCACCGATGGCGATGAAGTCTTTGATTTCATTTGTCACATGCGGGATCACTTGGATCGTTTTGCCCAGATAGTCGCCACGCCGTTCTTTGGCGAGCACGTTGGAATAAATCCGGCCAGAGCTCACGCTGTCGGTATGGCGTGCGGCTACCCCTGTGAAACGCTCATAATGGCCGAGGTCCAAGTCGGTTTCTGCGCCGTCATCGGTGACAAACACTTCGCCGTGCTCAAACGGCGACATCGTGCCAGGGTCAACGTTGAGATAAGGATCAAGCTTGCGCAGGCGCACGCTGTAGCCGCGCGCTTGAAGCAATGCGCCAAGCGCCGCAGAGGCCAAGCCTTTGCCGAGGGACGACACCACGCCGCCAGTAATGAAAATGAAACGCGCCATCTGCTCGGCTGCCTCCCGCGATGCTTTTTGTAGGGTTATTGCTGCGAATTATGCGCATCACCACGGGATCTGACCCATATGGGATTCGCGGTGTTTTGTCTAGGGTGACGCAAGATTATGGGGGCACGCCTGTGCGTGCCTCAAGGTATTGCGTTTTTGTGAGTGCTTATTCCGCGCGTGGAGTGAGCGGCTCATCCGTGCTGGATGGCGGCAAGAGGCTTGGCGCCTCGGTCTCACCCGTATCGGGGTTGGTTTGCTCAACACCCAAACGGTCGATCACTGAGCTGTTCGACGATTTTTGCGCCGCGATCACTGTCATGCCCAAAGAAGCCGCCATGAAGGCCGCCCCTAGGATCCAGGTTAAACGCGTGAGCGCACTGGCTGCTGCGCGACCTGACATAACGCCGCCACCAGCACCGCCGCCACCGCCGCCCAATCCAATGCCACCCTCCGAGCGCTGCAAAAGCACCACGCCAATAAGCGCGAGCGCAAGAAGCAACAAGACGATGAGCAGCACATTTTCCATTGGTCTCTCCGGGTGGGAATTGTCAGGCTATGTAGGCGATGATCGCGCCTGCTGCAAGCTTACTCGTCGACATCATCTACGTCAGATTGTCCCGATATAAATCGGCGTGCGTGAGACCAGCTCAAACCAACGCCCAAGACAAAGGAGGCGGCCCCAAGCCCAAGCCAGAGTGTGAGCTTTGGATCGTCAAGAGTGAGCCATCCATAGTCGATCGCAACCCAAGCCAAAGCAGCCACAACGCCCAAGACCAAGAGCATGCCAAAGAGGCCAATGGAGCGCAGCGTGGCGCGCAGATAGATCACATAACCGATAAAGAGCAGCAGGCCCGCAAGCACGATGACCGGCAATTGGTCTGTGTAGTTAAGGCGCGCCCAATTGACGAAATTCCACTGGGTCGGATTGAACGTAAGCGCCAGCAGCACAAAGGCCACAAGCCAACGGATTAGAAAGCCTATCATGCGGCTTGGGGTAGCCAAGGAGGGTGGCAGGGAGCAAGGGGGAAAATTCATCTGTTGAGAGCGCGCGACTTTTTGGTTTTCTGCGCCGCTTTGGGGGGCTATAGGACCCAGGTTTGCGAAAAGGATGAACCATATGGCCAATGTCGTTGTTGTCGGCGCTCAGTGGGGTGACGAAGGAAAAGGCAAGATTGTCGATTGGCTATCTGCGCGTGCCGATATCGTTGCGCGCTTTCAAGGCGGTCACAATGCGGGCCACACGCTTGTTATTGATGGCGAGGTTTACAAGCTGCATGCGTTGCCCTCGGGTGTGGTGCGGGGTGGTAAGCTATCGGTTATCGGCAATGGCGTAGTTCTCGATCCTTGGCATTTGATGAAGGAAATCACGGGCCTCCGGGAGCAAGGCGTGGAGATCACGCCTGAGACCCTAATGGTGGCGGAAAATACACCGCTGATCTTGCCAATTCACGGCGAGCTTGATCGCGCGCGAGAGGCGCAAAACTCAGTCGCAAAAATTGGCACCACGGGTCGGGGCATTGGTCCGGCTTACGAGGATAAGGTTGGACGCCGGTCGGTTCGCGTGGCCGATTTGGCAGATGCCGCGACATTAGAGGCACGTGTTGATCGCGCCTTGGTGCATCACGACGCTTTGCGCCGCGGTTTGGGCTTGGAGTCCGTGGACCGCGCAGCACTTTTGGCTGCTCTGCGGGAGATCGCAGCACAGATCCTGCCTTTCGCGGCGCCTGTTTGGAAAGAACTCACCGAGGCGCGCAAAGCGGGCAAACGTATTCTTTTTGAGGGTGCGCAGGGTGCGCTTTTGGACATCGATTTTGGCACATACCCGTTTGTGACCTCGTCCAATGTGATCGCAGGCCAAGCAGCCACGGGCACAGGGATCGGGCCAGGTGCGATAGATTTCGTCTTGGGCATCGTGAAGGCCTATACAACCCGGGTGGGCGAAGGGCCTTTTCCAACCGAACTAGACGATGATGACGGTCAGCGCCTGGGCGAGCGCGGCCATGAATTTGGCACAACAACGGGGCGTAAGCGCCGGTGTGGATGGTTTGATGCTGTGCTTGTGCGCCAGACCTGCGCCACATCAGGCGTGAACGGCATCTCATTGACAAAGCTCGATGTTTTGGATGGCTTTGAAACGCTTAAAATCTGCGTTGCCTATGAGTTGGACGGCGAACGTTTGGATTATTTGCCAACAGCGGCTGACAGTCAGGCGCGTTGCACACCGATCTATGAAGAAATTCCAGGCTGGCAGGGCTCTACAGCGGGGGCGCGCTCTTGGGCAGATTTGCCTGCCGAAGCGATCAAATATGTGCGCCGGATCGAAGAACTCATCCAATGCCCGGTTGCGCTCGTATCTACATCACCTGAGCGTGACGATACGATTTTGGTCACGGATCCTTTTGCCGACTGACGGGAGAGATCTGACATGGCATTGAGTTACAAAGCCCGCAAACGCTGGGCGCTGTTTGTGCTGATCCTCGGCATCCCTTTTTATATCGTTGTAGCGATCACCGGTGTTGATTTGATGCGCGATTGGTTTGGTCGCCCAGCGATTTTATTGGAATTTCTTTTGTTTTTGGTTCTAGGCATCGCTTGGGCCTTTCCGCTCAAAACGATTTTTAAAGGGATCGGGCAGGCGGACCCCGATGCACCTTTAGACGACCTTTAGCCTCGTTTTGAATGGCTGATCCAAATGAAAAAAGGGCCCCGAGGGCCCTTTTTGCGTGATTATTTTGGGGGCGCTTATTCGCCTGCGAAGCGCGTCTCAGGATTGAAGCGACTGTCAGCCGGCAGGGTGAATTGACCACGCTGGCTTTTCTGGATCTTTCCTTCACGCAAAAGCTGTCCGAAGCTGCGCAGACCATCTTCGCGTGAAAAGTGTTCCTCGCCCTGAGCGGCTGCGACGGCGCGCATGACCATTGGGCGTGAGAAGCTTTCGCGGCCTTCAACAAAGGTCATATAGGCCGCTGCCGCTTCCAAGAGATCTGGCAGGCCAACGGCGCCCATGCTGTTTGCAAACTCCGTGAAGCTCGCGTGGCGCTCATCGGTTTGGCTCTCTTCGCGGGCGACGCGACGGGGCATAACGGAGTCGGCGGCGTCCTCTGAGGGTTCAACACGCTGGTCAGCCACAAGTTTCAGCGGCAAGACGGCACTTGGGCGTTCGCTCTCAGAGCCGGAAGCTTCAGGGCGACGAGGACGCACAACTTCCGCCAGATCATCGCGGTAGCTGTCCAGCTCATCCTTCGCTTTAGATACGTCCAAACCATCGTCGCGGTCTGCTTTTTTGGCGGCAACGGCTGCTTTGAGGTGCGCGATTGCACTTTGACGACGGCCTGTTTCTGGCTCGTTCATCACCTCTTCTGTTTGAGACATCAGCCGAGACAGAGCGCTTTCTTCAGTTTGACTTGCGCTTGCGGCTTCAAGCTTGGCGCGACCTTCAAGCTCCTCGCGTTCTTGTTGGTGTACAGCGTCGAGCTCGGCCATCAAGGCGTCTTCTTCGTCGCGCGAGATATCGCTCCCGGCAGAGGCCGAGCTTTGTGGCTCAGCGGTCTCAAAACCGTTCAACGAAAGCGCATCTGAGGAGGCTTCGGCAACTTCTTCAATTGCTCCGCTCTCCTCAAGGGCTTCAAGATCGGAGCGTTTGACTTTTACGACACGCGCGCGGGCCCGCTTGGCTGCTCCGGTTGCGTTCATATCTTTGCGTTGGCGATCAAGCGCCGGGGCGGGTGTGTCACCAAAATCGGTATCGCCGTCACCGTCGTCCGATGCGTCGCTGGCAGGTGTCAGATAGGCCGAGAGGTCAATCGCGCCGCTCTGGGTTGTTTCTGCAGACGTTTTTGCTGCGTCGTCATCAGAGCCTTCATCCGCGTCGCTTGCAAAATCGTGTTCTGATGCGTCGTCGGACCAAGACCCATCGGAGCCTCCGTCTGGGCTACCATCTGGGCCACCATCAGGACGATCGTCCATATCATCGGCCAAACGCCCAAGCACAGAGTCCGCATCAAAGGCGGCTTTTTCGAAGGGTTCGGCCTGTGCCGTCATTGCGGCCACGGCTTCACTGTCGAGCACATCAACTGGGCCTTGCGACAGATCTGTCTCTTCCGACTCCAGGTCTTCGTCGAAGCTCTCTTCAAAAGCATCTGACAGGGATGTGGATGGCGCTTCATGTGCGCTGAGATCTAGCGCTTGGCTCGCATCTTCGACAGAAGCCTCTGCGTGTTGATCTTCGGAATATTCATCTTCGGCAGTGGGAGCATCTGCACTTTTGTCGCGAGCGCCTGCCACCACGGCTCGGATTCGCTGGAACTTTGAGGCGATGTCGGTGTTTGAGAAGCCTCCGGGAAAGCTACGCTCGAAATCCTCAGCCTCCTCTAGCTCGGTGGTGTCGTCCAAATCGGTCTCGTCGAGGCCTGGATTGAGATCGGCGCTTTCAGCTGTTTCAAAGACGTTTGTGTCCTCAAGCTCTTCCTCAAGCTCTGCGGTCTCGACCTCTTCTGAAGCGTCAGCCTCAGCTTGGTTTGCCAGCGCAGCAAGAATGCTATCGTTCTTGGCGTCGATGTCATTGTTCTGGGATGTGGAGCTTTCCACGTCAGTCTCAGAGGTCAGACCTTCGTCTTCCAGATCTTGAGCAAAGCTCTCTGCAAGGGATTGAACCGACGTGTCTTCAGAACTTTCCGCGAGGCCTTCTTCGGTTGCGGCGGCATCGTCTTCAAGGAAAGTCTCCTCGACCGCCTCGCTTTGGAATGGGGCCTCAAAATCCACGGAGGTGTTAAGATCGCTTTTCGCCTCATCGCCCATATCGAGATCTTGGTCGAGCTTGCGGCTTGCTAAGCGATCGTGCTCTGCTTGATCTTCTTCGGCATCAGAGCGCGTCAGAGCTGTAATCGCCGTGGCAGCAGCGGCAGCGGCACCAAGACCGGCGGCCGTTTTAATGCCGTTGTTTGTACTTGCGTCATCGCTATCAGAGCTGGGCTCAGCAGTGTTTGCCTCTGCAAGATGAGCCGCGAGGTCGTCGTCGCTTGGCTCGCTCAATGTTTCGGCGGTCGCCTCAATTGTCATGTCATCTTCGGAGAGATCAAAGATGTTGGTTTCATTGAGGGGTTCGTCGTCGATGAGCTCGTCGCGTTTGTCGAGTTCGTGATGATCGTCAAAGGCGCCTTCAGGGGCGACCCGTGCACCAAGTTTTTCTTCTGTGCTGTCTGCAGCAGAGGCTGCCTCGGCGTGGAACGGCTCTGGAGCGCGCTCTGGTTTGGCTTCTGGTGCTGCCTGAGGCGCTGCCGGAGCTGCCCGGAGCAAAACATCATTGCCGTCTACACGCCCTTCAACACTGCGCGAAATTTCTTTCTCAGCAATGCGCGCCAGCATCTCTGCATCTGGGGTGGGAGGTTCTGCGCCAAAATAACGATCTTCGGCGGCGAGATCGCGAAAATACTCGGCAATTGCCTTCATCGTGTCGAACGAATCATCAAACCCTTCAAGGGTGCACGAAAACGTGCCGTATGACACTGTCAGGATCTTACTCGGACCAACCATTGTTAAGCCTACTCTCTCTCTATTCAGCATCCTCGGTTTAACACCGATAGGTTCTTAAAATTGAACAAAACCGGGATTTTTAACGTATTATTTCGTGGCAGAATTGTGTCTTTTGCGCCTTTGATCCAAGAAATGGCAATGACACGCTCATTTTTCTCCTCTTCGGAGCCCATTACCCTTGTCGGCGGGGGGGCGCTTTCGCTCGAAACTTACCAGATCTGCCGATCGTTTGCTGAACCTGTTGTTGGAGCAGATGGTGGGGCTAATTTTGTATTTGAGCAAGGGGAACTGCCGGATGCTGTGATTGGCGATCTGGATAGCTTGGCGCCAGGTTTTCGAGATCGGCTGCCTGTCGAGCGGCTTCTTGAGATTTCGGAGCAAGACAGTACGGACTTCGACAAGGCGCTCAGAAGCGTGGAGGCGCCTTTGATCTTGGCGCCAGGCTTTATGGGCAAACGCGTGGATCATGAACTGGCAGCGTTCCATGGGCTGACCGTGCGATCTGATCGTGCTGTGATCCTAGTAGGAGAAACCTCTCTTGTTTGTGTTGTGCCGCCCGAGCTGCAGTTGGATTTGCCGAAAGATACGGCCTTGTCACTCTTTCCGATGGGAGAGGTGAAGGTTGCGTCCGAAGGTTTGGCCTGGCCCACAACCGGCCTCAGCTTTGCGCCACACCGCCAGATTGGCACCTCAAACGCGGTTGAAGGGCCTGTCGTCTTACGCCCGGATGCGCCACTGATGTTGCTCATCCTGGATCAAGCGCATCTCAAGACGCTTATGGCTGCGCTTCTTGCCTCTGCGCGATGGCCCGCTCTCGCCAAATCAGAATGAGCCCTGCCAAAACAGTGATGATGATCCCGATCAGTGCCAGCCCATTGGGCAGGTCTGAAAAGGCCCAATAGCCAAGGCCAGCCGCGACGGGGATCTCCAGATAAGAAATGGGTGCCAGCGTGGCTGCGGGCGCGTAGCGCAAAGACCAGGACATGGCGAGATGGGCGAAGGTACCTGTGATGGCAAAGAGTGCTACAAAGCTCCAGCTTACATCTGCGCTCCAATGGATCTGTAACGCAGGCCAGTCCAGCAAAAGGCCTAGCCCAAGCGCTGGCAGCAAAAGCAATACGCCCATGGCCCCGTTGAGGGCTTGCAGCGCGATGGGCGCAATTTCTGCGGCAATCTTACGCGTGACAATGAAAAAGCCCGCAAACACCACAGCGACACCAAGCGGCAGAAGCGCCATTGCGCCGGTTTGGGCAAAGTTGGGCTGAATGACCAAAAGCGTGCCGAGAAAACCAAAGCCCGCAATCAAGATGCGAATGGGCCCAACCTGTTCACCCAAAAAGAGCGCACCCAGCGCCATGGCGATAAAAGGCATGACGTAGGCAATGGCCAAAGCATCCGCGAGGGGCAGAAATTGCAGCGCTGTGAACATCAAAGCGATCCCCGCGATGTGCAAAATCACCCGCGCCCAGACCAACGCGCGCAGATCTCGCGGCACGTGAACAGGCTCGCCCAATGCCTTCGCCAAAGGCCATAGGATTGCGGCTTGGGCGACAAACCGGATGAACACGAGCGCAAAGACCGACATCACCGCGCCTAAGTGTTTGGCCATCGCATCTGCGGTGGGGGCCAAAAGGCAAAAGGTGAGGGTCAGCAAAATTGCCAGGGCAATGTTGTCACCGGCAGGTTTCAAAGCGGGTTTACCCTAGCAGTTGGGCACATTGACGGCGAGGCCGCCAAGCGAGGTTTCTTTATACTTCTCGCTCATGTCTTGGCCTGTTTGGCGCATGGTTTCAATGCAGGCATCTAAGGGCACCAAATGTGTCCCGTCGCCGCGCAGCGCGAGCGATGCGGCAGACACAGCTTTGATGCAGCCCAGACCGTTGCGCTCGATACAAGGCACCTGCACAAGCCCCTTCACCGGATCACAGGTCATACCAAGATGATGCTCAAGGGCAATTTCAGCTGCGTTTTCAATCTGTTCCGGGGTGCCGCCCATCACGGCTGTGAGCCCAGAGGCGGCCATGGCCGCTGCAGAGCCGACCTCTGCCTGACAGCCGCATTCCGCCCCAGAGATCGAGGCGTTGTGCTTCACAAGCCCGCCAATCGCCGAAGCGGTTAACAAAAACTCACCGATGCGCGCGGGGCTGGCACCGGGCACATGCGCCAGCCAGTATTTGATCGTGGCGGGCACAACGCCTGCGGCCCCATTTGTGGGGGCGGTGACCACTTGGTTGCCAGCGGCGTTTTCTTCGTTCACGGCCATGGCATAGGTGCTCATGTAGTCGTTGATCGTATGAGGCGCCGTGAGATTGAGCCCGCGTTCGGCTTGCAGCTTCTCATAAATGCCTTTGGCCCGACGTTTCACATTGAGCCCGCCTGGCAATATCCCGTCTTCTGTTAACCCACGCTCAATACAGCGTTCCATGACCTGCCAAATTTGCGAGAGCCCTGCATCAAGATCGGCCTTGGGGCGACGTGAGATCTCATTGGCCTCTTTCATCTCAGCAATGCTTTTGCCGGAGGCCTTTGCCATCTCCAGCATTTCAGCCGCAGATTTGAACGGGTAGGGCACGGGCGCGCCTTCGTCAGTGTTTTTGCCCGAGGCCAGCTCATCAGCTGTCATCACAAAGCCACCGCCCACGGAATAATAGGTTTCCGAGAGGATCACATCGCCCTGCGCATCAAGGGCATGGAGCTTGAGACCATTGGCATGTCCGGGCAGGGCGGGCCCATAATCAAAGGCCAGATCTTTGCTTGGATCATAGCTCAAAGGCTCCAAACCGTCCGGGCAAACGGTCTTTTCAGCCGTCATGCGTTCGAGCTCGTCCTTGGCTTTTGCGGCGTCAAAGCTTTCGGGCAAAAAGCCTGCGAGTCCCAAATGAACGGCGCGGTCAGAGGCATGGCCAACACCCGTGAAGGCCAGGGACCCGTGAAGGGACGCTTGCACCCCGTATACCCGAAAGGGCGCTTGGCGGAGGCGTTCGAGGAACAGTCCAGCAGCAACCATCGGTCCCATCGTATGGGACGACGATGGGCCGATCCCTACTTTGAACATTTCGAATACGGACAGGAACATGCGCCAAACTCTTGCGGGGGTCTTAAGATCTTGCAGGGAATTTAGGCGCTCTGGCCCGAATGCCTAGGCCAAGGAACGGCATTTACGCTTCCTATGCCGACGAGACAGCTCGCTCTATCGCGTTTCTGTTTGAATTTGAGGCACGCATACCCTGCCATGCTTCGCATTCTCGGAACAGTCGCGCCACCCGATCTTTCAGGTTAAAACAGAAACGCTTTAAAGCCCTAAAACACCTCTGCACATCGTGTATGTTTTGCATATGCATCCCGTATGCATGTGTGCGCTTCACAAGTTTGAGTTGTTCCGCAGCTGGCATCGCCTTCTTATTCCGCGGCAACCCGCTCCTCGGGCTGCAGTTCAGCGAGCTTGGCGAGGATCGTTTTGGCGCGGGCGTCAAAGCTGTGGGTCATGCGCATTTCGCGTGCGAGTGTGAGGCGTTTTTTGCGTTGGCGTTCGGTCTCGGTTTCGGCGCGGGCCAAGCAGTCGGTGAAGCTCGCTTCATCATGAAAGAGATAAACGAAAGGCGCGATGTCCTCTGGCAACCAGCCGACGTCGTCGGTGATGGGCACAGCCCCTGAAGCCAGAATGTCAAAGATCCGGTTCGACAAAAAGCCGCTCTCTTTCATAACAGGCGTATGATCGTTCAATACGATATCCGCCTCGCCATAGGTTTGCGTGAGCTCGCCATTGGGGATGTATTCCGCGCGGTGAAACTCCGACCAGTCTGATCCGCCCCAGCCTGGCCCATGCAGGGTGAAAGCTTTGCCGCTTTGGGCAGCATAGCGGACGCTGTCGCGCTCAAAGCCTTTGCGGTTGCGGCCCACAAAGACCAGTCCTTCGCCGCGGGTTGTTTTGCGCGGGTGCATAACATCAGCGTCGAACGCCTGGGGCAGGAGCGAAAAGCCCTCTTCCCCATGCTCCGCTTGAAGGCTTTGTAGCAAGGGGGCAGAGGCCACAAAGACATGGTCTGCGGCTTGCAAATTAATCGGGCGCAGCCCTTTGGAGATCGACCAATAGAGGCAGGTTCGGCCCGCTTGGCGCCGGAAATTGGACTTGCCTCGGATCACGAGGTCTATGCCACCGGATGTTTGATCGTCGTACCAGGTGTCTTGCGCATGGATGCTCGCGGCGTGGCCCAAACGACCCAGGGCATTGGCGAGGCTGCGAGCGAAATGATAGTCGCCCCATTCTGGCATCACATCCGCCGTGGGCGCGGCGACTTTGATCGAGATATGGGGATTGTCTTGCCAGCCGCTTTTCAGTTGGGCGGCGTTTGCGGCCATCCATTTTGATTGGGCGACAGCCGTGATTTTGATCTCGCGGAAATAGCGGTCAGGCCCGTAGTCTTCCATACGGAGCTCTTGGAACTCTTCGAGAATGCTGCGGTAATTGTCCAAGAGCTTTTTGTTTTTGGCGTCGAGATTGGAAACGAGCACAAGCCCTGTGGGGGCGGCGTCTAGGATTTCGATCTCCAGATCAGGGCGATATTTTTGCAAAACGGGCACGAGTTTCCACACATCCCCCGTCCAGGCGTTGGTTTTACAATCGCCGCGATTGCGGGTGGTCATATTGGCGGTCCAGGGCAGGCAATCGTGCAGGACGATCGTGCCGCCTTTGGCCATATGCCCTTCGGTGTGGATGAAATCGCGCAGCAGATACTCAAAGAGATGCATGCCGTCCAAAAACGCGAGATCCACTTTGATCTTGCGCGCTTTGAGATAGCCGCTGTCAAAAAACGCATCCGACGTGTCTTGGATCATCGCGAGCTCAGGCTTTGTGCCCATCACCTCTTCGCGCAGGTGATAGACGGGATCCACCGAGATCGAGCGGGCTTTGGCGAGCTTTAGGCTGGCGCCAGTTTGGGTGCCGACTTCCAGGTACCATTTGGGGTTCATCACCTCATGGAGATGGGCAAAAACATCGAGGTAATGTTGGCCATCGGCCAGCGGAAAGCCGGGATCGGGGGTGCGTTTCATCGAGCTGCCTTCAAGAGTGACGTTTTTTAGGGCGTCTTGTGGGCCATAATAGCGCGCGAAATTCTGCAAATCTAGTTAATTGGAGGCCAGATATGGTGTTTGAACTCTCGCAACGCGCTAAAGGCTGACATATAGAGGGGCAAATACCAGCTGGAGAGGCCCCTGATGAGCGCAGATCTATCCCCAATTGAGAAAGCGAAGTTCGTGGCGGCCAAACATGCCGCGGGCATGGTGGAGACAGGCATGCGTGTGGGTCTTGGCACAGGCTCCACGGCTGCTTGGCTCGTGAAGGTCCTGGGCAGCCGGGTGGCGAGTGAGGGGCTGAAGATCCAAGGCGTTCCAACGTCTACGCGCACCGCGGAGCTTGCGCGGGCGGTGGGGATTGATGTGGTGTCACTCGATGAGGCCAAATGGCTCGATCTGACCATCGATGGTGCGGATGAATTTGACGGGGACCTCAACCTCATCAAAGGCGGCGGTGGCGCTTTGCTGCAAGAAAAGATCGTGGCGACAGCCTCGGACCAAGTGGTGGTGATCGCGGATGCGGCCAAGGCTGTGGATACGCTGGGTGCTTTTCCGCTGCCTGTAGAAGTGATCCCTTTTGGCTGGCAAACCTCGCAGGCGCTCATCGAAGAAACGCTTATTGGCTTGGACGTTTTAGGGCGCAGCGTTTCGCAGCGGATGAACGGCGAGGCGCCTTTTGTGACGGATGAAGGCAATTTCATCCTAGACTTGCATCTCAAGCGCATTGGCGACGTGCGCAAATTGGCGCTTGTGCTGAACCAAGTGCCAGGGGTCGTGGAAAACGGGCTCTTTGTCGACATCTGCGATCAAGTGATCGTGGGCTATGGAGACGGACGCATTGAACGGCGCGATTTCGCCGAAGGGATCAGCGATGAAGGCGTGCTTGAGTTTGTTGAGCCCGACAACCTTTTTGCCGATCTCGATCAAGGTTAACGGGTTCAAATCCGCCTTAAGGGGGAAGATGACGTTGCGTTTCCCCCTTAGAAACAAGGCGTTTTAGAGCATTCGCCCCAGTTTTGACACGAATGAGCCGCGCATTTTCTGCAATTGAGCGTCACCTATCTGGTCAACAAAAGTTTGACGGTAATAGGTGATAAAAATGAAAACGCTCATGCTTGCAGCGCTTCTCTCAATAACCGGCGTCGCGGCTCAAGCCGTGACCGTTGGCAATGATCTCATCAACCGCCCCTCTGCGGATGGCTGGGGCAACTTCAGCATGATCTACACCGATCTGACGCTCTCAGAAGGCACATTGACCTCATGGTCTGCCTATGGCGCGCGCAGTGGTCTGGCCTCTTTGCTTGTTGTCTCCGAGAATGCGGGCACGCCCGGCACTGGCTATAATGTGGAAGGCGTGTTCGACATGACGCTCACAGCTGGTCAGGTGACAACCACAGCGATCAACTTTGATGTGGAAGACGGATGGCTCTTGGGCTTGTACCAAGGTGCCGGTCGTGTGGATTTCCGCTACTCACGGGGGCCGACAAACATTCGCTTTACGCCCAACAACGCTGGTCAACCCACCGCTGGGACGCTTTTGGCCACGCCAAACGGGCGCAATAACCAAGTGCGCACTTATTCCTTCTCTGCCGAATTGGCGGCTGTACCACTGCCCGCAGCCTTGCCGCTTTTGGGTCTGAGCTTGCTGGGCCTCTGCGCAATGGGGCGCCGCCGCGTGTTGGCTGCATAACGCGTTTTCTCCCAAACCACGCCCGTTTCATAGGAAATTCAAGCCTCCCGGTCCTCCCCCGGGAGGCTTTTGCATTTGTGAAGTCTTTGCCCCTGGTGGCGCGGGGGTTTGACGTTTAGGTACGGGCTGATTGATGAGAAAGGACTGCGCTATGAGCTTTGATTATGATCTGTTTGTGATCGGTGGAGGCTCGGGTGGCGTGCGGGCGGCCCGCGTGGCGGCCAGCGGCGGCGCAAAAGTGGGTCTTGCTGAGGAAAGCCGCATGGGCGGGACTTGCGTGATCCGCGGCTGTGTTCCCAAAAAGCTGATGGTCTTTGCCTCGGAATATTCCGAGATGATGGAAGACGCGCAAAACTATGGCTGGAACCTGACGCCAGGCACTTTTGATTGGCCGATCTTTCGCAAGCGGCTTCATGGCGAGCTCGACCGTTTGGAAGCGATCTATCGCAATTTGCTGAAAAACTCCGGTGTTGAGGCCTATGATGCGCGCGGTCGCCTGCAAGATGCGCACACGGTGGTGCTCTCCACCGGCGAGCGCTTTACGGCCAAACATATCCTTGTGGCCACGGGCGGCTGGCCTGTGATGCCGGGGATCAAAAACGATCATCTTGGCATCACCAGCAATGATATTTTCGACCTTGCCGAATTGCCTAAGCGCATTTTGATCGTGGGGGGCGGCTATATCGCCTGCGAATTTGCGGGCATTCTCAACGGCTTGGGCTGTGAGGTTACGCAATACTACCGTGGTGCTCAGGTGCTGCGCGGGTTTGATGATGAAGCCCGTGGCCTGGTCGCGGAAAGCATGAAAGAGCGCGGGATTGATCTGCACACCGGCTGCAACATCCTGGAGATGGGGCTTGCCAAAGATCAGCCTGATCCTGGGCCCAGCCTTTCCGCGAGCGATGCCACGGGGGGGGCAGAAAGCCTGATGCCAGAAGCTGGAGGCCACGCGCCGGGCGCGCAAGGCGAGATTTATGTGAAATCCACCACCGGCCTTGAGGGTGTTTATGATCAAGTGCTCTTTGCCACGGGACGGGCGCCCAATACGGGCGATATGGGGCTTGAAGACATGGGCGTGCGCTTAGGCCGCCACGGTGAGATCGAGGTCGATGCCTATTCGCAAACCTCTGTGCCTTCTGTTTATGCGATTGGTGATGTGACCAACCGTGTGCAGCTTACGCCCGTTGCGATCCGCGAAGGCATGGCTTTTGTGGAAACGGTCTTTAACGGCAATCCGACGCCCGTGGATCACGAGCTTATTCCAACGGCCATCTTCACGCAGCCTGAAATGGGCACCGTTGGGCTTTCCGAAGAAGACGCGCGGGACCTGGAGCCGATTGACGTGTATTGCACCTCATTCCGGCCCATGCAGAGCGCCTTCATCGACCGGCCGGATCGCGTGTTGATGAAATTGGTTGTGAGCCAGGCCACGGATAAGGTGCTGGGCTGCCATATCGTGTCTCCGCACGCGGGCGAAATGATCCAACTTGCGGGCATTGCCGTGAAGATGGGGGCAACCAAAGCGCAGTTTGATCAGACGGTGGCAGTGCATCCCACCGTTTCTGAAGAGCTTGTGACCATGAAAACACCGATCCGCAGCGGCTAATCCGCCGCATGCGCTTGAATTTTGAGACCCAGCGCGCAAGTAACGGGTAGATCAAAAGCCTTTTGCAGAAAGAGAGCTGACTTTATGGCAGGAAATAACGGTGGCCCTTGGGGCGGCGGCGGCGGAAATCGCGGTGATGATGGCCGCGGATCTGACGATCGCGGACAAGGTAATCGCGGGCAAGGCGGACGCCGCCCAGGCCAAGGGCCCGACGGCCCGCAGATCCCTGAGATCGATGAGCTGATGAAAAAAGGCCAAGAGCAACTGCGCGTGCTGATGGGCGGTCGCGGTGGCAATGGCACCAATGGCTCAGGTGGCTCGGGTGGGCCTTCGGGCCCTGCGCTGAACCGCACCACCTTCATCTTTGGCGGCATTTTGGCGGTTGTGGCTTGGCTTATGGCCTCGTTCTATACGGTGCGGCCGGAAGAGCAGTCTGTTGAACTGTTCTTGGGTGAGTTCTCCTCCATCGGAAATCCGGGTCTGAACTTTGCGCCTTGGCCTTTGGTCACCCGCGAAGTGATTCCGGTCACGCGAGAGCAAAACATCGAGATCGGGCAGGGCGTGCGCGGTGGCGATGCGGGCCTGATGCTCACGGGCGACGAGAACATCGTCGACATCGATTTCCAGGTTGTTTGGAACATCTCTGATCCCGCGAAATACCTCTTCAACCTCGCAAGCCCGCCTGAAACCATTGCGGCTGTGGCGGAATCTGCGATGCGTGAGATTATCGCGCAATCTGAGCTGGCGCCGATCCTCAACCGGGATCGCGGCATCATCTCTGAGCAGTTACAAGACCTCATTCAATCCACGCTCGACAGCTACGACAGTGGCGTAAACGTCATTCGTGTGAACTTCGACAAAGCGGATCCGCCTCAGCCTGTGATCGACGCGTTCCGTGCAGTACAAGATGCTGAACAAGAGCGGGACCGTTTGCAAAACGTGGCCGATGCTTACGCCAACCGCGTGCTCGCGGAAGCGCGTGGTGAAGCGGCCCAGGTGCTCGAGCAAGCTGAAGCTTACCGCAGCCGCGTTGTGAACGAGGCTGAAGGTGAAGCCAGCCGCTTCTCGGCTGTTTTGGAAGAATACGCCAAAGCACCGGAAGTCACACGCAAACGTCTCTATCTCGAAACCATGGAGAGCGTTCTGGGGCGGGTCGATAAGATCATTCTCGATGAAAGCTCTGGCGGTGGTCAGGGCGTCGTGCCTTATCTTCCGCTCAATGAATTGCGTAAATCTGGAGGATCGAACTGATGAGCCGTACTGCATATCTGCTGCCCATATTGGTTCTGGCCATCGCGGCTGTTCTCTCAGCGGTCTTCATTGTCGACGAACGTCAGAAAGCCCTTGTGCTTCAGTTTGGCCGCGTTGTGAGCGTCAAAGAAGATCCGGGTCTGGCGTTTAAAATCCCGCTTATTCAAGAGGTTGTGCGCTATGACGACCGGATCTTGAGTCGGGACGTTCAGCCTTTGGAGGTGACACCTCTGGATGATCGCCGCTTGGTTGTAGACGCCTTCGCGCGCTACAGGATCGCCGATGTAGAGCGCTTCCGCCAAGCTGTTGGTGTGGGCGGCGAAGGCGAGGCGGCGCGCCGTCTCGACGGGATCCTGCGCGATGAGTTGCGGGCCGTGCTGGGTGGTGTTTCTTCCAATGACATCCTCTCCACGGATCGGGCTGCTTTGATGCTACAGATCAGGAACGGGGCCATCCAAGAAGCGCTTGCGCTGGGCCTTGAAGTGATCGACGTGCGTCTAAAGCGCACCGACCTGCCAACGGCCAACCTTGAAGCGACCTTCAATCGGATGCGTGCTGAGCGGGAACGTGAAGCTGCCGACGAGATCGCGCGTGGTAACGAGGCCGCCCAGCGGGTTCGGGCCCAGGCCGACCGGACAGTTGTGGAGCTTGTGTCGGATGCCAATCGGCAATCAGAGATCGCACGCGGTGAAGCAGATGCGCGCCGCAATGCAATCTTTGCGGAAGCCTTTGGTGCGGATGCGGAGTTCTTCGAGTTCTATCGCTCACTGACCGCCTATGAGCGGGCGCTGCAAGGCAGCAACTCGACACTTATTCTGTCTCCAGACAGCGAGTTTTTTGACTACTTGAAAACTGACCAACCCGGCGCGGAATGATCGGTACGATCCTTCTGGCCATTGGCCTGGTATTGTTTGTTGAGGGGCTGGTCTATGCACTGGCCCCTCATCTTGTTGAAGAGCTCTTGGAAATGCTGAAAACGGTTCCGCCTGAAACTTTGCGCTTGATGGGCGTTGCTGTGGCTTTGAGCGGAGCTTTGTTGGTATGGGTCGCGCATAGTCTCTAGAGCGCACATCGATGCACTTCAAACACGTGGCGCGCACTCTGAGCGTGCGCTGGGGTAACTCAACTTTTACGCATTTTTCCGAAGCGCCTTCATAGCCTGTTATCCGAATCCCCCCACCATAAAGGGCGGTAGGGAGAGGGATGCTTCAAACACCCATTAACCAAAAATTAAGCCCAAGAGCACAGTCCTTTACTCAGCACCGTATTCTCCAGATCCTAAGACCAGAACCCGACCGCGGGCGTCGGGCTGAAAGCCCCCACCATAAAGGGCGGCCAGGATGCAGATAGGGTGCTGGTCGGCTTCGCCTCCTGGAAACGGTTGCTGAGCAAGGCGATTCAGGTTTTCGAGATGGCGATCTAGCTTTTCCTCTTAAACAACAGCTCTTGAGCTTTTTTATCACTTTGCAGATTAGATCTCAGATCCGCATGAAGCGCCCTCCCAGCGCTTACTCCGGGGCGCGCAGCACAGGTTTCCAGCCACCTTTTCATATGGGGCTTGTCGTCCAAAGATTGCTGTTGGCCTTCCCAAAGCGACGCCCAAGGCCAAATGGCCATATCCGCAATCGAAAAGAAATCTCCCGCCACAAATTCCGTCTGGGCCAGCTTGCGGTCCAAAACCCCATAAAGCCGGCCCGTTTCAGCCCTGTAGCGATCTTTGGCATAGGGAAGGTCATTGGGCGGATCCATCGCAGGGGCATATTTGAGAAAGTGATGCGCTTGGCCAGCCATCGGGCCAACGCCGCCCATCTGCCACATTAGCCATTCTTCAACAGCGATCCTCTCACGCTCCGTCGAGCCGCCAAACTGGCCTGTTTTGCGCGCAAGATACTGCAAGATCGCTCCCGACTCGAAAATAGAGACTGGCTCGCCTCCGGGGCCATCCGGATCCACAATCGCAGGCATCCGATTGTTCGGGGCGATCTTCAAAAACTCAGGCTTAAACTGATCGCCCGCACCGATGTTGATCAGATGTGTTTCATAGTCCAAGCCCATCTCTTCCAAAGCGATGGAGATTTTCCATCCATTGGGCGTGGGCCAAAAGTAAAGATCAATCGCGGCGCTCATAAGGGGATCCTTTGTCTTGTCTGATCTTAAGGTGCCGCAAAAAGCCCTGAGGGCAAGGCCTTAAGTTTCGAACCTGAAACTTGGCCCGTTGACGCTGCTGCGCTGCGGCGATATTTATCTCAAACGTGGCGATTTGTATCCGGCTTGCGGGCCACGAAAAATATTCCGCTAAAGAGGGGAAAGGCCCTGCAATCCGCGTTGCCTCGCCCTGACCCGGTGAGGCTTTTTTTATGCGCTGTTCCCCAAGCGAGGGGCGCGCAAGAGAGGATATGGCAATGGGCGATTGGTCTAAGCGGACGAAAGCTGTGCATGAAGGTGTTCGGCGCAGCCAGTATGGTGAAGTGAGCGAGGCGATCTTTCTCACGCAAGGCTTTGTTTATGAAAGCGCTGAGGCCGCTGAAGCGCGTTTTATCAAATCAGCGGATGATGAGTTCATCTATGCGCGATACGGCAACCCAACCGTGCGCATGTTCGAGGAGCGCCTTGCGGCCCTGGAAGGCACAGAAGACGGCTTTGCCACAGCCTCTGGCATGGCAGCGGTATCCGGCGCGCTGACCTCAATGCTCAAAGCAGGAGACCATGTTGTCTCGGCTCGCGCGCTTTTTGGATCATGTCTCTATGTTCTGGAAGAGGTGCTCACGCGCTATGGCGTTGAGGTCACCTTTGTGGACGGCACTGATCTTGGCGCTTGGGAGGCCGCGTTGCGCCCAAACACGGCGGCCGTCTTTCTTGAAACGATCTCCAATCCCACGCTGGAGGTGATCGATCTGCGCGCCGTCGCGGACCTTGCCCATGGTGTGGGGGCTCTTGTGGTGGTCGATAATGTCTTTGCCACGCCGGTGTTCAGTAAGGCGGTGGATCTTGGTGCGGATGTCGTTGTGTACTCGGCCACCAAACATATCGACGGCCAAGGGCGGGCTCTAGGCGGCATAATCTTAGGCACTCGGGACTTTATTCGCAAAACGGTTGAGCCTTACATGAAGCATACGGGCGGGGCGATGTCGCCCTTTACGGCCTGGATGATGCTGAAGGGTTTAGAGACGATGGACCTGCGCGTGCGCGCTCAAGCGCAAAGCGCAGAATTTTTAGCAAATTCGCTGGAAAAAAATCCTGCCGTGCGTCACGTGCGCTACCCTGGGTTGTCGTCCCATCCACAACACGCGCTTGTCAAGACGCAGATGGAAGCTGGCGGCACGATGCTGGCGCTCGAAATTGAGGGCGGCAAAGAGGCGGCCTTTCGATTTCTTAACAAATTGGAAATCGTTATTATTTCCAATAACTTAGGGGATGCAAAATCGATTGCCACGCATCCCGCAACCACCACGCATCAGCGTTTGTCCGACGACCAGAAAGAGGCTCTTGGGATTGCGCCGGGCCTTGTGCGTTTGAGCGTTGGGCTTGAGGATCCAGAGGATTTGCTGCGCGATCTTGAACGCGCGTTGGCAGAGAGCCAAACGGGCTGTCAATCGTAATTCTAAGCAAAAAAGGCACAGTTTTATTGGAAAGCGGATCTGTCCAGGCCTATGTATGTTTGGACGCAGTTGGGAGAACGCTCCATGAACATACACTCGCTCGATATGAAGAGAGATCCGTCTCGCAAAGAGGCTGAAGCCGCGCTTACGCTGTTGCGGCGTTGGGCCGGGTCTGTGAGCGATGTGGAGGTCGCTGACCTGGATCCATTGGTCTCGCGGTTGATCCCGGGCCAAGAGGTGGCCAATTACCCCGCCTTGGCGCGCGCCTACCCTGAGGACTTCGAGGTGGACGCCACCTACAAGGCCTCTATGCCTGATCTGCAAAACGGGCCGTCCAGCCTTATTCGCGGGGCCAAACAACAAATTCAGCACGTTGGGATCTCCAATTTCCGCCTGCCCATTCAATTTTTGTCGCGCGACGGTGGTAAATTGGCTCTGGAAACCTCCGTTACAGGCACGGTGAGCCTGGAGGCGGAAAAGAAGGGCATTAATATGTCGCGCATTATGCGCACTTTCTACAAGCACGCGGATGAGACCTTCAGCTTTGAAGTGATCGAGCGCGCTTTGGATGCCTATAAAGAAGATCTCGAGAGCTTTGATGCGCGCATCCAGATGCGGTTTTCCTATCCTTTGAAGGTGGAAAGTCTGCGGTCTGGCCTCGAAGGCTATCAATATTACGACATCGCGCTCGAGCTCGTGGAGCAAAACGGGGTGCGCAAGAAAATCATGCACCTTGATTATGTCTATTCCTCCACATGCCCATGCTCGCTGGAGCTGTCCGAGCATGCCCGCCAGTTCCGCGGGCAACTGGCCACCCCGCATTCGCAGCGCTCAGTGGCGCGCATTTCGGTGGCCTTAGACCGCACGGCCGGTGTGATGTGGTTCGAAGATCTGATCGAGCTCGCGCGGGCTGCTGTGCCCACTGAGACCCAAGTGATGGTGAAGCGCGAGGATGAGCAAGCCTTCGCAGAGCTGAACGCAGCCAATCCGATCTTTGTCGAAGATGCTGCGCGCTCATTTTGTGAGCAGCTTTTGAAGGATCCACGGATCGGAGATTTTCGGGTTGTGGCGAGCCACCAAGAAAGTCTGCACAGCCATGATGCGGTGAGCGTGCTCACAGAAGGTGAAACTTTTGCCAGCGAAAGCCTTGATCCGAGGCTCTTTTCGACACTCTTCCACGTAGGCTAAGTCTAGCAGGTCCACAGGGCCATTTGAGCCGGTTGCGGTAACGGGGGCGCTTGACAGCGCCTCCTGGCCCATGACAGGCCTTGGCCCATGTTGGACCTACGCCCTGTCGCATATGTCATTGGCCTTATGGTGGCCGCGCTGGGCATGACGATGCTCTTTCCAGCAGCGCTGGACTATGCCGCGGGATCGTTGCATTGGGCAATCTTTCTCGAAGCGGGTTTGCTCACCACATTGATCGGTGTCTTCGTGGCCTTGTCGTGCCGCAATGCTGTTGGATCCGGCCTCTCGGTTCAACAGACCTTCATTCTCACAACCAGCGTGTGGATTGCCTTGCCGCTCTTTGGCGCCTTTCCCTTCGTCATCGGAGCCACGGAAGCGCGTTTTGTGGATGCGTATTTTGAGGCGATGTCGGGGCTCACAACAACAGGCGCCACGGTCTTTTCGGATCTCGATGACTTGCCGCTCGGCCTCAACCTGTGGCGCGGCATCCTGCAATGGCTCGGCGGCATTGGGATCATTGTTGTGGCCATGGTATTTTTGCCGGAATTGCGTGTTGGAGGGATGCAGATCTTCCGCAGCGAAGGCTTTGATACCATGGGAAAGATCCTGCCGCGAGCCACAGAAATCGCGCAGCAGGTGTCGGTCATTTATCTAGTGATCACTTGTGCGGCGATTTTGGCCTATTTGGCCGTGGATGTGAGCCCCTTTGATGCGGTGATGCATGCGCTCACGACCGTCTCGACGGGGGGCTTTTCCAACCATGATGCCTCGTTCAGCGCCTTGCCTGCGCCTGCGGAATATGTGGCTGTTGTCTTTATGATCGCGGCGGCCCTACCCTTCGTGCGCTATGTGCAGCTTTTGGCGGGCGACAGTGCCCCCTTGTGGAAAGACAGCCAAATCAGAAGCTTCGTTTATGTTTTGGCAGCTGTAGTGATCTTGATGGTCATCGCGCGCGCGGTGCATGCGGGTTTGAGCGAAGAAGCTTTGCGCAAGTCTTTGTTCAATGTGACCTCGATTCTCACTGGCACAGGCTACGCGAGCGACAACTACATGGCCTGGGGCACTTTCGCGGTGATGCTGTTTTTCTTTGTGGGCCTCATCGGGGGCTGCGCGGGATCCACGAGCTGCTCGATCAAAGTGTTTCGCTATCAGTTGCTCTTCACAGCAGTGGCCTCAGAGGTGAACCGGATCCAATCCCCGCATGGTGTGTTCACCCCGCGCTATGAAGGGCGGCGGGTAAGCGAAGACGTGGTCAATTCGGTGATCTCGTTTTTCATGCTCTTCATCCTCACGCTCGGAGTCGTGTCGATTTTGCTCAATCTCACAGGGCTCGATTTCATCACGTCCGTCTCAGGGGCCTCCGCCGCTTTGGCCAATATTGGCCCTGGCTTGGGCGACGTGATTGGGCCCACGGGCAACTATGCCACTTTGCCCGACGCTGCAAAATGGATCCTGATCGTCGCCATGCTTATCGGGCGGCTCGAGTTGATGGCGGTGTTTGTGCTGTTTACCTCAACCTTCTGGCGCGCCTAACGCGGCTTGGGTTCATTCCCAACATTTCACCAAGACGGTGATATCGCGCGCGCGTTGCGCCACATATTCCGGCGGCAAGGCGAGTTGGTCGGGATCCGAGAGGGTGGCTTGCACGCCGGCTTGCGTCAAGAAGGGCAGGAGGGTGTCGGCATCGCGGGCAAAGGCCACATCGCTGGGCAATTGGCGCTGGCTTTCAGGGCGTGGCAGCAAGAGGCCTGTCAGATTGCCCGCGTCATCAACCACAGGCCCACCAATGTCGCCCGGCAGGGCGGGCATCGACAGTCGATCGTTCTCAAAATTGCCGCGCAGGTCTTCAGCGGCTTGCAAGGTCCCAAAGGTGGCAGAGGGCCCGCCCAGGGCACCGCCATATGAATAGCCGCCGAGCACCACTTGCGCGTCAAGCGTGGGGCGCTGTGCGGAGAAAGCGCCGTGTATTTGTGGCGCGAGCTCCGTGTCAGCGCTCAGCAGAGCGATGCCCGAGGCAGGATCTGTGGCCTGCACAGAATAGGCAAACTCGTCGTTGATCTCGATGCGGCCACAGGCAGCCACGGTGTCTTGATGGGTCAAGACATGGCCTTTGCTGGAGATAAACACGCCCGAGCCTGCGGCCAAAGCCGTGCGCGGCGCATAGCCCACAAGCAGGCTTTGTGAGGTGGTTTCATCCCGCCCCAATGCGCTGGGCATCACCACGCCGCGCGTGAGGCGCAGGCCTTTGTCAATGCGCTCCGCAACACGGGCTTGGCGGGCGGTATCGCCTGCGGGCCATTGCAAGAGGAACCCTTTGATTTCTCCGGCCTCATAGCGCAGGCTTGCATAGCTTTGGCGGCGGCTTGAGAGCCCTTGCATCACAAAGCCGTCGCGCCCGATCCGGCGCGGGCCGCCCTCGGGCATCACTTCAAGCGTTTCCAAGACATCATAAAGCGCTTGCAAGCTTTCGCGCGTGCCGGATTGTGAGATGAGCGCCAAGGCGGCCCCCTCGATCAACCCGGTGCCGGTGAAATGCGCCATGGGGGCCTCATAGCGCTCAAAGGTGAAAGCTGAGAGTGGTAATTCGGCTTCAATGCCCAAAGTGGGATCTGAGAATTCCGCAAAACCCAAGCCGTCAAACACGGCATTATAGGCGGCAAAAAGCGCTGTCCGCTGAGCGGTGGTGAGAATGCCCGTGGGCTCAAAGCCGTTTTGGCTCTGCCAGGCAGACATGGAGGCGCGGGTGCCTCGGCCAAAACGCCCGTCGATTTTGCCCCGGTAGGTGCCCGCCCACTTTAAAGCACGCTGGAGCTCAAGGAGCGTGGCAAGCGGGAGGCGCGCCTCGGAGCGGCGGGCGTCTTGGGGCGTCTCGAGATCAATTGCGCCGTCTTGAGGCAGGGCTGTCACGCGCAGTGGCGCAGTGGGGGATGCTCCGTGGCCTTCAAAGCTGCCAGCGGGCGCATCGAAAGCAGCACTTAAGCGCGAGGTGAATTGGAGATAGCTGTCAGCTGGAATTTGGCCTGTGTCTTTCAGAAGGTTTAGTTCAAAGCGCGCTTCGGCTTCATCAAAGGGCCCGAGCAAGATGGCATACCAGCCCGTGCGCAGCCGGTAGCCTGCAGCACGCGCAAAGGTTTGCCGGTAGTCTGCAAGGCGCGCTTCAGCGGCACTTTGGGAAGAGCGCGCCTCCACTTGGATCCAAACCTCTTGCGCCTGTGATTGGGCTCGGGCAGGGAGGGAAAGGCAAATCCCCATCAGCCCGATCGCAAGGGCGCACAACCAAGCGGTTCGGCTTGCTGCTTTGACTCTGCTCATTGGTGTTCCCCGTGTCCCGTCACATCCCTGGTCGCACCTTGCACAGGTGAGGGCAAACGGGCAAGCAATCCACGTTCGCAAAGCGGTTTGAATTGACCCCGATTGAGTCCGATTTACCATGATTGACGCTGATTGACCCTGGGCCACACCCCAGGTAGAGCACGAGCGCATTTGATTGGCAGGAGAGCTCACATGAGCCGCGTCGAAACACCAAAAAGCTTCCAAGAGGTCATTTTGCGCCTTCAGACCTACTGGGCGGAGAAGGGCTGCGCGATCCTTCAGCCTTACGACATGGAAGTGGGTGCGGGCACGTTCCATCCGGCCACAACCCTGCGCTCGCTGGGCAGCACGCCTTGGGCTGCGGCTTATGTGCAGCCGTCGCGCCGCCCAACGGATGGGCGCTATGGCGAGAACCCCAATCGCTTGCAGCATTATTATCAATACCAAGTGCTGATCAAACCTTCGCCGCCTGATCTTCAAGAGCTCTACCTTGGCTCGCTCGAAGCCATCGGGATCGACATGGCCCTGCACGACATCCGCTTTGTGGAAGACGATTGGGAGAGCCCAACGCTGGGCGCTTGGGGCCTAGGCTGGGAAGTGTGGTGCGACGGCATGGAAGTGAGCCAGTTCACCTATTTCCAACAGGTGGGCGGGCATGACTGCAAGCCGGTCTCGGGCGAGCTGACCTACGGGCTTGAGCGCCTGGCGATGTATGTGCTGGGCGTGGATCACGTAATGGACATGCCGTTTAACGATCCGCAGACCCCGATTGCGCTGAGTTACGGCGACATCTTCAAGCAAACCGAAGAAGAATACGCGCGCTGGAATTTTGATGTGGCGGACACTGAGGTGCTCTTGCGCCACTTCGAGGAGGCCGAGGCCGAATGCGCGCGCATCCTGGGTGAGGCGCATGACGATCCCAAAACCGGCAAGCGCATCATCATGGCGCATCCCGCATACGATCAATGCATCAAGGCGAGCCATGTCTTTAACCTGCTCGATGCGCGCGGTGTGATCTCTGTGACCGAACGGCAAGCCTACATTGGCCGCGTGCGTGCACTGGCTAAAATGTGTGCGGATGCCTTTGTGCAAACCCGTGCGGGCGGGTTCGCGGCGTGACGGCCGGGCGGATCGCGATTGTGGCTGTGCTTTTGTCAGCGTTCATAGCCGGTGTGGGGCTTTATTACCTGCAGGTCTATCATTTTTATGAGCGGCTTGAGGAGGGTGAGGTCCAGGCTGTATCGGTGGTAACCGGCGCGCCAGAACCGCTTTTGCTTGTGGCGTCAATCCCTTGAAAATCCTCAAAC
>JBCDCE010000012.1:0-65782 GCA_039182515.1 Pseudomonadota bacterium | reverse complement strand
ACCGTGTAGTGATGGTACATGTTGAACTGCATCATCGCTACGATCGGCTCAAATTCGGGCAAAAAGGCCGCCAAGACCCCGAGTTCGTTCATGCGGCGCAAGGAGCGTTCGGGGTTGCCATGTTTAAGGAGAAGATCGTGGAAAATCCGCACCGCCTCTTTGCGCTCGCGCATATCGTCATCAATCAGATGTAAATTGGCAGAGACAATCCGCATGGCGTCTGGGTGGATAAGCGATCCGGTGCGCAGCGCTTCCTCAAAAAGGCGCAGGATGTTGAGCTTATCGTCTAAGAACGCGTCTTCACTTTGCACTGTGATGCGGTTTTGGAGTATTGCAAACGGCGCTCGAACCTTTGGCTGACGCTTGAAAAACCGTTGCAAAACGGGCTCGGATTTCACGTGGGTCTCTTCCAGACCCGTCAAAAAGATCCGGGTCAGTTCGCCCACGCGCGTCGCTTGCAAGAAATAGTCTTGCATGAAATGCTCAACGGCCCGGCGCCCCTTGCCATCGGCGTAGCCCATGCGCTCTGCAACAGCAACCTGCATATCAAAGCTCAATTGGTCCACAGCACGATCCGCGATGAGATGTAGGTGGCAGCGCACAGCCCACAAAAAGTCCTCGGCCGTTACGAAGGTTTCAAACTCGTCTTCAGAAAACATTCCAAGGGCCACGAGTTCTTTGGCATCGTTCACACCATGCATATATTTCGCGATCCAAAACAGCGATTGCAGATCGCGCAGCCCGCCTTTGCCTTCCTTAACATTCGGCTCAACCACGTAACGCTGACCTCCTTGCTTGCGATGGCGCTGAGCGCGTTCGTTCAATTTAGCTTCGATAAACTCAGGTGCCGTGTTTTTGAAAAGTTCGGACCAGAGCTTTTCTTTGAGCTCTTGGGCAAGAGCGCTGTCACCGCAGATGACCCGCTGTTCGACCATCGAGGTGCGGATCGTGAAGTCTTCACGCGCAAGCCGTATACAATCCCGCAAGGTACGGCTGGCTTGTCCGACCTTTAGCTTAAGATCCCACAAAACATAGAGCATAGTTTCGACAATGCTCTCCACCCAGGGCGTGATCTTGTGCGGAGTCAAAAACAGCAGATCTATGTCGGAATGCGGCGCCATCTCAAAACGCCCGTATCCGCCCACCGCCAGTACGGCCAGTCGTTCGCCTTGGGTATGGACGGAGTTGGGATGAAAGAGCGTTGTCGCGGCCCAATAGACTGTGTCGACTATTCCGTCATGTAGGGCCGCATAACCACGCGTAATTGGCCGCGATACAACAGGCGCTTCGCTCAGACTTTCTGCAAGCGCGGCCCGGCCTTTTTCAAGTGCCTTACCCAGAACCTCAACGATCATAGCGCGCTGCTGTACCGCGCCATCCTCTTTGCGAAACCGCGCAGTGATCGCTGCGCGGGTTGAAGCTGGATCAAAGACGGCAAGAGCGCCTGCATTGCCAGCGGTCTGAAGCGGCGCGCTTTCGGCGTCGTTTTCAGACGCTGCTTTAGAAGCCAGCGGCGGCGAAGGTTGAGGGTGCTTGTTCAAGAGTAACAACCTGTCCGTTTTGTACTTGAGCCACTGCGAGCCCGCGTTGGTTGGTGCCGCTTGGCAAGAGCCGGAAAATCCCGGACGTTCCGACAAAACCGTTGGGGCGCGTTAAAGCCCCAACACCCAAAGCGTCGCGCCCGCCTTCCTGCGACATTGCCCCGATGGCTGCAACAGCATCATACGCGAGGCCCGCTAGTGGATGTGGGCTGGCCCCATAGGCGCCCTGGTACCGGTTTCTAAACGCCCCGACGAGACGCGGATCAGGGCGGGCGAATATGCCTCCGTCAAGCCCTGGGAAAGACAAAAGCTGAGGTGCAGAATCCCAGCGCGTGAGCCCTATGAGTTGGGTCGTGGCAGAGCTGATACCGACCGCTGGTAAACGGTCCGCTAAGAAAGGAAGATCCGCATCGGGGCCTGCTGTTAAAAAGATAGAGGCAGCACCCGTTTGTCCCAAACTTGAAGAAATGCGCCCCGCGGCTCCGCGAATGCCCTCTTCGGAAAAGCTGTAGCTCTCAACACCCGCCACGCGCACGCCTGTGCGCCCAGCAGCCTGCAAAATGGCGTCGCGACCTACTTCCCCTGCAAGGTTTTCGCCGTGAACAACAAGTGTTGAGCCTTGGCCAGTGCGCTGCGCATAGTTCAATAGCCGCTCGGCCGTGTTGTCGAAAGTCGATCCCAAAATAAACAAGTTGCCGCCAGCAATGGTGGCGTTGTTGGAAAACGCCAGGACGTTCACATTTTTGCTTGCGGCTGCCACAGCTGCTGCATTCGCGGCTTCTGCATAGAGCGGGCCAATGATGACGTCATTGCCCTCTGCAACAGCTTTTTGCGCAGCGACCGCGGCTTGCGAGGCCGAACCTGCCGTTGGATAGACGGTGATGTTGAGCTTGGCATCAGGCTGATCTGCCATTGCCAAACGCGCAGCATTCTCAAGATCGCGCGCAATGGTTTCATCACCCGCTTGTTCAGAGCCAAAGGGCACCAAAAGAGCGATATCAACGGTGCGCCCGCCGAAGTTCAAATTGCCCAAGTTGGTATTTGGGATCTCGTCACAGGCTGCTAGGCCTAGGGCACTGAGCGCAAAGACGAGCGGTTTAATTCTGCGTAAAACGCGGGCTGCCGTTCCTAGGACCATTGGTTTTCCTCCCAAACTTAGCCATTCCCACAAAGGCGCTTGCACTGGGTTGCGCGCCGTGGCGTATTTGCGCGTATATCTTGAGCACCCTGGGAGGGTCCAGGCTTGAATCATTCCGTACCCACCCGAAACGCGAAGCTTTCCGCTGGGCTCTACTTTGTGGCGACTCCCATTGGAAATGCCCGCGACATCACTCTGCGCGCGCTTGATGTCTTGGCGAGCGCGGATGTTATTGCCGCGGAAGATACCCGCAACACGCGCCGTCTCATGGAGATCCACGGGATTGCAATAGGCACAAGAAAGCTCATCTCTTATCACGATCACAATGGCCCCCGCGCGCGCCCGGGCCTCATCGCGGCCATGAAAGACGGCCAATCCGTGGCCTATGCCTCTGATGCGGGCACACCTTTGGTGGCGGATCCAGGCTACGGCTTGATGACGGGCGCAATCGAAGAAGAGCTGAGCGTCTGGGCTGTACCAGGTGCCTCTGCGCCCTTGGCAGCACTCAGCATTGCAGGACTGCCCACAGATCGGTTTTTATTTGCAGGCTTTGCGCCAAACGCCAAATCAGCGCGGATGAGCTTTTTTGAAGAGCTCGACAAAGCGGGCTCCACGATTGTGCTGTTTGAAAGTCCAAAACGCGTGAAGGCGTTTTTACGTGACGCGAGCGTTGTTTTTGGCTTGGAGCGCAGGGCCGCGATTTGCCGCGAACTCACTAAGAAGTTTGAAGAAGTTTTGCGCGGCTCTCTAAAAGAGTTGAGCGCGACGCTTGATGATCGAACGCTCAAAGGTGAGCTCGTCATTGTCATCGAAAAGGCTGGCGACAAGGAGCTCTCGCAGGACTTGCTGGACGCAGAGATCAAAAAAGCGCTGCCTGAAATGAGCGTTAGGGATTTGGTAGCTCTGATCAGCTCAACTCATGGCGTGCCCAAAAAGCAAGTTTATCAGCGGGCGCTGGAGTTGAGCGGTAAATCAAATGCGGATGAAAACTCCGAATAATCTACGTGAAAAACAGCCTAATCCGGCTGCGAGATGCAACTACTTTGCAGGTATCAGCGCCGAAGACTGTGTGGTGCGCGCTTATCTCAGCCAAGGCTATCAGCTGGAAGCCCAGCGTTGGCGCGGAAAGTCAGGCGAGATTGATCTCATTTTTCGCCATGCGCCGGGCGTAGTGTTTGTCGAGGTCAAGAAAAGCAAAAGCCATGAACGCGCGTCCGCGGCTCTCAGCCAAGCCCAAATCAAGCGCATCATGACAGCTGCACAGGAATACATGGCTGAAGCTACGTCTGATCCGCTTTGCGATCTAAGGTTCGATGCGGCGCTGGTGGATGCAACGGGCGCTTTGCGCATCCACGAAAACGCCTTTGCTTGGTATTGAGGCCGAAAGAACACTGCTGCCCATTGTAACCAGCCAGGCGCTGGGCCATGTCTTGAGAAATGCACGAATTGAAAGACAGAACTCATGGCCTCTTCCGCGCTTAAAGTCGCGTTTCAAATGGATCCGATCGATCAAGTCGATATCAATGCTGACAGCAGCTTTCGCTTGGCCGAAGAAGCGCAAGCGCGCGGCCATAGCCTGTTTTACTACCACCCGAACACATTGAGTTTTCAATCGGGTCGCGTGATGGCGCGCGGTCAAAAGATGACGCTTCAGCGGGTTGAGGGCGATCACGTCACGCTCGGGCCTGAAGAAGCTGTGGACCTTGGGTCCTTTGATGTTGTTTGGCTGCGCCAGGACCCACCATTTGACATGGGCTACATCACGTCGACCCATTTGCTCGATCTGCTCAAAGGCCAAGCTCTGGTGGTGAACGATCCGTTTTGGGTTAGAAATTTCCCCGAAAAACTGCTTGTTTTGCGGTTCCCGGATCTCATTCCAGCCACAACTATTGCCCGTGACTTAAATGACCTTAAGACCTTCAAAGACGCGCATGGCGACATGATCTTGAAGCCGCTCTACGGTAATGGGGGGGCAGGTGTTTTCAAACTGGGTGCCGAAGACCGGAATCTCGCCTCGCTGCATGAGCTGTTCACGGGCATTAACCGCGAGCCGCTGATTGCACAGGAATTTTTACCAGACGTCTCCAAAGGGGACAAACGCATCATTTTGGTGGACGGTGCGCCCATTGGGGCCATCAATCGCGTCCCTGCCGAAGGCGAGACTCGCTCAAACATGCATGTTGGTGGAAAACCAGAGCCTTCCAAGTTGACCCCGCGCGAAGAAGAGATCTGTGCCGCGATTGGCCCAACCTTGCGTGATCATGGTCAGATCTTCGTGGGGATCGATGTGATTGGCGACTATCTCACGGAGATCAACGTCACATCGCCAACCGGTCTGCAAGAGCTCGAGCGCTTTGACGGCACCAATGGCGCGGGGCTCATTTGGGAGGCCATTGAGAATAAACTCTCCTAAATTGGCTGGCCAATCAGCCGGTAACTCACCGCTTCGGCAATATGGCGGCGGTGCACGGCCGTTGAGCCTTCAAGATCTGCAACTGTGCGCGCAACGCGCATCAACCGGTGATACCCGCGCGCACTTAGTCCTATCTTTTCCGCGACTTGCGAAAGGAGCGCTTTGCCGGGGGCGTCCGGCTCCGCGATCTCTGTGAGAAGCGCGCCGTCTGCGTCCGCATTGAGCCGCGCGTTTGGGTGATCCGCAAAACGGGCCTCTTGGATCTCGCGGGCCGCGCGCACCCGTGCTGCAATCGGTTCGCTTCGCTCTCCCTCGCCAGGTGTGTCCAAGGCTTGATAGCTCACCGGTGGAATTTCAATGCGCAGATCGATGCGATCGAGTAGGGGACCTGAGATCTTGCCTAAATAGTCTGACCCACAAAGTGGTGCGCGCCCACAGGCCTGAGCTGGGTCCGTCATATAGCCACATTTGCAAGGATTGGCGGCCGCAACGAGCATGAACTTGCACGGATAGCGCACATGAGCGTTTGCGCGCGCGATGACAACTTCGCCGGTCTCAATGGGTTGGCGCAGGGTCTCCAACACAGGGCGCGCGTATTCGGGAAGTTCATCCAGAAACAACACGCCATTGTGCGCCAGGCTGATCTCACCCGGTTTTGCGCCGCGCCCTCCACCTACGATGGCGGCCATTGAGGCGGTTTGGTGCGGATCGCGAAAGGGCCTTGTGCGGGAAATGCCACCTTCTTTCATCAGCCCGGCAAGCGAATGGATCATCGAGGTTTCCAAAGCCTCTAGCGGGCTCAGATCCGGCAAAAGCGAAGGCAAACGGCTGGCCAGCATGGATTTCCCGCATCCTGGCGGGCCGATCAAAAGTGTGTGGTGGCGTCCGGCGGCTGCGATTTCAATAGCGCGCTTGGCGCGTTCCTGGCCCTTTATGTCTGCCATGTTTTTCAAAGGGTCCTGGCCGCGCACTTCGCCTGGGACTTGCGCATTCAGCACCCGTTGGCCCGTGAAGTGCTGGAGCGCGGCGTGCAAAGAAACGGGTGCGATCACCTTGGTGCCATCGACCCACGCAGCCTCCGGTCCGCAACGCTCTGGGCAAACAAGGATCCGGTTTTCCTCAGCCGCTCTGAGCGCTGCTGGCAGAGCCCCAAGTACGCTGACCAAGCTTCCGTCCAAAGAAAGCTCGCCCAAAGACACCGTCTCTTCGATTGCATCTCGGGGCAGCACGTCAATGGCTGCCAAAAGCGCAAGCGCTATCGGCAGATCGAAATGCGAGCCCTCTTTTGGCATGTCGGCGGGCGATAAATTGACCGTGATGCGCTTTGACGGCAGGGCAATTGCGAGAGCTGAAAGAGCTGCGCGCACGCGCTCCTTGGCCTCCGTCACGGCTTTGTCTGGCAGACCAACAATGGAGAAAACGGGTAGGCCCGGGCTAACCGCGCATTGTACCTCCACCAAGCGCGCGTCAACGCCCTCAAAAGCAACAGTGTAGGCTTGAGCGCCCATGGTGCGTCTCTACTCCCCAATTATGGTTAACAGAGACCAGCGTTAGGGGGCCTGGGTTACTTCTTCGTAAATCTTTGCGAATGCAGGCCAGGCCAACGGATCATGGAGGGTTTTGTCGCGGCAAAAGGCGTTGCAAAACCCAAAGGCGTGCTCGCCGATGCGCAAGTAATGCGTCACGGGGTCGCCTGAATAGGGGCACGTGCTTTTTACGCTTGGACCTTCGGAGGCCTCTGCTTCGAGAATCGCTGGTCCGGGCCAAGGCGATTTGGGGACCGCTTGCGCATAGTGCTCAAAGTCGTAGTTAACGGTTTCCCCCATGGCGCGCCATTGACGAAAGAGCGGATTGGCCAAATGCCGATCCACATAGGCTTGGGCACGTAGCCCAACTGGAAGGCCATACCCCGCTATGCGCGCAGCAATTGGGGCGTAAAACACATCGGCCAAAGAATAATCCCCAAAGAGCCAGCCATCTCGGCGGTCTTCAAACGCATAGTCCCAAAGCGCTTCAATGCGCTCCAGGTCTGCGCGCACGTCTGGAGCAACCTCAAAACCTTGCCAGCTTGTACGCAGGTTCATTGGACAAGCGTCCCTCAGGGCTCCAAACCCAGAGTGCATCTCGGCAACAAGCCAACGTGCTTTGGCACGCTGCGCGGGACCTTTTGGCCAAAGACCGGCCTCTGGGTGTCGCTCGGCGAGGGTTTCGCCCATTGCGAGTGTGTCTTGCAGAACATGGCCTTCCGGGGTGCGCAAAACTGGCACGAGGCGCGCGGGAGCAAGCGGTTCTAAGTCTTGCGCCATCGTGCCACCGTAAAGGCCAACAAGATGCGATTTATGCGGCAGATCGAACGCTTTGAGCATCAACCAACCACGCATGGACCAGCTTGAGAAACTCCGGTCGCCGATAAAAAGATCATAGGTCATATGAGGACCCTAGCTGAGTATTTGAACCAGGAAAAATTGCGATTTGTGCTGGCAAGAATCACGGGAGGTGATTGATGGCCAAAGCCCTGCCCGCATCAAGATCCACGTGCGTGACTGAAAAATTGTCGATCTTGTGGGCGAAAACAGCTTCTGGGCTAAGGCCAACTGCCCGCTGAATCTGAGTAAGGATCGCGCCGAAATGGGCCACGATGATCAGCTCGGAATGCTCTGCGATCAACTCGGTCACAGCAGCATCCACGCGGCTTTGCAAGGCGTTCCAACTTTCTCCCCCCGGGGCCCTGCTTGGGCCTGGGCGCTCCCAAAAATCGGAGAGCGCTTCGGGGTCGCGATCATTGGCTTCCTTAAAAGTAAGGCCTTCCCAAGCGCCAAAGTGGATTTCTCGCAACCGCGCATTATGGGGCAGGCGGATACGAGTGCCTTGAAGCGCGTCTGCCGTGGTTACAGCGCGGGTCAAATCTGATGAGATAACGGGAGCATCGGGAAGATAGCTTTTCAGCCGGTCTATTTGCGCAGTGTCTGACAAATCAGCTGGAAGGTCAGTCCAGCCGATCATAGACTTTGCATGCGTGGGACCATGCCGCACCAGCCAGAGCTTGCTCATTGGATACCACCCGGCAGCTGACCTTTAAGAACCATCGGCAATCCAGCGATCACCTGCACGACCAAATTGGCCTGCGCTGCCACGGCTTGGTTCATCTTCCCATGTTCATTGCGAAAGCGGCGCGCCAGTGCATTTTCGGGTACGATGCCTTGGCCAAGCTCATTGCTAACGACAACCACTGGCGCTGCGCAGTTCGATAGGCCGCTTAAAACCGTTTGGAGATCCTCAGGAGGTGTTGGGTCCGCCAGCAAGTGATTGGTGAGCCAAAAGGTCAGGCAATCCAAAAGCACCACTTCGTTTTCACTTCGGTTTGCGAGCACGGACGCCACATAGCACGGCGCTTCAAAAGTTTGCCAGCCACGTCCCCGTTGTTTTTTGTGCGCTTCGATCTTGGTCTGCATCTCGGCGTCAAAGGCTTGGCTGGTCGCGATATAAATCTTTGATTTGCCTGGAACATCGCAGAGATCTTCTGCAAATTTGGACTTACCGCTGGCCGCGCCACCTAAAACGAGAGTGAGGGGAGGCAAGTTTTTTTGCATAACTTTTGATCCGTTTCTCTGCCTGGCCCGTAACTCTCCATGAAACCACCCCGACAAGCTGGGGCCATACTCGAAAACCACGACCGGGGGTAAGACATGGCATTGGATGGTTACGTAGATCAATCCCTTTCACGCCGCGCGATGAAAGCGGAATTGCTCGACGCCGAAACAGAACTGAAACTCGCTTACGCGTGGCGCGATGAGCGCGATGAAGCTGCCCTTCATCGCTTGATCACCGCCTACATGCGCTTGGCGATTTCGATGGCGTCGAAATTTAAGCGCTACGGTGCGCCGATGAATGACCTCATTCAAGAGGCGGGTCTTGGCTTGATGAAGGCTGCCGACAAGTTCGATCCAGATCGCGGCGTGCGCTTTTCGACCTATGCGGTTTGGTGGATCAAGGCGTCGATCCAAGACTATGTGATGCGCAACTGGTCGATGGTGCGCACAGGCTCCACGTCGTCGCAAAAGTCGCTCTTTTTCAACATGCGCCGCGTTCAAGCGCGGTTGGAACGCGAAGCGGCTGCGGGTGGCGAAGCACTCGATAAGCATCAAATGCGCCAGATGATTGCAACCGAAGTGGGCGTGCCATTGGCAGACGTCGAGATGATGGAAGGCCGTTTGGCGGGTTCTGACTACTCGCTCAATGCTACGCAGTCGACGGACGACGAAGGTCGTGAGTGGATCGAAGCGCTTGAGGACGACAGTGAACAAGCTGAGCATCAAGTCGAGCATAGCCACGACACGGAAACTCTGCGGGGATGGCTTGTAACAGCGCTGTCGGCGCTTAACGAGCGCGAACAGTTCATTGTGCGCGAACGAAAATTGCGCGAGGAGCCCCGTACGCTCGAAAGCCTTGGCAATGAACTTGGCTTGTCTAAAGAGAGGGTGCGCCAGCTCGAGGCAGCGGCCTTCGGAAAAATGCGCAAATCTTTGGAAACACAATCCTCCGAAGTCTTTGAATTCTTTGCGTGAGCTCTGACGAAGACTTGCGGATTGGCTTTCGCAGACCTACTCCTTGTACGAATGACGAGGGGTAGGTGAATGCTCAGCGGGAAGCGCATTTTATTAATCATCGGTGGGGGTATTGCGGCTTTCAAGGCGCTTGACCTCATGCGTCGCATCCGTGAGCGTAGTGCAAGCGTCGTGCCTGTGATGACGACTGCCGCTGCGGAGTTTTTGACGCCCTTAAGTGTGTCAGCTCTAGCGGCTGAAAAGGTTTACACCGATCTGTTTGATCTCAACGACGAAGCTGAGATGGGTCATATCGAACTGAGCCGGGACGCCGACGTTGTTTTGGTGGTGCCGGCCACAGCCGACCTGATGGCGAAGATGGCCAATGGCCTGGCCAATGATCTGGCATCAACCGTGCTGATGGCCACCGACAAGCCTGTTTTAATTTCGCCAGCTATGAACGTGCGCATGTGGGAACATCCGGCCACTCAGCGCAATTTGGCTCAGTTGGAAAGGGACGGCGTTACGGTTATCGGCCCTGTGGAAGGGCCAATGGCCTGCGGCGAATATGGCCCAGGCCGCATGAGCGATACGCCAGACATTTTGGCAGCTCTCGAGGCCCATTTTGGCAAAGCGCCGACAGGGCCCTTGTTGGGTCACCATGTCGTCGTGACGTCTGGGCCCACGCACGAACCGATTGATCCGGTGCGCTATATCGCCAACAGATCTTCTGGAGCGCAGGGCACGGCGATTGCAGCAGCTCTGCGAGACCTCGGCGCGGAGGTGAGCTTTGTGACCGGGCCCGCTTCTGTGCCGCCACCTGATGGTGTGAATGTAATCCGCGTTGAGACGGCGCGCGAAATGCTCAATGCCACTCAAGCGGCCCTGCCTGCCAGAGTAGCTGTTTGCGCAGCCGCCGTTGCAGATTGGCATATTGCGAGCGCCTCTGATGAGAAGATCAAAAAGACAAAAGACGGCTTGCCAGAGCTCGATTTCAAAGAAAACCCCGACATCTTGGCCGCAATCGCCAGTGCAGGCGAAGCGCGGCCAGAGCTTGTGATTGGTTTTGCCGCTGAAACCCAAAATGTCGTCGAATACGCAACGCAAAAGCGCACCCGAAAGGGCTGCGATTGGATTGTGGCCAATGATGTGTCGCCCGAAACAGGCATAATGGGTGGGTCTGAGAATGCGGTGACGCTCATCTCGGAGGCAGGTGCAGAAGCGTGGCCGCGCATGGATAAGACAGCCGTTGCAAAGCGTCTGGCAGATCGCGTTGCAAAGGCTTTGGGGCAATGAGCGTGACATCGCTGAAGGTACAATGGGTAGAAAGTGCAGACCAAACGCTTGGTCTGCCGCATTATGAAACAGAGCAAGCCGCTGGTGCCGATTTGAAAGCAAATTTCCAGCAAGCCGAACGAGAAAGTGGTGTGACCCTCGCCCCTGGCGCTCGCGCTCTTGTACCCACGGGCTTGCGGTTTGAGATCCCCCACGGCTTTGAAGTTCAGATACGTCCACGCTCGGGCTTGGCTCTGAAAAACGGTATTACCCTACCTAATTCTCCTGGCACGATCGACGCAGACTACCGCGGCGAGGTGGGGGTCCTCGTGATGAATTTAAGCCAAGAGCCGTTTGTGGTGACCCATGGCATGCGGATTGCGCAGATGGTGCTTGCACCTGTCGTGCAAGCTAAGTTCGAAGTGCATGAGGCTTTAAACGAGACCACACGCGGGGCGGGTGGTTTTGGCTCGACAGGTCAGTGACGCAATGACTCCGGTGATGCAATGATTGTTGTTTTTGTGATGGCAGCCGTCTTGTGGGGAACCGGTGCCGCGATGGGCACGCCGAAACAGGCGCGCTTGATCATGATCGGCTTGCTCTACATTGGCGTGCTGGCGATCCACGTAATCTTGCCGCAAGGCCATCCTCTGCGCGAAGGTTTAGGCAGTTCTCCCGCCTTATGGCTTTTGATCGGCGCTCTGGCCGTCTTAGTCTTGGTGTATCGGCAAGGTCTTATGTGGATCCGGGCGCGCAGCAATCCGGTGGCCTTTGATCCGCCTGCGCGAAAGGAAACCTTTGCAGACGTGGAGCTCGAACGTGCCGCGCGGCATATTGTGTTGCGCGAAATCGGAGGTGCGGGTCAAAGGCGTCTGAAGGAATCTAAGGTTCTGGTTATTGGCGCCGGAGGCCTGGGCTCGCCTGCTTTGATGTATCTCGGGGCTGCTGGCATCGGAACGCTGGGCATCATCGACGACGACTTGGTCGAAAACACCAATTTGCAGCGTCAAATCATTCATACAGATGATCGCATTGGTATGCCGAAAGTCTTCTCAGCTGAGCTTGCTCTTAAAGCGCAAAACCCCTTCCTGAGCGTGAAAACCTACAATCGAAAGCTAGACGTCGATATCGCAGAAACGCTCTTTGCGGAATATGATCTTGTCTTGGATGGGACGGACGGATTTGACACGCGGGCTCTAAGCAATCGTGCCGCCGTCGCAACGGGCACACCTTTGGTTTGGGCCGCAATTAGCCAATGGGACGGACAGATCGGCGTCTATGATCCAAGCGTTGAAGGCCCGTGTTATGCCTGCGTGTATCCCGAGCCACCGGCTGATGGCCTCTCCAACACCTGTGTGGAAGCAGGTGTTGCGGGTCCACTGCCGGGTGTCATTGGGTCAATGATGGCCGTTGAAGCGATTAAGCTTTTGGTGGGCACAGGCTCCACTTTGAGCGGGTCAATGCTTATCTACGATGGACTTTATGCAGACACACGCAAAATCACCTTTGCGCGGCGTGCCGATTGCAAGGTTTGTAAGGTTTAGTCGCCTGGGCGAGCGCAGGCTAAGATGAGGCGCAACACACTCTTAAGGAGCGCGATGAATGGGAAATATTGCAGCGATCACATGGACAGGGGCGTTTGAGACACCTGAGTTTTCCAAAATTGACGACACAGAGTTTGAGCAGCTTTTTGCGGAAAGCCTGGCAAAATCTCGCGCCGAAATCGATGCGATCGCTCAGGATCCAAGCGCGCCGTCGTTTGAAAACACAATCGTGGCCCTGGAGCGTGAGGGAAACGACTTGGGCAAGCTGCTTTCGGTTTTTTACACTTTGGCCGGCACCGACAGTACAGATCTTCGCGAAGAATTGAGCCGGAAGTTCTCCCCAGAGCTTGCCAAACTCTCGAGCGAGATCACTCTCAACCCAGCGCTTTTTGCACGCGTGAACACCCTTTGGAAAACCCGCGAAACGCTTGACCTCACGAACGAGCAACTGCGGGTTTTGACGCTTACTTACGACAATTTCAAACGTGCAGGAGCTGCTTTAGAAGGCCAAGATCGCGCGCGTTACGCTGAGATTAAAGAGCGGCTTTCAATAATTGGCACGGCTTTTGGTCAAAACCTTTTGGCTGACGAGCGGGACTGGTCGCTAGATCTTGCCGAAGGGGATCTCGCTGGCTTGCCGGAGTTTGTCATTGATGCTGCGCGCGCGGCTGGCACAGAACGCAACGCCGCTGGGCCCGTTTTAACACTCTCGCGCTCCTTGGTGGTGCCGTTTTTGCAATTCAGCACGCGGCGTGATTTGCGCGAAATTGCCTATAAAGCTTGGACGGCTCGCGGCGCGAGCGGAGGAGAGACCAACAACGTCGCGCTTGCAAAAGAAATGCTCGAACTGCGCGCTGAAATGGCGGGGCTTCTCGGCTACAAGAGCTTTGCCGACTTTAAGCTTGAGATGGAAATGGCTAAAACGCCAGAGCGCGTCGAAGAACTTTTGCACGCTGTCTGGCAACCCGCGAAGGCGGCCGCAGATGCGGATGCAGATGTGCTAGAAGCCATGCTGCAAGCCGATGGCATCAACGACACGCTGGCTCCCTGGGATTGGCACCACTACGCGCAAAAACGGCGCAAGGCTGAGCATGATCTCGATGAAGAGGAGCTCAAACCCTATTTCCAGCTCGATCAAATGATCGAGGCCGCGTTTGACTGCGCAACGCGGCTTTTTGGGTTGGCGTTTGAGCCTCTTAAACTGGACCTCTACCACGCGGATTGTCGCGCTTGGCAAGTGAGCCGCGACGGCCAGCACATCGCGGTTTTCATCGGGGACTACTTTGCACGTGGCGGCAAACGCTCTGGCGCATGGTGCTCAGCCATGCGGTCCCAAAACCATCTCGATGACGAACGTCCCATCGTGATGAACGTGTGTAATTTTGCCAAACCGCCGAAGGGGAAACCTGAGCTTCTCTCGTATGATGATGCGCGCACTCTCTTTCATGAGTTTGGCCATGCATTGCACCAAATGCTCTCGGATGTGACTTACAGCTCCATCTCAGGCACCTCCGTTCCGCGAGATTTTGTCGAACTGCCAAGCCAGCTCTATGAGCATTGGTTGGATGTGCCAGAGGTTTTGTCGCGCTATGCGGTGCATGCGGAGACCGGGGAGCCAATCCCTCAGGATCTTTTGCAGCGCCTTATCGGCGCAAACACATTCGATATCGGGTTTCAAACCGTCGAATATGTGGCCTCGGCCCTGGTGGATCTGGAGATGCACCGCGGCGAAGCTCCAAGTGATCCTATGGCCTTTCAGAAATCTGTGCTCGACAAAATTGGCATGCCAAGGGCCATCAGTATGCGCCACGCCACGCCGCACTTCGCTCATGTGTTCTCGGGCGGATACTATGCTGCAAGCTACTATAGCTACATGTGGTCTGAGGTGATGGACGCGGACGCTTTTGCGGCCTTTGAAGAAGCGGGGAGTGCTTTTGATGCCGGAACAGCTCAAAAACTTGAGGAGTTCATATTGTCTAAAGGTGGCTCTATAGACCCAGCAGAGCTCTATACCTCGTTCCGTGGGCGCTTGCCGGGCGTAGAAGCTTTGTTAAAAGGGCGTGGATTGAACAAGGCGGCCTAGGCCGCCCTGATAACCTACTCAGACACACCCCAGAGCGCATCGCGCGGGACCCATCCGCGATAGCCGCCTGTGGACACCTTGCACCAGTTGTCCGCGCAGTCGCTGACGCGCGCGATCACACCCAATTCAAGGTGAGCTTTCACGGTGGCTTCAGTATGTGGCTGACTGTGAAGCGCCAGCATGTCTTGCTCCACAATCACCGTTCGCGTGCCGGAAATCAGGGAGTAGTGGACCCAACCGCCCATGCCATCGCGATCTTCGACCCGGCGCCAGTGGCCGTATTCTGCGGTGACGCGGAGCGGCATGCCGCGCCGCACAAACACCCAATCGATCCGATGCGCGCGTGAGGGCCCGCGCCGCACGTTTCCCTCGCTCACTTTCATCGACACATAGCGCGGCATCGGCAGACCCGTTTCGGGGCCAATATCCGCACTGGACATGGTGCTCCAAAAAATAAGAACAGCAGAGATTAGCGCCCGCGTCATATAACCCTCGATCCTGACCGCACTAGGGGTGCACCCCTGGCCAGTTTTTGCCCTGCACCTCTTTTCTGGGTGCTCTGCGCTGCGAGTGCTTGTGCCCCGCGCGCTTTATCGGCAACCTGCCAAAACCAATGCCCGAAAGATAGAGGAGCCAGCGTTGATATGCCCAATCCCCGCTTGAGTGTTGTTGTGACGCGACGGTTGCCCGAAGTGGTCGAAACGCGCATGTCTGAGCTTTTTGACGTGCAGCTGCGCCAAGAAGACGGCCCGATGTCAAAGAACCAGCTCATCGAAGTGATGAAAACGGCAGATGTGCTTGTGCCTACGGTCACCGACACAATCGATGCAGGCATGCTTGGGCAAGCTGGCGAGCGGCTCAAATTGATTGCGAACTATGGGGCTGGCGTCGACAATATTGATGTCCAAAGTGCGCGGCAGCGCGGGATTTTGGTGTCGAACACGCCTGGTGTTGTAACCGAAGATACTGCCGATATGACCATGGCGCTTATTCTGAGCGTCACACGGCGCATCCCCGAAGGCCTCGTGATGATGCAAAAAGGCTCCTGGACAGGATGGAGCCCTACCGCGCTGCTGGGCGGACGCGTGGGCGGGCGCAGGCTTGGGATTTTGGGTATGGGCCGGATTGGGCAAGCGGTGGCGCGGCGCGCCAAGGCCTTTGGCATGCAAATCCACTATCACAATCGAAAACGGTTGCGCCCAGAGATTGAGACCGAGCTGGAAGCCACCTATTGGGAAAGCCTCGATCAGATGGTGAGCCGGATGGATATCTTGTCCATCAATTGCCCCCATACACCTTCAACGTTTCATCTGATGAACGCGCGCAGGCTAAAACTCATGAAGCCATCGGCGGTCATTGTGAACACGTCGCGCGGAGAGGTGATCGATGAGAATGCCCTCACGCGCATGCTTAGAACGGGCGAGATTGCGGGTGCAGGCCTCGATGTTTTTGAGCACGGCGCTGAGATCAACCCGCGTTTGCGCGAGCTTTCTAACGTCGTTTTGCTGCCGCATATGGGGTCTGCCACGGAAGAAGGACGCATTGAGATGGGCGAAAAGGTTCTGATCAACATCAAAACCTATCACGATGGCCATCGCCCGCCTGATTTGGTTGTGCCAGCCATGCTTTAAGGCGCATTCAATTGAGATCTTAGGTTGAGCGGCGCCAAATCAGTGCAAGCATTGCCAGTGCTGTGGCCGTTATCAAAAATGCAAATCCCAATTGGCTGACGCTTCCAAAAGCACCCACGAGAGCGGCACCAACAGCCCCACCCGAAAACCGAAACATCGCGATAACTGCGGCTCCACTGCCTTTATGCGGGCCAATCACGTCCATAAGGCCGGCAACCGTGTTGGAGATCATCAGATGAAACGCGGCCATAATGCACAATAGTGGGATAAAGAGCCCGATCCACCCGCCAAGGTTCAATGCTGAAGCAAGGATCAAAACGACGCCTGTTCCCAAAAGCAAAAGCGTGGACCAGGTAAGCATCTTGTCATAGCCGACCCGCATCACAAAGCTTGTGTTAAAGAGGTTGGCAGGGAGCGCTGCGGCTGAAATCGCAGCAAAAACCCAGGCAAAGCCAAACTCTGAAAATCCATAGGTCTCAACAAAGAGAAACGGCGCGCTGGCGAGCATTGCAAAGAAGAAAACGCCAGAGAGGAACGTATAGACAAGATAGTACCGTCCATCAGCGTTGCACATCACAGCCCAATACTGCTTCGCAATGCCGCCCAGGTCAGCGCGTCGGCGCATTGGAGGGGGTAGGGTTTCGGGTAATTGAGTTTGCAACCCAAGCCCTAAGACCCCGAGGATCGCGAGAAAACCGAAAATATAACGCCAGCTTCCCATTTCAAGCAAAAGCCCACCCACCAAAGGGGCCACCACGGGCGCTATGCTGAACACCAAGAGCATTTGCGACATGGCCCGGCTCAATGCATCGCCTTGAAAAAGATCGGCCAGAATAGCGCGGCCAACGGTCATTATGGTGCCACCGCCCACTGCTTGCAAAACGCGCAAGGCAATTAAAGTGTCAGCATTGGGGGCAGTGGCGCAGGCGACGCTTGTGATGCAAAATAAGCCTAAAGCCGCCACCAACACGGGCTTTCTCCCGTATGCATCAGAAAGTGAGGCCGTGATCATTGGTGCGAAGGCGACAGCCAGCAGATAGGCAGATATTGTCATCTGAAGGGCTGCGGGTGAGGCGCCAAGACTTTGGGTCATGCCCGGCAGTGCGGGCAAATAGGTGTCTATTGCGAAGGGGCCGATCCCGCCCATCAGCGCAAGGATCAAAATCAGTCGCTGGTGGCTCGGAACGACTTTGGCGTCGTTCAAAGCGGCCACCTAGGCGGCAGTGTTGGGCCGGGTTTGTGGTTGTCGAGTAGCCAAATGTATTTGCTCATATGATGGCGGCCCACCAGTTTTTTGGGAGCAGGCTGCAATTCATGGTTTAGACCGATGTGGTGAAAACTGCTCGGTAACTTACAAACTGGATCATCTGAGCGCAGAATATTGAGGCACTTGTCTCCACGCGACGATGTGTGGGGATCTGTACGCGTTCGCGGGGCCGCGAAGGTAATTGTTGGGCAATCATAAACCATCGCCAAAAGCTGCGCACTGGCCGCCCCTAGTGAATGCCCAATGATAAATTTGGGTTTTTTGCCTTTGAGCTTTGGATCGTCTTCGAGCCATTTGATCACGACATGCGCATGCGCCAGAAACCCCTGGTGCCAACGCATATTGGTGCGATCATCACGCTCGGTATTTGAATCCACCACGCGGTAGCGCGTGCCGCCCACGCGGAAGATGCGCAGATTGTAGAGCACATAGTCAAAGAGCGAATTGCTTCCAGGGACCAAAAGCACATCATTTTCCAGATAATGAGCCTGAACGTGCTTTTCGTTAAGGCTTGTGAGAATTTGGGCCTTCAGATCGGGAAATCTGTTTGGTTTGTAACTTGCGAGCGCCAAGCGCGCGGCCTCTGGGAGCGTGAAATGCACCATAGTCAATAAATCCTATCCTGAAATCCGCGTGAGACTATAGGGACGTGACGCCTAATCCACGCCTGCAAAGCCTGTTCAATACGTTTGATCGGGTCCTGGGAAGCTGCGGTCTCGTACCTCTTCAGCATAGGCCTTCACCGAAGCTTCAATCTGCGGACCAAGATCGCCGTAAACCTTCACAAATTTAGGGGTCCAGGCGTTTAGCCCAAGCATGTCTTCGAGCACAAGGATTTGTCCGTCGCAATCCGCAGAGGCTCCAATGCCGATGGTGGGGATCTGAATTTGCTTGGTGATCTTGGCGGCCAGCGGCTCGACCATGCCCTCCAACACGACGGCAAACGCGCCAGCCTCCGCAACGGCTTTTGCATCCGCTTCATGGGCGGCCCAGCTATCTTCATCGCGCCCTTGGGTTTTGAACCCGCCCATCACATGGCTCGACTGCGGTGTGAGGCCGATATGCGCCATAACCGGAATGCCGCGCTCGGTGAGAAACGTGATCGTCTCGGCCATGCGGGCACCACCTTCAAGCTTCACAGCCCCACAGCCGGTTTCCTTCATGATCTTGGCGGCATTTCGAAACGCCACGTTGGGGCTTTCTTCGTAGGTGCCAAAGGGCATGTCGACGACGATCAGCGCCTGTTGGGTCCCGCGGACCACGGCCTTGCCGTGCATGATCATCAAATCAAGCGGCACGCCAACGGTGGTTTCCATGCCGTGCATCACCATGCCGAGGCTATCGCCGACCAGAATGAAGTCGGCATATTTGTCGACGATTGCAGCGGTATGCGCGTGATAGGATGTGAGCGAGACGATCGGCTCGCCGCCTTTGCGCGCCGCGATTTGAGGCACCGTCGTGCGGCGTAACGATTGGGTTTGCTTGCTCATGAGTTAACCTTTCATCAAATCCGCTCGTTGCCCAGGGGCGGGTAGACGCGCTGATCTATCAACAGAACGGGGCCGACCTCCACTGACAACATAACGGCAATTGGCTCGGATGGATGCCCGGTGGGCTGTTGGAGGCTAGACGCCTCCACAATGTCGAGACCGCGCAGATGCGCGCGCGGCTCGGCGTCAATCTTGGCGCGTATGATCTGCTCGAGCTCGGAAATGGACTGCGCTTCGCCGGCTGCATCAAGGGCTTGCGACAAACATAATGCGGCTTTGCGCTCTTCTGCACTCAGGCGCACATTGCGCGAGGACATCGCAAGACCGTCCGGTTCGCGCACAGTCGGAACGCCAATGATCTCAAGCGGAAAATGCAGATCTTGAACCATCCGCTTGATGACTTGGAGCTGCTGAAAATCCTTTTCGCCAAACAGCGCAATGTCTGGGCTGAAGATATTAAAGAGCCGCGAAACGACCGTCGTGACACCTCGAAAGTGGCCGGGCCGCACCAAGCCATGCAGCATGTTGGCCATCTGTGTGGTCTCGACAATAGTCTCGTCACCCTCTGGGTAGATCTCGCCCACTTCGGGGATAAACACCAAATCGACGCCGGCTTTCTCCAACATGTGAAGATCGCGGATTTCATCGCGTGGGTAGGCGTCGAGGTCAGCAGCTTGGCCAAATTGCGTGGGATTTACAAAAATAGTGGCCGACACATGCGCAGCGCGCTCCTTGGCGGCCTCGACCAAAGCGATGTGCCCCGCGTGCAGAAAACCCATGGTTGGCACAAGGGCCTTAGGACCATTTGCGTGGGCCAAGACCTCACGTGTGGCCTGGATTGAGCGCGTGACACGCATCGCGAAACCTTTCTGGAGCCAAGTTCGCCCCTGGAGCAGGTACTAGGCGAGGTGCTGAACAAGAGCAAGTAACGCAATCTTGCCCAAATGCGGTCGTACAACCGACAATTGTATCTCGTTTCTGAGGTCAAAGTGGGAACGGAGGCATATTCCATGCGCGCATTAGCGTTGTCTATTGCAGGATTGGGCGGATTGCTTGTTTTGGTGGCGGGTTTCATGGCCTTTGAACGCTACGCCGACAACGGTGGGCGGGCACTCGTCCAACAAGAAATCACGCAGACAGTCGATGCCTTGACGGATGCAGATCAGGGCACCTCCCGTCGAAAACGCGGGTTGGCTGGCTTGGCCAAAACCGCGCGAGATCTCAGCAGCGGAGTATTTCGGACGAGCCCCATCGCCCTCAAAACTGCCATGCCACCTGCGCCAGAAGGGTGGGAAAAGACCGCATTTGACCTTGCGCAAACCGAATGGCTGACTTCTTTTGATTACGAGCCGTCCCCTTTGTACGAAGGGGAATTGCATGCGATGATCTCCGATTTTGTAAAGACAGATAAGCGCAAGTCGCTGGGAGCGGTCGCAACCTACACCAAAGGCGTGCGTATGGTGCAGATGCGCGCCTATGCTGAGCTTGATAGTTTTCGGACCTTGGCAACAGGATCGGCGCTGGAAAGAAAAGCGCTCTTAGCTGAAAATCCAGGTGGGCCCAAACTTGTACTCGCGACGCTTGATGGTCATCCTCTTCGGCTTCACCCCCAAAAGATGCGTCTTACAAGCTCTTTTGAAGAAGAACCTGTGGATTTCCGACGTCTCAGTTTGACTGTGGGGCATGTCTATGAATTCGAAATCATCACCAACGCCTCTGATGCGGATATCGCGACAGTTGTACAGGGATTAGATATCGCAGCACTCCAAGACGTTTTGCCGGAACCTACACTAGGCTATCGCCTAGGGACTGGCTTTGCCTACAAACTCGGAGGTACTCCCGGACCAGATGCTGGGGTGACGGGTGCTGCTGCTGTTGAGGTGGCCAATCTAGCAATACAGGCGTCACGTAGCGACATAAACCTGAATGATTTGTCGGACCTATCCAGTGCGAGCGGTGCAGCCCAAGTAAACGCGAAAGCGGCTGACGAGGCCGCAACGACACCCCAGCCTGTGGCCAAGCGCAATACATGCCGCCAGGAGAACGGGCGCAAAATATGTCGATTTGAATAGCGTCGCTGTTTTGCCACGTTATTTGGCTGGTTGCGCCCGGTAAATTACTATGATGCAGTAAACCGTCGGACTATTTGCTCAAATTGTCTTAATTTTACCTCTGCGCCGTCATTGGATGGCTCTGACCATGGCGTAATCACTGCCCGTGTAAAAGAGGTATTAGTATGTCTATTTGGACGACATTAGGGTTTGCGAGTGTGGCTGCATCGCTGGTCGGCGGTGCCATGTATCTTGATCACCTCACACCCGACGCGCAACTTACAGCTGGCCAGCCCTCCGCTTGGGAGCAAGCGCAGGACGTTCAAACGGTGTTTATGGACGCGCTTCCAGAAGTTCCTGAGGGCTGGAGTTTGGATTTCGGCAAAATCGAGCACGTCTCGACCCAAACCGCAGAAACGGCTGCCCAAACCGCGACTTATCTGCGCGGCGGCGAAGTGGTGATGCTCACGCAACGTCGTGCTGATGAGAAGGAAGCGGCACAAGGGCTTCTGGCTGACTTTGAGCGAAAGTTTAAATCCACAGAGCTCAAAGGTGAAAAACGGGTTTCCGTTTTGGGCGAACGTGAAGGCGTGCGCTTCTATAAGGTACCTGCCGAAAACGGTGATAAAAGTGGCGCAGATCGTTACATGGCGCTCGTGGCGGACGAAATCGCGATTGATGTGGTCAGCACGGCCAGCGAAGCTGAAACTTGGAATGTCCTCAAAACTTACGACTTTGACGCGCTGCGCAGCGCGTTTTTGGGCAAAGAAGCAGAAACCGTGCAGGTCGAAGCTGCACCCAAGCCGAGCAAAGTTGCCAAATGCCGCCAGCAAAATGGCCGCAAGGTGTGTAAGTTCAACTGATCTAAAATGGCGGGTTTTCTGAGTTAAGTCTCAGATATTATGTGGTATTTGTGGCCGCCCTGGCAGAATTCGCATTTATGCCTCATTGGTGCCGAAACACTGCTCCACACCAAATCCCAAATTTGAAGGGTAATTTGGGAGGTGCCGATGCAAGGCGTATACCTTGGAGCTTTAGCCATTGTGGCGAGTTTGGGAATTGGCGCAGCTTTGCTATTATCCGGCGACAAGCCAGCGAAATCGGAGCCGGTTGCAACCAATCTCTCCCAAAGCAGCGACCAGCCTTTGAAACCAACCCCAGAGCCCGCCTTGCAGGTAGAAGCAAGGGGCGGTGATCTGGGCGATTGGCGCGTGACCGAAGGCGAGTTTTTGGATCTCAGGAAACTGACAGGTAAGCGCCCTTCGACAAACGACGGGCTCATGTACGCCTCCACACTTCGGGGGCTGCGAAAGCTCGGTGGGCAGGGAGCTTACGCCACGCATTTTTTGCGCGAAGCCTTCTACCAAAAGGGGTCGCAAACCATGGTGCTTTGGCATCTAGGCGAAAAAGCCCAAGTGGCTGATCCAAATGTCAAAACCAGCATCCTGAGACTCATGCGCAATACCGACGTAAGCAACGCGCTCAAAACGTTAGAAGACACGAATTCAGCCTTGGTTTTGGAATTGCCGCCGCTTGTTGAAGGGGCGCGGACTTTTGGAGCCTACTTTGGTGACGAGACTTTGGCCTATGTCCATACCTCTGGATCCCAAGCAGATGCTTTGGCCCTTTTAGAAAGCCTGACCCCAGTAACACCAACAAAGATGTTGCCGACAGAAGGCATCTCAGCGTCGCGTCAAAATATGGCGCCGGGCCTCGCTTCGCCTATTCCAAGCCCTTCAAACTCCGACATAACAGAGGGTCAGTCAAACGCCACAGAAGCACCGGTCGCCAAGCAAAATGTATGCCGACAAGAGGGCGCGCGGAAAATCTGCCGATTTGAATAGCAAAGGCTGCTTCAACCCCCAGACATGAGGGATGTCGGTTTCATGTCGGAACCGGTCGGGCCAGTTCCGGCGAAAACGTCGTGTCTGCGCCACAGTATAGCGTGAGACCTTTTGGGTCGTCCGTCTGCGTCAGATCGCGAGGAGAGCGCTGTGAAAACCCAAATGAAAACCCACGTAAAAGCTTTGGTCGTTGGGGGCGGGGCCGTTGGTACGTCTATAGCCTATCATCTCGGCAAAGCGGGCTGGGATACGATGCTGATCGAGCGCGATGCGCTTACAGCGGGCTCCACATGGCATGCGGCAGGGCTCTTGCCGTATTTCAACATGTCTTACGCCACGACCCACATCCATGATTACTCGATCAAGTTTTATAAAACGCTGAAAGAGGAAACTGGCCAGGATCCTGGGTTTTATGTGGTGGGCAACCTGCGTATGGCGCAGTCCAAAGCGCGAATGGACGAATACATGCTCTACGCAGCCACAGCCGAAACCTGTGGCGTGCCTTATGAATGGATGACACCGGCCCAGATAAAAGAGCGTTTTCCGCTTGTGCGAACAGAAGACCTTGAAGGGGCGATCTATCACCCAACTGACGGCTATATTAACCCCGCTGACGTAACCAACGCGATGGCTGCGGGGGCGCGTAAGCTCGGTGTGACAATCGAACAGCGCTGGCAAGCGGATGGCTATGAATGGACTGGGTCGGAGTGGAAGGTCACGCTCACAAAAATGGTCGAACGCGGCGGCAATTTGGTTACGAGCGAAGAGCAGGTGGTTGTCACGGCCGAGCACGTCGTGACGGCTTCAGGTAACCATTCTCAGCGCACCGCGCAGCTTTTGGGCATTAAGAGCCCCGCGATCCCCGTTGAGCACCAGTATATCGTCACAGAGCCAGACCCCGCGCTGGTGGAATGGCGTAAAACCAATGGTGAGCACCCTGTGCTGCGCGATGCGGATGCCAAATGGTATGTGCGCGAGGAACGCGGTGGTTGGATCCTTGGCCCCTATGAGCGCAATGCGCCTGCACGCTTTGAATACGGTGTGCCTGAGAGCTTCCGGGCAGATCTTTTCCCGCTCGATCTGGAACGGATCGAAGAAGAATATATGTCCATGATCCACCGGATCCCAAGCTCGGAAACGGTTGGTCTTAAAGACGACTACAACGGTCCGATCTGTTATACACCCGATGGGAACCCACTTGTTGGTCCAGCACCTGGCTTGCGGAACATGTGGCTGGCGGAGGGCTTCTCCTTTGGTATCACTGCTGCTGGCGGTACGGGGCACTACCTCGCGCAGATGATGGTCGAAGGTGAAGCCGAGATCGATATGGCGAGCCTGGATCCAAAGCGCTACGGCAACTGGATCACCACAGACTATGCGATGCGCAAAAATGAAGAGTGCTACGAACACGTCTATATTTTGCACCATCCCGATGAGGAGCGTGAAGCTTGCCGCCCGCTCAAAACAGCTCCCGCCTATGACCGGCAAAAAGCGCTCGGTGCGCAGTTCGGCCAGGTAAACGGTTGGGAGCGCCCGAACTACTTCGGCCCATTGGATGCACCAGACAGTTTTGATCACGACGCGCGCTCGTTTCGCCGTGGTGGCTGGTGGCAATACGCTGAAGCTGAAGCACGTGCGATCCGCGAAGGCGTTGGCCTCGTGGACGCAACCGCTTTCACAAAGCATTCGGTCAAAGGGGCAGGGGCCTCAGACTTCCTAGATTGGTTCACTTGTAACAAGCTGCCGAAAATAGGCCGGATCAATCTGACCTATGCGCTGACATCCGCAGGCACCACGCGCACAGAATACACCATCGTACGCATGGCGGAGAACAGCTACTACCTTGTCAGCGCAGGAGCTTGGCAGGCCTATGACCAGGATTACTTGATCAAAGCGGCGGAGGATTTCTACGCTGAGACGGGCAAACCGGTGATGATCTCCGATGTTACCTCGCAATACGGCGTCTTCGCCATAGCGGGCCCAAAATCACGGGACGTTTTGGCCAAACTGATCCGGGATCCGGAGCCCGAAACCGCGCTTTCAAACACGCGCTTCCCTTGGCTTTCGGCGCGCAACATCGAGCTGGGCATGTGCCCCCTCACAGCGATCCGCGTGGCTTACACGGGCGAGCTGGGCTGGGAATTGCATCATCCCATCGAGATGCAAAACTACCTCTTTGACCGGCTGATGGAAGCTGGTGAACCTGAAGGCATGAAACTGGTGGGAGCACGCGCCCAAAACTGGTTGCGCCAAGAGAAGAGCTACCGGGCCTTTGGCACGGAGTTGGGACGCGACGCGACGCCTTTGGAAGCTGGTCTTACGCGTTTTGTCGATCTTTCAAAAGAGTTCTACGGCAAAGCCGCGATGGAGGAGAAAGGGATCCGGTCTATGTGCGTGACGTTGCTCATTGATGGGCCCGAGGGAGCTGATCCTTGGGGCCGCGAAGCGCTCTATGATGGACAAACGCGCGTAGGCCGATTGACCTCTGGTGGGTATTCTGTGGCCTTTGGAAAATCGATTGGCATGGGATACGTCCCGCAAGATCTGGCGGCGCCCGGAACGAAGCTCAAAGTGCGTATGCTTGGTGAGCTATGGGATGCAGAAGTAACCGAAGATAGCCCTTATGATCCTAAGAATGCAACGATCCGCATTGATGGGTAAGCTGCGCTTTAGGGGGCTAGGCTGGGGCGCTGCCCCAGACCCCGGAGTATTTTGAACCAAGAAAAAGACCAAAGTGGTGGCTTTGGGTCGCGCTACGATGTGAAGCGACTAGGGCTCAGTGCGCGTATAGTTTCAGTTGGCAGTGGTGAGGGAGATTTTGAGATCTGGGCCGCCAGAAAATCTGAGGCGGCAGGCGCGGTTTGGAAACCATATCCACCTTGGCCCGCGCACCATAGAAAGCTCGGCTCTTTTGGGTCTGGTCCCAAAACCAACGCGCGGTCGGGTGCAAAACTGCGTAAGCCCGCCCAGACCCGCTCCACGCGTGTCACGGGCTGGGTTGTCATGTCTTCGTAGCGCGCGAGGCCTTCTGCGATGACCATATCATCGGCAAAGGCGTCTACCGGTGCGCTTGGGTCTTCTTCGGAAGGCGAGACCCACCATTTGCCAGCGACGATTTTCGCGTACCAACGCTCTCCAGCAGCGATTGTGAAGGGCCAAGCCGCTGGGTTTTCTGCGCCTTCCGGTAAGGGCAGTTGAGCCATGGAGCGCCTGTAAGGTGTTATACCAAGCGGTGTTAGGCCCGCGCGTTCTGCGATCTGGTCCGCCCAAGCGCCGGCCGCGTTGACCACGTAATCGAACGGATCTCGGCTCTCTTTGGTGACCACGTCCCATCCGGCTGCCGTTTTGGTCAGGGTCTTAACCGGGCTCGAAGGCTTGATCACAGCACCCAAGTTGCGTGCTTGGCGCAGATAGGATTGCACAAGAGCGTCGGTATCAATGGCTGTGGCGTCGGCGCTGTAGGCGGCGTTTGCAACACTCTCCACGTTTAAGATTGGAAGGAGGCTTTGGGCTTCGGAAATTGAAATCTCTGGCAGACCCATAGCGCCGCTTTCTGCCAAAAACTGAGCATGGTCGGTTGCGCGCTCCAACATCAACACACCTTTGGGGGAAAGAACCTCACGCGCGATCAATTCAGCTTCGCTGGCTTGGTTGAGCGCGCGAACAACCTCATTGCCGTAACCCACCAAAAACATCGCCGCAGACCGGCCTGTTGCATGGTAGCTGAGCGTTGGCTCGGCCTCATAGAGCGTGACATGGGCCAGGGAGGCGAGTTTAGCGGCGGCTGAGACACCGGCAATGCCGCCGCCGATGATTGCGACGCGCGGTGTCATGCCTCTTCGAGCCGGTCTGTGGCAGGAGCTGGCGCAATCGAAAGCGAGGTGATCTGCGCGTATAGGGAATCAGACATCTCAAATGGAACGGCCTCCAGCGAAGCCTGAAGCTGATCTACTGAGCGTGCTGAGAGGATTGGCTGTGGAGCCAACTTATGTTTCGCGACCCAGGCCACCGCTAGGGTGGCAGGAGAGACGCCTTCGGTGTGCGCCAAATCTGCAAGGGTTTCCGCTGTGCTGTGCATCCAGGTTTGCCCGTAGCGCGCGGCATAGCGTGTGTCTTCTGTCAGGCGGCCTGTGGCTCCTTTTACGTATTTGCCAGTGAGCAAGCCTCCACCCAAAGGTGAATAGGTTGCTGCGACGAGCCCAAGGTCATGCGCCATGGGCAGAATTTCCACTTCTGCTTGGCGCTTCACAAGGCTGTACATCGGTTGGATGACATCAATACGGGTTCCGAAGCTTGCGGCAACACCCTGGGCCTTCACGACCTGCCAGGCGGCAAAGTTTGAGACGCCGATGTGCCGGATCAGCCCCTTGGATTGTAAATCAGCCAAGGTCTCAAAGGTCTCGGCAAGTGGGGTTTGATCGTCGAACCGATGCAAATAGAGCAGATCAACCACATCCATATTGAGCCGCTGGCGGCTTGTGTCGAAGCACCGCGTGATATTTGCGCGCCCTGATCCCCCCGTGTAGGCAACCTTCGTGGCGACATAGAGAGCCTCGCGTTCAGAAGACGCGAATTTGCCAAGCAGGGTTTCGGAGTTGCCGTTTGTATAAACATGGGCCGTATCAAAATGGCAGATGCCTGCTGCCTGGCATGCTTCAAACATGGCGCGCGACGCGGCTTCATCGGCTCTGTCGCCCCATTGCATGGTGCCGAAGATATAGGGTTTGGGCGTTGATCCCGAAAGTGTTCTAAGTGCTGTCATGCCCTGAGGCCTGCCACAGCTTAAGCGCGTTGGGAAGCCTGATGGTAGGTAGCATGTTGGCTCGCGGCGTAGGCCACCATCATCAAAGAGATCAACGCTGCCCATGTGTTTGCAATGACGCCTTCCCAGCCAACAATTGGGATCCAGACCACAAACACAGCGCCACCCAAGCGCGCGGCCACGATATCTAGCGAGGCGACGCGGCCATGCATGGTGCGGTCGGACAGCTCGAAAGCCATTTCAGTGGTCGGTACGTTGTTCAACGCCATCCCCATGCCAATCAACAAAGCGGCCAAAACACAGCAAATGGGCTGGACGCCAAAAGCACCAAAGATCCAAACACCCGTCGTGTTCAAAAGTGCTCCGGCAACCAAAAGCCGGGCGCCAGAAGCCCAACCGTTCCACAGCTTCTCAACTGCGATGTTGCTGATGCTAAAGGTGCCCCAGAGCACAGCCATCAAGAGACCAATATTATACATGCCTGTGCCCGCTGGCATGTTGATCGCCATGGCGTAAATGAACCAGGTGGTGATCCCGTAATTAAGAAAAACATAAGCCAATATGGCCCATACGGGGATGCTGATATCGCGTAACGACGTGTGTATTTTAGCCGGCTCTGGTGGGTCTTTAACATCTTTTGTGCGGGGAAGGCCAAACAGGGAGAGGCCTGCGACCAAGGGAATTACGACCCATCCACCAGACCAGCCAAACAGTCGAATTAACTGTTCCGCAAAGATTGGGTAAGTCGCTGCGGCGATGCCGGTAACCAGCCCCCATCTCGCAAGGGCACGCACTGGGTTTTGTGGACTATGTGCACTCAAAAGCGCTGGCACCATAGGCGAAAACAGCCCGGCACCAAAACCTTGTAGAGCGCGCGCAATCAATGCTGCTTCCGCATTTGGGCTCAGCAAAAGTGCAAAGCTTGCGAGGCAGAAAATGGCCGTTCCAACGGTAAAAATAACTTCTTTTCCGAGCCGATCACCAAGCCATCCACCAAACAAAAGCGAGATAACAAGCGCAATTTTATAAAAGGCGACAAGCATGCGCGCCTGGGAGGACTGCACGAGTATGTTGAGCGACTCTGCGAGTGCGGGAAGAATAAGAGGAAATGTCGATATCTCGACAACGTAAGCCGTACTTACGAGCACCATGCCAAAAGCTGGCAGTCCTCTAAGCCTGACTGTCATCCCGTTTCCTCATTTTTCGCGAGGTCTTAGCATAATCGCCGGGCACTCGCTTGGCACCAACACGCTCCACAATCGTGGCGCGATAATCTTCCCAGTCTTCTACCGTCATTTCATCCAGTCCAGCAACCTTTTCCATCCGCTGCGACAACTTATTGTCGAGCATAGATCTATGGATCAGTTGGATTTGGAATAGGGGATGATCACGGCGGAAATCGACCCGAGTATCGGTCTTTGTGAGGCGTAAATTGGTAAAAAGTGGGCCAAACCAGCGGTCGGTTTCAACGATTCCTTCGAAGCCTTCAGCGTGGTGGACACGCGGGATATTGGCAGGGTTTCGCACCAGTAAACACCATCCAGGTGCCGTACGAGCGACGATGCCGGACCAAACCTGCAAGACACCTTGCGCAAGGGTCGAGGCTAGGAAAGGCGGAGAGTACCCTTCTATGCCTTCTGGGGCATGAGCATTAAAATGTTCTGGGAATTCAGGGAATTGCGCGCTGTCGAGATCCATCCATCCCGGCGCTCCTTCGCAGGTCCAATTGATGCGCGTCCCGTCCCAAATCAACGAGAAATCCATTGGCGGGAACACATACCAGCCCATCTGTGAGGCTGTCCGAATGGGTTCGCAGTAGCGAAACGCACGCATCGGAAGTGTACCTCCTGCAGAGGCATCCGCGGGAACGGGCTGGCTTGCACTTGGAACCCAGCGATAAAAACGAGCAAGCGCCCCAGAATCTGGGACGCTAAACTCAGGTTGAAGGGATTTATCGTCCTTCACGTTGGAGTTTGTCCTTATCAGGCTGCGATATCAAAAGCAGGCGCTTTATTTGCAACTTCTACACGAAAGGATGGCGCTTTGTTAGCGATTTCGACATCGAAAGCAGGCGCTTTATTTGCCACATCGACGCGGAAGGCTGGTGCCTTGTTTGCAACTTCTACGTCGAAAGCAGGCGCTTTGTTTGCCACGTCGACGCGGAACGCTGGTGCTTTGTTTGCAACTTCTACGTCGAACGCAGGTGCTTTGTTTGCCACATCGACGCGGAAGGCTGGCGCTTTGTTTGCAACTTCTACGTCGAACGCAGGCGCTTTATTCGCCACATCGACGCGGAAGGCTGGTGCTTTGTTGGCGACGTCTACGGAGAAAGACGGTGCTTTGTTTGCAATTTCAACGTCGTTTGCGAAGGCAGGTGCTTTGTTTGCAAAGTCTGTCCGGAACGATGGCGCTTTGTTCGCTACTTCAACACCCGCAGCAGGTGAAACGTGAGCGAAGTCAGTCTTAAAAGCTGGTGCTTTGTTCGCGACATCGAGGCGTTTTGTGATGGCAGTCATGGTCAGGCTCCGAAAGTAAGATGTGTATTGACATTACAGCGATTGCCCTGGCGCGGGTTTGAGTCAAAGAATTTGTTCGGAATGTGGCGATGCAACTAGTAGTTGTGGTTTGTGTGTAGCGGAAACACCACATTTAGGTCAAATTTCGGCCACAGTTTTTGGTTTCCCGCTAACTATTTGTTAACGGGATGGTTAACGCCACCATATTTTTTGGCAAAAAAATCGAGTGATTCTTAACCGTTCGAGACGAAACTTATCAAAAGATGATCAAAAAGACAAAAGGCCCGGGAAATCCCGGGCCAAATCGTTCATTTTTGTTAACCTTTTAGTGAAGGCTTTGTGCTTTAGTTAGGAATATCGCCAGTCACGCCTTCAATGTAGAAATCCATGGTTGCAAGCGTGCCATCGTCCGCAATTTCGCCATCTTTTAGCCACACGGAACCGTCTTGTTTGTTGATAGGACCGGTAAACGGGTAGTAAGCGCCGCTCGAAATGTCTTCGATCATTTGCTTTGCCTCAGCCACAACATCTGCTGGGATCTGTGAGGAAAATTCAGCAAATGCAACCATCCCAGGCTCGATACCGTCCCAAGTGTCGATGCTTGTCCAAGTGCCATCCATGACCGCTTTTGTGCGCGCGATATAGTAGGGCGCCCAGTCATCAATGATAGACGTCAAATGCGCAGTTGGGCCTGACGCAGACATGTCCGAAGCTTGACCAAACGCCATTACGCCCGCTTCTTCAGCCACAAGCATAGGCGCTGTAGTATCTGTGTGCTGCATGATCACATCTGCACCCTGGTCAATCAGAGCTTTCGCAGCGTCTGCCTCTTTCGCGGGATCTTCCCAGGTGTAGACCCAGATCACGTTGAATTCGACGTCCGGGTTCACACGTGCCGCATGAAGATAGGCCGCGTTGATGCCACGGATCACTTCAGGAATCGGGAAGCTGGCGATGTAGCCGACCTTGTTGGTTTTGGTCATCTTGCCAGCAACATGCCCGATCACAGCCCGGCCTTCATAGAAGCGCGCAGAGTAGGTGGAGACGTTGTCTGCCCGTTTGTAGCCGGTTGCATGCTCGAATTTCACGTTTGGAAATTTCGCAGCAACGTTGATTGTCGGATCCATGTAGCCAAAAGATGTCGTGAAGATCAGATCATGGCCTGACAGAGCCATTTGCGTCATGACGCGCTCAGCGTCGGCCCCTTCTGGTACCCGCTCAATGTAGGTGGTCTCAACCGCATCGCCCAAAGCGTCTTCGACAGCCAAGCGGCCTTGGTTATGCTCATAGTTCCAGCCGCCATCGCCGATCGAGCCGACATAGATGAACCCAACTTTGGTTTTGTCTTGAGCCACAGCGGCTGTCGCTAGGCCAAGCGCCATAACGGTGCCGGTCAGCAAGGTCTTAAAGGTCATTTCATACATCCCCTTGGTTTGTCTTACTCCGCGCTAGCGCGAAGCATGGAAGGTGCGTCCGAGACTTTCGGGCGCATTTAAGCGTCCACCAGCTTTTCTGGCAGACATTAAAACGAGCACAAAGATTGTGATCAAATACGGGCTCATGGACAAGTATTCCACCGGAATTGCAACGCCTGCCGCTTGGAGGTTGAGTTGTAAAACAGTGATCCCGCCAAAAAGATAGGCACCCCAGAGCACGCGTATCGGTCTCCAAGAGGCAAAAACAACAATTGCAAGTGCGATCCATCCCGCACCCGCCGTCATGCCTTCGGTCCATTGCGGCACACGCACGAGGCTCAAGTAAGCGCCGCCAAGCCCCGCCAAGGCGCCACCAAAAGCAATCGCGCCGAAGCGCACCAAAAGCACGGGGTAGCCCAAAGCATGAGCCGCATCATGGTTTTCGCCCACTGCGCGCAACACGAGCCCCAGCCGCGTGGCACGCAGCACCCACCAAACCAAAACGACAAGCATCAATCCGATGTAGAGCATCGCATCGTGGGAAAAGAAAATTGGACCCAAAACCGGGATCTCAGCCAGCGCGCCAAACGGCACATCTGGCACATCCGGCGGCACGATCCCCACATAGCCTTGACCAATCATCGAAGAAAACCCAAGACCAAACAGCGTGAGCGCCAAGCCTGTTGCCACTTGGTTGGAGAGGAAAAACTGGGTGAGTATGGCAAAGACCATGGACAAAAGCGCGCCACCGCCCGCTCCTGCAACAAAGCCAAGCCAAGGTGAGCCGCTCTCAACGGCCACAGCAAAGCCACAGATCGCGCCTGTGATCATCATGCCTTCCACGCCAAGGTTCAGAACACCCGCTTTCTCAGTCACCAATTCCCCAAGCGCTGCAAGCAGAATGGGGGTTGAGGCGACTAAGAGCGAAGCGATAAGGAGGGTTGGATCAATGCTGCCCATGGCTCACGCCTCCTTTGCGGCGCTGCTCCAGCGCACGCGGTAATTGATCAAGATCTCTGAGCCCAACAGAAAGAACAGAAGCATGCCTTGGAAGGCTTGGATCGCCGCAGAGGGCAGGCCGATCATAAACTGAGCAAGCTCGCCGCCGATATATGTTACGCCCATAAGTAAGCCGGCAGCCAAGATGCCAATGGGGTGCAAGCGCCCCAAGAAGGCCACGATGATCGCTGTGAAGCCATAGCCCGAGGCAAAATCAATGCTGATTTGGCCCGATGGTCCCGAGACCTCAAAGAGCCCCGCAAGCCCAGCGGCTCCGCCCGCAATCCCCAAACAGATCACGACGATCCAAGAGGGGGTGACACCTGCAAACCGCGCAGCCCTTGGGCTTTCGCCCATCAGCCGGATCGCAAAGCCCAGCTTATGTCGGGACATCAAGACAAAACCTGCCACAACGGCAAAAAACGCGATGATGATGCCCCAATGGATGGATGTCCCAGCCCAGATCTCAGCGTTATGAGCCGACGGGTATTGTTGAAGATTGCGACTGCCTGGAAAGCCCGCGCCATCGGGGTTTTTCAAAGGCCCCAGGGCCATTTTCGACAAAACCTCTTGGGCCACATACACGAGCATGAGCGAGACGAGGATTTCATTGGTGTTGAACTTCACCTTCAACAAAGCGGGGATCATCGCCCAAGCGACACCGCCCACCATGCCCGCGAGCACCATAAGCGGGAAAATGATCCAACTTTCTGTTGGGTAGAAGGCAAGCCCCACGGCTGCACCACAAATCGCGCCAATAATATATTGGCCTTCGGCCCCAATGTTCCAAACGCCCGCGCGAAACCCGATGGCCAAGCCAACCGCGATCAAGATCAACGGCCCGGCTTTAATCAAAAGTTGTGGGCGCGCATAGCTTGCAAATTGCTCGTTGAAGATCGGGTCCAGGAAAATCGTGCGCAGGGCCGCGAAAGGATCTTTGCCCAACAGCCAAAACATGATCCCGCCCGCAATCATAGTGAGCAAAAGCGCGATGAGTGGCGTCAGATAAGACCAAAGCTTTGACGGTATGGGGCGTTTTTCAAGCGTGAGCATCCGCGCCTCCCAGCATCAGGCCAATATCTTCCATAGTCAGGTCTGCGGTCATCCGCGCAGCACTCAAGCGGCCCTCATTGAGGGCCGCAAAGCGATCCGAAATTTCGATGAGCTCGTCAAGATCTTGGCTCACCACAACCAAAGCACAGCCTTGCGCTGCGAGATCTAATAACTCTTGCCGGATCGCAGCGGCGGCGGCTGCATCCACACCCCATGTGGGTTGATTGACCACAAAGACCTCAGGCTGCTGGCTGATCTCGCGGCCCATGACGAATTTCTGCAAGTTCCCGCCTGAAAGCGCGCGCGCAGCGGTGCCTGCCCCCGGTGTGCGCACATCAAAACGCAGGATCACGGTTTCGGCGAAGTCTTTTGCCTTGGCCCAGCTGACAAAGCCAGTTGTGGCCAACTCTTTGCGCTCAAGGCCGGATAGGGCTGCATTCTCCGTAAGGCTCATATCTGGCACAGCCGCATGGCCCAAGCGTTCTTCTGGAGCCGTTAGAACACCCAAGAGACGGCGCGCAGACACGCCCATATTGCCAATCGGTTTGCCATCGAAGGTGAGCGCATCCGCAGCGCTGAGCGTTTCGCCTGAAAGAGCCGACATGAGCGCGTCTTGTCCGTTGCCAGCCACACCGCCGATGCCCAGAATTTCGCCTGCAAGCACGTCAAAGCTCACGTTGCGCAAACCATCGCTCGCGAGGTTTCGAGCTGCAAACCGCACATCGCCCACGTCACCTGTTTTGCGCTTAGGCACGGCGAACCGCTCACCGACCATTGTTTCTGCCATGTCGCGCGCCGAGGTCTCAGCTGGAACGCAGGTGCCCACAACCTTGCCGCCGCGCAGAATGGTTGCGCTGTCGCAGAGGGTTCGGATCTCTTCGAGCTTGTGCGAAATGTACAAGATTGCCGTTCCTTCATCGCGCAAGCGCCGTAGGGTTCCGAAGAGCACATCGACCTCCTGCGGGGTCAAAACGCTTGTCGGTTCGTCCATGATCAAAAGCTTAGGCTCTTGCAAAAGGCAGCGCACAATCTCGACCCGCTGTTGCTCGCCTGCGCTCAAGGTATCGACCAAACGCCCGGCTTTCAGCGGAAGCCCGTAAGCCTCAGAAACCTCTTCGATCTTGCGCGACAAGTCCCGCAGTTTTGGCGGATTGCTCATCCCAAGCGCGATATTCTCCGCCACCGACAAAGCGCCAAAGAGCGAAAAGTGTTGAAACACCATCGCGACACCGCGCGCACGGGCCTCATTGGGGGTTTTGGGGCTGAAGGCCTCGCCCATCATCTGCATCGTGCCGCTGTCTGGTTTAACCAGCCCGTAAATCATCTTCACGAGCGTGGACTTACCCGCTCCATTTTCACCCAAGAGCGCATGCACCTCGCCGGATTTAAGCGCCATGAACACATCATCATTGGCCACAACGCCCGGGTAGGCTTTGGTGACATTTTGAAGCGTGAGAAGTCCGCTCATACTGTGATTTCCTTATGGTGATGCGTGGCGACACTCTCAGATGCACGCAACCGTTCGTAGGCCAGACCAAGGGCAATTGCTTGCGGCTCTTTGCCGAGGCTTGGATCGCCAATGGGGCAAGTGATGCGCGCAATTTGATCGTCTGAGTGACCAAGTTTTTTGAGACGACTTCTAAACCGCGCCCATTTGGTCGCGGATCCAATGAGTCCGCACCAGCCAAAGCCATGATTTAGGAGGGTGTGACACAGCGCGAAGTCGATCTCGTGGCTATAGGTCAAAATTACATGCTCTGCTTGAGGCGGGGCATAGGCGATAAGCTGAGTGAGATCCCTTGCCGCCGTGGGTGTGACGCCAGCAGGAAGAGAGTCTGGAAACCGAGACAAGCTTGTGTCAGCCCATGTGATCTCAAAGCGCTTCAGAGGTGCGAAGGTGTTCACCAAAGCGCGGCCCACATGGCCCGCTCCCCAGATCCAAAGCGCGCGGGCAGGCAAACTCTCAGGCTCGATCATCCAACCATCGAGATACTCAGGCTCAGCTTTGCGCCGCCCGTCGCGGATTTCGCGCAAGCGTCGGGTCACTGAGAGCGGCTTTTGTCCAGGTCCACGTGCAAAAATACCCTCGGCTAAACTCTCTGCACGGGATTGTTCGTAAGCTTCCGTGAGCAGGGTCACCGCCCCTCCGCAACACTGCCCAAGCGCTGGGCCGAGCGGATGGGTTGTGACAGTGTCTTTTGTCAGATTGAGGGCCGTTTGAGCAGCTTGTAGTTCGAGCGCACCACCGCCAATGGTGCCAGATTGCCCGTTGCGCCACACAAGCATGCTCGCGCCAACCTCCCGGGGCACAGATCCCTTGGTTGCGGCCACAACCACCCGCCAAACCTGCCCGTGGGCGGCCACTTTGGCCTGCAGATCTGCTCTGTCAAAGCTCATGTGTCTGCACTTTTTGTGGCGCGAGACACCGCGCGGTTGAGTTCTTCGGGCGTGGCTGGCCCTTGGAGATCAGGATAGTGTGGCCCGCAGGCTTGAACGGCATGGGACAGCGCATGAAATACGGAAATTCCCAGCATGAAGGGCGGCTCGCCTACGGCTTTTGAGCGGTAGATCGTGTCTTCCGCGTTCTCCCCGTCCCAAAGGGCGACGTTGAACACATCCGGGCGATCTCGCATCGCAGGGATTTTGTAGGTGGAGGGCGCATGCGTGCGCAGCTTGCCGGTGTCGTCCCAAACGAGCTCTTCCATCGTGAGCCATCCAGCGCCCTGCACGAACCCGCCTTCAATTTGGCCGATGTCTAAGCTGGGGTTCAACGAGCGGCCCGCATCATGCAAAATATCCACGCGCAAGATCCGATTTTCTCCAGTGAGCGTGTCGATCACCACTTCGCTTACTGCGGCACCGTTAGCAAAGTAATAAAACGGGCGGCCTTGCCCTTTGATCCGGTCCCAACTCAGGTCGGGTGTTTTATAGAACCCGGTAGAGGAGAGGCTCACGCGCGCCTCGTAGGCCGTTTGAGCCGCTTGGGCGAAGGTCAAAATGTTGTCGCCCACCTGCACCTGACCGTCTTTGAAAACGACATCATCCGGCTTGGCTTGGTGCATTTCTGCCAAGCAAACAGCGATGCGATCTCGGATTGTGTCACAAGCGGCTTTGACAGCCATCCCGTTGAGGTCCGAGCCGGAAGACGCAGCTGTGGCGGACGTGTTGGGCACTTTGCCGGTGTCTGTGGCCGTGATTTTGATCGTATCCAGCGGGACCCCAAAGCGATCTGCGGCGACCTGCGCCACCTTTTGAAAGAGCCCTTGGCCCATTTCCGTGCCGCCGTGATTGAGATGCACAGAGCCATCCTGATAAACATGCACCAAAGCGCCCGCTTGGTTGAGGTGGCTGAGCGTAAATGAGATCCCGAACTTAACGGGCGTCAGCGCGATCCCCTTTTTGAGCACCTTGTGAGATGCATTCCAATCCGCCACAGCTTGCCGCCGCGCAGCATAGTCGGCGCTCTGCGCAAGCCTATCGATCAGATTGGGCAGCACAGATCCTTCAACCACTTGCCCATATGGCGTGGTTTGCCCGCTGCCATCGTAGAGATTGGCTTTGCGCACCGCCAATGGATCGAGATCTAGATGGTGCGCGATATGATCGATGATCCGCTCCATCCCCGCCATCCCTTGCGGCCCACCAAAGCCGCGAAAGGCGGTGGCGCTTTGTGTGTTGGTGCGCAAGCGGTGCGAGGTGATGCGCACATTGGGCAGGTAATAGGCGTTGTCAGCATGCAGCATTGCGCGGTCTGCTACGGGCAGGCTGAGATCCTGAGCCCAACCGCACCGCATCGCATGGGTCACATCAAGTGCTAGGATCTTGCCGGTTGCATCAAAGCCCACGTCATAATCCACGCGGGTCTCATGGCGTTTGCCTGTGATGACCATATCATCGTCACGGTCGTAGCGCATCGCACAGGGCTTGCCTGTGGCCTGAGCCGCGATCGCACAGGCAACAGCGAGCGCATTACCTTGGCTCTCTTTGCCACCGAACCCACCGCCCATCCGGCGCACTTCCACGCGCACGCTGTGCATATGTGTGCCCAGGGCCTCAGCGACCTTGTGTTGAATTTCGGTCGGGTGTTGTGAGGAGGCATGGATCAGCATATCGCCCGCCTCTTGCGGCAGAGCAGCGGCCGCTTGGCCTTCGAGATAAAAGTGCTCCTGCCCCCCCAGCTCAAGGCGCGAGGAAAGCCGGAAGGGTGCCTTATTGATCAGTGTATAGTCTCCGCGTTCCCAAACGCGGGGCCCATCTTCAAACCGGTTCCCTGCCGCCAAAGCTTCGTCGATTGTGAGGCAGGCGGGCAAGGGGCTCACATCAACACTTGCCTTTCGAGCCGCGATCCGCGCCCAACGATGTGAGGTCGCTATTACTATAAAGAGGGGCTGGCCCATGTAGTGAATATGATCCGTCGCCAGAAGTGGCTCGTCATGCACAGATGGGGAAACGTCATTCGCGGCGGGCAGATCGCTTGCGGTTAGGATCGCGACGACCCCGTCGCTCGCGCGCACAGCCTCAAGGTCCATACTGTTAAGTCTGCCATGTGCAATCTCGCTTAACCCAAAGGCAAGATGCAATGCGCCCTGCGGCAAGGGAATATCGCTCACGTAGCGGGCGGCTCCGGTGACATGCAGCGCCGCGCTATCATGCGGGAGGGGCTTAGCAACACTCATGCGGTGACTTCGCCGACATCTACCGCTTCTCCAGCCTCCGCCAAAGCGATGCGCTCAAAGAGCGATTGTGCGACGGCCATTCGGTAAACAGCTGAGGCGCGCATATCGGTCAACGGGGTGAAGTCGGCAGCAAGCGCTTCTGCGCCTGCCTTGCAGGCGTCGGATAGCGCCCGCCCCTCCATTGCGGCTTCGGCATGCTTTGCGCGCTTGGGCGTTCCCGCCATTCCGCCATAGGCAACACGAGGCTCGCGCAGCACCCCGTCCTCTCGCAAGAAGCTGATGCAGCCGCAGACCGAAGAGATATCTTGATCGAAGCGTTTGGAAATCTTGTAGCAATAGAGCGTGCGCGCTGGACTCGGTTTGGGGATACTGATCGCCTCCACAAACTCACCGGCGCGCAAATCTTGCACGCCGTAGTCGATAAAGAAGTCTTCTAAGGGAAGGCTGCGGGGGCCATCTGCACTGCGCAAATGCAAAACGGAACGCATGGCGATGAGCGCTGGCGAGCCATCGCCAATCGGGGATCCGTTCGCAATATTGCCACCCAAAGTTGCGGCCTGACGCACTTGATCGGATCCGTATCGGATCAAGAGATCCGCAAAGCTCGGAAAAGCAGCGCGCAGATGTTTCTCGGCGCGCGCCACGCTCACCATCGCTCCGATGCGGATTTCCGTGTCAGTCTCGGTGATCTCGGCAAGCTCAGGCACACGATTGAGAAAAAAGACCTCGCCTAGGTTGCGGAACTCTTTTGTGACCCAAAGGCCAACGTCTGTGGCCCCAGCAATCATGGTGCCATTGGGATTCTGACTGCGCCACTCCGCCAAATCTGCAAGACTAAGCGGCTCGCCCGGTTCCTGCGACGAGATGTTTTCACTCATCCAAGCAGGCACTGGCTCGACCGCTGCAGCTTCAGCAGCCCGCGCAATTGGGGCATAGCCTGTGCAACGGCAAAGATTGCCAGCCAGGGCTATATCAAAGTCTTTGCGTCCATTCAGGTGTGCCGCGGCCATAGCGGACACGAAACCCGGTGTGCAAAATCCGCATTGCGTCCCGTGATGTGCTATCATCGCTTTTTGCACAGGATGCAAATCGCCCTCCGGCCCACTTATCCCTTCGACCGTCCGCACAGCTTTGCCCTCAAGCTGCGGCAGAAAAAGGATGCATGCGTTTAAGCATTTCGCGCCTGTCTCGTCGGTCACAATGACAGAACAGGCTCCGCAATCGCCCTCGTTGCAGCCTTCTTTTGTGGCGGTGAGGCTGCGGCTCTCGCGCAGCCAATCGAGCAGCGTCGTGGTGGGCTCCACGTGCACGTTTTGAGGGTCTCCGTTGAGAAGAAACCGCACTTTCATTGAATTTTGCCCACCGCTTTACCGATTTGAAGTTTTGATCAACCCTCGATGCGGCGTAGAAAGTTGATCATTATCGGACAATCAAAGCCCGAGGCTGCCCAATTGGCAAGAGCCGTTGTCGGCGTTCGTGCACCTCGCAAAGGCATGTGCTCAATATTTTGGCGGCTGGCCTTTTCTGACGAGAGACTGCAAACAGAGGCTCATGAGCACCACAGCAAAATTCGTCCACCTCAGGCTTCACACGGAATACTCCCTTTTGGAAGGCGCGATGCGCGTAAAATCCCTTCCGGGGCTTGTTGCAAATGCCGGGATGCCAGCTGTGGCTGTGACCGACACCAACAACATGTTTTGCGCTCTGGAATTCTCAGAGGGTGCCGCCAAAGCGGGTGTGCAACCCATCATGGGCTGTCAGATCGACATGACGGTTTATCCGGCAGAGCCGGGGCATAAGCCCAAACCGCCAGCCCCCATTGTGCTCTTGGCGCAAACCGAGCGGGGGTATGAGAACCTTCTTAAGCTCAATTCTGTCTTGTACCTCAGCGATCCCGATCAAGTGCCACAAGTGGGGCTATCAGATCTGGCAAAGCACAAGGAGGATGTGATCTGCTTGACGGGCGGTGCCACAGGCCCTTTGGGTCAAATGATCATCGACGGGCAATCCGCCAAAGCCACCGCGCTCTTGCGCGATTTAACAGAGATTTTTCCGGATCGGCTCTACATCGAGTTGCAACGCCATCCCATGGAAAACGGGCTGCCGCCTTCGGAGGCGCAAACCGAGCCGCAGTTTATCGCCATGGCCTACGACAACGATTTGCCGCTCGTGGCTACAAACGATGTCTATTTCCCAGATCCTAAAATGTATGAAGCCCATGATGCGCTCATTTGCATCGCCGAAGGGGCTTATGTGGATCAGCAAGAAGCGCGCCGCAGGCTTACGGCTCAGCACAGCTTTAAGACCCCTGAAGAAATGATCACGCTCTTTGCAGATCTTCCCGAAGCCATTGAAAACACGATTGAGGTCGCGCAGCGCTGCGCGTTTAAATCTTACAAGCGCGATCCGATTTTGCCCAAGTTTGCAGAAGACGAGGTGGAGGAGTTGCGCCGCCAGTCGCGCGAAGGGCTCAAAGCCCGCCTTGATGTGATCCCCCATGCGGACACGGTCGAAGCCTATGAAGCGCGGCTTGAATTTGAGCTCGATATTATCGAAGGCATGGGCTTCCCAGGCTACTTCTTGATCGTCGCTGACTTCATCAAATGGGCCAAAGACGAGAACATTCCTGTTGGCCCTGGTCGCGGATCTGGTGCGGGATCGTTGGTGGCTTATGCGCTCACAATTACGGATCTCGATCCGCTGCGTTACTCCCTCCTATTTGAGCGTTTTCTTAATCCTGAGCGCGTTTCTATGCCGGATTTTGATATCGACTTCTGTATGGACCGCCGCGAAGAAGTGATCCGCTACGTTCAAGAGAAATACGGGCGTGACAAGGTCGGCCAGATCATCACCTTCGGCGCACTTCTTTCCAAAGCTGCCGTTCGCGATGTTGGGCGCGTGTTGCAGATGCCTTATGGCCAAGTGGATCGACTGTCGAAATTGATCCCCGTCGAGGGCGTCAAACCCGTGAGCATCGAAAAAGCTCTGGCCGATGAGCCACGTCTGCGTGAAGCGGCCAAAGACGAAGAAGTCGTCGATAGGCTGCTGACCTACGGCCAACAGGTCGAGGGTTTGTTGCGCAATGCCTCAACCCACGCGGCAGGTGTGGTGATTGGCGACAGGCCGCTTGATGCGCTTGTCCCGCTTTATCAAGACCCGCGCTCAGATATGCCCGCCACCCAGTTCAACATGAAATGGGTCGAACAAGCCGGTCTCGTTAAATTTGACTTTTTAGGGCTAAAAACGCTCACAGTCATTCAAAATGCGCTCGATTTGCTGAAAGAGCGGGGCGTAGACATAGATATTGGCGCCATCGATCTTGAGGATCAGGCGACCTACGATCTTTACGCCTCAGCGAAGACCGTTGCTGTGTTCCAGGTGGAAAGTTCGGGCATGATGGATGCCCTCAAACGCATGAAGCCAACTTGCATCGAGGATATCGTGGCGCTTGTGGCGCTTTATCGGCCTGGTCCGATGGAGAATATTCCTCAGTATTGCGATGTAAAAAACGACCGAGCGGAGCGCGAACGACTTCACCCCTCCATCGACCATATTCTCGATGAGACCCAAGGGATCATTGTTTACCAAGAACAGGTGATGCAAATCGCCCAGGAGATGGCTGGGTATTCGTTGGGCGGCGCGGATCTTTTACGCCGCGCCATGGGCAAAAAAATCCAAGAAGCGATGGATGCCGAACGCCCAAAGTTCCTCAAGGGTGCCGCTGAAAACGGCGTGGATGAGAAAAAGGCCACGGAAGTTTGGAACCTCCTCGATAAATTCGCTAACTACGGATTTAACAAATCCCACGCGGCAGCCTACGCGGTCGTGAGCTACCAGACCGCTTGGCTGAAAGCGAACTACCCGGTGGAGTTCATGGCCGGTGTGATGAACTGCGATTTGCACCTGACAGAGAAACTTGCGATCTATTTCGAAGAGGTCAAAAAACACCTTAAATTGCCCTACACACCCCCTTGTGTGAACCGGTCGAACGCGACGTTCACGGTTAACTCAGAGGGGGCGCTCGTTTATGCCTTAGGCGCTCTCAAGAACGTTGGCGTCGAGGCGATGCGCCTAATAGAAGATGCGCGTGGGGACTCTCCATTTATTACGTTATTTGATTTTGCGCGCCGTGTGGACCTAAAACGTGTGGGAAAACGACCTATGGAGATGCTTGCACGGGCTGGAGCCTTCGATGTGCTAGATCCAAATCGACGCCGTGTATTCGACAGTCTCGACGCACTGGTGAGTTATTCGTCGGCCATTCATGAACAGCGCAATTCCAATCAAGTGTCGCTCTTTGGAGAAGCCGGGGACGATCTACCCGAACCACGGCTCAGCCCCGTGCAAGATTGGCTTCCGGCGGAGCGCCTTGACGAAGAAGCTTTGGCCATTGGCTTTTATTTGTCAGGTCACCCCTTGGAAGATTATGCCACTGCGCTCAAACGCAAAAACATCCTCACGCTCGATGCCATCACTGAAAAAGCCCGCTCTGGGCCTCTCATTGCAAAGATGGCCGGGCGCGTATCTGGGCGCCAAGAGCGAAAATCTGCGCGCGGCAACAGGTTTGCTTTTGTGCAAATGTCAGATCCCACGGGCGCTTACGAGGTCACGGTATTCTCCGACACTTTGGAGGCCGCCAGGGATCATTTGGAAACAGGGTCCAAGGTCGTGATCAGCGTTGAAGCGACGATGGAGGCTGAGCAGCTCAAACTCCTGGGACGCGGGGTCCAGCCGCTTGATGCAGAGGTCGCGGATGTTGGGGGGGCGGGCCTCAACGTGTTTGTGGAAGAAACGCAAGCCATCCAAGCCATTGCGCAAGTTTTGCAAGACGCCCGCAACGCGGTCAGCAAGGCGCGCAACGGCCCGGTTAAACTCACACTCTTGGGAGAAAGCCTGCCGGGTGAGGTTGAAATGGCGCTGCCGGACGACTTCCCAGTCACACCGCAGATCAAAGGCGCGATTAAATCCCTGCCAGGTGTTGTGATGGTCGAAGATATATAATCAACATATAGTTATATCATTGATTTAATTGAAGTTATCCACAGATTGTGGCAAGATTGTGTTCGGGTTGAGAGACACACGAGTCGGGGACATCAAATGAAACGCGGATTGACTGGCCTGTTGGCGGGCCTGGTTTTGGCTGGCTGTTTGAAAAGCGAAGCGCCAAAGGATACGGCAGCTTTTGCGTCAAAGAACGTCCCGCAAATCGCTCTTTCGACCGACACACTGCGCCCAAAGCTGCGCTCCTCCGTGGTCGCGGCTCAGCCAGCCTCACTTGAAACACCTCAAAAACCCACACTCGCCATTGGCGGTGCAGCAAAAGCCATTCTGGCAGGCATCAGCTTTGCACGCCGAAATAAGTCTGAGATCACAACGGGAACGACAGATACCGCCCCCCCTTATGGAAAACTCATGCGGGTTTGCGATGTAAAGCGGAGTGATCTTGGAGAGGAAGTGGCGCGCTTTCCCGAAAAAAGCTCTCGCTATCGCCTCTATGATGCAAATCCAAAATCGACGGGCTTGAGGGTGCATTACGTGACGGGCTTTAAGGACGGGTGCGCGCTTCAGGTCTCAGGCGCTATGGCCACGTTTGGATCTCCGGATGTCTACGAAGTGATGGCCTATCAAAGTAAAATGCCGAAGACCCTCAAGGGCACGGCGGCGGCCTACGAGAGTATCAAGGCCAAAGCTTGCGGAGCTGCATCAGGCGAAAGGTGCGGAGGGCGCAAAGCCAAGAGGTTCAAAAATCAAACAGTGTTTTTGAGCGTATATGACAGCTTCGCCGGCGCGCCTCGTTGGACGGATGTGCTGCTGCACGACGGGCGCTTCGTGGCCCAAGAGCAAAAGAGTTACTAAAGGCGCTTAGTAGTGAGGCGGACGCTCACCGATCACAACGCTGCCGCCGTCCTCAAGCCCGTCTTTTGCCAAATCGAGCAAAGCATCCATCTGCGCGCGCAGCAGGGTAATCTCTTTGTCTTGCCATGCCACAACATCTGAAAGCTCCTCAACGGTTTTTACCATATGCGCGAGGGTTTCTTCGAGGGCGTGATTAGACTGTGCCATGTGGCCTCCTTAAGCGATCTGATGCGGTCTAGCGTCATTTCTAGCAAAGCAAAACACCCACCCGCGGTTGCCCAATCGGTTTGGCCGGGCTAGAGAGCCCCCGACCTCAAAAAGAGAGCGCCTGCCATGGCCAAGATCAAAAAAGCCCCAAAGCCCAAAGCGCTGCCGCCGAAAGGCTTCCGCGACTATTTCGGTACCGATGTCACGCATCGTACCGAAATGCTGAGCAAAATTGCGCAGGTGTACGGTCGCGCGGGTTTTGAAGCCTTGGAAAGTGCGGCTGTGGAAACGGTTGAGGCGCTGGGTAAGTTCTTGCCAGATGTGGACCGCCCGAATGAGGGTGTGTTTGCCTGGGAAGAAGACAGCGATTGGCTGGCTCTGCGCTATGATCTCACAGCGCCCTTGGCGCGTGTTTACGCCCAGCACCGCAATGATCTGCCAAACCCCTACCGCCGCTATGCGATGGGTCCTGTGTGGCGCAATGAGAAGCCGGGCCCAGGCCGGTTTCGTCAGTTTTATCAATGCGATGCAGATACAGTCGGCACAGCTTCAATGGCGGCTGACGCGGAGATTTGCGGCATGCTTTGCGACGCGCTTGAGCACGTGGGTATCGCGCGCGGCGACTATGTCGTGCGCATCAACAACCGCAAAGTTCTCAATGGCGTGATGGAAGTGGCGGGCATTCTCGACCCGTCTGATCCCGCAAAGTTCACGGCTGAGCGTGGTATCGTTTTGCGTGCCATTGATAAGGTGGACCGCTTGGGCACTGAGGGCGTGAAAGCGCTGCTTGGTGCTGGTCGCGAGGATGCCAGCGGCGATTATACCAAAGGTGCGGGTCTATCCGAGGCGCAAGCGGCACCCGTGTTGGCCTTTATGGAGGCGCGCGGAACGTCGGGCGCGCAAACCCTGGCCAACCTTTCCGAGCTTGTGTCCGGATCGCAGACGGGCGCGAAAGGTGTGGCGGAGCTGGACGAGATCGCGACCTTGATGGACGCGGCTGGTTTTGGCGCGGATCGCGTGATTTTGGATCCGGCCGTTGTGCGCGGTTTGGGCTACTACACAGGGCCGGTTTTCGAGGCCGAGCTGACTTTTGAGATTATGGACGAGAAAGGCCGCCCGCGCCAATTTGGCTCTGTGGCGGGCGGCGGGCGCTATGACGATCTGGTCAAGCGCTTCACAGGCCAAGAAGTCCCGGCAACTGGAGTCTCCATTGGGGTGGATCGCCTGCTCGCAGCGCTCGACGCCAAAGGACGTTTGGAAACAAGCACTGTTGGCCCGGTGGTTGTAACGGTTATGGACCGAGATCGGATGTCCGACTATCAAGCCATGGTGGCGGATCTGCGCAATGCGGGGCTGCGCGCGGAGGTCTATCTGGGCAACCCCAAAAACTTCGGCAACCAGCTCAAATACGCAGACAAGCGCCAATCTCCCGTGGCGGTTATCCAAGGCAGCGATGAGGCGGAACGAGGTGTCATTCAGCTTAAAGACCTAATTTTAGGCGCAAAAATCGCACAAGACGCCAGCTTAGAGGAATGGCGCGACCGTCCCCAACAGATGGAAGTGCCACGCGGCGAACTGGTGGCGAAAGTGCGCGAAATCCTCGCGCGCTACGCGTCAGAGTGAGCCAAGATGAGCATCACATCTGAGGATCTCAGCTTGGCTCAAAACCTCGTGGCGGGCTTTCAAGCGCGCGGCGCTGCGCGTGTTGAGGCGGCGATTTTGCAGCCTGCGGATACGCTTTTGGATCTTTACGGCGAAGACATTCGAGCGCGCGCCTACACCACCGCAGATCCATTGCGCGGCGAGCAAATGCTGCGGCCCGATTTTACGGTGCCCGTAGTTCAGATGCATATGCAGGCCTCGGCTATGCCCGCGCGCTACACCTACGTTGGCCCTGTTTTTCGCCGACAGGAAATGGATGAAACCAGAGCACATGAATACCTGCAAGCAGGCTATGAAGTGTTTGATACAGATCGTGCTGCGGCTGATGCTGAGGTTTTGGCCGCGATCATAGACGCCCTCGGCCCTGCGGCAGGCGCTGTCGTGATTGGAGATCTTGGGGTCTTGATGTCCGCTGTTCAGGCTTTGCCGACGTCTGACGCTCGAAAGAATGCGCTTTCGCGACACCTTTGGCGACCGAAGCGTTTTGAGACCCTACTTGCCCGTTTTTGTGGAGACAGCAATATGTCGGCGTCACATGCCGCGCTCTTGTCGCCGGACTGGCAGCCAAGTGAGGCGGAGCAAATTGGCAAGAGACAATTGTCAGAAATTGAAGCGCGCCGGAAAAGACTTCTAGAAGATCGCGATACGCCAAGTTTGCCACCTGAAACGGCCCAGCGATTTGAAGATCTTTTGAAAATCTCAGGCCGGCCTCATGCTGCGCTCAAAGACCTGCGTGCGCTTGGCGCCAAGATGCCTGGGCTGGACCAAGCCTTGGACCGTTTTAGAGCTCGGCTAGACGCCTTTGAAGCTGCGGGCATCGATCTCAGCGCCCTGGCTTTTGATGCGAGCCATGGTAGAGACTCAATGGAGTATTATGACGGATTTGTATTTTCCGTTTTTGGCAAAAACGCAGATCGGTTTGCTGCACCGCTCGCAACAGGTGGGCGCTATGACGCGCTGACAACAGCTCTTGGGGGTGGCCAAGACATTCCAGCGGTGGGCGGCGTTGTCCGCCCATCTGATCTACGCGAGGCTTTGAGCCATGATTAAGTTGGGGGTGCCGTCTAAGGGGCGGCTCATGGAGAAAACCTTCGAGTGGTTTGCGGAGCGCGGCGTACAATTGAGCCGCGCCGGCCGAGACCGCGAATATGCGGGTACGGTATCAGGTGCCAAGGGCGTCGAATTGGTGTTTTTATCTGCCGGAGAAATACCGAGAGAACTGGCTGCAGGCCGGATCCATCTTGGAGTGACTGGCTCAGATTTGGTTCAGGAGAAAATCGTCAATTGGCAAGCGCGCGTCGAGGCGCTGGCGCACATGGGGTTTGGCCACGCGGATCTCATTTTGGCGGTTCCGGATTTCTGGGAAGATGTGGTGAGGATTGAGGACCTCGATGCCGTTTCGGCTGATTTTCGGGCCAGGCACGGGCACCGTTTGCGCATCGCTACAAAGTACCACCGTTTGGTGCGCGAATACCTGCGCGACCAGGGAGTTGCCAATTATCAGCTTGTTGACAGCCAAGGCGCCACGGAAGGCACGATCAAACAAGAAACGGCTGAGGCCATTGCCGATATTACCTCCACCGGCGAGACCCTGCGGGCCAATCACCTGCGGGTGCTTGAGGATGCTGTCATTCACCAGTCGCAAGCCTGTCTCTTTAAATCGAACCAAAGCGAGATGACGGACCAAGAGGCCGGTGATCTTAAAGAATTGCTAAAGACCTTAGGGCTTTGAATTGTCGTAAAACACTTTTTGCGCTTGCGTAGGTTTAGATCGCCGTCCCAAAAAACTGAAGCGCTCCGCTCACCAACTCTTACCAAGAGGCGAAGCCGACCAGCACCCGACCGCCCCCAATGGGCGGGGGCTTTCAGCCCGACGCCCGCGGTCAGGCGCAGGTCTTCGCATTTAGAAGATACGGTGCAGATTAACGGGAGTGTGCTTTAAACGACTCCAATCTCCATCAAGGCTGCGTTGAGTGCAGGGGGCAGGGGCGTCTCTGTTAGACGGTTCTCGGACAAATCCGGTGGCGCATCTGCAAATGGCAAATAGCGCCAGCCTTGGAACGGTCTGCGCGGGGTCGCCGCGACGCGGGTCACCTCTTTGTCCAAGACAATTGCGCAGCGACGGATGCCATCGGCGCTTATATATTCGTCAAAGCGCTGCACCTTTTGGCGACACAGAACAACGCCCTTAAAAACCCAATAGATCGATCCGCCGTTCAAGATCTCAGCTTCGCGTTTGGGCCACATGCGGGTGATGTGGCGCGGCAGGCCATCTGGGCCTTGGGCGCGGGGTTGGGCTTGCCAATCGAGCAAATCCTGCACGGTTTTCGCTCCAACGCAGAGCTTGATGAGATTGATTGACTTATCCACAGAGTCGTCCCCCGACTAATCCCCAGGTCACACAGCATTATGTGTCGCGTTTGCGGTGACCTTCAAGACCTTGTGTGCGATCCGCGTTTTGAGTATGTTACGCTCCTTCTCACAGAGGAATCGCTGCTATGACTGCATTCTCCGCGCCAATTGCTGAACAGATCTGGGATATGAAATATCGCTTCAAGCAAGCGGATGGCACACCCATTGATGCAAACGTGGAAGAAACTTGGCGGCGAATCGCGGGCGCTTTGGCGGAAGTGGAAGAAGACCCTGCCCATTGGGAAGAGGTGTTCTATGAGGCCTTAGAGGACTTTAAGTTTCTGCCCGCAGGCCGGATCGTTGCAGGGGCTGGTACGGCGCGCTCAGTCACGCTCTTCAATTGCTTTGTCATGGGTACAATCCCGGACAGCATGGGTGGCATTTTTGACATGCTAAAAGAAGCCGCTCTGACGATGCAGCAAGGCGGGGGCATTGGGTACGACTTCTCAACAGTCCGCCCTAAAGGTGCAGCTGTGTCTGGGGTTGCTGCCGATGCGAGTGGCCCGCTCAGCTTTATGGATGTTTGGGACGCAATGTGCCGCACGATCATGTCCGCTGGGTCGCGGCGCGGCGCCATGATGGCCACAATGCGTTGTGATCACCCGGATATTGAGGATTTCATCACTGCGAAATCTGACGCCGCACGGCTTAGGATGTTTAACGTCTCTGTTCTTGTCACCGACCCGTTTATGGAAGCGGTCAAAGCTGACGCCTCCTGGGACCTGGTCTTTGATGGCAAAGTTTATAGCTCCGTGAAAGCACGCGATCTTTGGAACAAGATCATGCAATCCACTTATGATTATGCAGAGCCCGGTGTGATCTTCATTGATCGCATCAACGCGATGAACAATCTTGAATATTGCGAGACGATAGCGGCAACCAACCCCTGCGGTGAGCAACCCTTGCCGCCCTACGGGGCATGCTTGTTGGGATCGATTAACCTCGCGAAACTTGTCAGTGATCCTTTTGAAACGGCAGCGGCTTTGGATGAAGCCGAGTTGGCCAAGCTCGTCACGACTGCAGTGCGTATGATGGACAACGTCGTAGATGCCTCGCGCTTCCCGCTTGATGCGCAAGCACGCGAAGCGGACATGAAGCGCCGGATTGGCTTGGGGGTGACGGGTCTGGCGGATGCGCTTTTGATGGTGGGCCTGCGGTATGGATCTGAGGAAGCGGCGCGTCAAACCGACCGCTGGTTGCACGCAATCGCCCGCGCCGCTTATCTGGCCTCAGCGCAGCTTGCTAAGGAGAAGGGCGCTTTTCCGCTGTTTGACGCCGAACCCTACCTCAGCTCCGGCTCATTGAAAGTTATCGATGAAGACGTGAAAGATGCGATCCGCGAACACGGCATTCGCAACGCCCTTCTGACATCCATTGCGCCAACCGGCACCATTTCGCTTTATGCTGGCAATGTCTCTTCAGGTATCGAGCCGGTGTTTGCTTATGCTTACACGAGGAAGGTTCTACAAAAAGACGGCTCGCGCACGGAAGAAGAAGTGGTGGACTACGCAGTGCAAATGTGGCGCGATAAATTTGGCGACAAAGAGCTTCCCGATTACTTCGTCAACGCGCAAACTCTCGCACCTGCCGACCACGTGCGCATGCAGGCGGCGGCGCAAAAGTGGATCGACTCAAGCATTTCAAAGACGATCAACTGTCCAGAAGATATCGACTTTGAAGCCTTCAAAGACGTCTACATGCAAGCCTGGGACACAGGTTGCAAAGGCTGCACGACCTATCGCCCCAACGCAGTCACTGGATCTGTTTTGAGTGTGTCTGAAAGCGAAGAAAAGGTACCAGAAGCAGAAACCGGCGCGGATGTGGTTTATCTCAGCGAACCCCTGGACCGTCCGCAGACCCTGGAAGGCAACACTTACAAGTTAAAATGGCCCGACAGCGAACACGCGATCTATATCACGATCAACGATATCCTCGTGGGGACGCAGCGGAGGCCTTTTGAGGTTTTCATCAACTCCAAGAACATGGAACACTTCGCTTGGACGGTTGCGCTTACCCGGATGATTTCAGCCGTATTCCGCCGGGGCGGAGATGTGAGCTTTGTGGTGGAAGAGCTTAAGGCTGTGTTCGATCCGCGGGGTGGAGCTTGGATGCAGGGCAAATATGTGCCGTCCATTTTGGCTGCCATTGGGGGCGTGATTGAGCGCCACATGATTTCAACCGGCATGATTGAAGGGGAGGGGCTTGGGCTCAAAGAAGATCCTCAAGCGCAGGTTGTGAACCTTGATGCGCCCAAAGGTCCGGCCTGCCCGAACTGTGGCGCTTATGAAATGCGCATGGTGGAAGGCTGTATGACATGCGGGAATTGTGGCCATTCTAAATGCGGGTAAGCCCGCCGAGTGTCGCGCTGAAGACAACCGAATCTGAGCGCCAAGCGGCCTCGTACAGCTCAGTTTCGTGAAAGGTTAAGCCTTGTCCTCGATGCATTTTTTGGGCCGTTTTTCCTAAAGGCCTGAAAAGGCAGGGAAAAAACACTTGTCTGCTGATAATGCAACCGGTTGCAATTTGGACCGGCCCCGCTAAACTTGGCCCAAGCTAAGGGAGGAACAGCGGAGCTGATGTCAAACAGCAGCCCTACATTTGCGCTCAATCATATGACCGTTCCGCACTTAAGTTGGCGCGATTGCGCGCGCCTGGCCCAAGCGCTTGGCTGCGTGGGCGTCGAAATGCGCGGTGATTTGGCAACACCGCTTTTTGGGGGCGAGGCGCCTGAAACTGTGGCCACGTTTTTGGAGGATCACGGATTGCGTCTTTTGGCCGTTGCGGAGGTGAGCGCTTTTAATGACGGCTCTGATCGGGCTGTGGCAAAGACGCTTGAGTTGGCTGAAATGGCAGCGCGGGCCAAGGCTGAAGCTGTAATTTTGATCCCTGCGAAGGGCCAAAGTATATCCCTTGACGCTTTGTGTTCCGCTCTCAATGCGCTTGGCCGAGAATTGGAACGTTTCGACATGCGCGGCCTCATTGAACCTTTGGGCTTTGCACAAAGCAGCTTGCGGTCAATGAAAGTTGCACGTGCGGCGATCCGCGAGACCCATGGCCCAGAGCGTTTTGGTCTGGTGCATGATACGTTCCATCATGCCTTGGCCGCCAGCAATGAATTACACTCGGAATGCATTGAAATTGTTCATATTTCGGGAGTGGTGAAGGAAGGCATGGCCGCTCATTTCTTGGATCAAGATCGAGGTCTTGTAGATGCGCAGGATCGCCTTGGTAGCGTCCCTCAGATTAAAGAGCTTAGTGCGCAAAACTGTACTGCTCCGCTGTCATTCGAAGCCTTTGCGCCTCAGGTCCACAGGCTTGCCGATCCGAAAGTCGCGCTTGAAGCATCCATCTCGCATATCAATGGCCAATTGGCCGCCGCTGCCGCATGAGCGGCGCGAAGATCAGAATACCCCGTGCTAAACGGGGCCCCGGCACTTCTCAACGCGTGCGCCGGGCACGCATCCAGGGAGGATCTATGAAAAAACTTCTTATGTTCGCCGGCGCAACCGCGCTCATGGCCACATCTGCTTTGGCACAAACAATCGGTGTGTCCGTTGCGCGTTTTGACGACAACGGCCTCACAATCATGCGCAATGGCATGACCGAGCACGCCGCCACGATCAGTGGCCTCGATCTGCAAATGGAAGACGCGCAAGATGACGTGGCGCGCCAGCTTGACCAGATCAACAACTTCATCGCTTCGGGCGTTGATGCGATCATCGTGAACGCCGTAGACACCAACGCAACGGCCGCCATGACCAACGCCGCGGCCTCCGCAGGTGTTCCGCTGGTCTATGTGAACCGCCAGCCGATCAACATGGACACGCTGCCAGCAGGCCAGGCCTTTGTGGCGTCCAACGAGATCGAATCCGGTACACTCGCGGCCTTCCGCATGTGCCAAGATCTCCGCGCGCAGGGCAAATCCGGTGGTGCGAAGGCTTACATGCTCATGGGTCAGCTTTCCAATCAAGCGGCTGTTCAGCGCTCGAAAGACTTCCATGACGTGATCGGCATGGACATGTGCAACTTCATCACGCTCATCGACGAGCAAACCGCCAACTGGTCCCGTGACCAAGCGCAAGACCTTATGACCAACTGGATCTCCTCCGGCGAGCCATTTGATGCGGTCTTCGGCAACAACGACGAGATGGCCATCGGCGCGATCCAAGCGATGAAAGCGGCGGGCATTTCCATGGACGACGTTGTGGTGGGTGGCGTTGACGCAACCCCAGACGCGCTTGTGGCGATGCAAGCCGGTGAAATGGATGTCACTGTGTTCCAAGACCTCGCGGGTCAAGGCGCAGGCTCTATCGACACGGCTCTCAAGCTCGCAGCGGGGGAAGACGTAGACAAAACGGTCTTCATTCCATTCAAGCTTGTGACACCAGAAAACGTCGCAGACTTCCTGAACTAAGGCCTTTCGCCTGACGTGAAAACGGGGTGGCGCAGGCCTTGCGCCATCCCAGACCAGCCAACATACGCCTCGGCACAAGAACCGAGACAGGGGGAGAACCGATGTCTGACACCTCGCACGGCACGGGTGGGCTCAAGTTTGATGCCAAGAAGCGCTCTTGGCCTAATGAGCTGAACATTTTCATCGCACTGATCATCATCATCGCGGTCTTTGAGGCTCTTGGGCAGTTTCTGCCGTATATGAAGGGTCAAAGCTTCCTCTTCGATACGCGCGACCGGTTCGACTCGATCTTCAATGAAGCCCGTCTGCGGATCATTATTCTTCAAGTTTCGATCATTGGGATTATCGCCCTTGGCGTGACCCAGGTCATTATTTCCGGCGGGATTGATCTGTCGTCCGGGCCGCTGGTGGGCGCCACGGCCATGATCGTGATGTCTTTTGCCCAAACAGAGCTCGTTAATGGCAACCCCAACCCAAAGGCGGTATTTGGACCCTGGGCTTTTGACTTACCCGTCATTGTGCCGGTCATAGCGGGGTTGATCTTTGGGGCCTTCATTGGGGCCATAAACGGTGCGCTGATTGCCTACACGCGCATTCCTCCTTTCATTGCGACCCTTGGCATGTTCCTCATTTGCCGCGGCATCGCGCAGGCCTGGACACGCGGCAAGCCCGTGTCTTTCCCAACCGAAAGCTTCGCGGCTTTGGGCAAAGGCATGATGCCGGTTTTCTGGTTTTTGATGCTCGCGGTGCTCTTCCACCTCATCTTGCGCTACACACTTTACGGCAAACACACCTATGCCATTGGCTCTAATGAGGACGCGGCGCGTATGTCGGGCATCAACGTGCAGCGCCATAAAGTGCGCGTTTACATGATTGCTTCGATGCTCGCCGCATTCGCCGCAATTATCTTGAGCTCCAAAAACCTCACGGCCCAGTCTGGCATGGGGATCTTCTACGAGCTCTACGCAATTGCCATGGCCGTTATTGGCGGCGTGAGCCTCACAGGTGGGCGCGGCTCGATCATCGGCACTGTCTTGGGCGCGATGGTCTTTGGCGTGATCCAATCGGGCTTCACCTACATCAAGCTTGATGCCTTCTACCAACTCATGGCCATGGGCGCGATCATCATCGCCGCTGTGGTTCTCGATAAAATGCGCCAAGAGCGCGCTGCAATGCGAAGCTGAAGGAGGGAAAGATGAGCGATATCATTCTGGAAACCAAAGGCCTGACCAAGCACTACGGCGGCGTGCATGCCCTCAATGATGCGAACTTCGTGCTCCACAAAGGGGAGCATGTGGCCATCATGGGCGACAACGGCGCTGGTAAGTCGACCTTCGTGCGTCAAATCACGGGTGTGGAGCAGCGCACCTCAGGCGAGATCATCTTTGACGGCAAGCCTGTGCATTTCGCGGGGCCCATCGATGCGCGCGAGGCGGGCATCGAGACTGTCTTTCAAACACTGGCCTTGGCCGATGATCTGGACGTGCCGGATAATCTCTTTTTGGGCCGCGAGAAGACCTTTTGGAATTGGCTGGGGCCGTTTCGGATTTTGGACTACAAAGGCATGCGCGAAGACACCATCGCGGGGCTTGAGAAGACGGCTGTGAAAATTCCCAACATCCGCAACACGATCCAAAACATGTCAGGCGGCCAACGCCAATGCGTGGCAATCGCGCGCACTGCAACCTTCCCGTCAAAACTTACCATCATGGATGAACCGACGGCAGCACTTGGGGTGCAAGAAACAGCCCAGGTTGAAAACATTGTGCGCACGCTGAAAGAGGCGGGCGAGCCGCTCATTTTGATCAGCCACAATATGCGTCAGGTCATGGATCTTGTGGACCGGATCGTAGTGTTCCGGCGCGGCCGCATCGTGGCCAACCTCAAAAAGGATGAGACCGATGGGCAAGACGTGGTGGCCTATATCACGGGTGCTAAAACCGGTGCGGAATACGAAGGGGCGGCGTGAAGTTTTTCGACTTCTCTAACCCCTTCTACCGGCCACTCGGGGTGCGCGTTGGGATCGTGGTTGTATGCGCTGTCTGGGGCTTCATAGAGCTGACACGAGGCCAGCCTTACTGGGCGCTCTTCTTTGGAGCCATTGCTGTCTTTTGTGCCTGGAAGTTTGCAACGCTCGACTATGGCCTAGGCGACGAGGATTAGTGTCCCGATGGCGGTAACCCTCAAAGATGTGGCGGAACGGGCTGGTGTCTCGCGCTCTGCGGTGTCGCGCACCTACACCGAAGGGGCCTCCGTCTCCCCCAAGACCCGGCAAAAGGTGGAACGCGCAGCCCTTGAATTGGGATATTCGCCGAATGTGTTGGCCTCGTCTCTCACCACGGGGCGTACAAAGCTCATTGGCCTGGTCTCCAATAACTTTCACAACCCGATCTTTTTGGAGGTTTTTGACCTCTTCACGCGGGGCCTGCAGGAGCGTGGCTTGCGACCCCTTCTTGTGAACCTCTCTGATGAGATTGATCCGGAAGCCTCGATCCGCATGTTAAAGCAATACTCGGTGGATGCGGTAATTGTGGCCTCGTCCACTTTGCCGCCAAGCTTTGCCCACGGGTTTCAAGATGCGGGCGTCCCGGTGGTGCATTCCTTTGGGCGATTGTCTGAAAGCCCCCGCGTGCACACGGTTGGCATAGACAATATCGCGGCGGGGCGATTGGCAGCTGAGACGCTCCTCGCACATGGATACAAACGCATCAGCATGATGGCTGGACCAGAAGGAGCAACCTCCACCCAAGACCGCGTGCGCGGCTTTTTGGATGCGGCTGGGGAACGGGCACATGTGTCTGTGTCTTACGCCAGCCAATATTCTTTTGATGCGGGACGCAAAGAGATGCTGCGGCTGTTGAGCGGTGAAAGGGCAGAGGCATATTTCTGCGGCGACGATGTGTTGTCCATCGGTGCACTCTCTGCGGCGCAATCGCTTGGGCTGAAAGTGCCTAATGATCTTGGGTTTATTGGCCTCAACGATATGAAAATGGCGGGCTGGGAAAACATCGATTTGACGACGATCCACAACCCAATTGCTGAGATTGTCAAAACGTCAATTGCTTTGGTGGGTGAATTGCTTTCCGGGAGCAGCTTACAGCCTCAAGCGCATCTCTTGGAGTGTTCTGTTGTGGAAAGGGGGACGCTGTCCCCCTAAAGCGTTTGACGAAATACCTGAGATATCGTGCATCAGCTAACGCGTTGAAACCAAGGGTTTCAGGCAGCGTTAGGGGATTCAGGTTTTTCGCATAACGCTTTAACCCCCTGGAGTATTTTGCCCAAGAAAAAGTGGGCTTAGGCTTTGAGTAGAGCAGGGACTGCATTCACCCATGCGCCGTGGTCTTTGGCGGAGGCCACGCATTGATGCACCGCCATCATGGAGCGTAGACCGTCTTCGGCTGTAGGGAGCGCGCCATAAGGCTCACCTCGGATGGCGGCCGCGAGATCCACATAGATGTTGGCAACAGCCAAAGGGAAGCCTTCGGGATGCGCAATCGCCACGCGGCTGAGACGCGTGGCCTCGTCAGAGAGGCCACTTTCGCCTTTTTCCATGATCTGGGTGCGCCCACCCACGGGGGTGTAATAAACCTGGTTGGGCTCCTCCGAGCGCCAGCGCATCCCGCCGGTTTCGCAGAAGACTTGGATGTCAAAGCCATGTTGACGCCCGATGGCGACAGACGAGGTCCAAAGGCGGCCCACGGTGCCGCCGGACATGCGGAAATTGACCATCGCGTCGTCTTCCAGCTCGCGGCTGGCAATGGTTGAGGCGAAGTCCGCCGACAGGGTTTCGACCTCATCGCAAGCGATAAAGCTCGCCATATGCAGCGCGTGAATGCCGCAGTCTGCAAACTGGCCAGAAACGCCTGCCATTGCAGGATCATAGCGCCAACGCACGCGGGGATTATCTGCATCGCCAGCGTCGCCGTGGTGACCATGCGAGAAGTTTGCCACAACAACGCGCACTTTGCCGATCTGGCCGGACTGGACCATGTGGCGCATCTCGCGCACCATCGGAAAGGCGGAATAGCAGTAGTTTACCGCGCAGATTTTCCCCGAGGCGCTGGCGACCTTCACGATCTCCTCGCCCTCTTCAACGGTCATCGTCATGGGCTTTTCGCACAGCACATTGAAGCCTGCTTCCAGGAAGGCTTTGGTGATCTCGAAATGGGTTGAGTTCGGTGTGGCGACAGTCACAAGATCCACGCGGTCCGTGCGGCCCCGCTCGCCCTCCAGCATTTCCTGCCAATTGCCGTAGGCGCGGTCCGCGGCCACACCGAGCTCTTGCGCATAGGCTTTGCCCGCTTCTGCATCCACATCCAAGGCGCCAGCCGCCATGACGAAATTCCCATCTGCTTGCGCGCCCAAACGGTGGGCTGGGCCGATTTGAGAGCCCTTGCCGCCGCCGATCATGCCCCATTGAAGTTTTGCCATGGTTTAAGCTCCTTCAAAGCCGATGGATTGTAGGAAAGCACGGTTCAGTTTGGCGTCATCGATGGGGGACGTGTCCCCTTCCGGATCGCAGTCTTGCTCGACTGTGCACCAGCCATCAAAGCCCGCATCCAAAAGGATCTGGCGAACGCGGGCAAAGTCCACATCTCCATCGCCCAGATTGCAGAAAATTCCTTGGCCGCAGGCATCATAGAAGCCGGTGCGTTTGGCGATGACGTCGGCTTTCACTTTTGGATCAATGTCTTTGAAATGCATGTAGCTGATGCGCGCGATGTGCCGCTCCATGAAGGCCACGGGATCAAAGCCCGCGTAAGAATGGTGGCCTGTATCAAAGCAGATCTTCAGGATTGCTTCGTCGACCTCACCCAAGAGCCGTTCAAGCTCTGGCTCAAAGTCGATGAACCCGGCAGCATGCGCGTGAATGCCAACCGTGAGCCCATAGTCTTCGGCCCCCATCTTCGCGACCGTGGCAATGCGATCTCGGAAGGCGGTCCATTCGGCCTTGTCCATTTGCTCAGCTTCATCCGCACGACCCGCCGTCGGCGCGCGGCGCTCAGAGATGGAATCGATCAACACAAGATGCTCGGCACCGTGGGCTTTGAGCGCTTTGCACGTGCGAATAGCGCCGTCCATCACGTCGTCCCAAGCGTTTGGATCGTGGAACGGGCGGAACACGACGCCGCCCACCAGGGTTTGGCCAAACTCTTCAAGCGCGTCGCCTAAGACAGCTGGATCTTCAGGCATGAATCCCACAGGGCCAAGCTCAATGCCGGTATAGCCTGCATCTGCGTTTTCTTGCAGAACTTTGCGCCACGCCGGATTGCGAGGGTCATCTGCGAATTCTACACCCCAAGAGCAGGGGGCATTGCCGATCTGGATCATGTGCTGGGGCCTTTCTTTAGAAGTCTTTGACGCGCACCCAGGCGCGTTGGTCGTGGCTGGCAAATGCCGCTTCCACAACTTGGTTCACAGCCATGCCTTCTTCAAACGTGGGCCACAGGGCTTGACCGGCCTCGATGGCTTTGATGAAATCATGGGCTTCGATGATGATTTGATCTTGGTAGCCCGTGCCATGCCCGGGGCCTTGGCAGAAAGGGGCGTAATCGGGATGTGCGGGGCCTGTGAGGATCTTGCGGAAGCCCTGCTCGGCCTCAGGCCCTTCACGCAGATAGAGATGCAAGGCGTTTTGATCTTCTTGGTCAAACCTGAGCGCGCCTTTGGAGCCATGCACCTCATAGGCATAGCCCATTTTGCGCCCTGTGGCGGTTCGGCTGACCATCAGATGGCCCTGCACGCCGCTTTCAAAGCGCAGCATCATTTGGGCGGCATCGTCGTTGTCAACGGGCTCACCGCCGCGCGTGGGATAAACGGTTTCAATCACGGCGTTTAGTTCAGCGATTGGCCCCATCAAAGCATGTGCGAGATTGATGGGGTGAGGCGCAAGATCCCCCATGCAGCCGTTTGCCCGCCCAAAACTGCGCCAGGTAGCCGGGGCGTCGGGATCAGCGAAAAAGTCTTCCGTATGCTCACCGCGAAAATAGGTGATCTGGCCTAAGCGACCCTCTGCAATCAGCTGACGCGCAAACTGCGTGGCGGGCGTGCGCACATAGTTGAAGCCAACCATGTTCACAGCACCTGAGGCTTGTGCGGCGTTCACCATCGCGCGGCTGTCTTCAAGAGAGGCCCCAAGGGGCTTTTCACAGAAAACGGGCTTGGCCAAAGCAAAAGCTGCGACGGCAATCTCGCGGTGAAACTTTTGGGGCGTTGCAATGATCACGGCCTCGACCTTCGGGTCCTCCACGAGCGCTTTCCAATCGGACGTGGCCCGCGCAAAGCCAAACTTCGCGCGGTAGCTCTCAGCGGATGCAGGCGAGGAGGCGCAGATCATCTCTAAGCGCGGGCGCAGCGAGGTTTCAAACACGCTTCCCACCGCCGCAAAGGCAACGGAATGGGCTTTGCCCATGTAGCCACCGCCGACAATGCCGATGCCGATCTTTGCCATGTGTTCCTCCCAAGGCCCCAGTTCATCTTTATTCTTGCAACCGGTTGCAAAACCCGTATCTTCGGTTTTGACGAAGCCGTCAACAGGCAAAATGTTTGGGGCGCTTGCGTTCTTTGGGAGGAGACACAGACTTTGTCACATGAGACGGTCACGCTAACCACGGCGCAGGCCATTGTGCGATTTCTTGATGCGCAATGGATCGAAATTGACGGAACCGAACATCGTCTCTGCGGCGGTGGCTTTGGGATTTTTGGCCACGGCAACGTCACCTGTTTGGGCGAAGCGCTGCAAGATGTGAAAGACACGCTGCCGCTCTATCGCGGTCAAAACGAGCAAAGCATGGGCTTCGCCGCGGCGGGCTACGCAAAAGCTTGGCTGCGCAAACGCTTCATGTTCTGCACCGCCTCTGCTGGCCCTGGCACAGCAAATCTCTACACGGCTGCAGCGCTTGCCCATGCCAATCGCTTGCCAATGTTGATGCTCTGCGGAGACGCCTTTCTCACACGGCTCCCAGACCCAGTGCTTCAACAACTTGAGCATTTTGGCAATCCTGCTTTGGGGCTCAACGATGGCTTTCAAACTGTGTCGCGCTTTTGGGATCGGATCACGCATCCGGCTCAGGTCATTCAGTCGCTCCCCGCAGCGCTGAACACCATGATGGACCCTGCAGATTGCGGCCCTGCCTTTATCGCTTTGCCCCAAGATGTGCAGGGCTGGACCTACGACTACCCCGTCAGCTTTTTTGACAAGCGTGTGCACCATGTGCGCAGCCAAGCGCCAGATGCGCGGGAGGTCGAAGCGGCGATCGCCCTTCTCAAAATCGCCAAGCGGCCGATGATCATCGCGGGCGGCGGTGTGCAATATGGCGGTTCTGTCCAAGAGCTCACAGACTTGGCGGAAAAAACGGGCATCCCAGTGGTCGAAACCATCGCAGGCCGCGCCAATCTTTTGAACGATCATCCTTTGAACATTGGTCCTATCGGGGTCACAGGATCAGACAGCGCCAATGCGATTGCCGAGAAAGCAGATGTGATCTTAGCTGTTGGCACGCGGCTTCAAGACTTCACAACCGGCTCTTGGACGGCCTTTGCCTCAGACGCCAAAATCATTGGCCTCAATGTGGGCCGCCACGACGCGGCAAAGCACTTGTCCATGACCGTAGTGGGCGATTGTAAGCTTACGCTGCCGCTGCTTGCGCAATCTGGCTTCAGTGCGCCAGAGGCCTGGACAGAAAAGGCGCAGGCCGAGCGTGCTAAATGGAATGCCTACGTGGCGGAGAACACGCGTGTGGGGAACCGCCCGTCGTCGTATGCCCAAGCCATTGGCATTGTGAATGACCTTTGTAACCCACGCGACCGCGTTGTCGCCGCGGCAGGCGGCTTGCCCGCGGAAGTCACGGCCAACTGGAAAACGCGGGGGCTAGGCACGGTTGATGTGGAGTTCGGCTTTTCCTGCATGGGCTATGAAATCGCAGGCGGCTGGGGCGCGCGTATTGCGCAGAGCCAGATGGAACCGGATCGCGACACGATTGTGTTTACCGGTGACGGATCGTACCTGCTTTTGAACTCAGACATCTATTCGTCGGTTTTAACAGAGAAAAAGCTGATCATTCTGGTGCTCGACAACGGTGGGTTTGCGGTCATCAACAAGCTGCAAAACAACGTCGGCCAAGAAAGCTTCAACAACCTCTTTGCCGACACGCCTACGGCCACGCGCCAAGTGGGGGTGGATTTTGAAGCCCATGCGCGCAGCCTTGGCGCTAAGGCCGAAACGGTCGAACACGCCTCTGATTTGGCAGAGGCCTTCAAACGCGCTCAAGGCTCTGATCGCACCTATGTGATCTCCATGAAGGTCGATGCCTATGAGGGCTGGACCACTGAAGGCCACACCTGGTGGGAGGTCGGAACGCCTCATATCACGGACAAAGACGACGTGCGCGCCGCCCATAAGGACTGGGAAAGCACGCGGTCCAAGCAGCGGAAAGGCGTGTGAATGGCTGATCTCTTTGAGGGCATTGCCAAAAACAGGTTCATCATCGTGGGGCGCGCAGGCATCGATTTCTTCACCGACCCCGATGTCTCCATCGAGCATATGGAACGCGCCAATGTGGATCTGGGCGGCAGCTCCGCCAATATCGGCGCGGGCATCTGCAAGTTTGGCGGCAATGCTTCTTTGGTGACCTGTGTGTCGGATGATTCCATTGGCAGCTACTGCATCAACCGATTGCAACATTACGGCGTTGAGACCGATTACATCCGCAAAGTGGGTGGCGAATATCGCAACTCTTTGGCCGTGTATGAAAGCGTCCTCGAAGGCCATCGCAATGTCATTTATCGCAACCATGCAGCGGACTTTCAGATGGGCGTTGGGGATGTTGAGGCCGTGGATTATGCGCGGTTTGGCGCGCTCATCACGGCGGGCACGGTCTTTGCCGCTGAGCCCTCTCGCGCCGCGACCTTCCGGGCCTTTGATCTGGCCAAAGCCGCTGGTTTGCCGATTATTTTTGACGTGGATTACCGCCCCTATTCATGGGTCTCTTCTGAGGATGCCAGCAAAACGCTGACCCGAGCGGCCATGGCCTCCGACATGGTGGTGGGCAACGATGAAGAATTTGGTTTCATGGCCGGAGACTACGCCCATGGCCTCGATAAAGCGCGCGAGGTGTCCCAAACAAGTGCAGCTGTTGTGATCTACAAAATGGGCGCAGAGGGCGCGATTACCTTCCATGGGGGCGAAGAAATTCGCACCGGGATTTACCCCGTGGAGGCCGTTAAGCCTGTGGGCGCAGGCGACGCCTTCATGGCCGGGCTTATGTCTGGTCTGGCAGAGGGCATGGCATTGAAAAAAGCGGTTTTGCGCGGCTCCGCCTGCGCGTCCATCACGGTCATGACACCGGGGTGCGCCCCTGCTATGCCTGATCAAGAACGGCTGGATGCCTTCCTTTTGGCACACCCTGGCCCGACCCAAACTTAAAGAGAGAGCCCCCATGCACATCGCCCCCTATGACAACCAAAACAAACCGATTGTGGATGTGGAAGATCCTTGCGTTCCGCTGAATTACTTCAACATCGTGAAGCTCACAAAAGGGCAGGCTTTTGAATACCAAGTGCCTGGCTATGAGACCTGCATCGTGCCCGCGACAGGCACGATAGATGTGGATGTGGAAGGCTTTAAGGCCGCTTCCCTTGGGGGGCGCGGCGTGGATGTTTGGGACGGTGAGCCTGAGGGCGTCTATGCTCCTGTAGGCGGCAAAGCCACGATGGTTTGCACCTCTGAAGCGGCGGAGGTCTTTGTGGCGGGGGCCAAGTTCGACGAGGTTCTTGAGCCGTTTGCTGTGCGCGCTGACGAGCTTGATTTGGTGCAATACGGATCAGACGACACGAAAACCCACCGCAAAATCAAACATATCTTGGGCCAAAAGCAGCACGGCAAAGTGGGACGCTTGCTGGTGAGTGAGCTCTACACCGTGGGCCAAGGCGGCTGGTCCGGCTTTCCGTCGCATAAGCACGACACGGACCGTTTGCCCGATGAAACCCGCCATGATGAGACCTATAACTTTCGCTTCCGGCCCAACCATGGCTCAGGCGTTCAGATGCTTCAGCGCGAAGACGGCAAACCTGGTGATGCCTATCATATCGTGGATGGTTCCACGATTTGCCTCGACAGTGGCTATCATCCTTGCGCGGTTTTGCCGGGGTACGAGATGTATTATTTCACGATCCTTGGTGGTCTCTCGCAGCGTAGCTTGGTGCAGTTTTTTCAGCCGACCCATGCTTATCAGATCGAAACGATCCCGGGCATCAAGGACATGATTGCGAAGTTCAAATAACCCCACGATGGGGCCGCCTCCGGCGGGAGTATTTTTGCCAAGAAAAAGGAAGGGATGCGCGATGCCTTTGGTGACGCTGTCTGATGTGCTGCAACCGGCTTTACGTGAGGGCCATGCGGTCGCGGGCCTGGTCTGTTTAGGCTGGGAAGATATGCGGGCCTATGTGGCGGCGGCGGAAGCTGAGGAATGCCCAGTGATTTTACAAGCGGGGCCAAGCTGCCGCGCGCATACGCCCTTGCCAGTGTTGGGGGCGATGTTTCGGAATTTGGCGAAAGCCGCCTCGGTGCCGGTGGTGGCGCATTTGGACCATGGCTACACCTATGAGGACTGCGCCGCGGCATTGGAGGAGGGGTTTACCTCGCTGATGTTCGATGGCTCGCGTTTGCCCTTGGAGGAGAACATTGCCGCGACCCGGCGCGTTGTGGAGCTGGCGCGCTCTGGGGGGGTGTCTTGCGAAGGTGAGATTGGCTTCGTGGGCTATGATCAGGGCGAGGCGTCGTCGGGGACGGATGCAGAGGAAGCGGCGCGCTTTGCTGTTGAGACGGGCGTTGATGCAATGGCGATTTCAGTGGGCAATGTGCATTTGCAGCAGGACCAATCGGGCGGCCTGGATGAGGCGCGGATTGCGGCGATTGAAGCTGTGACTGAGGTGCCTTTGGTGATCCACGGTGGGTCTGGTGTGCCGTCCGAGCAGCGTAAGAAATTGGCGCGGGAGACGAGCGTTTGCAAGTTCAACATCGGGACCGAATTGCGCATGTCTTTTGGGGCGGCGCTGAGGGCTTCTGTGGCGCGAGATCCGGACCGGTTTGACAGGGTTCAAATCCTGAGCGAGCTGCACGATCCGCTCGTGGACGAAACGCGCGCTGTGTTGCGCGATATGAAGGGGTAGCGTGCGGTGGGGTGGTTTGTGGAATTTCAGCGAAACGCCGTATTTTTGAATTATATCAATATTTTAGGCATGCGCAGGCGCGTATGCCGTTATGTATGCACCACGTATGCCTAACGTATGCATGTGGTAAACACCTGGTTAATTTTGACCGGCTTCTGAGCCTTGGGTGCCGCAGAAAGGTTGTGGGCGCGTTAGGCTGGCGCGCGGAGGATTACGCTTGTGGCAACTATGCCGGGCTCGGGACGCGCCTTTCATGCGAAGCGCATTGATGTTTTTGTATACCTGCCGAGAATTGATTTGCTTCGATATCGGCAGTTCCTTAGCATTCGGAAAGTCTGCCGAAGGAAAACAAGCCTTAGCCGATAGCGCAAGGTTGTTCTATTCGCATATACGCAGAGAGTGGATTTCAATTCAAGGGATGGAAGAAGTCTATCGGCTTCAAGAAGTCTTTTTTCTTTTTTGCGTTTAGAAAATTCGAGTTTTTCGAAAAAGTTGTTTCTGGAGGAATTCGCATTGTCTCAAGTTCAACTTTGGTATTAAGCTGGGGTGTTTCTTAATGGATAATTCGATGTCGCAACAGATCGCCCAAGCTCAAGCCAAGTCTCACTTAGAGCGAATTAACGAGTTTCTTACGAAGCCTCATATGGTTATTGGTGGGTTGGCTGTCCAGCAGTATGTTGTAGGGCGGCAATCTGTAGACATTGATCTTATCTGTGATTCCAATACAGCACACGGAATTATTGCTGCTCTCTTTCCACTTGATAAGTATGTTACCGTAGACGAAAATGATGATGAGTATCGCCCTGCATTTGTTATTTCTCCAAGAAATACAGGAGAAGCTATTGTTTTGGTGGGACCAAAGATACTTGAACGCGAAGCATACCAGCATTTAACTTGGCCAATTCTAGAAGAAAATTCTCGAAATTTCACCGTCAAGAAAAACGAACTTGAGAATATTCGTATTCCTAGTCCAGAAGCTCTAGCATATACTAAACTCCTATCCTGCTCTACTAGGCTGGAAACTAAATTCGCAAAAGGTCAGGCAGATTTGACGGACTTTGTAAACCTAACAAATGTTCCGGAATTCAACCTGAATCGCTTCGTTGATATTGTTCGCAACTCTAGAGGAGTCGAGACCCTTCAAAGAAGGTTTAAAAAACTTGAAGGTAAACTTGATGAAGCGATTTTGACCAGGAGTCCCCTGTTTTTTGGTGGCGTCTTATTCTCTGGTGGCGAAACAGATACACTTCCGAACGCCGACGGTATCGCTGATAGTACAGTTTTCGAAGTTGATGCTGCGCCTGAATTCTATGATCGTATATCCCATCTTTATGACGTTAGGAATTCCAATTTCCTTTATGCTGCTCATCAAAAAATTGTTTCGGCTTTACGCGATATCCTTCGCCAATATAGTGAGCCACATGTATTAGACATTGGTGCGGGCACAGGTCGCTTGATTGCGACACATTTTTCTCATCGAGAAAACCTTCGGTGGGTCGCCGTAGACGCATCGCCGAAAATGACTGATCTCTTCAAAATGAACATGAGCTTGGGTCGGATGCCCTTCCTCAGTATTTGTTGTGATGCAAACGACGTCGGATTAAAACTTAAAGATCCCGACCAAGTAGATGTGTATATTTTTGCTTTTGTACTCACGAGTTTGGATTCGCTGGACGCGTTAGAAAAACTCATTGAAAATGCGAAGCCAGGATCAGAGTTCATTATCGCTGACATACATCCAGAATACACAAACAATAATCCATACTATCATTTTGTTGAAAGTGATGGAGCCCGCGTGGCACTTAAGCCAAAACCGGTTT
>JBCDCE010000011.1:0-66420 GCA_039182515.1 Pseudomonadota bacterium | reverse complement strand
GCGGACGTTCGAGACCTGGGAGGACTGTTGCAACGCGCCGGCCTTTCGCTTCCTGTAACAGACTGCCTCTCGCAAAACGTAAGCTATGAGAGGCAGTCTGTTACAGGAAGCGAAAGGCCGGCGCGTTGCAACAGTCCTCCCAGGTCTCGAACGTCCGCCATGGGTGCAACTCGCGGACTTGCCCCTCCGGTGATTGTGACTTCAGCGTGGATCAAGGCTGAGCGAAGACTTTCTAAAGTTTTACCTCCAAAACACACGGTCAAAAGCAAGCCATTGGGTGCAAGTGCCATGCGACATTGGATTAATTGCCCAACAGGATCGTTTGACCAATGCAAGGCCATTGCATGAATAATCAGGTCATAGGATTTTTGGCGAAAATCCAAAACGTCGTCGTCAGGAAGACACTCAGCGTCTAGGATAAAATCACCCCAAAAGTCGGGTGCGCCGCTCACAATCGCAATTCGTTTAAATTCTTTTTTAACGTCCTGAAGTCTCTCTTTGATTTCATCAGCGGCGAGCTTGTGCAGAAAATCAGCGTTCGCCAGTTTTGCCCGGCTACGACTGCGATCCAGGGCGCCGCGATCGAACAGACTTGGAGTGAGGTTTGGGCTTTTGCTCATGGTGCTCCGCCTAATCAAAAGGGGTGCTCGTGCAAAGCCTTCTGAATGTAATTTTTCCACCGACGTGTTTGCTATGTCGTTCACAAGTTACAACGCCAAGAGGATTTTGCCCTGACTGCCATCGATCTATGGTTTTTCTAAGTGCGCCAGCGTGTTCTTTGTGCGGTGCAGAGCTTTTAGCAAACCCCATGGGATCAAATACACTCCTTGAGTGTGACGATTGTATGCGTACCGCGCGACCTTGGGATTGGGGGACAGCCCTTTTGGCCTATGAGGGCTCTGGCCGACGGGCAGTTTTGGCTTTCAAACATGGCAATCGCGCGGATTTAGCTGCAACGTTTGGACCTTTGTTGGCAAAACAACTCGAGGGATCATGCTCGAAACATATGGCCGTGGTGCCCATTCCGATGCATTTTACACGGTTCAGAAGGCGGCACTACAATCCAGCAGCGGAACTCGGGCGCCATATCGCGAAATCTTTGGATCGGCCTTTTATGTCCCAGGCTCTCAAAAAAGTTACTTCTACTCCTCCGATGAATGGTTTGGGCCGGGAGGCGAGGTTCAAAGCAGTTGCCGGCTCATTAAAAGTGCGCGCCAAGTATGCTCATAAAATTGCTGGGCGAGACGTTTTGCTTATTGACGATGTGCTTACCTCTGGGGCGACGTTGGCGGCTGCGACAGAATGCTTGAAAGCCTCTGGAGTGCGACGCGTAGGCGTATGCGTACTGGCAAGAGCACACAAAAATGATTACCTGCCTGCCAACCTCAGTTTTGGAGATAGGTAATGGCCCAAATAGAAATTTACACCTCGCCCATATGTGGCTTCTGCCATGCGGCAAAACGGTTGCTAGATCAAAAGGGAGCGTCCTACGCAGAGATTGATGTCTTAAAGGATCCTCAGCGGAAAGACGAAATGGTCAAAAGAGCTAATGGTGGTCGAACAGTGCCGCAGATATTTATTGATGAAATGCATATCGGCGGATGCGATGATCTCTACGCACTCGATCGTGCCGGTAAGCTTGATGGGCTGTTGGCGGCTTGAAGATCGCATTGCTGCAACTCAACAGCGGAGATGAACCCGCTGAAAACCTGAACGCTTTGCAAGTTTCGTTGCAAGACGCATTACAGCAGCGCGCCGACGTTATTGTGACCCCTGAGGTCACAAATTGCGTGTCCACAAAACGGGCGCGTCAAGCTGCTGTGCTTTTTGCGGAAGACGACGACCCTACACTCACCTTTGCAAAGAGCTTTGCATTTGAGCACAAAGTTTGGTTGATCCTGGGTTCTTTGGCTCTCAAACAGTCTCCTCCCGAGCTTCTGTTTGTGAATAGGCAGTTCATAATTGATCCAGATGGCAAAATAGAATCGTTTTACGACAAGATTCATATGTTTGACGTGATTTTGTCTGAATCCGAAGCTTACCGAGAGTCTGATGGATATGCGCCAGGTTCACGGTTGGTCACAACGAAAATTGACGATTTCACATTTGGCTCCTCTATTTGCTACGATTTGCGGTTTCCACATCTTTATCGCGATTTAGCACTTGCGGGATCGGATGTTTTGTTGGTGCCGTCAGCTTTCTCGGTGCCAACGGGTGAAGCTCATTGGCATACATTGCTGAGGGCTCGCGCGATTGAGACGGGGGCCTACGTCATTGCGCCCGCTCAAACCGGAGAACATCCAGGTCGCCGCACTTATGGCCATAGCCTCGTTGTTGATCCTTGGGGAACGGTTGTTTTGGACGCGGGTACAGAAACTGGCGTGCACTGCGTAACGCTTAATATTCAAGAGGTCTTAAAGGCTCGTCAAAAAATCCCTTCGCTTCAAGGCACACGGCCCTATACTCAGGCCTCATGACAGATCCTACTGACCAACTGGCCAATTCGGTCTTTGCAGAGATACTTGCCGTCGATCAACTTGCGCGGGCGCATGTCTCAAAGGCTTTGCCGCAGGGTATGGAGTTGTCGCATTTCTCGGTTCTCAATCACTTGGTTCACATCAACCAAGAGCGCAGTCCGGCTCAATTGGCGTCTGTATTTCATGTGACAAAAGGGGCAATGACCAACACTTTGTCTAAATTAGAATGGATGGGTTACGTGCACATACGTCCTGATTGGGACGACGCACGTCGTAAAATGGTGGCAATTAGCCCGGCTGGGCGTGATGCGCGCGACGCTGCTTTTCGGGCACTGTCGCCCGTTATTCGGCGCGTTGTTAATGAGATTGGTGAAGACAAAGCCAGATCCGTCCTACCCATTTTGAGGGCCATGCGCATCAGTTTAAATGGCCCGCGTTAGCTTGGTTTGAGAGCCGCTGTCACATAGTTTACGCTCAGGTCTTTGGCGGAAATGGACCAACTCCATTGGATAGGGTTGAACACAAAACCTTTGCGGTCCACCGGCTCCAATCCGGCTTTTGTCATCAAATCAAATAGCTCGTCGGGTGTGATGAACTTGTTCCATTCGTGTGTGCCTTTGGGTAGCCAGCGCATGATGTGTTCGGCCCCGACGATGGCCATCAGATAGCTTTTTGGGTTGCGGTTGATGGTGGAGCAGATGTGTAGACCACCTGGTTTGAGAAGCTTATGGCAGGCCGTGAGGTAGCTGAGTGGGTCAGCGACGTGCTCAACAACTTCCATGTTCAAAACAACATCAAATTGCTCGCCAGCCTCTGCCATGGCTTCGGCCGTGGCGTGGCGGTAGTCGATTTCTAATCCGGCTTGCTCAGCGTGGACGCGGGCAACCGGGATGTTACGCTCTGCAGCGTCAGCGCCAACGATTGTGGCTCCCAAACGCGCCATAGGCTCGCATAAGAGACCGCCCCCGCAACCGATATCGAGGATTCGCAATCCTTCAAAAGGCGCAGTTGAGCTCAGATCCTGCCCCATTTCGGCTGAAATTGTGCGTGTGATGTAGTCCAAACGGCAAGGATTCAGCATGTGCAGCGGCTTGAATTTTCCGTTTGGATCCCACCATTCCGCTGCCATAGCTTCGAACTTGGCGATTTCAGACGGATCGACAGTGGTTTTTGCAGCTTGCGACATTACATCTCCGGTGGTCAAAATCGACGTGGCTCCCCACGCGTGAGCCTTATATAGGTCAGTCATGGACAAAATCGCCAACCCTCGCAACGCATATCAAAATCTCTATCCGCCGATAGAACCGTTCGATCAGCGCATGATGGATATGGGTGAAGGCCATACGATCTACATGGAGCAGTGCGGAAATCCGAATGGCTTACCGGTTGTCGTGTTGCATGGTGGTCCTGGCGGAGGGTGTTCTCCAGCGATGCGCCGATATTTTGATCCCGAAGCCTATCGCATCATTCTGTTTGATCAACGCGGGTGTGGGCGCTCGCGTCCTCATGCCAGCGTTACGGACAACACAACTTGGCATCTTGTTCGCGACATCGAAGCGATCCGCGAAGCGCTTGAGATCGATACTTGGTTTGTTTTTGGTGGCAGCTGGGGTGCAACGCTTTCGCTGATCTATGCCCAAGCGCACCCTGAACGGGTTGATCATCTCATCTTGCGTGGTGTCTTTTTGATGACCCAAGCCGAATTAACTTGGTTTTATGGAGGCGGTGCCGCACAGTTTTGGCCAGAGCTTTGGAATAAATTTGCCCATCTTGTACCAGAAGATGAGCGTGATGACCTGATTCAGGCCTATCACAGACGGCTCTTTAGTGGGGACATGCATCTAGAGACAAGATTTGCGCGCGCTTGGGCGTCTTGGGAAAATGCTTTGGCCTCAATTCATAGTGAAGGCGCTGGAGGCGAAAGCCCAGCCGAATATGCGCGCGCTTTCGCCCGACTAGAGAATCATTACTTCATCAACGCTGGTTTTTTGAATTACGATGGTCAGATTCTGGATCAGATTGATAAGATCTCACATATTCCTGGAACGATTGTGCAAGGGCGCTATGATATGATTTGTCCACCAAAAGCGGCTTGGTCGTTGGCGGAAGCTTGGACAAAAGCCGATTTACGCCTGATCCCGCGCGCCGGTCATGCGCTCTCCGAGGTGGGCATCAGCGCTGAGTTGGTGAGGATAATGGACCGCCTCAAAGAAGCAAAAAGCTGATCTGGATGCAGCTCTCCCTTGCTATTTGGACGCAATAGCCATAGATCTGTCTCAACAACGGCGCTTTGGCTTCCACCCCCAAGGCTCCACCGGAAAAGAGATACGGGCCGCGCGCCCGTTTTTTTGTTTTTGGAAGTGTGCTTTGAACGATCTTATCGCGAAATCAGCCATGGATCGCCGTTTGGCGGAAATCATCGCCCCGGTTGTCGAGGACCTGGGGTTTGAACTTGTGCGCGTGCGTCTGATGTCTGGCAAAACGTCGACGTTGCAGATCATGGCGCAAAAGCCAGATGGAACCATAGAAGTGGACGATTGTGGAGAAATCTCAACAATGGTCAGCGCCACCTTGGATGTGGAAGATCCGATCCTGGACGCTTACACGCTTGAGGTTTCTTCCCCGGGTATCGATCGGCCTCTGACGCGGCTCAAAGACTTTGATCTTTGGGAAGGCTATGAGGCCAAGATTGAGACAACCGAGCTGATCGATGGGCGCCGCCGGTTCAAAGGCTTTATTGCCGGTACAGAAAACGACGAGGTTCTCATCGAGATCGAAGAAGGCACCATTGGTTTGAAATTTGAGTGGTTAAGCGACGCAAAGCTTGTCCTCACTGATGAACTGATCCGCGATGTTTTGCGCACACGCAAAGACAAAGGCGAGATCGACGAAACACAATTCGATGCGGTGGAAACCGTGATCGATGGCGAAGAAGAAGGAGCTTAATCCATGGCCATTACCTCAGCCAACCAGCTGGAGCTTTTGCAGACCGCAGAGGCCGTAGCGCGCGAAAAGATGATTGACCCGGGTCTCGTTGTTGAAGCGATGGAAGAGAGCCTCGCTCGCGCCGCGAAGTCTCGCTATGGTGCTGAGATGGATATTCGTGTGTCCATCGACCGCAAAACTGGTAAAGCCACCTTCACCCGTGTTCGCACAGTTGTTAACGAAGAAGAGCTTGAGAATTACCAAGCAGAATTCACTGTAGAGCAAGCCAAGCAATATCTTGAGAACCCAGCAATTGGTGATCAGTTTGTTGAAGAGGTGCCGCCTGTGGAGCTTGGCCGGATTGCTGCGCAATCGGCAAAGCAGGTTATCTTACAAAAAGTCCGTGAAGCTGAGCGTGATCGTCAGTTCGAGGAATTCAAAGATCGCTCCGGCACCATCATCAACGCGCTTGTTAAGCGCGAAGAGTATGGCAACGTTGTTGTTGATCTTGGCACCACACCGGAGGCTGTGTTGCGCCGCAACGAAAAGATCGGCCGCGAGAGCTATCGCCCGAATGACCGTATTCGTTGCTTCATTAAAGATGTACGCCGCGAACAGCGTGGCCCGCAGATCTTTTTGAGCCGGACTGCACCTGAGTTCATGGCCGAACTGTTCAAAATGGAAGTGCCAGAGATTTATGATGGTATCATCGAGATCAAAGCTGTGGCGCGTGATCCAGGCTCCCGCGCGAAGATTGCTGTGATCAGCTATGATGGATCTATTGATCCTGTGGGCGCGTGTGTTGGTATGCGCGGATCTCGCGTGCAGGCCGTTGTGAACGAGCTTCAAGGCGAGAAGATCGACATTATTCCTTGGAACGAGGATCAGCCAACATTCTTGGTGAACGCGCTCCAGCCTGCCGAAGTCAGCAAGGTTGTTTTGGATGAAGAAGCTGAGCGCATCGAAGTTGTTGTACCGGATGAGCAGCTTTCACTTGCGATTGGCCGTCGTGGTCAGAACGTGCGTCTGGCCTCGCAACTGACTGGGCTTGATATCGACATTATGACCGAGAGCCAGGACTCTGAGCGTCGTCAAGCTGAGTTCGCCGAGCGCACCAAGCTCTTTATGGAAACGCTCGATGTGGACGAGTTCTTCGCTCAGTTGTTGGTGTCAGAAGGCTTCACGAACCTTGAAGAAGTGGCTTACGTTGAGGTCGATGAGCTTTTGGTTATCGACGGGGTCGATAACGATACAGCCTCTGAGCTTCAGGCTCGTGCCCGCGATCACTTGGATGCCATCAACGCGAAAGCTCTGGAAACGGCGCGCGAGTTGGGTGTCGAAGATAGCTTGTTCCAGTTCGAAGGTCTCACACCTCAAATGATCGAAGCACTTGCCAAAGACGGTGTAAAGTCGCTCGAAGACTTTGCCACTTGCGCGGATTGGGAGCTGGCTGGCGGTTGGACCACGGTTGATGGCCAGCGCGTCAAAGATGACGGTGTCCTCGAAAGCTTTGATGTGAGCTTGGAAGAAGCACAGGATATGGTCATGACAGCTCGCGTTATGTTGGGCTGGGTTGATCCAGAAGCGCTTGCAGCAGAAGCGGCTGCGGAGGCCTCTGAAGACTCCCATGCTGAAACGGCAGAGGTCTAGGAACCGTACAATTGTCTAGAGGTGGTCAATCCAAATCCGACACAGGCTCGGAACGGCGGTGCATCGCAACCGGTGAAACCCATCCTAAGGGGGGTTTGATCCGGTTTGTGGTGGACCCTGACCTGAGAATTGTGCCGGACCTCTTGGAAAAGCTGCCTGGCAGGGGTATATGGGTATCTCCTGCGCGGCCAGCGTTGGAATTGGCGCAGAGCAAAGGCCATTTTTCGCGCGCAGCGCGGCAAAAGGTTCTGGTAGCTGAAGACCTCGCAGATCAAATCGAAGATGGCCTTGTCCGCCGATTTAGTGACTTGCTTGCAATGTCGCGAAAGGCGGGCGAAGCGGTTGCCGGTTTCGAAAAAGTAAAAGACTGGTTGGGCAAAGACTATGCCGAGGTTTTGGTTCAAGCTTCGGATGGCTCACCACGAGAGAGAAAAAGACTGAGTACCCCCTACGAAGGGCGCTTCATCGGATGCATGACCGCAGATGAATTAGGGCGCGCCTTTGGACGAGATCGTGTCATTCATGCCGCACTCGCCCCTGGTGGACTCACAACACGTGTAGTAGAGACCGCTGCAAAGCTAGAAGCGGTACGCGGATGGACAGGTGTTCCCGCGGATCGGAAAGGGAAAAGCTCTGAATGAGTGAAGACGACGGCAAAAAGACCTTAGGCCTGCGCGGCGGGCCACGCTCTGGAAACGTGAAGCAAAGCTTCAGCCACGGGCGCACGAAAAATGTCGTGGTGGAAACCAAACGCAAACGCGTTGTGGTGCCCAAGGTGGGTGCGGCTGGGGCGACTGGGAAACCGAGCGCCGGGTCTGTTGGAGGCGATCCATCGCGTCGCCCTGCTGGCATTTCCGACTCCGAAATGGAGCGTCGTTTAAAGGCATTGCAAGCTGCAAAGGCTCGCGAAGCCGACGAGGCAGCGAAACGTGCCAGTGAAGAGAAAGCGCGAGCGGAAGACCGCCAGCGTCGTCGCGAAGAACAAGAAGCGAAAGAACGTGAAGAGCGCGAGCGCGAAGAAGCGCTGAAAGCGAAAGCGGAAGAAGACGCTCGTAAGAAACAAGAAGCTGAGGAAGCGGCAAAACGTGCTGCGGCGCCTGTTCCAGATCCAGCGGGTGCTGCAGCGCGCCCTGGTGGTAATAAGTCTTCTGCAAATCGATCACCTGCAAAAACCGATCGCGAAGCGGAAAGCCGCGATCGTCAAAACCGTGGTAAGGGTCGTGGTGATGATGCAGGTCGACGCGCTGGTAAACTGACACTGAACCAAGCGCTTTCTGGCAGTGAAGGCGGACGTCAGCGCTCCCTTGCTTCTATGAAGCGCAAGCAAGAGCGAGCCCGTCAAAAAGCAATGGGTGGCGGTGAACAGCGCGAAAAGGTTGTTCGCGATGTTCAGTTGCCCGAAGCGATTGTTGTCTCTGAGCTTGCGAACCGTATGGCTGAGCGCGTTGCCGATGTTGTAAAGGCTTTGATGACCAATGGCATCATGGCCACTCAAACCCAAACAATCGACGCTGATACAGCAGAGCTGATCATCGAAGAGTTTGGTCACAACGTTGTGCGGGTTTCCGATGCAGACGTTGAAGACGTGATTGATCAAGTGGAAGACGCGCCCGAAGATCTCGCACCACGCCCTCCAGTGATTACGATCATGGGGCACGTTGACCATGGTAAAACTTCGCTTCTTGATGCCATTCGCAATGCACGTGTTGTGGCTGGTGAAGCGGGCGGGATCACCCAACACATTGGGGCGTACCAAGTAGATCAGGATGGCGCGAAGCTCACTTTCTTGGATACACCTGGCCACGCCGCTTTTACGTCTATGCGTGCGCGCGGCGCGCAAGTGACTGATATCGTGGTTTTGGTTGTGGCGGCGGATGATGCAGTCATGCCCCAGACTGTCGAGGCGATTAACCACGCCAAAGCAGCCGAAGTTCCAATGATTGTTGCAATCAACAAAATCGATGTACCAGCGGCAGATCCAATGCGCGTGCGCACGAGCTTGCTACAGCACGAAGTGATTGTAGAAGAGATGTCAGGTGAAGTTCAGGATATCGAAGTTTCCGCGCTTAAAGGCACCGGCCTCGATTCGCTTCTCGAAGCCATTGCGCTACAAGCTGAGATCTTGGAGCTTAAGGCAAATCCATCCCGCGCCGCGTCCGGCGCAGTGATTGAAGCACAGCTTGATGTGGGTCGCGGTCCTGTTGCGACTGTTCTTGTGCAAAACGGTACCCTGCGCCAAGGCGATATTTTTGTTGTTGGTGAGCAATGGGGTAAAGTGCGCGCGCTCGTGAATGATCAAGGTGAGCGCATTAAAGAAGCTGGTCCTTCTGTGCCTGTTGAGGTGCTTGGTCTAAATGGTACGCCTGAGGCTGGTGACGTGCTCAACGTCGTCGAGACTGAAGCGCAAGCCCGTGAAATTGCCGAGTATCGTGAGAAATCTGCTAAAGAGAAACGTGCGGCTGCAGGCGCTGCGACCACGCTTGAACAGCTTATGGCGAAAGCCAAAGAAGACGAAAACGTCACAGAGATGCCAATCCTCGTGAAGGCTGACGTGCAGGGCTCGTCAGAAGCGATTGTGCAGGCGATGGAGAAGATTGGAAACGAAGAGGTGCGCGTTCGCGTACTTCATTCTGGCGTTGGTGCGATCACAGAATCTGATGTCGGCCTGGCGGAAGCTTCTGGCGCGCCGGTGTTTGGCTTCAACGTGCGCGCAAATTCAACCGCACGGAGCGTGGCCAACCAAAAGGGTGTGGAGATCCGTTATTACTCGGTCATCTATGACCTTGTTGATGATGTAAAAGCTGCGGCTTCTGGCCTTCTCAGTGCTGAAATTCGCGAGAACTTCATCGGATATGCGGAGATCAAAGAGGTTTTCAAAGTATCCGGTGTTGGCAAAGTTGCTGGTTGTTTGGTGACTGAAGGCGTTGCACGTCGGTCAGCTGGTGTACGACTCCTTCGTGATAATGTAGTTATTCATGAGGGTACGTTGAAAACACTCAAGCGCTTCAAAGATGAAGTTGCAGAAGTCCAATCGGGCCAAGAATGCGGTATGGCGTTTGAAAATTATGACGATATCCGTCCAAAAGACGTCATCGAGATTTTCGAGCGCGAGGAAGTAGAGCGTACCCTCGAGTAACGCCACTTTTCTCGATTATTCAGAGAATAAGATATAAAAAAAGGGACGCAGTCGAGGAGATGCGTCCCTTTTAGAAGCCACGCGTACCGTTACGCAGCTTTTGAAACAGGGAATCCCTCGTAGGTTTTTTCGCCATCGCGGACGCGGATTTTTCCGTCGTCAAGCTTGGTAACAAGCAATCCTTGTACAGACACGCAGCTTCCTAGAGTGATTGTTCGCAGCATTCTATACTTCCCCCCTTTTTTGTTATTGTGTTCAAAATAGAACAAACAAAATGAAAGCGCACCCCTAATTATGACATTTTTGTGCCAAAATTGAGGAAAATTTCAGCAAAGAATGGTTTTGAGTGATTAAATTTCGCCCTTTGGCGACAAATTCAATGATTGTTTCCAAATTGGGGGCTTATAGCCACTCTCGCAAAAGTGGAATCAACGGCACGTCCGCAGGGGGCATCTCGTAATTTTTGAGCTCATGGCTCTTGGCCCATGCCAGAGTTTGCCCTTCTTTACCCCGCACCACGCCATTCCATTTTCGGCAAACGAAAAGCGGCATGAGCAGATGGAAGGTATCGTAGGTGTGGGAAGCAAAGGTGAGAGGTGCCAAACAGCTTTCCCAAGTCTCGATATCAAGTTCTTCATGCAATTCTCGGATCAACGCGGCCTCTGGGGTTTCATCAGGTTCTACTTTGCCACCTGGAAACTCCCAGAGCCCGGCCATGGATTTGCCCTCTGGGCGCTGGGCAAGCAAGACGCGACCCTCCACGTCAACAAGAGCGACGGCTGAAACCAGAACAACCTTCACGAGCGGTAATCCGCATTTATGGTTATATATTGGTGTGTGAGATCGCAGGTCCACATTCGCGCCGCTGAACTTCCAAGCCCGAGGTCGACGTTGATCGTAAGCTCTTGAGCTTTCATATAATTCGAGCCTATTTCTTCAGAATAATTGGGGCTCACCCAACCGTTTTCAGCAACCAAAATGTCTCCGAAAGAAATGGTGAGCTTATCTCGATCCGCTTGGGCGCCTGACTTACCTACCGCCATGACAATGCGGCCCCAATTGGGATCCTCGCCGGCGATGGCGGTTTTGACCAAGGGAGAATTGGCAATGGCTCCCGCGACCCGCCGCGCATCCTCTGGGCTCGTAGCACCGCTTACGTTCACCTCCACAAATTTCGTCGCCCCTTCGCCGTCGCGCACCACTTGGTGAGCAAGGTCCAGCATCAGATCTTCGAGCGCGGCGTCAAAGCTTTCTGAGGCTTCGCAGTTTTGCCCAGATTGCCCGGTTGCCACAAAAAGAAGTGTGTCGGATGTTGAGGTGTCAGAATCGACGGTGATGCAATTGAAGCTGCGCGCATTGATTGTTGATATTTTACTCTGGGCTGCTGCTTTTGGGAGCAGAGCATCGGTGAATAAAAAGACCAGCATTGTTGCCATATCAGGCGCAATCATGCCCGAGCCCTTGGCGATGCCTGCAATCCGAACTGGCTTTCCATCAACCATCACATCGCGTGATGCTCCCTTCGCGAAGGTGTCAGTTGTGCGGATGGCTTCCGCTGCGGCTTCAAAGCCATTGTTATGACGTGACCCGAAGAGCGTTTGGATATGTGGTGTGATGTGGGCTGGGTCTAAGGGCTCGCCAATCACGCCAGTTGACGCTGTGAATACGGCTTGTTCGGAGAGCCCCGTTGTTTGTGCGATATTTCGCGTAATCGCCTCAACAGTGCCATCTCCACGCGCGCCAGTAAAAGCGTTGGCATTGCCCGCATTCACAAAAATCGCCAGGCCGTCTGGTGTGTCTTTGGTTACTTTTTCTTGGCAATCCAAAACGGGTGCTGACCTGGTTGAGGAGGTGGTGAAAACCCCGGCCACAATACTTTCCGGTGCGCAAAGCGCCAGAAGCACGTCGTCGCGCCCTTTATATTTCAAACCCGTAGCGGCCGTGGCCAAAGAGACGCCCGCCACCGGTGGAATGGTGGCGAAGCGTTTTGGTGCGAGAGGAGAGCGATCCATGTTTAGTCTGTCAAAAGGTCCACATTTCGAATGACGGACACATCGATCTCTTGGTCTGTCTCGACAATTGTCGCGGTCTCTCTGAGCTCTTCAACGAGTTCTGCAACGGCGTTTTGTTGCAGTTCATTGATTAGGCTTTGCGCAACTTCTTCAAAGCTAGGGGCCGCTTTCTGACGGCTATCGTTCAGCTTAACAATGTGCCACCCAAACTGTGTTTGAACTGGTTCGGACACTCCATCTTTTTCGAGCTCTTTCACCGCAGCTTCAAAAGCCGGAACCATCATGCCAGGTCCAAACCAACCCAGCTCCCCACCATTTGGTCCGGAAGGGCCAGTGGACTTCGCTTTTGCGGTCTCGGCAAAGTCAGCACCGTCGCTCACGATCATGTTGCGAATTTCGATCGCTTCCTCTTCGGAGTCGACCAAGATGTGAGAAGCATTATATTCAGGCTCACCTGATCCTTCGCCGTAGCGTTCCGCATATAGGGCGCGCACATCATCTTCGCTGAGAGATGTTTCAAACAAAGTGCTGATGGCTTCAGCGCTCAACAGCGTGCGGCGCTCGTTTTCCAAAGAAATCAGAACGCGCGGCGTGGGCTCGCCAATCGATTGGGACAACAGTGTTTGCTGGACCAATTGCGAAAGCAAACCGTCGAAAAGATTTTGATCTGGAAGGTTGGCATATTGCTCAGGGAGCGCTGAACGCGCCGTAATCAGGTGACCCACAGTAATGTCAGTCCCATTTACAGTTGTAAGAACTGTATCGCGCGTAACCTCTTGGGCGGACAGAGGGGCTGCCAGCATGAGCGCAAAGGCGCTTGCCGTCAAAAAGTGAAGCGTTTTCATGCGTAAAAAGTCCTTTGGTTCAGGGCAGGCAGGCCCAACATTGACACGAGGTGTCCCCCTCCTTACATCGCGTAGAGCACCGAGGGAAACGCTTGGTCCTGTTCTACGGTCAGGCGCCTGAGCGGGCAAGCACCTCCCCCATTTGATGACTGACAAACGCGTGACACGCGTCATGGAGATAGAATGCTCGGCCTAGGTACTTTGACGAAAAAGGTCTTCGGAACGCCGAACGACCGCAAAATCAAGTCGACCCGCTCCATCGTCGAAAAAATCAATGCGCTGGAACCTGAATTCGAAGCATTATCTGACGAGGCGTTGGTCGAAAAAACCGCCGAGCTAAAAGGGCGTGTAGCAGGTGGCGAAAGCCTGGACGACATTTTGCCTGAAGCTTTTGCGAACTGCCGCGAAGCGGCCAAGCGTGCGCTTGGTTTGCGGGCCTTTGACGTGCAGCTTATGGGCGGCATCTTCCTTCACGAAGGCAATATCTCCGAGATGAAAACCGGCGAGGGCAAAACCCTCGTTGCAACTTTCCCCGCCTATCTTAATGCGCTTACGGGGCGCGGTGTTCACGTTGTGACTGTCAATGACTATCTCGCGCGCCGGGATGCGGAGTGGATGGGCAAAGTCTTTGCACAATTGGGCATGACGACAGGTGTCGTTTATCCCCAGCAGCCCGAAGAAGAGAAACGCGAGGCTTATGCCAGTGACGTGACCTATGCCACCAACAACGAGCTTGGGTTCGATTATTTGCGCGACAATATGAAATCTGAGCTCAAAGATATGGGCCAGAAAGATCATTACTTCGCTATCGTCGATGAGGTGGATTCTATCCTGATCGATGAGGCGCGAACACCGCTCATTATTTCAGGCCCAAGCGAAGATCGCTCTGATCTTTACCGGATCATCGATAAGATCATTCCTGATCTGAACGAGGATCATTACAAGCTTGATGAGAAAACCCGCAATGTGACCTACACAGATGACGGCAACGAATGGCTCGAAGAGCGCTTAAGCCGCGAAGGTTTGTTGCCAGAAGGACAAACCCTCTATGACCCCGAAAGTGTCACCCTTGTTCACCACGTGAACCAAGGTCTTTCGGCTCACAAGCTCTTTCAAAAAGACACGCATTATATCGTGCGCAACAATGAAGTCGTTTTGATCGATGAATTCACTGGGCGCATGATGCCGGGTCGGCGGATGTCGGACGGTCTTCATCAGGCGATGGAAGCCAAAGAAGGCGTAGCGATCCAGCCCGAGAATGTCACTTTGGCAAGCGTCACGTTCCAAAACTACTTCCGGCTTTATGACAAACTGTCTGGCATGACAGGTACGGCTGTTACGGAAGCTGAAGAGTTCATGGAGATCTACAAGCTTGGCGTTGTGGAAGTGCCCACTAACAAGCCCATTGAACGCAAAGATGAGCACGACCAAGTGTTCCGCACACAAGTTGAAAAGATGAACGCGGTTGTTGAGACGATCAAAGAGGCCAACGCCAAAGGCCAGCCAGTGCTTGTGGGTACAACCTCGATTGAAAAATCAGAGTTCCTAAGCCAGCACCTCACCAAAGCTGGCATCAAGCACAATGTTCTCAATGCGCGCCAGCATGAGCAAGAAGCTCAGATCGTCGCGGATGCGGGTAAATTGGGTGCTGTGACACTGGCCACGAACATGGCGGGTCGCGGAACGGACATTAAGCTTGGTGGCAATCTCGAGTTCAAAATTATGGAAGCGATTGCAGCACAGCCTGAGGCCGACCCCGAGGCTATTCGTGCAGAGGCTGAAGGCAAGCATGTGGCCGATGAGCAGGCTGTTAAAGATGCGGGCGGCCTTTTTGTATTGGCGACTGAACGCCACGAAAGCCGCCGCATTGACAACCAGCTGCGCGGGCGCTCTGGGCGCCAAGGGGATCCAGGCCGCTCCGTATTCTATCTGAGCCTCGATGATGATCTGATGCGGATCTTTGGCTCTGAACGTTTGGACAACGTTCTGGGCAAACTTGGCATGAAAGAAGGCGAAGCGATTGTGCACCCTTGGGTGAACAAATCGCTCGAGCGTGCGCAATCGAAAGTCGAGGCGCGCAATTTCGATATTCGCAAACAGCTTCTCAAGTTCGATGATGTCATGAATGATCAACGTAAGGTGATCTTCTCTCAACGTCGTGAAATCATGGAAGCGGAAGAAGTTTCTGAAATCACCCGCGATATGCGTCATGAGGTGATCGACGATCTCGTCACAGAGTTTATGCCGCCCAAGTCTTATGCTGACCAATGGGACACAGAGGCTATGTATGCGGCTGTGATTGAGCGCTTGTCGCTCGATGTGCCGGTGATTGCTTGGGCTGGGGAAGAAGGTGCGGACGACGATACAGTGCGCGAACGCCTAGAAGACTCCTCAGATGAGTTCATGGCTAAAAAGGCGGTGGATTTTGGCCCAGAGAACATGCGCAACATCGAAAAGCAGGTTTTGTTGCAAACCATTGATTCAAAGTGGCGCGAACATTTGCTGACTTTGGAGCATCTGCGTTCGGTTGTGGGCTTCCGAGGCTATGCGCAGCGCGATCCGCTCAATGAATATAAGAACGAGAGCTTCCAATTGTTTGAGTCTCTTCTTGATGGGCTGCGCGCTGAAGTTACCCAGAAGCTGAGCCAGATTCGTCCTTTGACCGAAGAAGAGCAGCAAGCCATGCTCGAGCAAATCCGAGCCCAGCAGGAAGGTGCGCTGAGGCAAGCTGAAGCTGAAGAACGCAGTGCAGAAGGTTTGACACCTTTGGTGGAAGGATTTGTTGAAGACGATCCAACCACGTGGGGCAATCCAGGTCGAAATGATCCATGTCCCTGTGGCTCTGGTAAGAAGTTCAAACACTGTCACGGTAAATTCGTTTAAGGCAATTCCTTAACCAAAAGTCGCGAAAACGTCCCAAACCTGCCTTTGTTGCAGCCAACTCGTGAACAATACGGGTGCTGCATCGAGGATTATTCCGTTTGGAGGGAATAGAGGTGGTGGATAAAAAGCGTATTGATTTAAAACGTGTTGGAATGGTTGGTGGCACCGTGCTGACTGCAGCGGCGATTGGCTATTTCATGCAAAGCTCAGGCTCAGGCTCTAGTTTGGTTCAAATTGAAAGACCTAGTGAGGCACCTGACGGCGCTGCGGTGCAATTGTCACAAGCAAGCTTGTCGCCGACGATCGGTTCAAAACCCGCGATTGAAGTGTCTCAATTTAACACCGATGCAATTGTTCTTCCGACAGGGTCAGCGCCCTCTGGCATCGTATTGCCCACCCCTCCAACAGCTGAGGTTGTCACGCCTGGGTTCTCAACACCGGGAATCGTTGTGCCGAAAGAGGTGCAAGAGAATCCAACCTTCCGCGTGGCGCAAAACGCCGATTCCCAATCAAACGGTTCCGCAATTGTGACTCCGACCGCGCCTGCAACCGCGGGCGTTGTAGTTCCCTCGGCCTCCAATACAACCGCGATTGTTGTGCCAAGCGCGAATCCAAGTCAAGCAGCCAAGACTACTGTCGTCACACCAAGCGTGCCTGGTGTTGTTGTACCTGGTGTTGTCCAGCCCGTTGCGACACCGACACAAGCAAATGAACTATCTGGCCCATCTACCAGCACGCAAACAGCCACCGTTCAACCAACCGTCCCAAGCTCTGCAGATTGCAGCGTCAAACTCGAGGGCGTAGCGGGCTTGGCGGCCACCGTAGATCTCACACTTGAGGCTCCTTGCCACGCAGAGCAAATCGCGACCGTGGTGCATGATGGGCTAATCTTCACGTTAAAAACGGATGAAGATGGAAAGGCTCAATCTTCCATTCCAGTCCTCAAACAAAATGCTGTGTTTTTGGCATCCTTCGCGGATGGCCAGGGCGGTTTGACCAATGTTGAAGTGAACTCTGTTGGATTTTATGACCGTGCGGTTTTGCTGCAATCCAACGGAGATGCAGCCTCACTTCACGCGCGCGAGTTCAACGACAGCTACGACTCGGACACACATGTACGTGCTTCATCTCCACGGACGCCAGAATTAGCTGCACGCGGAGAAGGTGGTTTTCTCAGCCTTTTAGGTGACGAAACTGTCGCTAACGCAGGGCTTGCAGAGGTCTATACCTTTCCAAGCAAAACGATTGGTTTGACGGTGGATGTAAAGTTGTCTGTCGAAATCGAAATCACAACCGACAACTGTGGGCGCGACATCTCAGCCCAAGTCATCCAAAGCGGACCATCGCAGCAAAAAACGTCTCGCGATCTAACTTTGCAAGTCCCAGCCTGTGATGCAGTTGGAGATCGTTTGATCATTGTGGAAGCATTGGATGATCTAGAGGTACGGCCAGAGAGCTAGTCCTGAAAGTTTCTCTAGGATCAATACGTCGCGCGAGGGCTATAAATAACCTTCAGCTTTAAAACTGAGGTGGCCATTTTTTCCGATTATTAGATGATCGTGAATGGTGATGTTAAGGGTCGCTGCTGCGTCCACAACGTCTTGGGTCATAGCAATATCACCACCAGAAGGCGTTGGATCACCTGATGGGTGATTGTGCACCAAAATGAGTGCCGTTGCACTATGATGTAAGGCACGTTTCACGATTTCACGAGGGTAAGCAGGCGCATGATCTACAGTACCTTCGGACTGTACTTCATCGGCGATAAGCTCGTTTTTTGCATTTAGATATAAGATCCGCACCTGCTCGGTCTCGCGATGGGCCATTGTACTTCGGCAATAGTCCAGTAGCGCGGACCAATCGCTGAGGATTGGCCCGCGTTGGACGCGCGCTTTGGCGATGCGGCCACAGGTTGTTGCGATCAATTGAAGATCCGCAGCAACCGCGGGCCCGATTCCTTTAACGTCTTCTAGCCGGTGCATCTCAGCACCAAATACTTGCGCCAAATCTCCGAAAGTATCCAAGAGCCTGTCTGCAATGGGACCGACATGGCACTTGGGTAAGGTTCTAAACAAAATAAGCTCTAAAAGTTCTGCATCGCTCAAAGAATCTCCACCCCGTGTCGTGAAGCGGCTCATAAGGGAAGTGCGGTGCGAACGGGTGCTGCTTGTTTCGGCGTCTTGCGAGCCGGTCAAAAAAACGGCCTGCCCTTCGAAAAGAGGCAGGCCAGTCATATTATGAACAGTGGACGTTCGAGACATGCATAAACTTGTCCCGATTCTCCTTACTCTGTGATTAATTCTTCATTTTTTCCCAGAATTTCTTCACCGACGAGAAGAAATCCGATGATTCAGGATTGTTGTCTTCACTGAGCTTGTCGAATTCGCGCAAAAGCTCCTTTTGCTTCGACGTCAGATTGACGGGTGTTTCCACAGCCATTTCGATGAACATATCGCCGTAGCCACCACCTCTTAGGCCAGGCATGCCCTTTCCACGCAAGCGCATCTGCCGACCAGATTGGCTACCTGCGGGGATTTTGACCCGGCTGCGGCCCCCATCGATCGTGGGCACTTCGATGTCTCCACCCAGCGCAGCCGAAGCCATTGAAACAGGCACCCGGCAGAACAGGTTGGTGCTGTCGCGTTCAAACAGTGCGTGCTGTTCAACCTCAATGAAGATATAAAGATCGCCAGTGGGTCCGCCTCTCATACCGGCTTCGCCTTCGCCAGCAAGCCGGATACGTGTGCCAGTTTCAACACCCGCTGGAATGTTCACACTGAGAGCACGTTCTTTCTCGATACGACCTGCGCCACCACAAGACTTACAGGGGTTTTTGATGATTTGACCTAGGCCTGAACAGGTTGGGCAAGTACGCTCAACTGTGAAGAAACCCTGTTGAGCACGAACCTTACCAATGCCGGCGCAAGTCGGACACGTGACAGGCTCTGCGCCACCCTCCGCACCTGAACCGTTACAGGATCCACAAACAACAGACCCTGGAACGTTGATCGTCTTTTGCATGCCTTGGTAGGCGTCCTCTAAGGTGACCCGCAGGTTGTAACGCAGGTCTGAACCACGGCTCGCGCGATTGCGTCCACCGCCACCTTGGCGTCCGCCCATAAAATCTCCGAAAAGATCATCAAAGACGTCTGAAAAGGCGCTTTGGAAATCAGCCCCACCCATGCCTGGGCCACCACTGCGCGCACTCGCTCCGGTTCCGCCTTCAAAAGCGGCGTGACCATAGCGGTCATATGCGGCTTTTTTCTCGGGGTCTTTTAGGATGTCATAGGCTTCATTGGCCTCTTTGAACTGTGCTTCAGCGTCTGGGTTGTCCGCGTTGCGATCAGGGTGCAATTCTTTTGCTTTGGTGCGAAATGCTTTTTTGATCTGGCTCGCGTCCGCGCCTTTGGACACACCCAAAGTCTCGTAATAATCACGTTTAGCCATGCATGTCTCCCTTCTGGGACCATGAAGTGGAACGTGAAAACCGGCCCCTGGCCCCTAAAAGGGCGAGGGCCGGCTTCATTGGTTCCAGTCCGTGCGCTTAGGACGCGCGTTTGTCGTCGTCGAGATCTTCGAAGTCAGCGTCTAAGATGTCGTCGTCCATTCCGCCTGGGCCGTCTGCTTCGTCCATGACGGGGCCATCATCGTCGCTGGCCGCTTCTTGGCCCGCTTTGTAGATTGCTTCGCCCAAACGCATTGCAGCCTCGGTGACGTTCTGGATGCCAGCCTTAATTTTGTCGGCTGTTGTGTCTTCTTTCTCCAGGTCGTTTTTAAGCGCCGCGACGGCCAGCTCAATCGCTTCGATGGTGGATGGATCCACTTTGTCGCCATGCTCTTCGATCGATTTCTCCGTCGAATGGATGAGGCTTTCGGCTTGGTTGCGGGATTCGACCATTTCCTTGCGGTCTTTGTCCGCTTCGGCGTTTTCTTCCGCGTCTCGCACCATTTTTTCGATGTCCTCGTCGGAGAGGCCACCGGAGGCTTGGATTGTGATCTTCTGCTCTTTGCCCGTGCCTTTGTCAGCAGCACCCACGGATACGATGCCGTTGGCGTCGATGTCGAAAGTCACCTCAATTTGAGGTAAGCCGCGAGGTGCAGGTGGGATTTCTTCGAGATTGAACTGACCCAGCATTTTATTGTCGGCCGCCATCTCGCGCTCACCCTGGAAAACCCGGATCGTCACAGCGTTTTGGTTGTCTTCTGCTGTCGAGAAGATCTGCGATTTCTTCGTTGGGATGGTCGTGTTCCGGTCGATCAAGCGCGTAAAAACGCCGCCCAATGTTTCAATACCAAGCGAAAGCGGTGTGACGTCGAGAAGAACAACGTCTTTCACGTCACCTTGTAAAACACCCGCTTGGATCGCAGCGCCCATGGCCACCACTTCATCTGGGTTTACACCCTTGTTTGGCTCTTTACCGAAGAACTTAGTAACCTCTTCGATCACCTTCGGCATCCGGGTCATACCACCAACGAGGACAACCTCATCAATGTCGCCGACGGAAAGCCCGGCATCTTTGAGTGCTGCCTTACAAGGTGTGATCGATTGCTTGATGAGATCATTCACCAGGCTTTCGAGCTTCGCACGGGTGAGTTTGACCACCATGTGCAAAGGCTGGCCACCTTTAGGATCCATCGAGATGAACGGCTGGTTGATTTCGGTTTGCGAGGAGGACGAAAGCTCAATTTTGGCTTTTTCTGCCGCTTCCTTGAGACGCTGCAGGGCCATTTTATCTTTTGTGAGATCAACGCCGTTTTCTTTTTTGAACTCATCCGCAAGATAGTTCACGATCCGCATGTCGAAGTCTTCACCACCTAAGAACGTATCGCCGTTGGTGGATTTCACTTCAAAGAGACCATCGTCGATCTCAAGGATCGTTACGTCAAACGTACCGCCGCCAAGGTCGTAAACGGCGATTGTTTGGGTCTCTGTCTTATCAAGGCCATAGGCGAGGGCTGCTGCAGTTGGCTCGTTGATAATACGCAGTACTTCGAGGCCAGCGATTTTGCCGGCGTCTTTGGTTGCTTGGCGCTGAGCATCGTTGAAATAGGCAGGTACTGTAATAACGGCCTGGTCAACGTCTTCACCTAGATAGCTCTCAGCGGTCTCTTTCATCTTCTGCAGTATGAAAGCGGAGATCTGGGACGGTGAATACTTTTCGGCCTTGGCTTCCACCCAAGCATCACCATTGCCACCATTGATCACGTTGTAGGGCAGGTTCTTAAGGTCTTTGGCGAGATGGGGATCGTCAAACCGGCGACCGATCAAGCGCTTTACACCGAAAACGGTGTTGTCGGGGTTGGTGACTGCCTGGCGCTTTGCCGGCTGGCCTACAAGGCGCTCGTCATCTGTGAAGGCAACAATCGACGGCGTGGTGCGCGCGCCTTCGGCATTTTCGATCACGCGGGGTTGCGAACCGTCCATGATCGCGACGCAGGAGTTTGTTGTTCCCAGGTCGATTCCAATTACTTTACCCATATTCTACATCCTCTTTTAGCGATGTTTTGGGCCTCAAACCCAATTTCGAGGCATCTGACGCCCAGTCCTAGAAAGGGCGCCCACATTGGAGGACGCCCTGGTCTGACGGGTATATAAGGAGCCCAAATGCGCCCTGCAAGCGCCTGGATCACAGGAGTGTGAGGAAAAAATGAGCCTTTTTGCGGATCTGCCTACACCACTCTTAATAAACGGTTTCCAAATTCATATAGGTTACCTGAATCCTAAGAAGCAAATGGCTATAGTTGAAGATATCCGAGCCGTTGTTCGGGCTGCGCCTTTGATGCAGCCGATCACACCTTCGGGTCGCAAGATGTCCGTAAAAATGAGTGCTGCGGGGCGCCTGGGATGGATCACGGATCACAAGGGCTATCGCTACAGCGCTACCCATCCAAATGGTCAGGCTTGGCCTTCCATTCCTCAAAGCGTTTTGTCCGTTTGGGAAGATCTGGTTGGAGCGGACCGTTTGCCTGATTGCTGTTTGATTAATCATTATAGTGCAGAGGCGCGCATGGGCTTGCATCAAGACCGTGATGAAGGTGACTTTTCTTGGCCTGTTTTGTCTATCTCTCTGGGCGATGAGGGGCTGTTTCGGATGGGGGGCGTGAACCGCAAAGATCCGACTAAGTCTCACTGGCTCCAATCTGGCGATGTCGTTGTTATGGGTGGGCAAGCGCGTCTTGCCTTTCACGGGGTTGATCGGATTAAGCCTGGCACCAGCACGCTTTTGGAAAAGCCAGGCCGGATCAATCTCACGCTGCGTGTTGTGGAGCAGTCCTAGCGCGCCAAAACTGCTGCCTTTAGCCGCGAGCACTCCAGCTCAGTGATGCATTTTTGCGGGTGTAAAACTCGCCCATCAGCCCGATCATCACGCAAGCGATTGCCACGTAGACGGAATATTCCCAATTGCTGTAGCGCGGGAAATAATTCTGGAAGGTAAAGCCCCGAACTTGATCGATCACATGGAACAGGGGGTTCCAGTCGAACAGAGCGAGCATAAAGCCTGGCATCATATTGGCGACAAACATTTTGCCTGAGGCGATCATGTTGGCCCGGATATAGACCTGGGACACGATCCCAACGAAGGCAGGTGCCCAGGGTTTGGCCGCCAAAAAGACCATACCAATCGAAGCTCCAGTAAACCAGGCAAGCAACACCATACCCATGGCTGATACTGGATCGTAGATCACCACTGGCTTTGCCACGACGTGGTAGCCAAACAAGACAATCGATAGTGATAATACCTGCGTGTAAAGCGAGCCCAAAGCTGCCGAGCAAATCGCAATCGCTGTTGTCATGGGAGCGTGCTTCATCATCGGCGAAGCCGGGCCTTCCGATCCCATCACGGCGCCCAGCGCTTTGATATGGACCAAGAACATGAAAATGCCGGTCATAATGTAAAGGAGGAAATCCCCTCTCAGCGCTGCGCCCCGCATGCCCAAAACGGCAAACATTACGTAGAAAGCAGCGACAAACATCAAAGTTTGTAAAACGCTCATCAGGAGGCCGATCAGTGCATTGCCATGCGATTTGCGCACTTCACGCACGACGCCAAAATAGACCAGTTCGATAAAGGTCGCCGTACTGCTACGCCTGTGGGAGCTTAGGTCAAACTGGGCCATATCTGCTTATTGCCTCGATGTGCGGGTAGGGCATTGGTTGCTCATTTGTCGTTCACCGCTCATAAGACTTTAGCACATTTGATCTTAACAAATAAACACATGAAGGATGTGGCGAAGTATGGACTACGAGCGCTTTGCAGAGGTAATTGAGCAATTGGCGCGCCAAGCTGGCGCTGCTATCATGGAAATTTACCAATCAGAGGATTTCGGCGTTGAAGCGAAATCCGATGATAGTCCCGTCACAAAAGCGGACAAAGCCGCAGATGCCATCATTCTTGCGGGTCTTAAATCTGCCTTTCCAGACGTCCTAATTGTCACGGAAGAAGAGGCAGGTACGCACTCTCAAACGGCTGCGAGCTTCATTATTGTGGATCCGCTTGATGGAACGAAGGAATTCATCAACCGTCGGGGCGAGTTTACAGTAAACATTGCTTTGGTTGAAAATGGGACACCGACACGTGGTGTTGTTTATGCGCCGGCCTTGGACCGGATGTTTTTGACGACAGCCGAGGGCAAAGCAGTTGAGATCGTCGGTGGTGAAAGCAAACCCCTTTCTGTCGCGACGCCGGATCCTAGCGCTTTGCGCGTTGTGGCGTCTAAATCGCACCGCGATGCGGCAACGGATGCTTATATTTCCCAATACTCTGTGGGAGACCTCAAAAGCGCAGGCTCATCTTTGAAGTTCTGTCTCTTGGCCACCGGCGAGGCAGATCTTTATCCGCGTCTTGGTCGGACCATGGAATGGGACATTGCGGCTGGCCATGCCGTACTTTCTGCTGCGGGTGGTGATGTGGTCAGCTTTGAAGACCATGGCAAAATGCCCTACGGAAAGCCGGGCTATGCAAATGGGTTCTTCATTGCTTTTGTGCCAGGCGTGAACTTAGCGCCCGCTTCAAATTAAAGACGAAAAAAGATGTCGATCTTGATTGTTATTCCAGCGCGCTACGCCAGTAGTCGTTTTCCGGGTAAACCGCTTGAGCTCCTTAAGGGCGCCACTGGTGTGTCCAAATCCCTTATTGAGCGCACCTGGAATACAGCCTTGCAGATTGAAGATATAGACCGTGTTGTTGTCGCGACTGATGATCAGCGGATCAAAGAAGCTAGTGAAGCGTTTGGAGCCGAGGTTGTCATGACGTCGAGCGAAGCTCGAAATGGCACAGAGCGATGCGCTGAAGTACTGACGCAATTATCTGAATCTTTTGACTATGTGGTTAATCTGCAGGGGGATGCTCCGCTTACTCCCCCTTGGTTTGTCTCTGATCTGTTGGACGGACTACAGAATTCGCCAGACGCTGGTGTTGCGACACCAGTTTTAAAGTGTTCGCCAAGCATGCTGGAAGATCTGCGTGAAGATCGTCGGGCGGGGCGGGTTGGGGCCACCACAGCAGTTGTGTCTTCTGAAATGCAGGGCCTTTATTTTTCCAAAGAAGTTCTGCCGTTTGGTGCAGACGGTCTCGATGTACCGGCCTTTCACCACGTTGGTGTCTACGCCTATAGGCCAAATGCGCTTGAAAGTTACGCAAAGATGCCCGAAAGTCTCTTGGAGCAAACAGAAGGTCTAGAGCAACTGCGGTTTCTCGATGCGGGCTTGAAAGTGCTCTGTGTCGAGGTGGATCCTAAGGGACGGCAGTTTTGGGAGCTTAATAATCCCCAGGACGTCCCGAAAATTGAAAGCATGATGGCGCAAATGAACATCGCTTAGGTGGGGTAAGTGGGGTGTTTGATTCTTGTAGAGACGTTTGCACAGGAGTTCTCTCTGGAGCTCTGTGCAAAAAATTGCTGAATTTCGATCAAAGCGCGAAATCCCGCCACAGTTTTCACGAAATCAACGGTAGAACAGGCGGTACTCTCGATAAAAATTGATGGAGATCTGGGAACAGAGATAGGTGATGGTCTAGAATTGTTTATCTTGAAGTCACACTCTGGCCCTAATGTATTGGCAAATAGCCTTAGAAGTTAAGTGGCTCGGCGGAGCAGTACGGGAGAAAAGGTAGGGGCATGCGCAAGAAAGTTACAAAAGCAATCTTCCCAGTCGCTGGTATGGGGACCCGTTTCCTCCCAGCAACGAAGTCGGTGCCAAAAGAAATCATGACCCTCGTGGATCGCCCTTTAATCCAATATGCAATCGATGAAGCGCGTGCGGCTGGTATTAAAGAGTTCATTTTTGTAACGTCCCGTGGAAAAGGCGCTCTGGAAGACTACTTTGATCATGCGCCCCAGCTCGAAGCTGAGTTACGTAAGAAGGGCAAAAACGAGCTCCTGGATACCCTCAAAAACACCAACATGGACAGTGGTGCTATTGCCTATATTCGCCAGCATAAAGCGCTTGGCCTGGGTCATGCAGTGTGGTGCGCCCGCCGCCTTGTTGGCAACGAGCCCTTTGCGGTCATTTTGCCTGATGACGTTATCGCAGCGGAAAAACCCTGCTTGCAGCAGATGGTTGAAGCCTATGAAGAAACTGGCGGCTCTATGGTTGCGGCTATGGAAGTCCCGCCTGAGAAAACTAGTTCTTACGGTGTGCTCGATGTAAAAGAAGATTTCGGTACGATGGTGTCTGTCTCAGGTATGGTCGAAAAGCCGCCCCAGGAAGAAGCGCCTTCGAACCTCGCTGTGATCGGCCGGTACATTCTGTCACCGAAAGTCTTAAGCAACCTCAATCGTCTCAAGTCCGGAGCGGGTGGAGAAATTCAACTCACGGATGCGATTGCAGACGAAATTACATCTGGTCGGGACGTTTACGGTCTGCGGTTCCGTGGTCAGCGTTTCGATTGCGGCTCTAAGGCAGGCTTTTTGCAAGCAACCGTTGCCTTTGGCCTCGCCCGTGATGAACTGCGCCATGAGTTTGCGGACTATCTTGAGCAGATGGTTGCAGTGCAAAAGGCTGCGCAATAGCCAGCGCGCCTTCACGTGAGCCGAGCCCATACCCTTTATGGGCGGCTTACAGGCTTCGCATAAAACGCAAAGTTCTGTTGTGGCGTGCTCTTCGGGCGCGCCATCAGCTTCTGGCGGCGTCACACCGCTCTCCATCCATCGGAAATCAATCAATTCTAGGTTTTGCCTGTGTGCGTAACGAGGTCACTCGGCTCCCGTTCTTTTTAGACCATCATCGTGCGCTGGGCGTAGATCACTTTTACATTGTCGATAACAACAGCAACGACGGAACGCATGACTTCCTAAATGCCCAAAAGGATGTTTCGCTTTTTTTCACGGATCAAAGCTACAAGTCGTCCCGGTTTGGGATGGATTGGCTCACGTTGCTGCATCTACGCTACGCGCGAGGGCGTTGGGCGCTCACGTTGGACGCGGACGAATGCCTTGTTCTGCCGGGCGGTTCAAATAGCAATTTAAAGTCGCTTACAACTTACTTACGCGCTCAAAAAATCCCGAGTTTTGGGGCGCTCATGTTGGACCTCTATCCTCAGTCGGCACTCGGCACTGTGGCCTATAAACCTGGCCAAGCATTTTGGGACGTTGCGTCTCAGTTTGATCCAAGTGGGTATATTTGGGAGTTTCAGCGCCGATATGGAAATATTTCCATAAAGGGAGGCCCACGAGCACGCGTTTTTTTCGCAAATGAGCCTTCGTACGCTCCACATCTTCACAAAATACCTCTTGTGGATTGGCGCAGGTCTTATGCCTATGTCAGTTCAACCCATGTGGCCTTACCCAGAAACCTTAACACCGCCTTTGATGCGCGTTTGAATCGCCCCACAGGTGCGTTGCTGCATGCCAAGTTCCTCCCTGAAGTAGTGAATAAGTCGCGCGAAGAAAAACTGCGTCAAGAGCACTTCACTCACCCGGAACGGTATGAGCTTTATTATGATCGGATCACGGATGCGCTCGATTTGAGCGACGCGAGCTCGGTAACTTATGAAGGCACCGACCAACTGGAAGCTTTGGGTTTGATCCAGCGCGGATCCTGGACAGGATAAAGCAAGGCGCATTGCCGTGAGGTTGTTCACAAGTTATTGTTTCCAAAAGGGCATAAAGCCTCTGAGCCGCAGAATGCTGCAGCACAGGTAAGAGGAGAGCATCTTGGGCTGGGTGACAAATTACCGGCTAAGACTGAGGCGGCGGCGCCTTCGGATCCGTGCGCTGCGAAAGTCTTTTGCTCTCAAATGCCGTGAAGACCGAACAAAACGCATCGCCAGCGGTGATGTTTTGTTATTCATGACGATGCGCAATGAATATGTGCGTCTGCCTTATTTCCTGAATTACTACCGCGATCTTGGCGTTAGCCATTTTCTAATCGTCGACAACGGATCGACGGACGGTGGAGCGGAGTTTTTGCAATGCCAGAAAGATGTGTCTTTGTGGTCCACGAAAGCCAGTTACAAGCAGGCGCGTTTTGGTATGGATTGGCTCACTTGGCTGCAGATGAAATACGCCCATGACCACTGGTGTTTGACCGTCGACGCAGATGAATTTTTTGTCTACCCATTTTGCGATACACGGCCTTTGCCTGCACTGACGGATTGGTTGGATGCGTCCGCGATCAAGTCTTTTTCAGCCATGATTTTGGACATGTATCCCAAAGAGGCAGTGGGTGAAGAGACTTACCACGTTGGCCAAGATCCCTTTGAAATTTTGTCTTGGTTTGATCCCGGCAACTATATGCAATCCCTCAATCCGCTCTATCGCAACACTTGGATTCAAGGCGGGCCGCGCATGCGGCTTTTCTTTGATCAAAAGCCAGAGGACGCGCCGGCGCTCAATAAAATCCCACTTGTGAAATGGGATCGCCGTTATGCTTATGTCAGCTCAACCCACATGCTGCTGCCACGCGGGCTCAATTTAACTTACGATGAGTGGGGCGGCGAGAAGGCATCCGGATGCCTGCTGCACGCGAAGTTTATCGATACCTTTTCGGCCAAAGCCCGTGAAGAGATTGAACGTAAAGAGCATTTTGCGCCGCCAGATGAGTATAAGACCTATGCCAAGTCTGGTGCGGATGGCCCAGTTTTGTGGTGCAAGTGGTCTGAGAAATACATCAATTGGCGACAGCTTGAGATCCTTGGATTGATGTCGAAAGGAAATTGGGCGTGAATGTTGGGGTTGTGATGTTGGTCCATACAGCTTTGCCACGTGCAGAGCAGGTGGCGCGGCATTGGGCCGTTCAAGGATGTCCGGTCGTTATTCACGTCGATAGGATCGTCGACAAAAAGACTTATGATGATTTTGTCGAGGCGCTTTCAGACCTGCCAAACGTTTCCTTCTCGGCTCGCAAACGCTGTGAGTGGGGATCGTGGGGTCTAGTTTCTGCAACCCAGGCAGCCTGCGAACAGATCTTATCGCTGCACAAAGAGGTTGCGCATGTCTATCTTGCCTCAGGCGCCTGTTTGCCTTTGCGCCCCATCTCAGATCTCAAAACCTACCTTCTAGATCGGCCCACAACGGACTTTATCGAAAGTGCCACGATTGATGAAGTACAGTGGACAATCGGCGGCTTGGACCGGGAGCGCTTCACCCTTCGGTTTCCCTTTTCATGGAAGCGTCAGCGGTCTTTGTTTGATGCCTATGTCGAGCTGCAACGGCGCGTTGGCTTTCAACGCAGCATCCCTGAAGCGCTTGAACCGCATATGGGATCGCAGTGGTGGTGTTTGACCCGCCAAACCCTTACGGCAATTTTGCAAGATCCCCGCCGCAAGGTTTTTGATGCTTATTTCAAAAAAGTTTGGATTCCAGATGAGAGCTACTTTCAGACGCTCGCGCGGGTTTATTCCAGGCGTATCGAAAGCCGTTCTTTGACCCTGTCCAAGTTTGATTTCCAAGGCAAACCCCACATCTTTTATGATGATCACCTACAGCTTCTGCGCCGTTCAGACTGTTTTGTGGCCCGTAAAATTTGGCCTAAAGCGGATAAGCTCTATGCAATGTTTTTGCAAAATACCGATGGTACGCTTAATCAAACCGAGCCAACACCAAGCAAAATTGACCGTATCTTTTCAAAGGCCGTTGATCGCCGTACGCGGGGGCGTTCAGGGCTTTATATGCAAAGTCGGATGCCACGGGAGGGTTGGGAGGGTTCTTTGACAAGTGCGCCTTATTCGGTCTTTTGCGGCTTCACGGATCTCTTTGTGGATTTTGAAGATTGGTTGGCACGGGTGACCTCTGCTCGTATCCATGGGCATTTGTTTGCGCCTGAGCGTGCAGAATTTTTCGGGCGTGGAGCTGTCTTTAGCGGTGGTTTGAGCGCGGCTGCAAAGATTCGGGATTATGATCCCAAAGCTTTTCTAAAAAGCATGATTTGGAACACACGGGGCGAGCGCCAGTGCTTTCAATTCAGTCCACGCGACGAACAAAAAGTCACTGATCTGCTGGTAAGAGATCAAAATGCACAGATTTCGATCGTGACGGGGGCTTGGGCCTTACCGCTCTTTGTCAGCAATCGCGATTTTCGCGATGTGCGCCGAGAAGCGGCTGAGTTGCAGCGCATCGAGACCGCGTTTCTCGCTAAATGCCGCCATGCCCATACAAAAGCTCGGGTCAAAATTTGGCCTTTGGCAGATTTTGTTGAAACGCCGATGGAGCCCTTGCAATCCATCATCGATGACATGGGGCAGCGCCCCATGCGCAGGCTCACCGCTGTTCCGCAGATGGTTGAGCTTTTAGGGTTTGGCCAATTTTTGCAAAACCTAAAAAACCAAGGGATGCATCCTTATTTGATGGGTGATTTCCCAGCCGATAGCGAAGCCATCGTCAAACAGCCTCAAGGGCGTAAACCTTATCTGGTGAAGCGCTGATGGCGGGGTTCACCTCTTTTGTGATCTTGGCCGAAATGCGGACAGGCTCCAATTTTCTTGAAAGCAACCTTAACGCGCTTGCCGGCGTGTCGAGCTTGGGTGAGCTTTTCAACCCGCACTTTGTGGGAGCCCCGAACAACGAAACGGTTCTTGGTTTTGATCTCTCTGCACGCGAGGCGGCTCCCGAAGCTTTGCTAGAGGCAATCGCCGCGCAAAGCGATTTGGTGGGTTTTCGGTTCTTTCATGATCATGATGCTCGCGTTTTTGATCTCGTTATGGCGGATCCAACTTGTGCGAAGATTGTGCTGACCCGAAATCCGATCGACAGCTATGTGTCGCTAGGGATCGTTCGGCAAACCGATCAATGGAAGATGACAAATGTCAAAAACAGCCGCCGCGCGCATGCAGTTTTTGATCTCAAGAGCTTCACCGAGCATGTGTTGGTGCAAAAGGATCAGCAGCTTAAGATTCTCAAGTCTCTGCAGCATAGCGGTCAAACAGCCTTCTATCTCGACTATGAAGATTTGTCTGACTTAGAGATGCTCAATGGTTTGGCCGCGTTTTTGGGGGTAGCGGCTCGGCTCGAAGGATTGGATCAAACGCTCAAAAAGCAAAACCCTGAACCTCTATCCGAAAAGGTAGAAAATTATGATGAGATGGTTGAGGCGCTCTCTGGAGGCGATGTTTTTGATCTAAACCGAACGCCTAATTTTGAGCCACGGCGTGCAGCGGCCGTTCCGAGCTATTTGGCAGCTCCGAAGAGTCCCCTTCTGTTTGCGCCTATTCCAGGAGCGCGCAATGACAGCGTTGAGCTGTGGCTTGCAGATTTGGATGGAGAAGACTCTGGCGCCCTAAAAGGCAGTTTTACGCAAAAAACACTGAGGGCTTGGAAAAAGTTGCAGGTTCACCATAGAAGCTTTTGTCTGCTCGCACACCCCCTTGAGCGCGCTCACGACGTATTTTGCGATAAGATTTTATCGGGGGAATTTGGAAAAATACGCCAAATTTTGATTGGGACCCATGGTCTTGTTCTTCCCAAAACTGGCTCGCTTGAAGGCTATGGGCTAGCTGACCACGCACAGAATTTCGAACGGTTCTTACTTTTTTTGAAACGGAATCTTGGAGGTCAAACAGCATTACGTGTTGATGCTCATTGGGCCAGTCAGGTTTCAGTGGTCCAGGGATTCGCTCAGTTTGCACCACTTGATCTGATCTGCCGGCCAGCGACGTTAGCAGGAGACTGCGCGTATTTGAGTAGCGTGTTGGGCCTTGAAAACATTCCGATCAGACCAGTTCCGCCTCTCCCTCAGCCCTTTTCGCTTGAAGAGATCTATAATGCTAAACTTGAGTCAGTTGTACGCGCCGCTTACCCGCGCGACTACGCAACCTTCGGGTTTTCGGATTGGGTGCCGCAAATATAAGACTTTTCAGCTTATGCCGCTCTGGTCGATGGATGAGACGTCAGCAAAAGATGCAATGTGGCTGGGTCCGCGTTAGCGCGCAATTTCATGCACACACTGGAGTCGCGAAGCATTCGGGAGACAAGGGCAAGGGCTTTGAGATGGCTGACGCCGCTTTCGGCAGGAGCAAAAAGTCCAAACATAAGGTCAACAGGTTGGCGATCTGCTGCACCGAAATCGAGCGGACGTTCCAAACGCACAAACACGCCTTTTACGCCATCAATTTCGGGCAAGCGAGCATGTGGCAAAGCTACACCGCTTCCGACGCCAGTGGGCCCAAGCTCTTCACGCTCAAGCAAAGCCGTTGAGACGCTCGCCGCATCAAGTCCATACACAGACTGAGCCACGTCAGCCAGTTCCATGAACATCCGCTTTTTGCTGCTTGCACCAGCAAAAACCTTCACGGCCTCTGGAAGGAGGATATCGGAAATTTCCATGTGCGTCCTTAACTGGCCTTAAGCGGGTAGCGCTGACCCGGCATTCGCGGGGTCAATCCACCCAATGTTTCCATCATCGCGCCGGTAAACCACACTTACACCAGCACTCTTTTCATCCTTAAACACCAGCACGGGCGCGCCAGCTATTTCCATTTGCATAACGGCCTCGCCCACGGATAGGGTCGGCACTTTGGTCTCCATCTCAGCGATGATCATAGGTTGAAGCGTTTCGGGCTCCATCTCGCCAGATGTGTCTGTCGCTGCCAGGATATAGGAGGAAGCGGCCATCTGTTCAACAGGTCCTGGACGTGTTTTGTGATGATCTTTTAAGCGACGCTTGTACCTGCGCAGCTGTTTTTCCATCTTTTCCCCTGCTGCATCAAAGGCGGCGTAGATCTCGGTGGCATGAGCTTTGGCCTGTGCTGTGAGCCCTGTAGACAGGTGAACGATGGTTTCACATACATATTCATGCGCGCTCTTTGAGAAAATCACCGTAGCATCGGTCGGTCGCTCTGCATACTTTTCGATCACGAGAGACAATTCGTCTTTCACATGAGTCTGTAGAGCTTCGCCAATGTCGATCTGTTTTCCGGTGATTTGATAGCGCATGTAGTCTCCTTAAAGCATACCGATCTTAGGCCCCTGAGGGTTGCTCAGATCTTAAGATTTGGCTGCGATTTGGGTGATCGAAAGGGTGCTGCAAAAGCTGCTTTAGTAGGTGGAATGAAGAGCAATTCGCACGCTTTCATGCATCCAATGGGGCTTAGAATCGACCAGTTTGTCAAGGCTTAGGCGGCGTTTCAGGAGATCTTGAAGTTCTGTCCGAGATAGACGCGGCGCACATTTTCGTCGCCTATCACCTCCTCTGTCGTGCCACTCATTAAAATTTTACCGTCGTGCATGATGTAGGCGCGATCAACAATCTCTAGCGTTTCGCGAACATTATGGTCGGTGATCAGCACACCAATGCCGCGGGTTTTGAGATCAGCTACCAGGCTCCGAATTTCGCCAACAGCGATTGGATCAACTCCGGCAAAGGGCTCATCTAGCAGCAGATATTTTGGGTCAGCGGCCAAGCAACGCGCAATTTCGGCACGTCTGCGTTCACCGCCAGAGAGCGCTAAGGCCGAAGCGCGGCGAATATGTTCAATTGAGAATTCAGAGAGCAACTCCTCAAGCCGTTCACGGCGTTTTTGCCGACTTGGCTCATTGATCTCGAGAATGGCTAGGATGTTCTCTTCCACCGTCATGCCGCGAAAAATCGACATTTCTTGTGGCAAATACCCAATTCCCAGCTTCGCGCGGCGGTACATTGGAAAGCGTGTGATGTCGCGTCCGTCCACGCGTACATAGCCTCCTTCGGGAATCACAAGTCCCGCAATGGAGTAAAAGCAGGTGGATTTGCCACAGCCATTTGGCCCGAGCAAAGCCACCACTTCGCCACGACCAAGCGTCATGGAAATATCGCGTAGGACAACCCGCTTGCGGTAGCTTTTGCGGATATTTTCGACCTTAAGGCCCGCGCTGCCCTCTGCGACGTCGAGCATCAGTTTTGGCTCGCATTCAAAATGGTGCGTACGCGGCCCTGCATTTGTGCTTGGCCAGTTTCCAAATTGAGGATCATTTCTTCGGCCATCAGGGCATTGGGCCCTTGGGTCACAAGAACATCGCCGCGCATTATCAACTGTTGTTTGCTCAAGTTGTAGTCTGCGCGACGCGCCTCGGCGGCATCTTCGCCATTGACCAGGGTCACGCCACCTGTAGCTTCCATGCGGTCAATTTCCTGCGCACCAGCTTTGTAAAATACATCTACTCTGGCCGCGGAGAGCCTAAGCGTACCCTGGCCAATTACTACATTGCCGTTGAACTGCGCAGTTCCTGCTTCTTGATTGAGGCTAAGTGCATCGGCAGTGATTTCCACTGGAGCGTCTGGGGCGTTTGCAATCCCGCCGAAGGCAATGCTTTGAGCCAGAGTTACACTTGGCAGTGCCATCGTAAAAGCCCAAACGAAACAAACGCAAAAGAGAGTAGAGAAGTAACGCACGCAGTACCTCATTTATCGGTTTGCGATCTGTATAACAGGCGAACGCCATTTGTGAAATGTAGCTCGTTTTCGCCTTGCTCGTTTGGGGCAAAGCGCATGAGGCCTGCTTCGATCTCGCCAAAAGGGCCAGAGGCTGTCACTTGGCCTGAACTCGCGACGAGTGTTTTACGCAGTGCCGACGAGATCGCTTGGGTTTCTAGGCGAGTGCCATCTGAAAAGGCCAAAAGCACACCACCTTGCAGGCGCGCGACGTTGTTGTCTTCGTCGATTTCTCCCAAAGGAGCGGTCACGTTGAGTACCTGTGTGTTCGGAAAGGTTAGTCGGGCGCGCAGAGCGTTGGCCTGTGAGCCAGGTCGGCCATCTCGGATTTTGCCGGCATCGCGGGCCTGCATTTCAATAGCAGTGCCGTCTTCCGTGACGCTAGAAAAGCTAGGATCTCGCAAACGCTCAAGCGCGATCATGTCTTGGAGCTCAACTTCAGCGAATGGGAGAGTGCCTTGGGTGTTTTGGGGTCTAGCCAACAAGAAGAGGAGGGATAGGAGCGCAAGCGCCATTAAAGGCAGTGCTATTTTGGCCCAAGTGACGAGACGGGAGTAACTGTCAGTGGGTCCGGCCACGGGACTAACCCAAGCCTGCCCGCAGGCAATCGTGGATGTGCAACAAACCCTCAGGCGGGCTGGTGTCGCCCTCGCACACAAACAAGCAGGTGATGCCGTTGGTGTTCATTATGCCCAAAGCTTCTTCGGCCAGAGATCCTGGCTCGATGGTTTTAGGGGCAGGGGTCATAACATCCGCCGCGCTCAGGCTCATGAGGTTTTCCATGTGCCTTCGGAGATCACCATCCGTAATGATGCCAAGTAGTTGACCGTTTGGATCCGTGACGCCAGCCACACCAAATCCCTTTTGACTGATCATCAGTAGCACTTCTGCCATAGGCGCATCTGCGCCGACCAAAGGCAATTCTTGGCTGGGATGCATGAGATCCCGCACCTTGGCGAGCCTTGCACCCAGTTTGCCGCCTGGGTGGAATTCGCGGAAGTTCACGGGTGTAAACTGGCGATGTTCCATCAAGGTCACAGCCAAAGCATCTCCCAAAGCAAGCGACAGTGTGGTTGAGGTGGTAGGCACAATGCCCGTTCCACAGGCTTCCGCTTCTTTTGGCAAAACAAGCGCCACATCAGATTGCTTGATCAAAGTGCTCGCTGCATTGGAGGCCATGCCAATGAGCGGGATCTGGAACCGGCGGGTGTAAGCGATGAGATCTGAAAGCTCTGGCGTCTCGCCAGAGTTGGAGAGTACGAGCACCACATCGCCCGGGGTCATCATGCCGAGATCGCCGTGACTGGCCTCCGCTGGATGCACGAAATGTGCGGGCGTGCCGGTGGAGGCAAAGGTGGCTGCGATCTTGCGCGCGATATGGCCCGATTTGCCCATCCCAGAGACGATCACACGGCCCTGGGTTTGCAACAACAGGGCAACAGCTTTTGAAAACGCGCCATCCAGGCTTTGGGACAAATGGGTGAGCGCTTCAGCTTCGCGGGCGATAACGCGACGTCCAATGGCTTGGAACTCAAGGTCAGCTTTTGGGGTCATGAGTGTGCAAAGATATCCGTATCTGGCCATCCAGCAAGATCCAGCTTGGCACGCATCGGGAGAAAGTCAAAACAGGCCTGCGCAATCTCTAAGCGATCTTCTCGGGTGAGGCGCTTGATCAGTTCTTCGCGTAGGGCATGTAGGTGCAAAACGTCAGAGGCGGCATATTCCACCTGTGCGTCGGTGAGCGTTTCTGACCCCCAATCGCTAGATTGTTGCTGCTTGGAGATGTCGATGCCCAAAAGCTCTTGGGTCAGTGCTTTGAGGCCATGGCGATCCGTATAGGTGCGGATCAAACGGCTTGAGATCTTGGTGCAAAAAACCGGTGCTGTGAGGGCACCAAAGGCGTGGTACATCGCCGCGATATCGAACCGCCCGAAGTGAAAGAGCTTTAGCACATTGGGATCTTCAAGAAGCCTGCATAGGTTGGGTGCGCTTGTCTGCCCTTTGTGAACCTGGACAAGATGCGCAGTGCCATCGCCCGACGAGAGCTGAACAACACAGAGCCTATCGCGGTGAGGATGTAGACCCATGGTTTCGCAATCAATGGCTACAATGGGGCCGAGGTCTAGGTCGTCTGGTAGGTCTCTTTGGTGAACTTTATGCATCCACGTCCTCTTGATCGTCGTTTGCTGAGGGAAGAAATGGGGCCAGGAGTGGGCTCACTTCAAGGGCTCAATTCGCTACGTTTCGACATCTGACTTTGAGTTCTGTCGTTGCGCGTGACTAACCTCAATACCCAGGTCAGAACAAGGGTTGCTCGCATTGAGCTCGTGAGGTTCGGTCCCGGCGTGGGGTATGCGCCACTTTTCGCGCAATTTTTTTGTTCCATTTCAGAGAAACCAAGAGCTTTAACTCTACCCTGGGTCGTTGACCTGGGGGTAAATTTCAGCATCTATTTCCCAAAGGATTTCTCCAAAAGGATTTAGTATGTTTAACCCAAATCAAAAACGTCTGCTTGCGCTGGACGGTGGCGGCATTCTTGGCGCTATTTCTATTCAAATCCTCAAGGAAATTGAAACGCAGCTTCGCGAGGTATCGGGGGCGGGTGATGAATTTCGTTTACGGGATTTTTTCGATTATTTTGCGGGTACAAGTACCGGCGCGATTATTGCTGCTGGATTGGCGATCGGCAAATCGGTTGATGAGCTAGATGCTTTCTACCAAGAGCGTGGCGAGGAGATGTTTCAGCGCGCCAAGCTGATGAAGCGCTGGCGCCACAAATACAGCAACACTGCGCTCAGCGCTTTGTTGAAGGCGGAATTCATGAATTCTAGCATCTGTGAGCTGCAAGCTTCCGGGGCCCTCTCGCGTGACAAACACTTGCTGGTGGTCACGCGAAACGTTGAAACGGATAGCCCTTGGCCGATCAGCAGCAACCCGGCAGCCCTTTTCAACGATACCTCGCTGCCTGATTGCAATCTCAACATTCCTTTGTGGCAGTTGGTGAGGGCCTCAACTGCGGCGCCCACGTTCTTTGCGCCCGAGCGTTTGCAATGGGATCCAAAAGATCCTGACAAACAGTTCTACTTCGAAGACGGTGGTGTCACGCCCTACAACAACCCTGCGTTTATTCTGTACCGCATGGCGACCCAGCCGACCTTCAAGTGCAATTGGCCAAGCGGCGAAGACAAAATGATGTTGGTCTCTGTGGGCACTGGATCTGCAGCGCGCGCCTTGGAAGATCCGGATGCCGATGGCGAAGGGTTGATTTCAACCGCCACAACCATTGCCGGCGAGTTGATGCGGGGGATTTCGATTGAGAACGATATCAACTGCCGTACCTTTGGCCGCTGCGTGAGTGGCGCAAAGATTGATGCTGAGCTCGGCGATATGGTCGAAGACCACAACCCCAACAACCCAAAAGCGTTCCTTTATGCCCGCTATGAGGTGGACAGTTCTTCAGCTGGGCTAGAAGCGCTCGGTCTGTCTGACATCAATCCTGACGATCTTACGCTGGATAACGTGGACGCTGTGCCTGATCTCGTTCGTATTGGTCAGGCTGCGGCCAAAGAGGTCGACATGGCCAAGCAGTTCCCGGCCTTTATGCCTGGAGGGTGATATGTCTCTCACTGCAGAACAAATTGGAGCTCGTGAGAGCTATGCGGGCACCCTCACTCGCTATGCCGAACAGCAAGCGTGGTATTCCACGCGGGCAGACCAGCTTAAAAAGCGCGCCCAATGGACCGATCTTGCGGTGATCGGTTTGGGGGCTTTGGTGGCCGCACTCCCTGGAACTATGAGCGCATCTGGCGTCGGTTGGTTTCTTGTGTCTGCATTGGGTGTGGCCATCGCCATTTTACAGGGTGGCCAGCGGGTGTTTCGCTCAGGCGAGATTTGGCCAACCTACCGGCAAGCTGCCGAAGCCATGCGACGTGAGCATAGGCTTTTTGTCTACGGTGCCCCAGGCTATCCAGAGGATTTTGAACTAGCCTGCGCCATGTACTTGCAAAGGCTGGATAGCATCTTGTCGACAGAGCAAAACGACTACTTTGCCAAACTCAAAACTCCCACTGAAACAGGTAACCAAACCGCAGAATAGAGCCTAGTTTTCAGGCTTTTCAGCCAAAGAGGCGAGGTCTTGCACGATGGTCTGCAGCGCTATGGCGTCAGGCTTGTCCTTGCGAAGTTCTGCGATCATTCGCAAATTGTCATGGGTCGTCTCGAACATCCAAGGATAGGTTTCTGGTAGGACCATCGCCCTGGTAAGACATTTGCGCGCCAACTCCGCATTGCCTCCGGCTGCTGCTAGCTCCAACAGGGTGGCCACGGTCCAATAGTCTTTGGAGTCAATGCCGCCCTGCCGGTCCACAGCGAATTTCACCAAGGGCATGAGGTAGTCGATCTGCGCGTCTTCTCCGCCCTTTTCTAGCAGCAGCGTGATCGCATTTACGCCTGGATAGTATTCGGAAGGTTCCGCCATAAATCCTTGCGTGTAGGTCTCAATAGCGAGGTCCAGAAAGCCAGCGGCTCTAGGAGATTTCGCAGCCTTGGCGGTATTGTAGCGATCTTTGTAGATGCGCCCCTGAATGCCCAGTGTTTCAGCGCTCGGGCCTTGTTCCTCCGTGAGCGCTTCTAAGACTTCCAAAGCCTTGTCACTGTCGCCTGGACCGCCACGCCGGTTCAAAGCCAAAGCCAGTTGTTGGCGCACAACAGCCGTAGAGCGGGTCACAGACGGCATCTTGTCATGCAAGGCAATCATCTCGTCATAGCCGCGCACCTTTGCATAGCTGAGATAAAGATCGATCAAGACACCGGCTTCAAGGTGGCGGGCGTCTCCCAAGCTGGTCTCGATGTCGCGCAGTGCGGCAATGGCATCAGCTTCAGGGGTGATCTGGCGCGCGATCCTAAGCTGGTCGCGCAGCTTTTCAGAATAACTGATCCGCTCGCGAAAGACGTCCGAAATATCATCGTCCAGATCAATGCCCGGAAAGCCGGGAAACAGCTCAAAGATCGGGCTATCGGCCGCAACAGAGCGCTCAAGCGCATCGGTGATCCTTTGGCTCAGACCAGCCACCAAGGTCGCCGCCGCATCTGGGGCGATCTTTCCGCCTTCCAAATCGTAAGGAATGGCGCGGACCATGTTTACGTCGAAGGGCGGCGCGCCAATCGTTGCAAAGATTGGGATGGTTGTCTGCGGTTTGGCGGTGTGCCGGATCCCAAGCTCGTAGAACACATTGGGATTGGCCGTGGTCATGTCCGCCACCACAAACTCGGCCATCATCAGCCGCGCAAACATGGCCTTGTGAATGATGCCGCCGGTTGTTTCTTGGTCGCCTCGCACGGGCATCAAGTTGGCCTCAAGAATGGCGGGCTTAATGCCCATCTCATAGATCTGATCGAAATCGATCTTTTCGCCTGTATTAGGGTCTGTTTTCTGACCAAAAGGCATATCAACAAAACAAATCTGTCTGGCGTCTTCGGACATTGCGCCCTCCCGCTGAGCTGTTAATTTTTAAAGGCTGGTTTGGGCAGCGTCTGTTCCGCGCGCCGCCGCCAATCCGCCATATCGATCGAGACAACCAGGATATCCCCGTGGGCCGTCGCCACGCCGATATGATCGGGGCCCATCCAATCGATCCAAACCGAGCGTCTAATGTCAGACGGCGCAAAGGCCACGGGATCAGGGGCAGCGTCGATGGCAAAGACAAGCTCCGCCGCGCCGCCCTCTGCATCAAAGCGCCAGAGATAAAGCGTGCCTATGGAGGACAAAGCCGCCAAGTGCGATCCATCAGGGCTGAAGTCCACAACCTTGCTGTCACGTGTCTCGATGGGCAAGGAGATGGGTGGCTGCGCGCCCGTCAGATCGTAAATGCGGATCTGGTCGTCCGAGCGCGTGGAGGTCAGCCAGCGCCCGTTCGGATGCGCAGAAAGAGAAAGCCCAGCAGAGCGGTCCCGGCTGTCTTTCGGAGGGACTGCACTTGTAGGTAGATTGGTCAAATCCCACCGAAAGAGGGCCCCATTGCTGTCGCTGAAATACACAGCACTCTCGACTGTGGGGTCAGCAGTCACACCCCCGAATGTGGTACGGTCTTCCGCCTTTATTGTCGTGTTCTCCGTCGCAATCCCAGTCGGCCCAATTGCAACATACTTATTTCTCATCGTGAAGGTGACTCGGTGTACCTTGAATGGAAGGCTCTGATTAGATTTCTGCGAGGGATCTGAACGCTTCCAAGTTAATAGCCTGCCAAACGTAGATATGCCCGCCACATGACCGGTTTGATCAAGAGCAACGTGTTGGAAACTACGTTTAAAATTCAAGTCTCCGTGCAGTATTTCGTGCTTTCCTTCCGAAAACGCTGCAAATGCGGTCACGGGAACCCCTTGGCCCGGGAGGCGTTTCACCGATATGTTCGGACTGGTTTGCTTGAATGGGTTAAAAAGTGAAATAGAACCATCAAGGTGTAAGAAGACGAGTGTTTGTCCATTTGGCGCAAATGCTGTTTTCACTACGAGTGACGAATAGTGCCGCAAGAGTGTCGTTTTGCCTTTAAGCGCGTCCGGTTCCAAGTACCGAATAGCCACCAGTTCTCTTGTTGCTACGAAAGTCAAACGCGCGTCATGTAAATCGTGAATGGACAGAGCGGTGTTGATATTTGGATTCTCTGGCAAAAGGCCGTCTAAATCAAAATTATCAGAGAAATTCGCTCCGCTTATTTTACCATCGGTTTGTATTGCTGAAATGCTGTCTCGCCCATTTGCTATTGCAATAAAACGATCCTCAGCAGCTAAGCTAGTGTTCGATAGAGTTCCAAAATTGAGGTCTCTAGTCGACGAAATCGAAATGAGCGGGCTTCGAGAAGACTCTCCGGAAATGCGCTTTGGAGAGTATTGTCTAAGCCGGTATTTTTTAGATAATTCAAACAGTGAGTTGTGTTGAAATGCCACTTCATGCGCTGGCTCTTCAAGCGCTTCTTTCTTGCAATTTTCGGGGTCTAGTTCGGCGCAATAGAGCAGTTTGGTTGGGTTTCGACCTCGCCCATCCGTCCAAGCGACTGCGAAGTGATCATCGCCAACGTCAAATGCTACTGGGCTGCGCAAGCCGAGGTTGTAGTCTTCTTGGGTGAGCCAGACCGGGTCGAGCAGGCCGTTTGTGCTTTGGTCCAAAGAGACCCACGCGACATGGCCGACGCGTGTGACGATCACGAATTTATCGTCCGGGAGAACCTCTATAGCTAATGGCGGGTGCTTTAGCGCGAGTTGGCCCAGTCTTTTGCCACCGCTCTCTGAAAGCTCGGCGATCACGCCGTCGTTGTCGATTGCGATCAGGCGCCCGTCTGGGGCGAAGGCCATGGCTTTGAAACTGCCCGTTAAGGTCCACAGATGGCCTGGCGAGTTCAGCAAAAGGCTCTTTTGCATCATCAGGGAGGTTGTTTTGGCGGTTGCTTTAAGATCGTAAGCCTCGATGGCTTTTTCGAGGGCGGCGGTGCGCTCGCCATTGATGGTGTGTGTCTCTGACTCTGCAATGGCCAACTGCCTGTTGCTAAGGTTCAAAGCCTCAGTTTGTGCTTTGGCAAATTCCGCCTCACGCAAGGCAGTTTGGTATTGCATGTAGGCAAAGCCGAGCGCGACGCCGATCACGGCCACCGCCGCTAGAGCAAGCCCAGCCATTCGCCGGTTGCGTTTGCGTTTCGCGGCTTTTTCTGAAGCGGCAATGAAGCTGGGCAGGCCTTCGTGTGCTTCTTCAAGGAGCGTCTTGCTCCACTTCGCTTGCAGTTCTTGGCCTTCGCTTAGCAAAAACCCGTCAAGCAGTGGCGCGCTCCCCGCGCTGTGCAAGCGGCTGATCCCTGCGAGGCGGTCTCGGCTTTCAAAGAGGCGCCTTTCGCCAGCCACAAAGCGCTTCAGCCGATCCCAGCCCGTAATCAGGCTTTCATGGGACAGGCGCATCGTTTGCTCGTCCGACATGATCAAGCCCGCATCAACGAACTTTTGGGCCAGAGCCTTTAGGCCTTTGTCGGCGGCGAAGGTTTCTGCAGGCACACGCCTTGCGGTGGCGGGTGCGCCTTGGGTTCCGGTTTGTACCAAAGCGCGAATGAGGTCAGGAAATTGGGACGAGCCGCCCGCTTTCATGATCTCTTCGCCTTGTGAGGCCATCACGCCCGTTACTCCGCCTAGAGCTTCGAAAGCTTTGTGGGTCAGGAGCGTGCCGTCGCGCTTCTCGTAGAGCTTTGACAGCAGGTATTGCATGGCAGGGAGGGTGCCGGGCCCCGCTTCTGCCTCGATCCGGTCATGCAGGGGCGGTAGCGTCTCTGTTGCAGGCTCATAGCTCAGGCCAGCCGCTGTCGCGGGGCCTGTGATCATCTCGCGAATGTCTGCCGCGTTCGGCAACGCGATCTCTAGAACGGGGTCTGGATCATCCGGGCCAGGGATGGCATCGACGCGGGCCAGTGCTCCCAGGTTTGGGATTTCAGGCAATCTGTGGCGGAATTCCGAGCGCATGGTTGCGAGGATCGTGACGCCAGACATGCCGGGTAACGCGGTGGCCAATGCGGCTAATGTCGCGCAAAATTGATTGGCAGTCTCAGACGACCAGGAGAAGATTTCCTCCATTTGGTCGATCAAAATAATAAGGCCCACGGGGCGCGCAGGGGATAGCGCATCCCCAATCCGGTTGAGCGCGGATGCGACGGGTGCGAGGGCGGCTGGACCACTGCTTTTAAGCAGGCCTGCCAAGGCCTCGGGGGTTTTGAAATCGCCCTTCTTTAAACTCTCACCGAGCTCTTTGTCAGCAAATAGCACCTCCGCTAGGGACTTGGCCCAATCAGTATGGGCCATGGCCGCGGCCAATAGAGCGGGAGAGGTGGTGATGTTTAGCCGCTGATCGGGCAAAATGTCATTCGCACCGGGCTTGGCCAAAACCGGGATGAGGCCTGCGCGCACGAGTGATGATTTGCCTGACCCCGAGGCCCCAGAAAGGAGCATAAACCTGTGCCCTGCGAGCCCGAGCACCATCAATCGCGCACGGGCTCTGCTAACCTCCCTGCGGCGGCCAAAGAACACGGGCGCGTGGACCGCTTCAAACGGAAGCAAACCCCGGAAAGGAGACCCGGCTGTCCATTCCACGCCATCCGCGCGCTTTGAGAGCCAGTCCAACAAAGCACTTTCAATTTTTGCCTCAAAAATCTCGTGGCTCGCATAGGTGTCAAATGCCCCGATGAAGTGTCCCTGCTCATTGCGGAACCAACGCCGCCAGAAGGCCTCTAGGAGGTTATACTGCGCCCTCTCTAAATCGACGTTTTCGGCGGTATAAGTAACTGGTTCTTCGCTACGATAGACAAAAATATCGGGCAGTTGATCTGGGCTACTGACCGCCTGCGTCATGGCGGATTCAAATTCGTATTCTGACCCTGTTGGGGTTGTGCCATCTGGGCGCTTGTAAGCGGGCGGCAACTCGCTGCCCAAGCGTTTCCAAAAGATGCACAGCATAAGGTCGCATTCGGCTGCTGTTGGAATCTGGGCCTGGAAGGTCTTTGAAGCAGTGTAGGTTTCTTCCTCCCATCGATAGAGCTCGAAGCCACTGTCGGGATGTGCCGCATTGATCCGTTTTATCACCTGCTCAACAATATTGCGCTCGGTGGCAACATCGCCTGGAGAAGACAGAAAGAGGCGGTATTTTTGGGACACGATTAGCCTGGAATAAGCGCTTTGACAGGCGATTGCTTAAGCTTCGGGCGCGCCTCTTCCCCATTTGAGATGAAGCCCCATTTGCCGTTGAACTTGACCGGTGCCAACCCGTCGCGGAACCGGAAAACATCTTCAAATTGTAGCGGGATATATTCAGAAATGCTCAGATCATCTTCGATTTTCAAAAACCCGCGCAGGTTTCCGCTGCGCACAGTGGCATAGCCCCCACTAAAGTCGAAAGCGCGATCATAAGTGGGCGGTACGACCATTTTGCCTTGACGGTTTATATACCCCCAAAGGCCATCAAGCTTAACAGCTGCAAAGCCTTCCTGCATCGACCTGATCTCATCAAAACGCCCTTTGAACACTAAACTACCGGTTCGTTTGTGCAGCATTGCCCATTGACCGTCTGACATTTGGATTGGAGCCAAGCCATTGACCATCGGCTTGATGCGTCTGTGAAAGGCGTTGTCCGCAGCAATTGGAATAACAGCAGCGGCCACTTGATAAGGGAGCTTTCCGATTTGGAGGAGTTTCACACCCCGATCTGTTTGAACGACAAAAGACTCCTCAGAGATGCCAGAAATTGACTGAATGGCTTCGCCTTCTGTGAAAAATGCCGGATCATCAACAGGATTGGCAAAGCCAAAGTCGCCGATATGCGCAATCCCCCACTGACTTCCGGCCTTAACGGCTGCAAAGGGAGGCTCCCAGCCGCCTATATCTTCCCAGCCCATGTCACTGATGCGATTGCCTTTGGTGTCGATGAAATACCATAGATCATCGAAATATTTATATGCTGCCCAGCCGCCTTTGTAGCGCTTGAGGCCGCGGGCATTTGGGTCGCCAATGATTTGACCTTTTGAGTCTAAAAAGGCCCAACGGTTGATGCCGTCTTCGTTAAACTTGACGCCCCTTAGGCCTTCACTACCTGAGAGCACACGTTCGTATTGTGGCTCAACAACCATGCGACCCTTGGCATCAATAAAACCCCAAAGACCGTTGAGCTGTACGGGGGCTAGGCCGTCATGAAAGGTGCCGGCGTTGTCGTACTGCGGTTCTACAACCAGCTCTTGAGCATGCGCCCAAACCCCCCACAGAACTGCGAGGCAAATGATAAGTCGTCTCAACATCTTGGTTCAAATGGCCGGATTGAGCTGGGGTATTGTCTTGGCTGGAACATCAGCGCTGAGACATCGCGAGACCGTACAATACGACCATCGGCAAGCTCGAAAACCACGCGCATGTCGTGGTTGGAGGATTTGGTTGTGGTCAAAGCAACCTCCCAGCGGCGCTCTTCGCCAGCCTGGACAGAACTAAAAATCGGAAGACCGATCTCATAGTTGTCCCCACGTTCGCGGAGCAGGAAAGGTTTGCCATCGTTGAGAAGTTCGAAGTCGCCTCCCTCACATTCTGCGCGTGAGCGAAGGGCGGCCAAAGGAACATGGCCATCAAACGGGGCAACGGTTGTTTGTGTGGCGCCATTTCCATCGCGCCATTCATATCGGACTTCGCCAACGGCCCTTACGCCAAAAGTACCGTTGGAGGTATCGGTGATCATGTGGGATGAAAGACCGGCAAACATTCCGCTTTGCACCAACCTCTCTGTGCAGCCCTCGGGGTTTTGATCCTGTCCAAATATGCCTGCGCATGTTGTCGCGATGCTTGGCAAGTCTGCGATTGAAACCCCAAACCGCGCAAGGGCAGGAGCAAAAGAAAACTGGCTGATATCAGCCACGTCTCCGATATCGATCTTAAAGCGCTCCGTTGCGCCATTGGGCGACACGAACCGCGCAATAAGCTCCATATTCTCCGCTATCGCCCAACCAAAGTTCTCAATGCTGAACTCTAGGTTTTGCGGGCTCATTGGCTTCAAAATCAGCGATTGGATCATCGGTTGTGTATCGATGCGAGACCGGTCGATCTCTAGGTAAGAAGCTGCAATCTCAACGGCTTCGTTGGTGCTGTTGCGCAGCCCAAACCGCAAAGGCAATTGCTCAGGAACAGTCTCATCATAATTCAAAAAGCTGTAGGTCAGGCTCAGAGCACGCGTCCAATCAAAGCTTAGCGGATCTTCGATGGCTATGTTGCTGCGGCCGCGCCATTGATCGATCAACACAGGATCATCTGGGAAGATGGCAAGTTTGCTCGGCCCGGAGATCGCGGCATATCCGAGGGCTGGGTTGTCCGTGCAGCAAAACTGGTTCACATCCCCAACGCTCAATGAGATATCGAGACCTTGGGTCTCGGCGCTTTGAATGTTGTAGCGGTATTTTTCGCTCCAGTGGACAGGCGGCTTGGCGCGGGTCGATTTACTCTCAATGCCCACTTTCCAAACGCTTGATATCGTTTGGCCGTCGGGGGTTGCGCGAAAGCCGCGGCCATGCGGTTTGCCTTGTGCAAACTGGCCCTCGTGAACAAGGCCTGTTGCATCGATAAAGAGACCCAAACCATGGGGTTTTCCGTCGAGAAAGGCGCCGGTGTAGGCGTCACCTTGGGGACTGATGAGATGGCCAGACCCACTCATCACACCGCCGATCCAGTCGCCAAGATAATTGAGCCCCGAGACATCATTGAAGCGGCCATACCCATGGGCTGCGCCATCCCGCAGGGTTCCAATGAATTGCGCTTCAATGCCGTCTGCGGAGGATCTGCTGGTGCCTTTGCGCCGCCAGGTCAAAACCCCTTCGCCACTCAAGCGCCCGCCACGATCTAGATCGGGGTTCCTGGGTTGCCAGAAGAGATCATAGCCCTGATGCGCGAAGGGATCGAAGATCTCGTAGCTCCGACGCTCTAATTTGCGCGCGACAGGGGACCAGACCAATTGCACCTGTTTGCGCCACGCTCCTGCATTCTTCACAGGGATGCGTCCGGCTTGTGTAATCGGGTCGATCTCTGTGACGCTCGACGCCTCGGTTTGAGCGTAAAGAGGGGAGACCCAAGAGAAAATCACCAGCACGAATATGCGGACAATCGTGGGCATAGTAGTTACAATCCAAATATCAATTTGCAACTTAAGGTAAAACATTATGCTGCTTGGGTCACGTGTTTCCTTTTGCGCGGTCTTAACTTTCTTAAGCCTTGCGTTTCCTGGCTTTTCGCAAGGCGAGACGAAGGAAAACCGCTTTCTCGCAGCGGCAAATGATCCGGCGATTATCCAAGCGGCCATGGCGGCTGAAAAGGTTGTTGCCGAGGCTCGGATCACTGGCGTGACGGTGCCACATCATATTTTGGCAGCTGATCTGATTGCGCGCGGCATACGAGCCGCAAGTGGTGGAGACTATGATCGGATCCTTGTGATCGGTCCGGATCATTTTAGATCTTTAAATGCGCCATTTGGTGTTTTGACCGAACCTGCCCAGACGGCATTCGGGCCTTTGATGCAAGACCAAGAAGCGATTGCGCATCTTCGCGCGTCAGACCTCTTTGAAGACGTGGGCAGCGCCCCGCGCGAACACGCGATCCATACCCTAACGCCTTTCCTTCAAGCGATGATGCCAGGCATCCCTGTGACGATGATCACAACCGCGTCTCGAAGTCAGCGCCGTGATTGGGATGGTGCGGTGGAGATTTTAGCGCCGCTCCTGGGGCCAAAAAGTCTGATCGTGCAATCGACGGATTATTCTCACTTTTTGCCCCGCGATGTTGCCCTCCTGCGCGACATTGAAACGCTTGGTGTTATTGTGGCGAACAATCCCGAGCTTGTGTCAACTCTGTCCCAACCGTCGCATTTGGATAGCAAAGCCTCTCAGTATCTTCAGATGCGCTTGCAAGAGCGCGTGCATGGCGCGCGCCCAATGGTTGTCGCGCATCGAGATGCTCACGACTATGTGCCCTCAGATACGGGCAACGGCCCCACTACGAGCTACTTCGTGACCCTTTATTCTGACGATCCTAGTGGGCTTTCGGCGCTAAGTTGGGAAGATCACAGACGGGTTGTCTTTGGGGGTGACGTCTTTCTAGGGCGTGGCTGGTCGCGCGTGCTTGAGACGCGTGAAGCCTTTGATCCCATTCTAAAAGATCTGGAAAAACGGCGTGGACCTGGAGCATTTATGGTGAACTTGGAAGGTGTCTTGCTAGAAGAGCGCCCCGCGGGGTCCAACCCTGTTCAGCACTTGATGCTTGCAAAATCCGCGTTGGCTGTTTTGGAGAATATGGGCGTGGATGCCGGGAACATGGCGAACAACCATTCGCATGACTTCGGGTCTTTTGGCTTGGAGGAAACGTTCAGGTTATTGGACGCGTCTGGCATTATTGCTCTTATACACAACCGCATACAGGAGTTTGGCAACATTGCACTGCTGCCACTGAGTTTTCGCCGAGGCTATTTTGCGGATCATCCTGTGATCCGTCAGATTGAACAACTCGAAACCGTTTGCGATTTGGCCACCAGAAAGCCGGTGGTTGTGCTCACGCATTGGGGTGCAGACTACACTAATAGGGTTGGGCCGCTGGAAAAAGAGGCCCTTGAGGTTCTGGCAAATTGTGGTGTTGCTGCAGTCATTGGGGCGCACAGCCATCTTGCATCTAAACAGGTTACCCTTCACGGAGGCGGCAGGCTTCAGGCTGTTTTTTCGATGGGAAACTTGATCTTTGATCAAACGGGTGACGATGTGTCAGGCGCGCTCGTTGAATTGCGACAGTTCGAAAAGGGTACGATCGCGCTGCGGTTAATCCCCATTCCAAACTACTACGAGATGGTGGTACGTTGAACTCTTGCTTTTTGAGCATTGCTATTGATCCGGTGATTTTCTCAGGGAAGCTGACACGAGCTGGACTTTGTAATTTAGGGGTTCGCAGAACCCTTACGGCAGATATTCACGCTTTTTTAGCTTTCTATTCAATTGGTTGTGGCTATTCTCTTAGATACAACCCTGAGGCGTTAGATCTGCGTTAATTCCTAGATGCTGTCATTTTGATGCCCATTTTTTGCACTTTTCTCCGTCCATTGAGCATTGAAACAGGCTTGTTACGGAAAAAAGTGAATGTCGAAGGCAGCGAAGCAGACAGAACATTCCATAGCTGACACGGACGAGGCGTTGTCAGGTGAGGGTGCCCGGAGCGGTTTTTCGGGGATCTCGGACGGGGATGCGTTCCAGTTCGAAGATGAACTGCCTGAGGGCGCAACGCTCATGCATGGTCAGTACACCATTGAGAAATTCATAAATGCCGGTGGGTTTGGGATCACTTACAGTGCGCGCGACAGCTTAGATCGACGTGTTGTTATCAAAGAGTGTTTCCCGGGCACCTTTTGCCGTCGATCGCGGGCGCTGGTGAATGCGCGCAGCAGGGCGCATCAAAACGAGTTGAACTCAATCGTGCGGCTCTTTGTTCAAGAGGCGCGCAGTCTGTCGAAACTTGTGCACCCTAACATTGTGGGCGTGCATCAGGTCTTTGAGGAAAATAACACTGCCTATATGGCGCTTGATTTCGTTCAAGGTCGCGATCTTCTGGAGGTCATTGAAGACGGTACCGTGACCTTGGCCCCCAACGTCGTTGAGAGCATTTTACGTAAAGTGCTTGATGCGATCACCTTTATCCATGACCAAGGTATCCTTCACCGAGATATCTCACCTGACAATATTTTGGTGAACGAAGACTTTGAACCGATCCTCATCGATTTCGGCGCAGCCCGGGAACAAGCAACAAAGCAAAGCCGTGTTCTGTCTGCGCTGCGAGTCGTCAAAGACGGTTACAGCCCTCAAGAGTTCTACATTGCCGGAAGTGAGCAGGGACCAAGCAGTGATCTTTATGCTTTGGCCGCTACCTTTTATCACTTGATCACGGGGGAGTTGCCACCAAGCAGCCAAGTGCGTTTGGCAGAAATTGCGGCAGGCAACACGGATCCTTTTGAGGCCACCACCGGCCGGGTGACGGGGTATTCGAAGCCTTTCCTAGCAGCGCTCGACAAAGCGATCCAAGTCTTGCCGAAGGACCGCATTGCGACAGCGCGTGACTGGATCGACATGCTGGACGGCAAAGCCGTTGTGACACCGGCTTCAGGTTCCAAATCAAAAGCTGTGAAGAGCAGAGACAAAGGCGATCAAAAATCATCCAAGGTGATGCCGATTTTGCTGGGCACCGTTGCTGCTGGCGTGGTTGCCGCTGTGGGTGCGGTGCAATTTGACTTGGTTGACTTGTCCGGGGACGCCACGAGCACTACTCCAGCTTTGGCGATTGTCGCCCCACAAGAAGACGTGTCTGCAATCTCTGCGGAGCTTGAGAAAATTTCGGAAAAACAGACGTTTGCGGATGCGACGGCTGATACCAAAGTGCCTTCAGCCGATGTCGCGCCAAATGCGGCTGAAGCTGTCTTGAGCAAACGGGTCGAACCAGTCGTGAAAGAGCCAGTTCTGCTTGCCGAACCTAATGCGAGCACTGTCAAAGATTCTGCCGCAGCGCCTAGTGTAAATTCGTCTCAACCCGCTGAAACTAAGCAGGTCGATCAACAGGCTGAACCGAGCCCGGCTGTTGCAAGCATTGGTGAGGTTTCGGAGGTTGAGCCAGACACAAAACCGGATCCACTGGCCAATAGTCCAACTCCTGAAATACGCGTAACGGAAGTTGCGAATGTGGGGACGTCGGCAAAGGTCTTGCAGCAAGCAAGCGCGGTTGATGCACGGTTCTCTGAACCGCTTGATGAAACCGTTGTTACTTTTTCAGGTTCGGTTCCATCGTCTTCGATATCTGGGACAAACCTTCAAGATGCGCGGATCGATACCGCAGCGCAACGGGCTGCGACAGTCCCGTCTGTGAACACAGGATCGCAGTTTATCGGGCAAGATGACTATTCCTTGGTCCCCAACGCGTCTGGGCTTTCCACGGACACCGAAAGCTCGGTAGATGTTGCGTCTCGCGCCAAGGTCTCGAATACATCTTTAGGGTTTATTCGGCCCGTTTTGCGCGATGAACGGGCCTTGCGCAGTTCTCCTTCAGCCCCTGCGGAGCTTACACTGAGCGCCCTTCCAAGCATTGGTTTCGAAAGTGTTCCTGCTCCCCAACCCAAGCCCCTGCCTGCGAAGGTCGTTGTAGACGAGGTTTTTGACGTAGAAGGCATGCTGAGCCGCTGGACAGTGGATCTTCCGCAAAACCTGACCAACTTTAAAGCGGGTGCGCCGGAACGTATTTTGAGCGTGAATGGGCAGTCCGTTGCTTCGCGCTACGATTTTGACCAAGTGCTCAATACCACTCTGGCGCCATCGCAGAGCGGCCGTGTTGATTTTGCGGTTGCTATTGCCCAAGCAGGCGGTCAGGTCCGCGAAGAGGTGCTGTCGTTGCCTGTCATCCAAAGAACATTGCTGACGAATGGTGTGTCCTTTGAAACTGTGGCCGATGGCGATGCTTGGATCACCACAATCTCTAAAGTCCCATCGTCTATCACGATGGATCTTAAAGAGGGTGACGTTGTCTTTGGACACCTGGCCACCAGCACAGTGTTGAACCAGCGTTTATCGCTGCCGCGCCTTGTAGCGCTCAAAATAGGCAAAGGTCAGAGTGTGCTCGATCTAGCCATCAAACGGGGTGGGGAAACTTGGGTTGTGGCGGTGCCAGTTACATCAAACCCCTCCCAGTCCGTGGAAATATCTCAGTAGAAAGGCGAGTATCATGGAGTTTTTTAAGCGACTTTTTCGCGCAAAAGCGCAGCCTGACGAGGCCCTAAGTGGGGGCCAAGCCGCTCAGCAATTAAAAGATCGGTTGAGCAAAAAGCCGACCGACTCCGAACTTAGCAGCACGCCTGCGCCTGCTCCCTCAGCCCCAAGCCGCAAAGCTCCGCGCGCTGAAGCAGCGCCTACTCCTGAGGCACCAAAAGAGTTGGCTGCGGCCAACATTTGGGATCTTGAAGGCGATCAGAGCCCAGCAGCCGCTATGCCTGCACGGTCTTCTTCGAAAGCGCGCCGAAATCGCACGCGTTTGATAGGATTTGAAAGCTCAAACACACCTGTTGTTGACCTTTTTGAAAAGTCGACGACATCGGAAATTGAAGACGAGCCAGCTGCAGCGCCAGCCGTGCTTTTTCCAGTAGGATGGCTTGTTGTCACGGACGGCCCTGGGCGCGGCAACAGTTTTCCCATTCGCGCGGGCATGTCTCCGATCGGCCGTGGTGCGGATCAAGCTGTGCGGCTTAACTTTGGAGATAACACCATTTCGCGCAACAACCACGCCGCGGTTGTGTTTGACGAAGCCGAAAAAGCTTTCTTGTTGGGTCATGGTGGAAAGTCAAACGTCGTGCGCTTGAACGGTAAACCCGTGATTTCCAATGAGAAGCTCAAAGACCGAGATACCATCTCCATGGGTGAAACAACACTGATGCTCAAAGTGCTGTGCGATGACAGTTTTGAGTGGAAAAACGATGAAACAGGCGAGGATTCCGACGATGATGTGGCGATCGCCTGAACCGAGATATGATGTCGCAACCGGCCTTGCACAGGGCGGTCGCGACTACCAAGAAGACGCGATTGTCAGCGATTTCTCCTTTGGTTTGGACAGTGGGATTGCTGTGCTGGCCGACGGTATGGGCGGGCATGAAGCAGGCGACGTAGCCTCCAAACTGGTGGTCACTGAGGTCTACAATGAACTGAAGTTTGCCTCCGCAACATTTGCTGAGACGGAAGAGAATATTCCTGGGCTGCTGCGGCGTGCCACGGATGAGGCCAACCACAGTGTAGCCGAGTATGTGCAGCGCAATCCTGCTGCGACAGGCATGGGAGCTACCCTCGTGTCGCTCGTTTTGGTTGAGAACCGGATGTATTGGGTTTCCGTTGGAGACAGCCCTTTGTATTTGTTGCGCGATGGGCAATTGCGCCAGCTCAACGATGATCACTCACTTGCGCCGCAGATTGATTTTATGGTCGAGCAAGGCTTGATGGATCCGGATGTTGCGGAAGTTCATCCAGATCGCAACTGTCTGACTTCCGTGATTATGGGGTCTTCCATTCCGAAGTGCGATTGCCCGATGAAGTCGTTCGAGTTGCAGCTCAATGACGTGGTCATCGTTTCGTCGGATGGGTTGCAGAACCTTGGCGATGCGAAGCTCGAAAAGGTGCTGCATCGCTATCGCAAGCGCAAAAGCGCTGAGCTGGCGGGGCATCTTTTGCAGGCGATCGAGGCGCATGGCGATCCTGATCAAGACAACGTTTCCTTTTCTGTGATCAAGTTGAACCACATGAAGGCTGTGGACCGCAAAGTTGTGAGCAAGCCGATTGGTGACGTGATGGCGGATGCTGATAACGCCACACGCGTTATTGCGATGCCAGATCCCGAAGAAATGCGCGCGCGCGGTAACCGGGAAGACGAAGCCGAGAACGAGGGTGTATTCGAAAGCAAAAGAGCGGTCGGTGAGCGTTAATGTCCCAAAAAGATGATGCCATTGCTGCCGCACGCGAAGGCTTAGTGAGCCTTTTACACTGCGGTAAATTACCTGAATCGAAGCAATCCACCGCACAAACTATCTTAGATAAGTTTGATGCGCCGCTACGTATTTCGGTGTTGGGGTGCAGTGGCATCGATATGAACGGTGTCGTGAACTTGTTGGCTGGCGAAGATGTGCTCTTGGAAAGCGCACCCTTCAATACGGCGAAGTTCGCGTATTCAGCAGATGAGACATTGGATGTTGTGTTGTCTGATGGCACGAAAAAGTCTTTTGTCGCGCCTTTGGAAAACGTTCGGATTTTAGACGCAAACGTGCCTATGGCTGAGTTTTGTCTAGATCTTCCAGCCTTGAAGAAAATCTCACTATTGAAGTCTGATATACCGCCCGCCAATGCAGAACGCGCGTTGCACTGGGTATCTGAACAGTCTGATATTGCGATTTGGTGTACGGAAGCTTTTGCCGCTGATGAACAGGCTGCTTGGGCGACTGTGCCAGACAAAATGCGAGACAATTCCTTCCTTCTTCGTCTTGGTGCCGAGACCTTGGAAGGGCGCCGTGGCGAAGTTGAGCAACGTCTACGAGATCGGTTTGAAGACGACTTCGATCATGTGCTGTGCCTATCGACTCGTGATGCGCTTGCTGCAAAGGCCGCAGAACCTATCGACAAAGCCCTGTTCAAAGCGTCAGGCGCATCTCAATTCATTTCGACCATCAAGAAATATCTAGATCGCTACCAACAACACTATCTGGATCAGGCTGATGTCTTTGTTTTGGAACATGCTGACCTGATTGCCCAAGAGCCAGAAGAGGATCTGGTGGGTTACGCAAAAGGTCCAGAGCTTAAGGATGAGGCCCCTGAGGAAAGTGTGAATGGGTCGGATCAGGCCGAGGTCTTAGACTCCGAAGTACAAGCTCCGATGTCAGAACTAGAGAGCAAAATTGCATCAGGCAATTTGTTCGCAGAGTTGGCAACAAATGCGGATGCGCAACCCACACCGGAACCTGAATTAGCGACCATTAACGATGCCGAAGACGCGACGGAAGCCACGGAAGCTCAGCAAAATGCAGCCAGTGACGGGGTTGATGAAACGGAGCGCTCGAGATTGGCGTCTGTTGTGTCAATGCTTTCTGAAGTCGGTGCAAAACTCGAAAATGAATCTGAACCCAACGTGTTGGAACATTCGTTCGACGTGATCACCCAAGTAACAGATACTCTCGAGACTTGGGTCACATCTGAGAATGCTGGGTTTGCTCGGGTCTGTGAATTGGCTGAAGACGCCAACGACACTATTCAGCTTTTGTGTGTTGAGGCCAACGACAACAGTAGCCTCGATGCCGTGTCGACCCTATTGCAGGTGAAGCGGGAAGCACAGCGGTTGTTGGTGGCCTAAGGCGATCTGATTCTAGCGTACCGTTACGGGTGCCGGCCGTTTTGGTCTCATACTATGAAAAAGCGACGTGCACTGAGACCAACAGGTTCCGGTTTAGAAGGTCTCGGAACGCGCGCGCAAGAACACCCACCACTTCGACTAAGACTTTGCCCATTTCCGAGGGCGGAAATTCGCCTCATTGCTCCGTGTTGTCATTGGGCGAATGGAGGCCTTAATCCCAACAATTTTTCGCCAATTGGTTGCTTTTAAACACTCTAAGTTTATTCACACTTTGCGGATGCAATTTAAGCGAGAAAACCCCGTATTTTCAGTGTTAACCAGTTAATAATATTGAATTTAGTTCAAAGCTGATTTCGGATTTTCGTCATATTTTAGACGTTTTTAAGCGATCAAGAGAGGGGGCTTGCAGCGTGTAAAATCAATTGTGTGAGGACCTCTCATGAGTATCGGTGAAAACAACTGGACCCCTTCGGAAAAAGTCAAACTGAAGGTCAGTCGTGTCGATACATTTGGTCGTGGTTTGGATGAACTTCACGCGCTCAAAAACGAATTTGCTGATCTCAAAGACTCCCTCAGCGACATCGCCAGCATCAGCGGGCCTGAGTCCGCTAAAAAGCTCTCTAGAATGTCTGCGGAATTGGATAACTTTGCTCCGGAAGTGACCTTTATCGGTCAAATCAAGTCAGGCAAAACCACCCTCGTAAATGCGATGGCAGGGCAAAAAGATCTCCTGCCGTCGGACGTGAACCCGTGGACGTCAGTGGTGACCTCGCTGCACCTCAACTCGCGCCGCAACAAAGATCTGCCGAAAGCGGAGTTTCAATTCTTCGACTCTGGAGAATGGGACAAATTGGTTGAAAACGGCGGCCGCATTGGCGAGCTGTCTTCGCGCACTGGAGCAGACAAAGAGCAGGAAAAACTGCTCAAGCAGGTCGCGGAAATGCGCGAAATGTCGAAAGCGCGTCTTGGCAAGAAGTTCGAGCTTTTGCTGGGCCAAACCCATAAATATCAAGAGTATGATGAAGCTCTTATCAAGCGCTATGTCTGCTTGGGTGATGATTTTGGCGGCGAAGTTGATCCAAGCCGTCAAGGGCAATTCGCAGATATAACGAAGTCCGCAGAAATCTATCTTAATGCAGACTTTTTGCCCTGCAATTTTGTTCTGCGCGATACGCCTGGTTTGAACGACACATTCATGATGCGCGAGCAAATCACGATCCGCGCCATCCGCGATAGTCAAACCTGTGTTGTTGTGCTGAGTGCGCACCAAGCCCTCAATTCGGTGGATATGGGTCTGATCCGATTGATCTCGACGATCAAATCGCGCCAAGTGCTGATTTTTGTGAACCGGATTGATGAACTGAGTGACCCGGTCAACCAAATCGAAGAAATTCGTTCGAGCCTCGTTGAGACTCTCAAAGCAAACAGTGGTCCGCAGGATGCGACAATCTTGTTTGGCAGTGCTGTCTGGGCCAATTGCGCGCTGTCCGCGGATATGAGCGAGATGTCGAAAGACAGCTTAGCGGCGCTGCAGGCCATCATTAAAGCCGAAAACTCAGTTGAATATGACGAAGATGCCGATTGGGAACGTATGGCATGGCATGCCTCTGGTGTTCCGGCCCTCTACAGTACTTTGAGCGCACGGATTGCCGAAAGCTCGGGCCAACGGCTCTTGCAAAGCGTGCGGCGCCGGGCGCGGAACATGGTGCTCGGTTTGCGTGCAACCTCTTCCATCGTGTCGGTGTCCGCCAATAGCGCAAACATTCGAAAGTTGTCTGATCAGGAAATCGTTGCGCTTTTCAGTTCGATTGAAAGCAAAGCACAGCGCGAATTGAGTGAGATGCTCAATGTGGCGCGCTCGCATTTCAACACGAGGATCGAACAGGCCCATAGCCGGTTTTTGTCCCGCGCTGCTGATGCATTGGTCCAGCACCTCGATAATTACGGAGAGGGCGCAAACTGGAACTACACACCGGACGGTTTGCGCACACTAATGCGTTCCTCTTACCAGATCATGAGCACACGCTTGCGCAAAAACATGGAAGTCTTTTTGGACGGCTGCGCGGTGGATTTAGCCGACGCTTACAATCAGATCTTTGATGTGACTTTGGAAAACTTCAAGGTGGAAACGCCGGCTGTCCCTGATGTGCCACCGCCCGTTACAATCGCGCAAACCATTGTTTTGGATGTTAAAACACCTTGGTGGAAGTCCTGGTCTCGCAACCGCAAAGGCTATGGTGCTTTCGCGGAAGATTTCCGCAAGCTGATCGAGGCTGAAACTGGCCCCATGGTGAATGAGCTTAAAGTTGATCAAATCGACGACATCGAAGAGCTCATGACAGCGACGCTCAAACGCTTCTTGGTGGAACAGCAAACCATTCTGGCGGACATTTTGGAGAAATCGAAAGTGTCTCTCGAAGATCTGCACGGCCTCTTTGGCGTCGCATCACAACAGGAAAGAAACGAACTTTTCGATATCCTCTTTGAAGAGTTGGATATTGAAGAAACGGGAGAAGAGTAATGAGTGTCGTAGGTTTCAAAGCAGAACGCAAAGCCCGGATCGGGATCATGGGTGAATTTAGCGCCGGCAAAAGCACCCTGTGCAACATCCTTTTGAGCAACAGCAATTTGCCTCAGAAAGTCACGGCCACTCGTTTATCACCTGTTTGGTTGACACAAGGCCCAGGCCAAGACATGCGCGTTTTGACCGACGGTACAGAAGAACCCACTTCTGTTGAGCAGATTGGCGAAGTTCCGATTGAAGGCACACGCTACATCCGTGTTCACAACGATGCGGACGTGTTGGAAAACTGCGATTTTGTTGATTTTCCAGGGATTTCGGACCCGAATATGGACGCGGAAGTCTGGGAACGTGTCTTAGGCGACATGGATGCCATCATCTGGCTGACGCATTCCACGCAAGCCTGGCGCCAAACGGAAGCCTCCGTTTGGGAAACGGTACCTGAAGCTGTACGCGAGAAAAGCATTCTGTTGCTGACCCGTTTTGACAAAATTGTGGGTGAATCAGACCGCGCGAGGGTCGTGGCGCGGATCACCAGAGAAACCGAAGGTCTCTTTGACAAGATTTTTCCTGTGTCCTTGCTGCAAGCCAGCCAAGCCGATGAGGAAGAAGCTTGGGCCGAAAGTGGGGCCGCCGATTTGATGGATCATATCGCAGGCATGATTGCCCGTTTAACCTCTCTCGAGGCAGATCGTACTCCGGCTCACGAGCCTGCGCACCTTGATGAGACGTCTAACGCCCAAGCTACGCCGCGCGATGAGATGAGGGCTTTTGAAGGGGCTGTGCAAATGGCGGCGCCTGAAAAAGCCCCAGCGCCTGTGGCCCATGCCGCTGATCTGAGCAACCGCATTATTCCGCGCCGGGTAAAACCGACCGGTACATTGCGCAGAAGCGCCCGACCCACCGCTGAAGTCGTTGGCGCTGGCATCTAACCTAGACAGGTCTAAGAAGAATTACTAATTAGGCCGGGCAGGCAAATGACAATCGCTCGGTGATCATGAACGCGCGGGACTTAGACGCTATCGTTGAAACATTCGCGGAATGCGACATCGCGGCATATGCAGATATGTCTACGGCCGTGACGTTTCTGTCTGCGGGGCAAGGTGAACCAGGCCGAGAAGTGCTGGATCAGATCTGCGCTTTGGCTGCGTCAAACCTTGGATTGCCAGGCAAGCCGCCTGTGGGCGTTGCTCCGTCCGCAATGGCGATTGTGTCTGATGCGAAGTATGTTCATGTGTTCAAACGCATGCCAGATGAGCCGAGTGAGGCTTTGTCGTTTCGCTGTTTGCCCGGTGTGGATCTTTCAGAGCTACTTAAGTCGGTAGATGCTGTGTTGGACGCAGCTTCATGAGCAATGAGAGCGACCTTCAAAAGCGCCTGGCGACTTTAGCGAGCGAAAATCCCACGTTTGAGAATGGGCAACGTGTGCTGGATGCGCAATCTGCGCTCGACGTCATCTTGCAAGAAATCGACACTGCGCTCTTGGGCGCATCACTCTCGTTTGTATCGAACGACGCTCTCTTAACTTTGCAAATTGGGGGCCGGCGGCTGGTGATGATCACAGATGCCGAGCCTATTTCGCACGCTTCGGTGATCGGCAAACCTTTGTCATCTGAGAACAAAAGCGATTGTGCTCTTGCAAGCAAGGTGATCCAAAGCTTTGCGAAACATGCGCAAGAGACCGGAAGCCTCACGGTAGAAACCGCTCCGCTGGCCCTAGAAGCAGAAGGGCTGTCGGGCAGCATTTTTGCAGAGCGGATCGCCGTGGAATTGCAAGACAAACCCTTCGTTGCAGCCGAGCAGAACGATTTTGAAACCTTCCTAGAGCGGGCCAAGAAGCGCTATATTGCGGCGATTCAAGTCAAGGCAGGCGAGGTCGTAAGCACGGATGGGACAGGGCCAGATGTGGCGGGGCTGCGACTCATCTTGTCGCGTCAGTTGGATGCCTATGTAGAGGGAATATCTGGGCTCCGAGGAGATACAACCTCAGGTGGATGTTTGTCTTTGTTTGAAGATGGTTTCGAGGCCGGACAGTCGGTAGGTATCGCCCGCTATAATGCTGACACATTGCTCTTTTTGTTCAAGAGCGGTGACCTCATCAGCATTTACCGTGAATTTTACAAATAAAAACAACGCGCTCTAGATTTTACAACCTTAGGTGTAAAGCGACGGTAGGCGGAAATTGGCCGATCTTTCGCCCAACTTTCGCCTTTTGGCATTTTCATACCTCAGTCCGAGTTTGATCGGCACCTGACGATTTACGAGTGGAATGACTTCGGTCCGGGTGTTTGCAGCGTAGAGGAGATATTGCCTTGATCAACAATCTTAATTTGAAAGCTTTGTGTGGCTCATCCGCGTTTCGTGCGTTGGCTGTTGCGGGCGCTTTGTTGACACCTGGATTTGCCTTTGCAGACGAAGTGGCTCTGAAGTCCACAGACGGCACGGTGAACATCGAAGGTGAGCTCATCGGTTTCGAAGACAACACCTACATCGTGCGCACCGATCTTGGCGATCTGCGCATCTCCGCGTCACGTGTGCGCTGTGAAGGCGACGCCTGCCCAGACTTCGAAGTTGCGGAAGCAGACATCAAAATCTCCGGTGCTGACACGATTGCCCAAGGTATGATGCCACTCCTGCTGGAAGGCTATGCTGGGTTCTTGGATGCGGAAAGCACCATCACAGCAACAAACCAAAAAGGCGAGATTATTGCTGAGTTCATCGGCGAGCAAGGTTTTGGCGATCCACTGGGTTCCTACCTGGTCACTTCATCCGCAACGGACGACGCGTTTTCAGCCTTGCTCAACAGCGAATCTGAAATTGGTCTGGCCTCTCGTCGCATCAAGCCAAACGAAGCACGCGCTCTGAAAAAAGCTGGCGCTGGCTCCATGATCAGCCCGAGCCAAGAGCACATTGTTGCGATCGATAGCCTCGTGATGATCGTTCACCCTGACAACCCACTGCGTAAGCTCTCTATGCAAGATGTGGCCGCGATCTATTCCGGTCAGATCAAAAACTGGAGCGAAGTTGGCGGCAAAGACGCCCCCATCACGCTCTATGATCGTGCAAAAGGCAGTGGTAACCGCGCAGTTATCGATGAAGCTGTCTTCGGTAGCGCCGACATTGAGATTGCGCCGAACACAAACGTTCTTGAGGACGATACCGCGATTGCGGCGGCCGTGAACGAAGATCCAAACGCCATCGGTTATGTATCTTACGCCTTCCAGCGTGGCGCCAAGCCGCTTGCGCTCGAAAACAGCTGCGGCATCACAATGGTGCCTGACGCGTTCTCAGCACGGACAGAAGAGTATGCCCTTCAGCGCCGTCTGTATCTCTACAACCGCGGCGACAACCTGAGCGATCAGTCTCAAGAGTTCCTGACCTTTGCCAAATCCCCATCGGCAGACGAAGTGATCGCGAAAGCAGGCTTCATCGGCCTGGGCGTTGAGAAAAAGCCTCAGCCTTTGGATGGCAGCCGTGCCCGCATGCTCCTGGACCCAAAAGCAGATGCCTATGAAGCAGGCGTGATGCGCGAAATGTTGGGCCAGATGGTGGATTTCGACCGCTTGTCCACAACCTTCCGCTTCCGCACAGGCTCTTCGAAGCTTGATGAACGGGCGCGTATCGATATGGAGCGTTTGGCATCTTTCTTGGAAACCAAACCATCGGGAACAACCGTTATGTTTGTGGGCTTTACAGATAACGTCGGTGCGTTTGACAGCAACCGCGCTTTGTCTCAGAGCCGCGCGCAGAAGGTCATGGACGAATTGCAGTCATTTGCCGGGGATCGTCTGAACGGTCTGGAAATGGCCACCAACGGCTACGGTGAAATTGCCCCATCCGCGTGCAACGTGAGTGAAGATGGCCGCAGCATCAACCGCCGCGTCGAAGTGTGGGTGTCAGCAGACGGCATCGCCGGCTAAGCCTGACCCTAGTTTGGGCTGGCGGTGACTATCGCCAGCTCATGTCACCTCTAGAGGCCTGTGCATGATCGCAGAGCCCGAGTGACAAATCCCCTCAATTAGCAAAGTTGCCAATGCCCAGTCGGTCAGTTGTTGCCCCCTGCGTTGGCTAAAGCACAGCAAGATAGAAAGAAAGCGAGTAAAGCATGTTGTCCAAAAATCTTCATAAGACCGTTTGCGCCGCTGCATTGATCGTCGGAACAAGCTTTGGACCTGCGATCTCTGAGACAGCAGACGCGCAAAAAACTGGGTTCATTGAAGAGGTTGGGGGCAGTGAGCGCGTGGATAGCTCCGGCAAACTGCGGATGTTGAGCCAGCGCATTCCAAACACAGCCTGTTATGCCCATGCAGGCATTAAACCAGAAGCCAGCGAAGAGCTTTTGATGAAGTCCCGCGCGCTCTTTCAAAAGATCATCACGGGTCTTGAGAAGGGCGACACTGAGCTGGGCATGATCGGCGCGGAAAAAGACCGCAAAGTGATTGCCAAGATCCAAGACGTTCACAAAACCTGGGGCCGCGTTTTTGACGCCACCTCCAAGCCGGTTGCGGAACAAGAGGCCTCTGAGATCATTCCTTTCCTCAAAGACGAAAGCGCGCCGCTTCTGGCCGCAGCCAAGCTTTTGGTCTCTGAAGTGGTCCGTGAATATTCCGATCCAACAGCGCTTTTGGGCAAAGACGCCCTCGCCATCGATATCGCTGGACGCCAGCGGATGCTGTCCCAGCGGATCTCCAAGAACGCGTGCTTGATTGCCACGGGTTACGGATCTGAAAAGGCGCAAAAGGAGCTCGAAGGCGCGCGCAAGATGTTCAACGTGTCGGCGCAAGCTTTGCGCTTTGGGTTGCCTGCCGCGGGCATCCAACCCATCGACAACGATGACATCAACAACCGCTTGGACGAGGTTTTGCAGGTTTGGGCAGGCGTACAGCCACTCTTGGACCGTGTGTCGGCGGGTGACGACTTGTCAGAGGCGGATGTGACGGCGATGTTCACCACCTTCAATTCTTTGACCGGCAAAATGAACACGATCGTCGGCCTCTATAGCGACGCAAGCAAGCTTAATCTCTAAGCAAGCACTTACAAAGCGCGGTCCCTAGCCGCGATTAATAGAAGCGCTGCTTGATCCATGATCAGGCGGCGTTTTTTTGTGCCTTTCATACAGGCGCATGGGCTCGCCTATAAGGCGCTCTTGAACGGTGCCTTAGATGCTTTGTGTATACCACTTGAAGAATTTTGGTTGGGGCATCAATCCAAGCAACGGGTCTTAAGGATCAAATAGATCGGATCTCAGCGATCTACGAAGACCACTTCCTTTTGGAGGGGCGATTAGGGCTGACCGACGTGGCGATGGGACGACCGCGAGTGCGGCCCAGCGTACCTAAATTTAAGATTGGCTTGGGTTTCGGGGTGAAGCGCTTATGTGGCTTCAACAGTGTTTAAACGGTTGTAATTGCCTCAGTCACAAAAACCGAACCTTTGAGGTTGGTTTTGGGTCCGCTGTAATTAATTGATGCAGAGCACAAAAAAACAGGGCCGCTGATGCGACCCTGTTTTTTTGTTGTTTGAGTTCTCTCGCTTAGAGCTCGAGTGTGTTCTCAACCTTTTTCACCTGCACACGCGCCATGCCGAGGTTCGCAGATTTTTTGTCCAGCGCGGTGTAAAGGAATACGCTTGGCGTGTCTGCGAGAGGGCGGATGAGGTGGAACTGGCTGCCCAGCGTGATGAGAATGTCGTCGATTGCTTCGTCGATGCCGAGCATTTTCATCGCGGCCATTTTAGCTTTAACCACTTCAGTGTTTGCTGCGCCAGCGGCTTCGAGATCGAAGTTGTCGCCGCCTTCTGACGCCATCATCAGGCCAGTTTCGGTATCGACCAGGCAAGCGCCGATGAAGCCGGAAATGTCATTGAGTTTGGTGATATCTGTAGATGCCATTTTAGTTTCCTTTGTCGTCTTTTGGTTTGATAGTGAAGTTGTGACCGGCTCTACGGCGACCCGATCGGGGGAAGGCTCGATGGGGGAATTCCCATCCGAGATCTTGGGCGCCGAAGCGCTTTTGGTAGTTTTCGTCGGCTGCGAGGTTGTTGGCGTTTGCGCTGATGCGTTCGCCTGAGCGGCGGGCGTTCTGTCGGAAACGTCGATTGCGGAAATGGCCTCGCAAAAGGCTGTTTCAAAATCATACCCACCAGTTGTTACCCAGGCGCCATCGGGATCGTTTGTGCGGTCGTCCGCGCTTAGGGCGGCCGCCTTGGGTGTTTGCAGGGCGACGATCTGTGAGAAGAGTTTGCCGGCGTCACGGGTGATGCGCTTCATGACTTTCGCACGATCTGTATCTTTGCGGAGCTTGTCGACACGGGTGACGACAAGGATGCTGTTGTCACGTGTGGATTTGGCCAGTTTCTTGAACGCAGCCCGTTCCGTTTGCCGCCAAGCTTGATTGGCAGCCGTGCACCATATCGCAAAATCCATATAGCGCGAGAGAAAGCGCAGCGCGTCTTTAGGAAGATTGGGATCTGATATGCCAGGCGCGTCGATGATGTCGCACTTCAAAAGGGCAGGCAGGCTCCTGCCTACGCGAATGGCAAGATAGGTCTTGCGGAAGTTGATGTCTCCGCGGCTCAGATCGATCTCTTCTTCAGTTCCATCGTGACGAAGTCCAATAGAGAACGGTGTCTGCGCATATGTGATCCATATGGGCGGCATATGCGTTGCTTTGACATTGATCTGCGCAACGTCTTCGCCCAAAATGAAGTTCAAAAGCGTTGATTTACCGGCGCTGAACTCGCCCATGAGCGCGGCAACGGGTTTGTCACCCTGCCAAGCTTGCATTGCGCTGTAAGCGCTCTCCGAGATTTGTACGGCACACATGAGCTTATCCGTTTACGACTGATTTTTCTTCAGAGACTTCGTCGGCCTCGTCTGTTTCAGCGGTCTCCAGGGCGTACAGAACATCGCTTGTGTCGCGTAGAGTTCTGAGGCGACCGAGCAGTTCGCCATCGGTGTTGAGGATTTTGCTGAGTTGCTCATCCATGCTTCCGTCGTTGAAGTCTTTGAAGCCTTCAATGGTCCGGCGATGGTCATCGAGGAAGTTGAGAAGCTCAGACCCAACAAGATCCATATAAACCTCGACGTTATCGGCGCAGGTTTCATCAACATTTGTGCGGAAATCTTGTTTCGTGATGTCTTCGAACTGTTTCACGTAAACAGATTTATCGAGCTTGCGCTTGATCCATTCAATGGAACTGCCAGCGCGCAAGTCTATGCTCATTGTCCGCATCAATGTCAGTGGAACGGGTGGTTCGGAAACTGGCAGTGGAGTGATTTTCACTCCACGATGGGATCCGAGTGCTATGGAGTAAGCCTGATCCACGACACGCGCCATGTTTTGGCTCATTTCCTTGAAGAAGGCGCGGGCATCGTTGGCGAAGCTGAAGTAAATGGCATTCAATTCTGAGCGCAGCTTTTCTGTATCGGGGCTCCACTCTGCGATTTTTCCCTTGCTTTGAATGCAGGCCAAGAGGGCATCTTTTTCGCGCTTGCTAAAGTCGACATAGGCGCCCGACATGCCCATTTGCACTTTGTGCAACGCGTTTTCGCGGTGCGCTGCAATGGCCTCGTCACATTTGTCTCGGATCAACTTGAGATCTTGGACTGCCCTCTTCATCCCAGCCCAGTTGGGTTCAATTTCCTCGCTTTTGCCAGCTTCCTTCAAATATACTGATGAGCGTTCCGCGATACGGCGTGCGTGATTGGCAATGCGAGCGATCTCGGGCTGGAACACTTCTTGCTGGGCTTTGTGGTCAATGGCAGCGCGCAGTGCGCTGATGCCGGTCACGTCAAAAAGGCCGTTTGTGTTTTCATCGTCTTGCGCATCAAAAGGCATGTCAGACGTGCGCGCATCGACTAAAGACTTGAGGCTCTCGATTGAATCCTCTGGTAGGCAGTCAAGGTCGCCCAAAATTGCGGCTTCGGCCCATGCGGCGCTGCCAAACACAATTGGAATGTCGCCTGTGAGCCTGTTGTTTTGTAGAACCTGGACGATGTGTTCACGGATTTCTTGAATTTGTTCATGTGGTTTTGCCAGTTCGTCGATGCGATTGACAAAAACGATCAAACGATTTGCGCGCAGGCTTTTGAGCATCCGCATCAATCCGACGTCCACTGAGCTGAGCGCCTGGTGCGCGCTCAGCACCACGATGCAAATGTCGCTGTCGCCAAGATTGTTCAAAGTTGCGGCTTCGCGGATCAAGAATGGATCATTGACACCAGGGGTGTCTGCGATCGTGATCGGATAGGCGAAATCTTCGTTTTCGGAATAAAGATCCGCAGATTTCGTGAGATCCGCAAAGCGACCCTCTTTCTCTTCGGCTATGTCTGCGTCCCCAAGACACACATAGCGTTTGATGAGGTCTGAATTGTATTTGGAGAAGGCGTGTTGGCTACCGAGTAGAAAAGAGAAATTGCGCCCCAAACGGGCTTCTGTACGGCTCTTTAGGTCCTCAATTTGTTCGGTCAGTTCGTCGAGTTTCGTGTCCAGGTGTGCTTTCTTGGCAAGCTCAACAATACGGCCGCTGTTTGAAACCAAATCATCCCAATCCGATTGGTCAAAAAACTTAAACACAGCGCTTTTGCCTTTGGGGGCAGGTCGGTTGACATGAAACGACGTCACAACGGAGGTCCAAGGGTTCACGTCAGATGGCAGCAAATTGCTTACGCCCAAAAGCGCATTTGCAAGCGCGGTTTTACCTGCCTTGACTTGTCCAATAAGGGAAACACGGACAGCGGTCCCATCAAAATGCTCCATGATCTCGGCGATCGTGGGAACCTCTTCCGGCATGACGGCGCCTTCGAGCTTTAACAGCTCTTTGCTTAAATCCGAGCGTCCCTCTGCAATGTCTGTCGCAGCCTGAGTCAGGCCCTTGCGGGGTGCGAGATGTTGGCTAAGTGGGCTTTCTGAGAGGTTTGACATGTAGCTTTCCGCAGAATGAATTGGCGACGCAAACTTAGGTGCTGGCTTTTCGGGGAATGGGTGTTGCAGATGACACCGACAGATCGGCAGCACAGCATTGCGCGCTCGCAATGTTGAAAAGGTGAGGTCTTAGACCCTTTTGGCTGTGCTTCATAATTCGCTACCCAGTTGATTTGGCTCGTCTTGACCAACGAAGCTGGCGAAAAATTGGCGAAAATCTGCTTATACAACGTTCGAATTGTATATGAGCGCGATTAGATGTTCTCGAGCTAATCTCAAGGTTGATCGCCCAATACTGATCCCGCATTTAGCGAGCGGGTCTAAGACAATCTAGAAATAAAACGGGAATTGAACATACCGCTGCATTGCGCACAGGGTACTATAATGTGAAACGATGATGCCAGAAATTTTGGTGCCAGGAGAGGACCAAATATAAACGAGTTAAACAAATGATATTAATAATAATTATTTGTTTCGATTATTCCTAGTACCCAAACTGATACCCCGGGCACAAATTTGCTTCAGGGGTTCGAGTCCCACCCCAACTTTGCACTTCTGAGGGTGCCAGTTTGGACGGGCGAGTTCTAGTCCGACTCTCCTTGCCAAACCGAGAGAAGTGCGACTATCTTGAGCGCCTCTCGGGAGACTTGTCGAAACCCGAGCATCGCGATGCTCTTCTTTTTAGGGCGAGTTAACACTTAATCATGTCTACGATGAGGGCGAAGTTCAGGAAAGCTCTGTACATGACATCGAGCTTTTCGAACCT
>JBCDCE010000010.1:0-74123 GCA_039182515.1 Pseudomonadota bacterium | reverse complement strand
TTTCGCCAGGCTTTTTGTTCGTCAATCCAATTGGAGAACTCAGGTTTTACGGGAAATTCAAAACGATGAACCGGCCCGTCGTACAGCATCGACCAAAGATCGCCGTGGGCGTCGATTTTGTCCTGCAAAGACTGCAGTGGCGTGGTTTTCACAATGCGTCCTCCCTTGGTCACAAGGAAAACACTATACCGGCAGAGAAATGGTATCTGTCATCTTAAACGATGACAGTTGAGGTTCTTTTCTGGCTATTGGAGCTTGGGCGTCTGAATAAAGAGGGCCATAAGTTCGCGCGCCGAGCCAACTTTGAGCTTACGAAAGGCGCGTTGGCGCAGTGTTCGAATTGTGGTTTCTGAGACACCCAGCCCAAGGGCTGAGGCTGCGATGGACCTGCCATCGAGAAGGAGGTCACAGACTTCAGTTTCGCGTGGTGTTAAACCTTCAAATCCGGGCACGTTTGCATCTCGCAGACGTGTGGCATTCGCGCCTTCGCCAATTCCGTGGCGCGCAGTGCCAACAATCTGATGTCTGAGCCCAATGAGGCCATGTATCATTGGTAAGACTTCGCAAAGGGCGGCGTAGTCCGTCTCGGTGAGCCACCCGTCCGCAGCGCTTCGAAGATAAAACGAACGCAGCCCGGAGCGCCCCTCTTTCGACGAAACGGCCAAGCGTTCAATCACGCCGTTTCGTTTGTAAATCTCGCTGCGCTTGCTGCCCGCTTTGGGATGCCAGCGATCAAAGCACACACCGTTTGGGGGCGCGTCTTGGATATGTTCCATGATTTGAGATTGCGCGCTATTTGAGCCCAAAATGAGATCTGCATCTCGTTGAAACCAGTAACTGCTGATGCGTCCAGACCAGAAAGACAGAGCAGGTTTTGGCCGCGCCAGATCGGGAATGTAGTAAGCGCCAAAGTTCTCAATTCGTGCGGTCTGCGATAGAAACTCCAACGCATCGCGACCAAATTCGTCTTTAGGCGCGACCGCAATTAACCGGGCGAGGTCCGGTGTTGTCTCGGTCGTTTTCGTCGGCGCAGCCTGCATAAGCTTTCAAAAAACACTCAGCTCAGGATATGGCAAGCCCGATGGGCACACTCCGTTTAGTGTATTGCATCTCGGAACAATCAGCCAAACTCGAATTGTGCGGAGCTCTGATTGCTGCCTTCGATAACGGTCAAAGCGTTGACCAGATCGTTGCCAACCGCCCGCATTTTTGCGGCCTCTGGATCCAGCCCATGGGTGATCCACCTTTGGATCAAGCGCTTTTCCAGAACCTCACGCGAAGGCGCTATGAAAACGCACAGAGACCAAAAGCCGGCAAGCTCGTTCCAAGGCGCAGTTTTCATCAGCAGATAATTGCCCTCTACTACGACGTGGCGTTGAGCTGATGAAACGTGCCCTTTGTCTTGCTCAACACGGTCGAGGTCTCGGTTAAAGAGTGGAACAGGCACATCGTCTTCTGTTCCCAGCCGCTCAATAAGAGCCTTAAAGCTGTCAACATCGAAGGTTTCAGGAGCGCCTTTTCGCCCCAGCAGTCCACGCTCTTGGAGGATCTCGTTGCTCAGATGAAACCCATCCATTGGCACGAGGCCACAGGGCTTGCTCAATTCTGTCAGCCGCGCCTGCACACGTTTGGCGAGCGTTGATTTTCCGGAAGCTGGCGGGCCAGCAATTGCAATCAGTGCTCTGCATTCACCGACATCCAAGCCCATCGCCGCAGACACAACTTGATCAATCTGAGAAGAAAGCTCCATCAGCATGTCTCTCAAGCGGCTTGGGCTTCCACAGATTTCGCGCCCGTCATGTAGGCCACCGCATCAGACATTTAATGATCTTTGGGATCAATCACCGTTAGGCGTTTGCCCAAGCGGTGAATATGGATCCGATCACAAACCTCGAACACGTGCGGCATGTTATGACTGATCAAGATGATTGGTATGCCGCGCGCCTTAACGTCTTGTATAAGATCCAGCACACGACGGCTTTCCTTAACGCCCAAAGCGGCGGTGGGTTCATCCAGAATGATCACTTTCGAGCCAAAGGCTGCAGCCCGCGCCACAGCCACACCCTGACGCTGACCACCCGACAAAGTTTCAACCGCCTGATTGATGTTTTGAATGGTCATAAGACCTAATTCAGACAGCTTTTCGCGCGCAAAGCTTTGCATGGCGCGTTTGTCTAGTTGGCCAAACAGCTTTCCCATAAGGCCTTTTTTGCGCATCTCACGGCCCATGAACATATTGTCTGCAATCGACAAAGCCGGGCTCATAGCCAGCGTTTGATACACTGTTTCAATGCCTTGTTGGCGCGCTTCAATTGGAGAAGAAAACGACACTTTCTGACCTTCCAAGAAAACCTCGCCTTGGTCTGGGATTACCGCACCGCAGAGCGCTTTGATCAGGGTCGATTTGCCCGCACCGTTGTCCCCGATCACTCCAAGGATTTCACCCGGCATCAGATCAAAATCACAGTGATCTAAAGCCGTGACACGACCGTAGCGTTTGACAAGATTTCGGGCTTTGAGAATAGGTTCCATTAGGCTGATACCTTTCTGATCCATTGATCGACAGCCACCGCCGCGATGATGAGAAGGCCGATCAAGAGGAACGTCCATTGTGCATCCGCACCAAGCAGGCGCAGCCCCAAGGTAAAGACACCAACGATCAAAGCCCCAAAGAGCGCGCCTAAGATAGAGCCACGGCCGCCAAAGAGGGAAATGCCTCCGATCACAACAGCTGTGATGCTCTCAATGTTTGCCAGTTGCCCAACCGTAGGGGATATAGACCCAATTCGCCCAACCATCGCCCATCCAGCAAAGGCGCAGATAAGGCCTGAGATTAGGTACACTGACATCAGCGTGCGTTTTACATTCACACCTGCAAGCTCTGCGGCTTCGGGATCATCGCCGACCGCATAAACATGCCTGCCCCAGGCTGTCTGTTTGAGAGCATAGGCCAAAACGATCATGAGACAGAGCATGAAGATCACACCTAAAGTGAGCGTCGCTCCGCCAAGTTTGAACTTTGTTCCAAATACCTGCAGTAGGGGCGCGCTCTTTTCGATGTCTGCGCTTCGAATGGTTTCGTTTGCCGAATAAAGAAAATTGGCCGCCAAAACGATCTGCCAAGTACCAAGGGTCACGATGAAAGGCGGCAGTTTCATGTAGGCCACGAGCCAGCCGTTAATGAGACCACAGGCCATCCCAACAGCAAGGCCACATAAAACCGCCAGTTCAACGGGTAGGCCATAGCGAAACACAAATTGTCCCATCACAACCGAAGACAGAACCATAATCGCGCCAACGCTCAAATCGATTCCAGCGGTTAAAATCACTAAGCTTTGTGCAGCCGCTACGATCCCAACAATCTGAACTTGTTGTAAGATCAAAGTCATGGCGAAGGGTGAGAAAAACCTTTGCCCAACCAACATGCCAAAAAGGATGATGGAGGTCACAAGCACGATCAATGGAACCAGCGCGGGGTTAACATGCAGCGCATGTTGAACGCGGCCTATGAACCCTTTGCGCGTATCTTCAAACTCGGCAACGATGTCTTGCGCACCATCAAGGCCAATCTCAAACTCTTTTCCAGTTTCGCTTGTGGACATGTCCCCCCCCATTCGGCACCGCGGTCGATTTTGCGCTTGTTGGCTCTACTGCATCACTGATGCGTGCTGCATTTCAAGCTTTTGTGGTCGTTCAGAAAAGAAAAGAGGGCGCGAGAGGCGCCCTCCCTTCTTAAATTTTTGGACGCTATCGGGTAGTTAACCCCAGCAGAGGCTCAGACCTTCCGCAGAAGAAATCGATGGTACACCGTCCACAGGATTGTCCGTGACCAAAGCAACACCTGTGTCGAAGAACTCTTTGCCCGGCGTATTTGCAGGCTTCTCACCCGTATCAGCCCAAGCTTTAACAGCTTCAACACCAAGCGACGCCATCAAGAGCGGATATTGTTGAGACGTCGCTCCGATTGCGCCTTCAGCAACCGCTTGAACACCGGGGCAGCCGCCATCGACAGAGACAACGATCACATCGTCAACCTTGCCAAAGTCTTTCAGCGTCTCATGCGCGCCCGCCGCGGCCGGTTCGTTGATTGTGTAGAGAACGTTTGTGCCATCATCCATGGTCAGGAGATTTTCCATAGATTTCCGACCGCCTTCTTCGTTGGCGTTTGTCACTTCGTTGTTCACGATGCGCGCGTCTGTCTCGTCGCCCCATTTGGCTGGATCCGCCAGATCAATGCCAAAGCCCTGCAGAAAGCCTTGGTTGCGCAGAACTCCAACGGTCGGCTGAGACACGTTGATGTTCATCATGCCAATTTTGGCGGTCGAGGTGTCACCGATTGTGCCCGCCGCCCATTTGCCGATCAACTCGCCTGCAAGGAAGTTGTCTGTGGCGAAGGTCGCATCAGCGGCGTCGATTGGCGACAGCGGAGTGTCCAGTGCAATGACCAACAGGCCCGCGTCGCGCGCTTGCTCGACAGCTGGAACGATGGACGATGTATCTGAGGCCGTCAGCAAAATGCCTTTTGCGCCGTCAAGAATGCAGGTCTCAATCGCTTGAACCTGTGTTTCGTGGTCACCGTCGATCTTACCCGCAAAAGATTTGAGGGTCATGCCAAGCTCTTCAGCTTTGGCTTCCGCACCTTCACGCATTTTCACGAAAAATGGGTTCGTATCAGTTTTTGTAATCAAGCAAACGGTTGTGCTGTGGCCGCCTGCAAATGCTGCGCCTGATGACGCGATCAAAGCTGCCGTGGCAGCCGTAATGAGCTTTTTCATGATGTCCTCCCAAAGACGAAGGCGCTCAGCCCCACTGTTATTTTGAGGTCTGTGCGCTTAGAAACGTTACGGTTGATTCTAGGCAGAGGTCAATAAGTAAATCACTGTGATTTAATATTGACGGGTGCTTTTCCGCTCGGACATGCTATGAGGTGGCAAAGGTAAACCAAAACGGAACTGAAGGCTGTGGAAGGCACTGATATCATAGATAAATTTGAGACCTCCGGCTCAAATCAAAGCGGTATGCGGGACCGCAATGAGCGTCTTGTCTTGACGATTCTTCGCCGAGTTGGTCCAATGTCTAAGGCTGAAATCGCACGTAAAACGGGTCTGTCAGCTCAAACTGTGTCTGTAATTATGCGTGCGCTCGAGCGCGATGGATTGCTTGAAAAAGGTGAAAAGCAGCGCGGAAAGATTGGTCAACCTTCTGTCCCTATGCGGTTGGCGCCAAACGGCGCTTACTTTTTGGGCCTCAAAGTTGGGCGCCGATCAGCCGAACTCATTTTAGTGGATTTTGTGGGCAAAGAACTTGCGCACATTACACAAACCTACAGCTATCCAACGCCGGCAAAAACGCTGGAGTTTGTGCAAAGCGCAGCTACGGAAATCTCTCAAAAGCTGCCAACCGAGGCGCGTGGGCGCATTTCCGGGATGGGCATCGCCTCCCCCTACTTTTTGTGGGAGTGGGCCAATGTAATTGGAGTGGCGCCTGATGCCATGGCGGACTGGCAGAGTTTTGATCTACAAAGCGAGATTGGCAAACTTTATGAGTTCCCCGTCTTTTTAGGAAACGATGCCACAAGTGCTTGCGGCGCGGAACTTACGTTTGGCACGACGGAAACACCGCCCGATTTTCTCTACATTTACATAGGCCATTTTGTTGGTGGCGGTGTGGTTTTGAACGGCGCGGTATATCCTGGGAGATCTGGAAACGCGGGCGCGATCGGCCCTTTCCCCGTCGGCTCACCCGCTGGCGCACCGACGCAGCTGGTCGATACCGCTTCTTTGATTGGCCTAGAGCGCCGCCTTTCAAAACACGTTGATGATCCAAACTTAATCGCGTCGCCAAACGTAGACTGGCATAAAAAAACGCCTGAGATTTTGGAGGACTGGCTCGCTGACGCCGTCCCTTCTTTGGCTCAGTTCATCGTCGGCGCTTGTGCGATCATCGACTTTCCGTCCGTTCTGATTGATGGAAACATGCCGCCTTCGATGCGCGCACTTATTGTGACGCGTGTGAGCGAGGCGCTCTACGCAACACCAACGTCTGGACTTGTGAAACCGAAAGTTGTTGCTGGATCGCTCGGCCCAAAAGCGCGACCGTTGGGGGCCGCAAGCTTGGCACTCTCAAAAAAGTTCATGCTTGAAAGCTAGCTCGGCTAACACGGTCACACGAGCAATGGTCTACGCCTCATCCCAATGTGCCCGCGCCACACCAATCGCCTGTTCGCCCCCTCCCACATAGAAAATGTGGTCTTCGAACCAGAACGGATCACGCAAAGCATTTTCAAGCTCAAAGGCTGCACCGATTTGGGATGGCAACTTTGGAGCCTGCGCGCCTTCCCAGTCCAATTCTGGAGCAAGGAGCACGTGCGGAGCGCTGAAAATCCAGTCTTCCACAGGCCCAGATGTTTCAGCAAAGCTGTGCCAAAGTCGTTCTGGGCAATCTCCAATGAGTGAAAAGACACAATGAAGCCGGTCATTGCTCCAAAACAATGCAGGATGTCGCGGGATCAGATTGGGTCCGTTCGGACGCTCAAGCAAGCAAAGCGCTTCATAAAACGGCCCCCAAAGGCTATCCGCACAAACCAGCGTGCCGCCCCATGTGATGCCGATATAATAGTCTTTGACGCGACATAGCCTCAAATAAGGAGCACACAGATCGGTATCACACCCTCTTGCTTCAAAATTCAGCCCATCGGGGGAAACAGCAATCCGAGTTGTCTGAGATCCGTCTTGGTGCAAGCCGTGATAGAACATCACAAACTGCCGCTCTTGATCCAACACATGAACATCTGGCGAAGCGATATGGGCGGGTTCCGTGAGACTTTTACCCGCCAACTCATGTTTCACTTCAGATTGCGCGAACCCTGTTTGGGAAAGGTGAAGTGGAGGGCTTTCCAAGACGTGCCATGGCCCTTTCAGCTCGTCAGCAACCGCCATCCGGACATACGATCCCGTATGATGGGCGAAATACATGTAGAACTTGCCCAAAGGCTCCCGCACCCAAGTTGGCACTCGCACAACGCACGGCCCATTGATGTTGTTGCCAATGTTGGAATGGCTACCGATGCGCAAAAGAGGTTGGTCGGCGATGCGGACCAACCTTGGTGGGGCGTCTTTGCGCACTTGAGCCTCAACAGGTGTAGTTCAGACCCAAACGCCCCCCATCAATATAGATGGTTTCGCCTGTGACGTAGCTTGCCTTCTTAGAGCAAAGGAAGGCCACGACGTCGCCGATCTCACGGGCTGTGCCAGGACGCCCGAGCGGGGTGCGCGACATTGCAACTTTGAAGGCTTCCGGGTTCGCATTCACGCCGGCCATCATTTCGGTATCAATCGAGCCAGGACCAACTGCGTTCACACGGATGTTGTGTTTGGCCAAAGCCAAAGCCGCAACTTTCGTGAGCTGCATCACCCCGCCTTTAGAAGCGCAATAGGCTGGGATCGCTGGGATGGCGACCTGCGCATTGATCGAGGACATATTCACGATGGCCCCCTCGATCTTTGCAGCCACCATGTCCCGTGCCGCGCGCTGTGTCGCTACAAAAACTCCGCGCAGGTTGATGTCCATAACGCGGTCAAAGGTGCTCAGATCATAGTCCAGAAAGTCGCCCGGCATGGCGACGCCGGCGTTGTTTACAAGCGCTGAAAGTGGCCCAAACTCAGCGGATATTTGGTCGAAGAGGGCATTAACGGCGGCAGGATCGCCCATATCGCAGACAAGCCCAGCACGCGCGCCCAGTGCTTGAGCGGCTTTCGCCACGCCGTCGGTCTGGATGTCAGCCAAAATAACATCAAAACCGTCCTCCATCAGAGCTTCCGCACAAGCATATCCAATGCCCTGCGCGCCTCCAGTGACTAAGGCCAGTGGTTTGTCTGTCATCGCGATCTCCCTTTCTAGTTCGGTATTTTGAGTTGGATGTCGCGCTGTCCTGTAACCGCTTAAAAAGCGCGCGGCTACCTCCTGCTGGATCGATCACACCAAGCCTTTCCAGACTTGGTTGGCCGTAAAGGCCAGATCATAGATGCGCGAAGTAAACGTTGCGCGCGGCGCCTCGCTCATATCTGTGAGCGGCAAAGGCAACTCTGCCGGATCCATACCTGTAAGCAAGTCTGCTATTGAGATCCCAAACAGGGTACCTGTTGTTATGCCGCGCCCATTGTATCCAATTGCCGTCCAAAGCCCAGGCGCGAGCTGATGCACGCGCGGCAAATGATCGGGTGTCATGGCAATTTGCCCATGCCAAGCTTCCTCGAATTTGACACGCCCAAGCTCGGGGAAAATAGCGCTGATGCGTTTTTCAGCCCAGCGCTTGGTTAGACCTTGGTCCTTTGAGCCAATCACGCGCCCCATGGTGCCGATGAGCAAGCGATCCTTTGCGTCGCGGCGAACATTAAACATGATCTGGCCAGTGTCCCAAACACCCTGCCGATTGGGCAGGATATGAGCCGCGCTTTCGCCTAACGGCGCCGTCGCAAACTGCAGATAGTGGATCATGGTGAAGACGTTTTTTAGACCAGGCCAAAGCGTATCCGTATAAGCATTGGTTCCAAGCACCACCGCCTTGGCACGCAGGGTGCCAGCCGAAGATTTTACAAGCCAGTTGTCTCCGTCGCGCTTGAGATTTTGAACGTGAGCGCCTGTTGTGATCTTCGCACCCGCAGCCGTCGCCGCGCGTGCCAGACCTCGGCAATACCCCATAGGATTTATGGTCCCTGCGCGGTGATCTAACAAGCCACCGTGGAAGGCTTTGGTCCCGATCATTTGTGAGACTTCTGAAGCGTCCAGAAAATCTACGGGTTCACCAATACGTTGCCATTCAGCGTGTCGGGCCTTGAGATCATCAAACCCGCTTGGCCCGTGCGCTGCATGAATGGTACCTGTCTTCGTAACTTCGCAGCGCATCTGGTGCTTTTCAATCAGATCAAAAACAACCGACGGCCCTTCGCTAAATCTGCGCAGAAACCGATCGCCGTAGATCGACCCGAGCTTTTCGCGGACTTTTGCCGGCGGGAGCCAGAGGGCTGCGTTGACCAGACCGACATTTCGCCCCGATCCGCCAAACCCGATGTGGTTTGCTTCCAAAACATGCGCGGACAGACCTTTTTGGGCGCTGTGCAAAGCGGTTGAAAGGCCTGTAAATCCGCCGCCGACAATCGCCACATCTACCGTGCCGTCTGGGATCGAAGCCCCTTCCGTTTCGTTCTCTTCCGCAGTCAAATCCCAAAGCGAGATCGGCTTAGAACGGTCCATCCATGACCTCAAATTTTTGCCTATGGTTCAGTCTGCGGGCTTATGCGCGACGTGTCAATATAGTGAAAAAATGTTCCATATTTCAGCACAAAGCGCGGTTGATTAGTGCGACTTGGGGCACTCTACAATCGCCCCAAGCTTTCTGACACGGCGCGTGCTGCATGCTGCACATGTGCGCCAATTCTATCGTTGTCACCCTCTTGTAAGTTCACGTCAGGCACGGACACGCCCAACGCCCCAACGGTTTCCCCATTGGGCAAAGAAATCGCAGCGCCAAAGCTCAAAATGTTTTGACGAAATTCACCAGTGTCTTCGGCATACCCACGCAAACGGGTCTCAGCCATGACCGCATCTAGTGTGTCGAAGTCGGTGATAGTTTTGTCCGTAAAGCGTTCGAAAGGTGCGCTTAAGTGCTCTCTTAGCAAACGGTATTCTGCAGCCAAAATGGCTTTTCCAGTACCGACACAATGAATGGGTGCAGTCCCCCCAATTGGGTTCCAAGACCGGATCGGCTTCGTGCTTTCGATCTTATCAATATAGACAACGTTCAAGCCGTCTCGCACAGCAAGATAAATCGTCTCCTTGGTCGCTTCAGACAAATAGAGCATCATTTGCGAGGCGGCTGCTCGAAGATTCAAATTTTCCACAACAGAACGCCCCACCTGCCAGGTTTTCAAAGTCGCGGAATAAGACTTATCGGGCTCGCGGCGCACATAGTCCAAGGCAGTCAAGGTTTGCAAAAGCCTGAAGGTGTTGGACTTTGTCAGACCCAATTCGCGAGACAACTCCGAGACACCCATCCCTGCTTTTAACGTCGTGAGTTTTTCCAATATCGCCAACCCCTTTGAGAGCGTGGAATCGACACGAGGTGGAGTTTCATGCACCATTTATTGCCTCATCGCTTTGGGTTCTTTCCACAAACACAGGCGGCTCATGAACACGAACCGGTTTCGGCGTCCCTGAGTATTTTTGAATTTCGATCCTGGCGGAGTGGGCTGCTGGGCTTTGGCTGAACTCAGAGGTGCGAAGATCGTGCGTTAAGGTGTTCGGATTGCCATGCAGGTCGCAATGATCAGGTGCATCAAAATCAGGATCATACCACGCCCCAGTCCAAAGAAAGATACTGCCCTCGGCTATATCAGATGTGACGCGCGCTCCGGCCAGGCACCGACCACGTGCGTTGAACAGCACCACGATGTCTCCGTCAAAAATATTGCGGCTGGCGGCGTCTTTTGGATTGATCAAAACAGGCTCCCGGCCAGAAATTTTGGCCGAACGGCTCACGGCTCCATTGTCATACTGGCTGTGAAGGCGCGTGTTGGGTTGGCCAGATATCAAAGCCAAAGGATAGCGTTTTGCATCCTCAACCGCCCAATCGCGTGGCGCGACCCAGGTTGCGTGCCCCTGGCACTCTTCCAGACCAAAGCCTTCAACAGTTTCGGAAAAGAGCTCTATCCGACCACTCGGGGTTTGCCTTGAATTTACATCCGGGTCTTGCCGGAACTCAGACAAGAAAACCTGACCCGGTGCAGGATCTGCCAGTTCGACGATATCTCCCGTTATAAAACTATCCCAATTGGGCAAGAACACGCCATTGTTCCGGGCGCTGTCTTGTGTCTCGGACCACATCTCGCGCAGCCAAGCCGCCTCGTCGCGCCCCTCAGAAAAAACCGCTTCCGTTCCGAGCTTGCGCGCGAGATCTCTAAAGATTTCATACTCAACGCGCGCTTGGCCAGGCGGCTCAACAGCTTTGGGCATGGGGACGAGGATGTTGTCTGTCTGACCACCCCCAAAATCAGTGCGCTCTTGAGCTGAGGCAACGGGAAGAACAATATCAGCGTGGCGTGCCGTTGCCGTCCAGTTGATCTCATTTACGATGACTGTTTCGGGGCATTGAAACGCAGTCCTGAGCCTGTTGAGATCCTGGTGATGATGGAACGGATTGCCGCCTGCCCACCACAAAAGTCGGATATCTGGGAAGGTTAGCGTTTTGCCATTGTGGCGAAACGCCTGCCCCGGATTGAGCAGCATCTCGGAAATCATCGCGACGGGAATGCAGGGCTTCACAGGATTGTCGCCTTGCGGCAAGTGCCCCCATCGGAAGGGCCGCGTGATATTGCCAATATGAGCGTTCACGCCGTAGCCGATGGTATATCCGCCGCCCGGCAGGCCAATTGTTCCCAGGAGAGCCGCGAGAGATACGCAGGCCCAGAGCACTTGCTCTCCCCAATCCGCACGCTGTAGCCCTGCGGCGCAAGCCACCATCGAGCGTTGGCTTGCCATTTCCCTTGCGAGGGAGCGGATCCGATCAGCGCGCAGACCGCTGATCTCCGCCGCCCACTCTGGCGATTTGACGACCCCATCACTTCTTCCCTGCAGGTATTCGATGAAGCGGTCGGCCCCTACGGTGTATCGGTCGAGAAACGCTTGATCATGCAGGTTTTCGTCAACCAATGTATGAGCCAATGCCAACATGATTGCTGTGTCAGATCCAGGTTTCGGTGCGAGCCATTCGGCTCCCACCCATGCATCCACATCGCTTCGGAGCGGGCTGATGTTCACAAAGCGCACGCCCTTGTCGACACAAGCCTTCAAGTTGTCCGCCATTCTATGCCGAGACGCGCCGCCATCACAGATCTGCATATTACGCATTGGCAAACCACCAAAAAGCACCACAAGCTTGGAATGCTCAGCAATGACAGACCAGCGCGTTGCTTCGACAACATGTTGCCTGTAGCTGCCGCCAACAAAGTGCGGCATAGCCTCAAGGGCGGCGTTATAACTGTAGTTACCTTCGGACCTTACAAAGCCACCGATTGTGTTGAGGAAGCGCTTGAGCTGACTTTGAGCGTGGTGAAAGCGGCCCGCACTGGCCCAACCATATGACCCGCCAAAGATGCTCTCATTGCCATGTTCGTGTTTTACCCGGGTCAGTTCTGACGCGATGTGATCTAGCGCTTCGTCCCAACTCACTTGCACAAAGCGATCTCGCCCTCTTTCGCCTTTCCGGCCATCTCGCCAGCCTTCCCTGATCGCTGGTTGCAAAACCCGCGCGCGGCCGCTTAGTCCCTGGGGTATATTGTGATTGAGATGAGATGGATCTGGGTCTGTTGGGTGCCCCTGAACATCGGTGATCTGCCCGTTTTTTGTGGCGATCAAACCGATCCCCCAGTGAGAAGACGTGAGGCTTCTAGATAGATCAGACACAGCGCTGCGTTCCGGTATACAGAATATCCATGTCATTTATTGACACGTCCTTGCTGCGCTGTCATCGGTTAATTCCGGAGCAATAGGGTGGAATTTTCTCGAGCGCCCCGCAATCTTTGGAAAGGGGATTACATGAACCGCATCGACCATTTCACATTGGGCACATCGGACTTGATGACAGGCCAAGCCATGTTGGCGGACGTGCTCGGTGTGACTGTCCCTTCGGGATCGAAGCACGATGCCATGAGCACCTACAATTGCGTGTGTCAGGCTGGAAACGAGAGCTTTTTCGAGCTCATCGCAATTGACCCCGAAGCGCCTGACCCTGGCCGCACGCGTTGGTTCACCTTGGACGATCCAGAAACGCAGACGCGTATATCTCAGCGTCCGCGGGCGCTGTGCTGGGTCGTGAATACACCCGACCTTGATGCAGTTGTAGCGGCGTCTCCCATCGATCTGGGTGAAGTTGTGCATTTCCAACGTGGAGACCGCACCTGGCGCCTCACTGTACCGCGCGATGGCTCCTTGCCCGAAGGCGGGTTGGTTCCGGCCTTCATTGAATGGTCACCCGGGCCACACCCTAGTACCGGGCAACAAGACGTTGGTTTGGAATTGAACACCGTGCGCCTGAGCCACCCTGAGCCTGAAAAGCTCCAAGAGCTGTTTGTGGCTTTGGGTGTCGATCACTTGGCTGAGATAACAAAAGGCCCCCGGGCGCTCGCCTTTGATGTGACAACACCAAAGGGGCCAAACACCCTAGACTGACGGCGCCGCCTCAATGCAGTCTCTTTTCATCTGGGTAAGCTCATAAGCCGAAGAACGGCGCGGCCTCTTAAGACCACGCTTAGAACTTTAGTGTTCTTCTTGGCGCAGCCGGTCTTTTAGGTACTCTCCATAGCGCCCAAGCGACGTGATAAAGGCCCAGTAGATAAATGCTACAAAGAGGTAGGTTTCCATATAATAGGCAACCCACTCGCCCGTGCCAAACGCCGCACTGGCAGAGGCTAGAAGATCAAAGAACCCGATAATAATGACAACCGCGGTTTCCTTGAAGGTGACCACCACCATGTTGATGGTGGCAGGCAATGAATGGCGAAAGACCTGCGGCAGAACGATGAGCCAAAGCGTTTGCCACTTGCCCAACCCAAGCGCCTGACCTGCTTCGTATTGTCCGTTGGGAATGGCTTGGAAACCGCCTTTAAAGACCTCTGCCTGGTAGCAGGCGAAGAAGAGGGAAAAGGCGATGATCACCCGCCATATCTTGTCGCCTTGCAGCCACTCCGGCAGCAAAAACGGCAGCACAACCGCTGCGGTGAAGAGCGTGGTGAGCAGTGGTAAGGAACGGATAAAATCGATCAGTAGGCTTGCCACAAGCCGCAGCATCGGCAAGCGCGAGCGGCGCATCAATGCCAGCCCCAAGCCTATCGGCATGCCCAAGAGAACCACGGATGAGAAGAGAAACAAGACGAGCGACAAGCCCCCCCATTTATCGGTCGTGACTTGTTCTAAGCCAACAAGACTGCCCTCCATGAGAAGGTAATATGTGGCAAAGCCTATGATCCAAAGCGAAGCGATACGAGCACCCGTCCAGAACCACGGAATACAGGAAAGCACCACGGTCGCTACGATTGCAATCGCGGCTGATGTCGAGCGCCAATGTTCGTCAAAAGGATAGAGGCCGAAGAGAATGAGCCTATGGCGCGCATCAATCACGGACCAACAGGCCCCAGCCGTTTTTTCTTGGCATAAAGCGACGTCTTCGGCCCGGAACACCGCGCGCAAAAGTGCCCAGTCGATTGCGGTCCAAGCCATCCAAGCCAAGAGCATTCCGATACCAATGGTGATCACCCCGTCGAGCGGTGTTGCGAAGGCGCGTTTGCGCCAGTCGCGACCCCAGGACGCGCCCGGTGGCACGCTCATGACCCATACCCCTTCAGTGCCAATCGACTGTTCAGCAGTGTCACGAGTTGCGCGATCACAAAGTTTACTAAGAGGAAGGCCCCCATCAAGATCGCGATGAGCTCAAGGGTCTGACCTGATTGGGTGATGGATGTTGATACGATGTAAAAGAGGTCTGAAAACCCAATTGCGACCCCCACCGTCGTGGCCTTCATTGTGAAGATCCACTGATTGCCCAAAGGAGGAATGATCGATCTAAGCGCCATTGGAATCTTAATAGTCCACCACACGGCGAACCGCCCCAACCCGAGGCTTTTGCCGGCCTCCACAAGACCTTTGGGCACCTCGTCCAAACCACCACGCACGACCTCGCCGATATAAGCCGAGCTATACAAAACGATGCCGATGATCATGGCCACAAGTTCAACGGACAGGGTCAAACCCTCTCGAAATCGAAGGCCTTTGAGGAACGGGATCGAGACAATATCTTTGCCTTCTGGGATCAATAAAACAATCGCCAAAGCGATCCCTGCAACAACTGCGCCAAGCCAAATGGCCATAGCGGCCCAGACCGATAGGCGCGTTTTCAACAGGATCCATCCAAGCAGAACCGCCACCACAACAAGCGCTGTAATGCTCCAAAGCGGCAAGTTAAGTACCGGGAGCATGATCCCGCGATTGGACATAAAGATTATGTCGCCAATCGAATACGCTTGTTTTGGGCCAGGAAAATGAATGGGGATCGAGTATAAAAACACGATCTGCAAAATTAGAGGAATGTTGCGAAAAATTTGAACATAGAGGCTGGAAATCGCTTTGAGCCCAGGGTTTTCGCTGTCTCGCATGGTTCCGATCAGAAAGCCCAGTATAGTTGCGAAGACGATTGATATAAGGCCCACAAAGACCGTGTTCAAAAACCCGATGAGAAGCGTTTTGCGGTAAGTGTCGTCTATGCTGCGCTCGATCAGGGAGAAGGAATAGCTCCAGCCTGTATCTCGATCCAGGAAGTTAAAGCCGGATGTGATCCCGAGTTCTGTGAGGTTGATACGTGCGCTCAGATACGCGCTGACCACAAGTGCGACGACTAAGAGTACAACGCCAACCTGAACCGCGATCTCGCGCGGTGTCATCCGTTTGACGTCTCGCCAACCCAACATATGCCTCACCCTGCGTTAAAAAAGGCTGCCCCGATGGTTGGGACAGCCTGATGTCGTCGGATTATGCCAACTCAGTCAAGAATTGGAGTGTAAAGAACACCCCCGTTGCTCCACAGATTGTTCAAGCCGCGCTCCAGCTTGTAAGGGGAGCCTTCACCTAAGTTGCGATCATATATTTCGGCAAAGTTGCCCATCTCAGCGATCATTTCTTTCGCCCAAGTTTCACGCAAGCCAAGGCGCTCACCCATGCCTGGATTTACACCCAACAAGCGCGCAACAGTAGGGTTGGGTGGATCGGCGGCCATGTCTTCCACATTCGCAGAGGTCACACCCTCTTCTTCTGCTTTGAGAAGAGCGGCGAGCATCCAATTCACGATATCAACCCACTCGTCGTCACCTTGACGCATAGCAGCCGAAATCGGTTCAGCGGAAAGCTTGTCTTCCAAGATCATATGACTGCCTGCATCTTCAAACTGTGTGGCAAGAAGAACGGCAATTGATGGGCCCCAGGCCGCATAAGCATCGCACCGCCCAGCTTTATAAGCGCCGATAACCTCAGCCGTTTTCTCAAAGCTTACCATCGTGTGTTCAACTTCTTCTGACTTCAAGTGGTCTGCAACGATCCGCTCAATCGTTGTACCGGCCGCCACACAAACGGTGCCCCCATCAAGATCTGTGGCTGTCGAAGCACCGAGTTCTTTGCGCACCATCAACTGAGCGCCGCCGAAGAAATACGGGTTTGAGAATTGCAGGCCAAGTTCAGTGTCGCGCCCCATAGTCCAGCCAGTGGCCTTGATCACAACGTCCACATCACCTGACTGCAAAGCAGGGAAGCGTTGCGCCCAGCTCAGAGGAACAATCTGATTGGCGTCTTTGTCGCCAAGGATCATAACGGTCAGCGCACGACAAAGGTCGATATCTAGACCTTTCCATTCGTTTTTGTCGTTTACCTCAACAAAGCCAAAATAGCTCCCGTTGTGACCGGAGCACAGAAGTGTTCCGCGGTCCTGAACTGTTTTGAGCGTTGGGCTTTCCGCAACCGCTGCGCCGCCAGTGAGGCTCACCATAGCAAATGTTGCCGCGATCCATCCGCGTTTGAATATCATCAGATTTCTCCCATGTTCCATATATCAGCACAAGCTTTTTATATACCGAGACTGGCAGGCGCGCCCTATCTAGTCAAGTGAAATGTCCCTGCGACGCACCCCCCAAAGCGCGTTCGCACGCTGAGTAAATAAATCCATCAAGTGAGTCAGAGGGTCAAAAAAATCTGCATAATTTACGCCCCATTTAATCCTTTGAGCTAGAAACAGGCTAAATAGTTGCGAGTAAGCTTTTGTATCAGATCTGGCGGTTTCTCCTTTTTTTGGCACTTCGGGGTTTTACCCTGATGAGGCTTTTTCAAGTCATTTTTTGCATCATGTGCCTCTCTACACTCACACTGCAGGCATCTCCTCCCGAAACCTATGGCGATTGGCGCGTGGAATGCGATAGCAAGGCCTGCTTTGCCGAGGGCCCAAGCCTAGAAAGCGCGAGTGACCGCGCACAGCGTAGCCTCCGCTTGATATTCTCCGCAGGAACAACGGAGCCTGAACTCACGCTGAACCGTAAAGACAAAACGCAGCTTTCCGCGGAAAGCAGGGTTCGGCTGCACGTTGGCGGCGCGATAGTGCCCTTCGCGCAAGACGGAAGAGCAAAAATCGAAAGCAGCTACTCGTCCATCGAAACTGTGATTAGTCGTCTACAAACGGAGCACCAGGCCACACTTCACCTGGGACATGAAGAACAAATCATTTCGCTTCGCGGATCATCCCGAGCAATTTCAAAAGCCCGCAAAGAGGCTTCGGCTCTCAGTAGAGCAGCCGTCCAAAGTTCACGATCCAAAAGCGTGCCGCTTCCAGATTTGTTGGGTGTACCGGACGAGCCCGCACAGGTAGCTTGGCATCAAGAAGAACTCGGTTACTTCGTCGCCAGAAGCTCACCGACAAGCCAAGTCGATGCTGATCTAAGAGTTTTTACAAGCGAATGCTTAATAATACCCGGCTTTGAAAGACCCTTCGCAAAGTCTTCAAGCTTTGAAATTCGCCCTGATATTCTTCAAAGCAGACCTTTAGGGTACGAAATCGCAGGATTGATAACTAATGGTTATCAGACTGCTGTGATCGAATTCACGACACTTGGTCCACCAGATGAAGATGGCCGCCTAGCACTGCATTTAATCGCCCGCAAAACAACTGACAATCCTTACGAGTTTATAGGCAACGGTATCTTTTCGTTCGAAATTGCACAGGCCTTTTTCTTAAGCGCCCCAAGTCTAAAAATAACCTTCCTTGCAGCAATTCCAGTAAATTCGACCTCTCCAGAAGACGTTTACTCACCCTTCGCCCAAGCCCCGCTGGAAGAAAATGGCCTACTAGGGCAAACTCTGGAATTTGAAACGAGCGGGCTTCTCGAAGCTATTAACCAAAGGAATGATTGCCTATGAGAGGTTTAATTGTGATTGCAGTGGCATGTTTAATCCCCATTGCCTTAAACGCAGAAGTAATTCGACTAGACGTCTCACAAGCGAATTTAGAAAAAATGGCATCTGAATTAGAAGAATCCGATCTATTTTTAGGTAGAAAAATTGCATCGATACAATCAGTTACCTCACCGCAGGAAACGCATGCGACCTTGCAGCTCCGCTGCGAAAGCCAACTACCGACTAACAGACTAAAAGCCGAACTCAAAATTCACTTTGACAATCCCTCCGATATCCTTATTAGAAATCTAAAATTACGAAAAAAAATTACCAATCTAGGCTATAGTATTATTGTGATATTTGACGACCAAAAACAATATGTAATTGGTACCATACCACAAATTAGTAGCCCCGAACTTTTGGTGTTTTCCACCGGGGGAAAAGAAAAAAATTATTTACCAGAAGAATTTTACATATTAGCCAATTTTAATATTTCCATGAATGTAAATAGCAAAATTTGGAGTAACCTCATCCAATTTTCTAGCGTAAAATTCTCACTGATGCCAAGATTTTTTCAATCAAGTTCGTCTTATATACCAGATAATTCCAAAGTCCTTGTAAACCTAGAGTCACCTCCCGTTCGATTCAACTTGTTAGACTTAAGAGAAGATTTAGCAAAGGCCCAAAAAATCTGCAAAAATACAGACTCTTACTCATATAATTTGAAATAGCATCTTAAAAAAATTCTATTCCTTTAATGAAAGGTAGCTAATAAATCTGCTTGAATATGACGTCCATAAAATTTCTTCTCTCTTTACTTATATTTAAGGAAATTTCCTCATAAATAAGTTTCCTTATTCAAATATAAAAGCTTATAAATTTCATATATGATTTGGTGATTTTTTTATTATCTTGTTTAATGGTGATCAGAATAAATCTTCTTAAGCTCAGAAAGACACTAATGGATTGAGCGCAAATTTAATTTCTCCTACCTGAAAAACTAACCTTTTCGAGAGCTTTACTCAGCCATTAGTAGGATCAGGCATCTTAGGAGTTCTTTTTTCTTGATATTTCTGATCTTCCCCCCAAAAATTCCATAGTTTTGATGTAGCTTTTGCTCAACTTTAGAAGCGGAAAATGGATAGCACAGAATCATTTTTTAAGGAGTACGGATTGCGGTATTTCAAAGAACGAGAAGTCGGGATCCCAATAGACTAGGAGTACCAGAAATTCAGGCCTTTAAAGACTAGGTGCCCGGCGCTCTTGCCTAAAAAATCGACAGAAAATATAAGATTTAACTCGCAAAATATCTTTAGTACTTTGTGACCCTTGGGAGGCAGATTCTTACTCAAAATAATCTTGCTATTGCGCAACATTAAGGCCCAAGATACTCATGGTTTTCCTACATAAGACTAACGTGTTCTTCACTACTCTTTTCAGCCTTCTGAATTGCTGAACTCTTCTGAGCCTTTTCAAAAATTGTGAAGCAAGCACGCCCTTTTCTCTTTGACGAATAGAGCGCAGCGTCAGCGTCCGCCATGAGATCAGAAGCTGTAGCCGCAGCATCATAAATATGCGTACTAGCCATTCCGATACTCGCCGAGATTTTGCATTCTTCGCCCTCAAATATCACAGGAACTTCAATTTTCTGAATGAACCGACCTGCAATTTCCTCCAGACGGTTATCTGGCAGATACCCACCTAATAGAATTATGAATTCGTCCCCACCTACACGTGCAACAGTATCACTATCGCGGGTCTCCTCGTTCAAAACTCGCGCAACCTCACATAGGACTGCATCTCCAGCAGCATGGCCAAGCGTGTCATTGACAGCCTTAAAGAAATCGAGATCAAGTTGCATCAATGTGAAAGGCTGTTTGGAGCCAAGCATTTGCTCGAGGAGGTAGTCTAGGGCACGCCTATTCTTCAAACCTGTTAAGCCGTCTGTATAAGCTTTTTCCTGCGCAGCTATCATTGCCCCTTGGAGACGCAGGTTTAGTTGACGTGATGCTTCCATAGCAGCCGATTTTGCTTCAACCAGGTAAAGCATCTCAATCGTGAGGTCACTCGCGGCAAAATCTGCACTGGTCAGCCCATAGTCTCCAACAGCCTCCAACACACCAATACCAAAGCTAAGATTGATAACAACGGCATCTCCCTCGGGAGCAGCAACAATAACGCCCTTAACACCGACGCCACCATTTGCTTTGAAGCCAAGGTGCACTTTCGTACCGACCGCAGGAAATAGATCTGTTCCTAGCTCTAAGGTGCGCGGCCGGACTATTTCAAAAACATCTTCGAAAGCGGCGCCTTTTAACTTCAGGTGCGGTTGGAGTTTCTGCAGTGTTGGTCCCGCGTGTAAAATCACGCCTGCTTTGGACACAGAGAGATGCATCGGCATGAGTTCATCGAGCATCCCTGCGGCTGTAACGACATCCATATTAGCCCGCCTTTTGAGTCAAATTAAATTCTCGGCCTTCCGAAAAAGCACTTTCCAAGAGCTGTATCGATACACTTTCGGTTTCGTCGTCTTCCCCTTCAAACTCGAGAAAAGCCAAAGCACCGTAATCATCCGCCATGGCCCGTAAGACACCTAGCAGCACGTGTCCGAAACCAGGCCACAACTTTTGCGCCTTTAGCAGATATCGATCTTCGCCATCATCAACAATTTCGAGCTCAGGTAGGACTAAATCAGAAACCGCAAGTTTGGTTCGCCCCGGCAACTCATCAAGCGAAAGCAGAAAGTCACTGAAATTGACGCCACCAAATCGCAGCAATCGTCGAATGGAGCCAACGCTTTCATGTGAAATGAGATAGGTTCCTAAATCCTCAAGAATTATCTCTCGGTCTTTTTCGAGAAGGTCAGCCGCGGCATCGAGAACCCGGTAGGTCAGTTCATCATCGTAAGTGAGCATGGACTCAAAGCCATCCCCTTCGTGCCCGGAGCGACGCACAATGTCTCCCCAAGCGGTCTCTCCATAGGTGTTTTTGAGAAAGAGTTCGATCGATCTGTTCACCAAGCCGTGCATGCGCAATCCTAAGTCTCACATGCATCGATCCTAGACCGCAGCGCTTAACAAAGCCCCAATATCTCTAATTGTTTACAGTTTTCGCAAGCAACCTAAAGCTGTGCCAGTGCCATTTTAGAAATCCGTGGGCGCACCGCCTTCAGATTTGCGTCGCGCCACGAAATCCGCGAGTTCTTCTTTCACGGCAAGGTCCATTTTTGGGGCTTCGAATTTGGCAAGGATCTCTTTGTAGAGCTTGTGGGCGCGTTCAGCCGTCCAGACGCCTCCTTTAACTTCCCAGGCCTCAAAATTCGACCAATCTGAAACAAAGGGCTGATAGAAGGCGGTCGTGTAGCGATCTTGGGTGTGTTGCACACCAAAATAGTGCCCGTTACATCCAACTTCTTTGATTGTATCAATCGCTATATCATCAGGCGTCGTGGCAAAAACCTCCGGTTCCATATAGCGCTGCAACATCTGCAAAACTTCGCAATCCATGATGAACTTTTCGGGCGAGGCTATGAGCCCGCCTTCAAGCCAGCCGGCCGCGTGATAAACCACGTTTGAGCCGGACTGCATCGCAGCCCAAAGCGAGTTCGACGTTTCCCACATGGCTTGGCCATCTGGGACATTGGCCGCACAAACCCCGGAAGACCGCATTGGTAGGCCATAGAACCGCGCCATTTGACCGGTCATTTGTGTGGCACGGATATACTCAGGGGTGCCAAACGCAGGCGCCCCTGTTTTCATATCAACGTTTGAGGTGAAAGTGCCGATCACACAGGGGCAACCCGGCGTGACGTATTGGAAAAGTGCAATTGCCGATAGCGCTTCTGCGATAGACAGCGTGACAGCCCCCGACATTGTCACCGGCGCCATGGCACCTGCCAAAGTAAAGGGGGTCACAACAATCGCCTGCCCCCTGCGCGCGTGGCGCAGGCACCCATCAATCATCGGCACGTCATGCTTAAGCGGTGATGTGGAATTGATGTTGGTATACATACTCGGCGTCGCCCGGAATTCCTCTTCCGTGAGCCCGCCTGCGATCCTGACCATTTCCATCACGTCTTCCACCCGCTCTTGGCCGAGGGAATAGGCGTGTACAACTTTGTCCGTAATGGTCAGCTTGTCATAGAGCACATCGAGATGTCGCACCGAGGCATGCAGGTCTACAGGTTCCACTGGGTAGCCGCCCGCGAAGTGAATGCAATTAAAGTGTTGTGTCAGGCGCATCAGATTCGCGCATTGTTCGCGCGTGCCTGGCACTTTTTTGCCAAGTTCAAGATCATAATAATTAGGGGGCGATGAGACATTGCCAAAGAGAATGTGCTTGCCGCCCAGCGTGATTTTGCGCTCTGGATTGCGCGGTGTGAGATCAAATTCGCTTGGCGCTTGAGCGATCATTTCCATCACCCAGTCGCGGCCCATTTTGACGTTCTCGCCCTCAACCTTGCACCCGGCTTGGCGAAAGAGCTCGAGGCTTTCTTCGTTGAGAAACTCGATGCCGATCTCTTCGAGGATCCGCATTGCGCCATCGTGAATGGCCTCAACACCCTCAGGTCCCAAAGGCTCAATTGGCGCATCTGGATTGATCGGCAACCGCCAAGGCATTTGGTCGTGAACAGCCCCGCCCCGGCGCACTGCATTGCCCGCGCGACCGCCACTGCGTCTGCGCTTTGGTGATGCCTCGTTCATAGGACCCTCCCTTGGCTAACCTCCAAGCAAGCATGGGCAAGGCTGACGCCGCAAAGTTTGCCGCTTGCGACGCAATCTGTCGGATTTGGTTTATGCAGCTTCGTGAACGAGCCCTTCATCGGCCAACCAATTCGGCAGATCGGCGATGCTGTCTAACACAATGTCCGCGAAAGGTGCCAAGTCTTCGGACGTTGCAAGCCCAGTGAGCACAGCCACAGCGCGGCATCCTGCTGCGCGGGCGGCCATAAGATCGTGGGTGCTGTCGCCCACCATCACCACCCGGTCTGGGGTTTGGCCTGTTCGCTCGATATAGGCGCGCAGCTGCCCTGGTTGTGGCTTGCCTCCAAAACCGCTGTCGGACCCGGCAATGAAGTCAAAGTAATTCAAAACACCTGCGTTCCGTAAATGCGCCCGCGCGGCGCTTTCCGCGTCATTGGTTGCAAGTCCCAAAGACAGGCCTTGGTCGCGCAATGCGCTGAGGAACGGAATAAGTGGCACTGTTTCTGCTTGAGGCGCTGACGCTGCTGCCGCGTTCATGCGGGTGACCAGACCTTTGGGCGTGGCTCCAGGCAACAAGGGCAAAAGATGTTCAGCGATTTCAGCAGGCGTGCTGGCGATAACGGGAGATTTGGAATCAAACGCGCAAGTGCGCACATCAAACAAAATCGCATCGCCCAAACGTGCTGCTTGCTTCAGGTCCCCTCCTGAAAGATCCAAAAGAAAAGACTTTGCCCAAGAGGCCCAGGTTTCTTCAAAATCAAAAAGCGTGCCGTCTTTATCAAAAACGACACCCGTTACACCTTGCATTGGAAAATCCTTTGTCGCCATGCGAACCCGCAGGTCCTCCCACGACCAACCCATGCAAAGGGTCGCATAAAACAAGTGCTTTTTCAAATGATGATTATTCTGCAAGCGCGAGGTCAACTTACTTAGACGTCGCATTTTGATAAACTGCTCAATTTTTAGCTAGGTCCAGTGCATATTTTGGCCACCTGGCAAAGCAGCGCGCAGCTCCATGAGGCGCGTATAGGGCCAGCCTTCTGCATCGCAGAGAGCCATCACCCAGGCATCATCAAGCATAATGAAGTCCAAAACTGAGCCAAGAAACTCCGGCTCGCCCGCCCCTGCGCGCATGTCGTCGACGCTCAGCCCAGACGAGCCCAGAAATGTGCCGACCAAATCCTCTTGAACTGCAAGCCAAGCCAAGGCTTTGATTGCTTCCGTTTCGGCAATTTCCTGCTGCATGCTGCCCCCTGGAAAGACTTTGTTAACCAATAGTTCGCACTCTGCGCCATACGCAACAGCCATTAAAGGATGTGCAGGTGTCAGCCCATATATTGATCGTAGATCAAGTCGCGGTAAATAGGATCGTGTTGAAAGTGAAGCTTTCAACTGCGCACTACCATGTCACGATGGCCCAATGTGAAGCCGACGCTTTGAAGATTATTCGCCGCGCCCCGCCCGACCTCGTGATCGCAGACATAACGCCCCCTTCTCTCGACGGACTAAAGCTTTGCAGAAACCTCAAGGCACGCGAAGACACGAAGTTCATTCCTGTTTTGTTAACGGGTGTCAGCACCGATCCTGCAACGATGCTCGCTGCCTTAGCCGCTGGCGCTGAAGAATTTCTTGCCAAACCGCTTGATGACGTTCGCTTGCTGGCACGCGTTCGCGCCGCCTTGCGAGCACGCCATGCGATGGAAGATCTCGTGCTCAAAGACAGCGCACATAGAGCTATTGGCCTAAGCGAAGAGCGTCTCGCGCTGGGACCACCGGCGCGAATTGCCGTTCTGACATCTTCAAAACGCGCGGTTCCATCGGCCTTACCGACTTTGCAAAAAGACCCAACGCTCAACGTCGCAGCTTTGACTTTGGCTGAGGTGCATAGCGACGCTGCGCAAAACCCAGCACCAGATGTGTTTGTCTTTCCTGCGTCACTGTCCTCCGCTCAAGACGGGCTGCAATTGATTACAGATCTGCGCAGTCAAAGCGCCACTCAATCGGCTGGCATCCTAATTGTAACACCCAAAGATTCGGCGAAACTGAGCGCACAAGCTTTGGACTACGGGGCCAATGACATTATTCACGAGGGTCACACGGCGGACGAACTGCGATTGCGTGTTGGACGTTTGGTGGCTCGCAAGCAATTGGCCGACGCGTTACGAAACCGCGTTAAGGACGGACTTAAGGCGGCGGTCATCGATCCGCTGACAGGCCTTTATAACCGTCGCTACGCAATGCCGAGGCTCAAGAGCATTGCGGAGGAGGCCGCGCGCACGAAGCAAGCCTTCGCTGTTATGCTTGTCGATCTAGACCGCTTCAAACAGGTCAACGACCAATACGGTCATGCGGCAGGCGACGCCGTTTTGGTCGAAGTCGCGCGGCGGCTTTCTGTGAATTTGCGCAGCGTGGATTTGATCGCGCGCATTGGTGGGGAAGAGTTTCTTGTTGTGATGCCGCGCACATCGCTTTCGGAGGCAGAAGACGCCGCTCAAAGGTTGCGTCGGGCCGTCTGTGAGACGCCCTTCGCTTTGCCTGATGGGCGGCAAAGCATTCAGGTCAGCATCAGCATCGGTGTGGCGTTGAGTGAGCAAAACGCCGGTCTTACCGCGCCGACTGATGTTCTCATGAGTTTGGCCGACAAGGCGCTTTATGGGGCCAAAAGCGACGGGCGCAACCAGGTGTTTATCGGCAATGCCGCTGCCTGATCGTATCTCAACAGAGTATCTGAGTTATTTGGGCTTGTGTGATCCGTCTTTAGGCCCTTTGCGCGAGCCGCGCTTGCGCGATAGAACCTCATCTAAACGTTCCGCATAGGCGGCACGCTCCTCTGGCGACATCGCCTCAAGCTTGTCGATCAGAAGCTTTTGGCCTTTGGTGAGCCGTTCGGTTGTTACCTTTCCATGCATTTCAATAATCGCCCAAGCCGCCCCACGATCGAAGGGTTCTTGGCGCACAATCACCAACAAACGGCGCATGTCTTGGCGCCCTTGCCGGGGTGTCATGCTGAGCTCTTTGCGCATGTTTCGGCCAATATCGCGACGATGTTCAGGCTCAAGCGCTGCCACCATCGGAGCAAACCCAGCTCCTCCTGGGCCGCCGGAACGGGCTTCTTTGATAACCGGTGCTGCACGCAGTGCAACGCCTGCAACGATCCCGGCAATCAGGAAATTCAATGTCAAAGAAACGATTAGGAGGAGTTTCATCCAGCGGGGCGACTTTGGGCTTGGCTGATCAGTCATCTAAAGCTCCTCCACCAAAAATTCGAAACCCGAGAGCCCGGAAAAATCGTCGCTGCCGAAATAGACCTCGCCCAAAAGATCGGCACTTGTAAGCCCTACGCCTAGCCCAAAGACCGTGGCAGCTGCGAGGCTCGCGGCGATTGGCCAACCTCCCATACGACGCAAGCTGGTTTTGATCCAGGCTCTCAATGTCTCAGGACCTGCAGGCTCTTGGATCGCTTGCGAGCCTGGAGGTTGTAGAGCATGCGCATCAGCCAAGAGTCGTGCTGAAAAGTCATCCGAGATCGTTTGCGATCCGCTCTGCCGCACAGCTGCGTCAAAAAAGAGGTCCAGATCGGGATCTTGCCCGCTTGGGTCATATTGGTTTTGATCACGCATCGTCATAACCTAACGCTTCTTTCTGTCCCAGCAAAGCTGCCCGCAAGCTGCGTTTGCCGCGCGCGATGAGACTTTCTACAGCCTCAACGCCAATCTCCATTACATTCGCAATCTCAGGGTTCGAGAGCCCTTCGAGATGCCGCAAACTGACCGCCATGGCTTGGCGCTCAGGCAAATCCGCCAATGCACTGCGCAAAGCCTTTGCGCGTGAGAGGTCTTGCATGGTGGCGTCCACTCCAGGGGTCGGATCCATCGGTTCTGCAATGGCATCAATGTCTACAGACCCTCCGCGACGCTTGCGCAATCGGTCCGTGCACAGGTTGGCTGTGACCCGGTACAGCCAGGTCGAAACTTTCGCCTCTCCGTAGCGCCATTCCGGCGCCTGTTTCCAAAGCCGCACCATAGCCTCTTGCACAACGTCTTCGGCCTCTGCGCGGTCTTGCAAAACTCGCATCGCGTGCCCCATCACGGTTGGTGCCAAACGGTCAAGCAGCAAACGCGCAGACGTGCTGTCGCCAGCTGCATATGCAGCCAACAACGCGTCGTCTTCCGCGTCTTTACTTGATCCATCCAACACCAAATCCACCATGTGACTGACCTAAACCGCCGCGAAGAGGCGCTGCAAGGGGGGACATCTGGCCACCTCTCCGCGACAGTAAAGCCATCAACGTTTATTCGCTTGGGTCGCTCGTATCTTTGTCACCGCGGTTTTTGCGGTCACCTTTGCGCTTACTCCGTTTTTCCTGCATTTCCGCGAACTCGTCCTCGCTCACAACGCCATCACCGTCCGCATCGAGACGTGAAAATCCGCGTCCCTTGCGGTCACCTTGCATTTCCTCAAAGCTCAAAGCGCCATCGTCATTGCTGTCGCGACGGCTGATCATGCGTTCCACGCGCTTGGCCATCCGCTCATCTGCCCGAGCTGCAATCTCCTCGGAGGACAATTGCCCGTCGCCGTTGGTATCAACCTCGTCAAAGCGCATTTTGGCACGGGCTGTTATCTCATCTTGTGTCAGCGATCCGTCACCATTGGTGTCAAGCTCTGCAAAACTCACGGCGTCACGATGCCCCTTGGCATTCGCCAGCGCCACAAAGCCCAAGCTCGATGTCAATACGACCACAAGGGCGGTTGTTGTTTTTGTTGTCCAACGCATCTGTTGCGTTCTCCTATTTGCTCTTTGTCACCATCCATTGCTCACCGCGGTGAACATAAGCTCTAACGGGGCTCCAAGAGCATTCCGTCGCAGGGTCAGACAAAAAGTTGATCTCAGTCGCGACATCCCGCCGCGTGGCAAGCCCGCACATGGTTCATGTCGATCCAAGAGCCTACTAACAAAGCGCGACAAAAGAGACGACCAGCATGACCTCCCTTAATTCTGCAGTTCCTGAAGAGCGCCCAATGCGTCGCTCGCTTCTACGCGGCTGGCGCAGACGCTGCCCAAAATGCGGAGCCGGGCATCTGATGCATGGATATTTGTCGGTCAATTCAACATGCACAGTGTGCGGTCTCGATGTCTCGCAACACCGCGCAGATGACGGACCGGCCTATTTGACAATTCTCATTGTTGGTCACCTTATGGCCCCTCTTTTGCACATAACCTTCACGCATTTTCGTCCCGAACCTTTGGTTTTGGCGTCGATTTTTGCGGTCGGCTGCGTTGCACTATCCTTGTATTTATTGCCCCGGATCAAAGGCGCGCTTATTGGATTTCAGTGGGCTAAACGCATGCATGGCTTCAAAGACGAATAAGTTTGCGCTAGCTAAAGGGCATGTCTGGCCCAAAATCCTCCACTCCGATTGATAAATCCGCCATCCGAGACGCGGCCACAGTCATTGTGGTGCGCGACGCTGCCACGACTCCGAAAATTCTCATGGGCCAACGTGGGAGCAAAGCGGCTTTTATGCCGTCAAAATATGTCTTCCCTGGTGGCGCGGTTGACATTGAAGACGCCGATATCGCTCTCGCGGCCACGCTCTCTGAGCCATGCCATGAACGGCTCACCCATCTCAGCGCGCTATCCCCCGAATCACTGGCCGTCGCAGGAATTCGCGAGCTTTGGGAAGAAACCGGTTTGATCCTCGGACACCCCGGCGCGTGGCCGTCCCCACCGCCTGATTGGCAGAGTTTTGCAGCAACCGGCCATATTCCAACGGCCCAGGCTTTGCGCTTTGCGTTCCGTGCCATCACACCAACGGGGCGTCCTCGTCGCTTTGATGCACGGTTTTTTCTACTTGATGCCGCTGAGATCGCTTCTGATCTCGACGATTTCAGCCAAGCCAGTGAAGAACTGTCGCACATCCATTGGGTCTCGTTGAATGAAGCGTTGAACCTTAATTTGCCCTTCATCACCACCTTGGTGCTCGAGGAGCTTGCAGGCATGATGCCAAATTTGAGCGCGCCAGAGTCCGTGCCGTTTTTTCAAAACGATGATCGCGAAAATTTATTCACGCGCATCAGGTAAGCTCATGTAGTGGCTCGCGGGCTGGAGTGTCCGACGTGGTTTCAGGCTGCATACCGCGCCGCCACAGCGGGTGGGCAACATCATCCTTGGCGGTCCAAAAATAGCGGCTAACAACCTCGCGATAGTTCTCGAAGTAATATCCATGGTTTACCCTCAGATAATGCTTGGCGTTAGCTCGAAACACGCCGGGAAGCAGATACCACGGCACGTTGGGGTGCATGTGATGCACGACGTGGTAGTTGTTGTTCAAAAAGAGCAGTGCCAGTGGCCCACGATCCGCAATGACCACAGTCCGTCCGCGGGCGCTTTCATGGGCTTGATGCTCAAGAAACGTGCGAATCTTCAAGAGGCTCAACGCCAGATAGCAAGAGGCCAAATAGCTCCAAAGAGGCATTGGCGCTTGTCCAACAATGATCAAAACGAACCCGAGCGAAAGCCCATGCCAGCCCCAGGCCTTTAAGACACGTCTCCCCTCAGGACCTCGGGCGGCGCGTAATTCTGCAAGCAAGAAGAAGACCATTCCGATCATCGGCCCCAAAAGAAGTCGCCCCATAAGCGTGTTGTTGAAGTTCAAAATGCGCTGCACCACATTTGGCAAAGCAAGCCAATCAGCTTGATCGAGATAATTGCTTTCCGGATCATCAAAGGGATCGGTCAAACGTGCATCTTTATGGTGTGCCAGATGGGTTTCGCGAAATCTTGCATAGGGTACGGTTGGGTTTAGCGCCGGAGCCACCAGAGCTTCGTTCAGCCATTGAATTTTGAACGGATGGCCGTGGATGACCTCATGTTGCAAGGAGGAGTACTGCGCAATCGCCCAGGCGACGATAAAGATGGCAAGGAGTGTTGAGACGTTGCTGATCCAAAAAAGTCCAACGACCCAAGCCAAATAAGTAAGACCCAGCACCAAAATCGTTGGCCATTCCACTGCGCGCATTCAGTCCTCCAAAAGCTATGAATGCCCTCAGGCTAACGACCCATAGGAGCTGTGAGAATTTAGCATTTACGCAAGACAAAATCACTTTTGTTTTGTATTATCACCATATGCTGCAAAAAACTGACAAGAGAGATCGTGCACAAGCCTTTCGAGAGAGGCTAGCGCGTGCGATGCGCGAAGTTGATATGACCCAAAGTGGGCTTGCCCGTGCCTGTGGTGTAGATCGCTCGACCGTAAGTCAATTGCTCACAACAGGGACAAGACTGCCCGGTGCGCAACTCGTGGCAGAATGTGCGCAAGCTTTGGACGTCTCAAGCGATTGGCTCTTGGGGCTGTCAGAGCATCCCGAAAGCGCACAAACGCTTTTAGCCAACTCACTGGAAATGCCTTTTGCCGCGCGTGCTCTCATCGACGAGCAGGTCTTTGCCTGGCACCAAGAAGCTGCGGGCTACAAGATCCGGCACGTTCCTGCTGGCTTGCCTGATATGCTCAAAACCCAAGCTATGTTGGCCTGGGAATACGCGCCCGCCTTAGGTCGGACCACAGAACAAGCGATTGGCGCCGCTGAGGATCGCCTCACCTGGATGCGCGGTTCAAGATCGGACTACGAGATTGCTTTGCCTTACGCTGAACTTGCGTCCTTTGCGCATGGCGAAGGCTATTACAGCACCTGCCCAATAGAGGTGCGCCGGACGCAATTAGACCACCTAATGGCGCTTCACGATCAACTGTATCCAACCTTGCGCGTATTTTTGTTTGACGCGCGACGCCTTTATTCCAGTCCGATCACTGTTTTTGGCCCGCTACTCGCCGCCCTTTATATGGGCAGCAATTACATCACGTTTCGTGACTCCGTCCGCGTGGCAGCTATTACCAAACACTTTGACAGCCTGATCCGCGAAGCAGATCACGCCAGCCATGGTTTTCCGAATATTTTGAAACGTTTCCTAGGCGATCTTTAACGAACACCCACCGCAGAACCAGCCCCGTTTGGCTTTGGTAAAGACGCATGGGCCTCATGGATCCTAGCCATATTCTCGGCCAATGGTGAGACCGGCAGAGAGGTCGCGCGCGTTTTCAGATCAACATGCAAAAGCATATGTTCTCCGCTGGCACAAAGCCGGTCTCCCACCCACATTTCATGAAACAGATGTAGCTTTTTACCTTCGGCTTGAAGGGCTTGTGTGGTGATCTTAATCTGCTGACCTGCGTGGATTTCGTCGAGATGGCGAATATGCGTCTCAACGGTAAAAAAGCTACCTTTTTCGGCAATATACTCTGGACCACAGCCCATCATTAACATCAGCCGGTCGGTGGCATCGGCAAAAGCCGTAAGATAGCGGGCTTCGTTCATGTGCCCGTTGTAATCTGTCCAATCGAGCGGAACTGCGCGGCGCACCGTCTCAATGGGTTGAATTAGATCGAGGCCATCTAAGCTATGAGCAATAGGATCGCGCGCTGCATCCGCTTTGTTAAGCACTGCCCCCGCTCCGTGGTCGCGCGCTTTGAGAGCGCGCATCATGCCCACCAGGTTTGCATCGCGCTGCGCCTCAAGCTCTCGGATCGAATATTGACCAGACTGCTCATCCGATTGGTCCGCGATCTGTTGAATAAGATCCGGCGTCAGTTCTGGAACGTCCATGAGCTTTGTCCAAGGCCAAGCCAGGGCCGGACCAAACTGCTCAATGAAGTGCTTCATGCCCGCTTCGCCACCTGCAATCCGGTAGGTTTCAAAAAGGCCCATTTGCGCCCAGCGCAGCCCAAACCCCATGCGAATGGCTTCATCAATTTCGTGAGTTGTGGCAATGCCATCTTTCACCAACCAAAGTGCTTCTCGCCACACCGCTTCGAGAAATCTATCGGCGATATGCGCATCGATCTCCGCTTTGACGTGCAGCGGGTACATGCCGATGTCGGATAGAGTATTCTTGCAAAGGAAAAGATGCGCATTTGTGGTTTTGTCAGATCCAACAAGCTCCACAAGCGGCAGGAGATAGACCGGGTTGAACGGATGCGCGACGACAATCTGCTCAGGTCGTGTCGCACAGCCCTGAAGCTCCGACGGTTTAAACCCTGAGGTCGAAGAGGCAATCACGGCATTGGGATCGCAATGCTCTTGCAACGCTTGGTAGACCTTGCGCTTGAGTTCCAGGCGCTCTGGTACGCTTTCCTGGATCCAAGAAGCTCCGTTTGTTGCCTCCGACATGGTCTCGTGAAAGCTCAGTTGCCCCTCGGGCGGCAGAGCACTGTCGCAGAGCCCAGGATAGCTGGCGCGTGCATTGGCCAGAACCTCGCCAATCTTGCGCTGCGCTTCGGGATCGGGATCAAAGATCCGCACGTGCCACCCGTTTAGCAAAAAACGCGCGGCCCACCCGCCACCGATGACACCCCCGCCAATGATTGCTGCTGTTTTGCTCATGGATTGAGGGTCTCCGTATGTCCGTCAATTGCAATAATTTGGCCTGAGATTTTTGAGGCCTTGGGTGATGCGAGCCATTCTACCGTGTCTGCCAGATCTTCCACAGTGACCCAAGTTTTCAAAGAAACGCCCGTGACGTATTGCGCGCGCACGTCTTGCTCGCTCATGCCTTTGGCGCGGGCCTCATTGGCGACAACACGGTCCATCCGGTCGCCTTCAACGGCACCTGGGCAGATTGCATTGACGCGCACGCCCGCTTCGCCGAGCTCCATCGCTAGTGTCTTTGTAAGACCCACGATGCCCCACTTGGCAGCAGCATACGGCGCACGGAAGGGATAGCCATGTTGGCCCGCCGTTGAAGAGGTCAGGACTATGAGCCCAGCGCCTTGCGCGCGCATGCGTTTTGCCGCCCATGCACAGGTGATCATTGCCCCCATGAGGTTCACTTCAATGCAGGCTGAAGCCGCGCCGAGATCCAGCTCCTCAATGCGCCCTGCTGGCCCGCCTGTGCCTGCATTGGCACAGACCACATCAACACTGTCCCAAAGCTCCTCCAGTTGGGCAAACACAGCACGCATTTCAACTTCAGAGGATGCATCAGCTTGAAAAGTAAGAACCTCGGGATGGCTGATTTTCAAAACTTCCAAAGCCGCTTGATCCACATCCGTTACGGCGACTTTGTCCCCTAAACTAAGAAACCGTTTGGCGAGCCCAGATCCAATCCCTGAGCCTCCCCCGGTGATAAATATCCTACGGCTCATGCGCTTCTATCTTTGTGGCCGGGCGCGTTTGACAAGTCCAAGCTTTTGGCGAACCGCGCTTGCGTCCATCACGCGCGCACCGAGATTTTCAATGATCGTGACAGCGCGCTCAACGAGCTGAGCGTTTGTCGCAAGCTGTCCTTTGCCGAGCCAAAGGTTGTCTTCAAGACCCACCCGCACATGCCCCCCTGCCAAAACAGTGGCGGCCACGTAAGCCATCTGATCGCGGCCTAAGGAGAAAGCTGAAAACGTCCAATCGCTCGGCACACTGTTCACCATGGCCATGAATGTATTAAGATCATTGGGAGCGCCCCAAGGCACGCCCATACAAAGCTGCACAAGCGCCGGGCTTTCCAAAATACCGCGCTCCACGAGGTTTTTGGCGAGCCAAAGATGGCCGGTGTCAAAGGCTTCGATCTCGGGCTTCACGCCCAGCTCAGTCATCATGGTGCCCATGGCATCGAGCATGCCGGGGGTGTTGGTCATCACGTAATCCGCTTCGGCGAAGTTCATCGTGCCACAATCGAGCGTACAGATTTCAGGCAAACAGCTTGCGATATGGGCCACGCGCTCAGAGGCGCCGATCATATCTGTGCCTTCGACCAATGGCAGCGGCGCTTCGGGAGAGCCAAAGACCATATCACCCCCCATGCCCGCCGTGAGGTTGAGCACGATATCGACCTCAGCTTCGCGGATGCGGTCTGTCACTTCTTCGTAGTAAACAATGTCGCGCGCGGGCGTGCCGGTTTCTGGATCACGCACATGGCAATGGGCAATTGCGGCCCCTGCTTTTGCAGCGTCAATGGCGCTGTCGGCAATCTCTTTGGGCGAGCGCGGCACGTGCGGGCTGCGGTCTTGAGAGCCGCCAGAGCCTGTCACGGCGCATGTGATAAAGACGTCCTTGGTCATCTGAAGGGGCATGGCGATCTCCGCATAGTATCTGGGGCTACTTGAGCCGAGCTGGCTAAATCCCGCCTTGCCACAAACGACGATTTTAGGCCGAAATCAGACCGAATCTCTTGCGGAACAAAGAGTGAACAAATACTCTTCTTTTCATGACACACCCTCCCCTCACCCGCGCGCCTCATCAGCCTAAGCCCGCTTTGAGCTTTCTGCCAGGCCTAAGCCTGACCTTGGGTCGCGTGCATGAGATTTGTGGCAACGCGCGCTGGCGCATGGCGCTTTGGGTGGCGGCTGCGAGTGATGGCCCTGTCTTTTGGATCCGGCCTGGCTGGGGCGGTGGGCGTCTACATATGGATGCTGTGGCGCGCCTAATGCCTCCCGGCAACCTTGTCTTTGTCACGGCCAAACGCCCGGATGATATCTTATGGTCTATGGAAGAGATTTTGCGCTCTGGGGCTGTGAGCACCTGTGTCGCCGAGCTGCCAGAAATCCCCGCGCTCACCCCCATTCGTCGCCTGCACTTGGCTGCTGAAACAGGTGGCGCGACCGCCGCCCGGTCGCCGCTGGGGGTTATCTTGACCCCCAGCGGAGGGGGCGCACCTGGTGTGGAAAGTCGTTGGAACATGGACGCAGACACCCCCAATTGGCATCTGTCGCGTACCCGTGCACGCATGGCGCCTGAGGCACATTGGCGGATACCCCCAGATCTCAAACCTCAACCCTACCGCAGCCAAGCGCTTGAGGCTGTGTGATCGCGCAATTGTGTGACTTTTGCTCTGGCCAATGGAACACCCCGCGGTCAAGATCATACCATGCGCACCCTAATCACTCTCCTGTCAATCTGGCTTTGGCTGACACCTGCTGGCGCTGAACCAAGCCGTTACTTACTCGACATCGCCAACTCAAACGTTGGCTTCAATTATAGCCTACAAGGCGCTGAAATTCAGGGGACAATGCGCGTTGCAAAGGCTGATATTACCGTTGATCTTACTCAACTGTCACAAAGCCAAGTTAACGTCACACTCGATGCCACCCGCGCAAGAGCTGGCAATCTCTTCGCAACCGAAGCAATGCGCGGCACAAGCGTGCTTGATGTGAAGTCCCATCCAGAAATCACATTTTCGAGCACCAGAATTTCTGGAACGGTCAATGCGGCTCAAGTCACAGGCAACCTGCGCATCCGAGGTGTCTCTCGCCCCGTAACGCTCAATGCCCAGCTTTTGCGCCAACCTGGAACACAGACAACCGAGCGCAACCGTCTCGCCATTAGATTGACAGGCACCCTCAATCGCAACGATTTTGGCGCGACTGGGTATCCAAACCTCGTCGGACCAAACTTGGGCATAGACATCCTCGCATTCATAAACCGCGCGCGCTAAACCCGCGCCCTACTCTTTTCCTGGTTAAAAATACTCAAAACCCGCCGCCAAGTCCTATGCGCAAACCTCACTCAGAAAAGCAATTCTCGACAGTTCTGGCGCTTTTGATGTAGCCCCCCAAATGACATCGGCCTAAGCACGTTCCATGCGCCTGATCATTTCCTTCACTGCTCTTTTTCTCTCTGTCAGCCTGCTGCAACTCAGTTCTGGCGGCGTCGGCCCACTTGACGCGCTAACCGGCCTGTCGCTTGGCTTTACCACCCCCGAAATTGGCCTTTTGGGCTCCGCGCATTTCGTGGGCTTTTTCTTGGGGTGTTGGTGGACACCACGCCTCATGGGATCGGTCGGCCACTCGCGCGCTTTCGCCACCTGCACAGCGCTTGGAGCTGTCGGCCTGTTGGGCCATACGCTCACAGAGCACCTCTATGCCTGGACAGTTTTACGTGTCTTTTCAGGGCTTTGTGTAGCAGGTTGCTACACGGTCATCGAATCTTGGCTCCAGGCCAAAGTCACAAACGAGACGCGCGGACGCGCCATGGGGCTGTACCGCAGCGTCGACATCTCGGCCTCCTTGGGCGCGCAGCTCATGATCGGTGCGCTGGCTTCCGTAGAAACCTACGTGGCCTACAATACGCTTACGCTTTTGTGCTGTGCCTCCCTTCTTCCGCTGGCTCTCACGCGCGCCAGCCCTCCTAAAACGGATCATGCTCCGCGCTTGCGGCCCGCACTCGCCTGGCAGAAGTCGCCTCTAGCCGTTGCTGGTGTGGTTGTGGCGGCTCTCTCAGGCGCGTCGTTTCGGATGGTTGGACCAGTCTATGGCCAAGAAGTAGGGCTTACCCCCGGCCAGATTGGCACGTTCCTGGCGGTGTTTGTCGCAGGCGGTGCCCTAGCACAATATCCCGCTGGCTGGCTGGCGGACCGCTATGATCGGCGCAATGTGCTTATCGCCTTTTCCTTTGGAGCGATCCTGAGCTGTGGCTTGTCGATGGGAGCGCCTAGCCTTGGCTTCAACACGATTTTGACAGCGGCGTTCCTCTTTGGCTTTATGAGCTTTCCGATTTACTCGGTCGCTGCGGCTCATGCCCATGACTTCGCGACATCGGACGAACGTGTTGAGCTTTCAGCAGCGCTGATTTTTGTCTTTGCCGCTGGCGCGATCACAGCGCCCTTGAGCACTTCAGCGCTCATTGAGCGCTTCGGGCCCAATGGTTTTTTCTACTTTATTGCCTTTGCCCATGGCGTTTTGATCTTGTTTGGCGTCTTAAGGATGCGTGTGCGCCGCACAGCGGAAAAGCGTACACCGTATGTTTATGCCCCCCGCACTTCCTTCATGATCGGGCGGCTCTTGCGCAAGCAACGCGACCGACGCTAAAAGAGCACTCCCGCCAGTTAAGAGACAGCCCATGGCCCGCCACCTCATCACCTCCGCAATCCCTTACATCAATGGGATCAAGCACTTAGGCAACCTTGTTGGTAGCCAATTGCCCGCAGATCTCTTCGCGCGTTACCTGCGCAGCCGCGGTCATGAGGTGCTCTTTTTGTGTGCAACAGACGAACACGGCACGCCCGCCGAGCTCGCGGCTGCCAAAGCAGGTCAACCCGTGGCCGACTATTGTGCTGAAATGCATGACGTGCAGGCCAAACTCGCTGAGGGGTTTCGGCTAAGTTTTGATCATTTTGGTCGGTCTTCCAGCCCTCAGAACCACAAGCTGACGCAGAGCTTCGCCGCGCGCTTAGCGGAGCAAGGTTTGATCCGCGAGGTTGAAGAAACTCAGATTTACAGTCCAACAGATGGCCGCTTTCTGCCGGACCGCTACGTCGAAGGGACCTGCCCAAACTGCGGCTTTGACAGCGCGCGTGGCGACCAGTGTGACAACTGCACCAAACAACTTGACCCCACAGATCTCATCAATCCGCGCAGCACAATCTCGGGCGCCACAGATCTTGAAGAGCGGGCCACCAAACATCTCTTTTTACGACAGTCCGCCATGAAGGACGAGCTTGATGCTTGGATCGACAGCAAAACAGATTGGCCGATCCTCACAACCTCGATTGCCAAGAAATGGCTGCACGACGGCGATGGCTTGCAAGACCGCGGTATCACCCGGGATTTAAGCTGGGGTGTGCCTGTCAAAAAAGGCCAAGAGGATTGGCCCGGCATGGAAGGCAAAGTCTTCTACGTTTGGTTTGACGCCCCCATTGAATATATTGCCTGTTCACAAGAATGGGTCGATGCAGGCAAAGGTGAAGACTGGGCCCGCTGGTGGCGGACCGACAAAGGCGCGGGAGACGTCACCTACAGTCAGTTTATGGGCAAAGACAACGTGCCCTTCCATACGCTCAGCTTCCCAGCGACGATCTTGGGATCCGATGAGCCTTGGAAGCTCGTGGATTACATCAAGAGCTTTAACTACCTAAACTACGATGGCGGCCAATTCTCGACCTCGCGCGGACGCGGTGTGTTTATGGATCAAGCCCTTGAGCTTCTGCCATCAGACTATTGGCGTTGGTGGCTTTTATCGAACGCACCGGAAAGCTCAGATGCGGAATTCACTTGGGAGAAGTTCCAAGCTGGCGTGAACAAAGATCTGGCAGATGTGCTTGGCAACTTCGTAAGTCGGATTACTAAGTTTTGCCGTTCAAAGTTTGGCGAAGCTGTGCCTGAGGGCGGCGCATATGGGGACTTGGAAGAGGGTTTGATTGCTGAATTGAGCCAACGTTTGAAAGCCTATGAAGGGTATTTGGACGCTATAGAGGTGCGCAAAGCCGCTGCAGAACTGCGCGCGATTTGGGCTGCAGGTAACGAATATCTGCAAAGTGCAGCGCCGTGGTCGACCTTCAAAGAAAATCCAGAGCAGGCTGCTGCACAAACACGCCTCGGGCTCAATCTCATCAGCCTTTATTCAGCGTTGTCGAGCCCGTTTATCCCAGACGCATCACAAACGTTAAACGCTGCGATGGGGTTTGACGCCACCTGGCCTGACGATATTGCCAAAGCGCTCGCAGCGCTTGCGCCGGGCCATGCCTTCACAGTGCCCGACGTTCTCTTCCGCAAAATTACCGACGACGAACAAGCCGAATGGGCTGAACGCTTCGCCGGAACACGCGACTAGCCTTCAAAACACTCCACGAGGGCGTCTGCGATCCCGGTCATCAGGGAGGCAAACCCGCCGACCTCAGCTGTGCCGAACATATCGATATCAACCGTTTTGGGCATTTCAGGCAGTGCCGACAGCGCGCGATGATCCAGGCCGGCGCGGGTCACAACACAGGCTGGCGGCATTTCCGTGTACACCTCTCCCAGGCGCTTGAGATCTGCGGCTGAGGGCTGGCGACCGTCACCTTCCTCGATCATCTCTGCGCTTGGAATATCAAAACGAGCTTGGAAATACCCGAGCCCGTCGTGATAGACCCAATAGCTCCCTGCACCTCGTGCAGACAAACGCTCTGAGATTTCCGCTTCAAGAGCTGTCATTTCAGCGCTGAAGGCGGCGGCGTTTGCTTCAAAAGTTTCGAGCGAACCAGGGCGGATCTCGCCGAAATGCTCTGCAATTTCATCAGCCCAAATTTTTGCATTCACAGTGTCGAGCCAAGCGTGCGGATCAAGGTTCCCGTGATCATGACCGGCATGATCATCATGATCGCCATGGTCATCGTGATCTTCATGCTCGGCATGTTCTTCGCCATGGTCTTTGTCATCATGATCATCGTGATCAGCGTGTTTCTCATCATGATGTTCATCATCATGATCGCTGTGTTCTTCAGCGTGCTCTTCGCCGTGTTCGTCACCGTGTTTCTCGCCATGCTCGTCATCATGATGCTCGTCGCCGTGATCATCATGACCATGCTCGTCTTCAAATTCGATGATGAAGCTTGCCGGCAGATCAAGAAGAGTCATGGTCACAGCTGTGTCTGGTAAAAGCGCAGACGCTTGCTTCAACCCTGGCGACATCTCAGATCCAAGCCACAAAAAGCCGTCCGCTTGGCTCAAGGCTCGCGCTTGGCTCGGCTTTAACGACAATCCATGCGGATCACCGCCCGGCTGCAAAAGCACCGTAACCTGTGTTTCGGCCCCGAGTACGGAGCTCGCAATACTCGCGACCGCAGGCAGATCGGTTACAATACGCAACGGTTCTTGACCAATTGCTGTGGTTGGAAGCGCGGCTAAGCAAAGCCATGACAACGGGCGGGTGAGTCGATATGTGTTCATGGCGCTAACTCGTGCCAGAGGCTATGGCGCTATTCAATAGGAATGTTATACTGTAACACGCCCAGTCCAGGAGCACGCGCGCCCATGGCACACTCTTTTGAACCCCATGACCACACTAACTGCCAAGCGGCTGTTTTGCGCACTGTTGTGGAGACCTGCGAAAAAAACGGTTTACGGCTCACACCAGTACGTCGGCGCGTTCTTGAGATTTTGCTCGAAACCCACCAAGCGCAAAGCGCCTACGACATCTTGGACACACTAAAGCAGGAAGGATTTGGCGCCGCTCCACCCGTGGCCTATAGGGCCCTTGATTTCCTTCAAACCCACGGGTTTGCCCATAAAATTGAGACGCGAAACGCCTATGTTGCCTGCACCGCGCCTGGGGAGCACCACGATCCAGCATTCTTGATTTGCCGCAAATGCAATACCGTTGCCGAAACCGAAGCAGCCGGACATCCCGCGATGCCAGGTTTTGTGACCGAACAAGTTGTGCAAGAGGTCGAAGGTATCTGCCCGAATTGTCTGTCTGAAACCTCACAGTACCTTTGATCTAAATGACGCGGCCTTCTCTTCTCAAGACAACTGGACTGTGCCTGTCTCAGGGACGACGGGATGTCATTGACAACGTCGACTTGGAGCTCTCACTTGGTGAGATTGTTACAATTGTCGGGCCCAACGGCAGCGGAAAGACCACGCTCCTCAAAGGCCTGATTGGCGCGATTGACCCTTCGAGTGGTGAAATTCAGCGCGCGCCAAATCTCAAGATAGGTTACGTCCCCCAAAAGCTGGCCTTAGACGCAACCTTTCCACTGACAGTACGGCGATTTTTGAACCTGCCAAAGCCACGCACCGGCCGAGATATTGCCCGTGTGTTGGCACAAACAGGCGCGTCAGGCTTGGAAAAGAGAGCTGTTCAGGACCTTTCTGGCGGTCAATTTCAGCGCGTTTTGTTGGCGCGCGCTTTGATGGATGACCCTAATTTGCTGATGCTTGACGAGCCCACCACGGGCCTTGATCAAGCGGGGTGCGCGCAATTTTATAAAGAGATTGCCGCTCTTCGAGACACCACTGGCTGCGCCGTTTTGATGGTGTCGCATGATCTGCATGTTGTCATGGCCGCCTCTGATCGTGTGATTTGCCTCAACGGTCATGTGTGCTGCCAAGGCACACCGGCCCATGTGGCGGCAGATCCCGCCTATCGGGCGCTCTTTGGCAAAGAGGCAGACGGAGCCTTTGCGCTTTATCGCCACGAGCATGATCACACCCATCATCACGATCACGAGCCCGTAGGCCAGGTGAACGCACAGCGATGAGCCTGTTGGACGACTTTTTCACACGCGCTCTTGTGGCCGCGTTTGGGGTTGCGCTTGTAGCTGCTCCCTTGGGGTGTTTTCTGATCTGGCGTCGCATGGCCTTTTTTGGGGATGCCACGGCGCATGGCGCGTTGTTCGGCGTGGCCCTGGCCATTGCGCTCAACTTTCCCATATGGCTCGGCGCGCTTGGCGTGGCCTTGGGGATGGCACTGATTGTTCTGGCCCTGAGTGCGCGACAGCACTCCTCTGACACGGTACTAAGCGTTTTGACACACAGCGCTTTGGCCCTGGCGCTTTTGATGCTGGCTGTGTTGCCGCGCGCTCGGCTCAACCTCGAAGGTTTGCTCTTTGGCGACATCTTAGCTGTGACGCATGCAGACCTTGGCGTGATATGGTGCGGTGGGCTTTTGATTGCAGGCCTTTTGGGACTGCATTGGCAAGGCTTGTTGACTGTGACGCTCAATCCCGACTTAGCCAAGGCCAGCGGGCTTGCCCCACGACGCTATGATCTTGTTTTGATGATTGCGCTCAGCCTTGTCATTGCCATTGGGATCGAAATCATAGGCGCTCTTTTGATCTCAGCTTTGCTGATCATCCCAGCAGCAAGCGCGCGCAGCTTTGCCAAAACTCCAGAAGCCATGGCTGGGTTCGCAGCTGGGTTTGGCGTTTTGGCCTCTATGGCAGGTTTGGGGCTGTCTTTGGCTTTGGATACACCAGCGGGTCCGTCCATCGTTGCAGTGAGCGCGGCGCTCTTTGCCCTGGCGCAACTTGCGCGGCTGCGACTTTCCTAGGCACCTTAGGATATCAGTACGATTGCGCTTGTGGTGCGCGATAAAATCTCCAGGGTGGCGCTATGCCTCTGAGCCCCGCGAACCGCAAACTTTCCACCGTTCACCTCGCGAGCCTTGCCGTGGTCATTGGCGGTGCGTTTTGGGGTGTGTTTTGGGTTCCAGTTCGAGCCTTTGAAGGCCTTGGCCTTACAGGCGCCTGGCCAGGCCTGGTCGTCTATGTCATGGCATTGGTTTTCATTTTGCCTTTTGCCTTGCGTCAAACGCTAAGCAAAAGCGCCTTTATACCTTTGGCAATTGCCGGGCTTCTAACTGGTACGGCCTTTACCTTTTATGGCACAGCAATTGTGCTCACAGACGTTTTGCGCGCGCTGCTCTTTTTCTATCTCACACCTGTTTGGGGCACCGCGATTGGAGTGCTGTTTCTCTCTGAAAAACTGACCCGAGCGCGCGTACTTGCAGTTCTATTGGCACTTTCGGGACTGTGCGCCGTTGTTGGCTTTGGGCATCAATCAGCGCTTAATTTGGGCGACGTCTTTGCTTTGACCTCAGGTATGTTTTGGGCTGTTGGATCGTACAAAGTCTACAAACTTCGGCAAACGCCCACGGTTCATCTTTCAGTCGCCTTTTTGGTTGGGAGCATTGTGGTCACTCTGGCCTTAGTGGTTTTTGCGCAAGGATTGCTGGGGCCTATGCCAGACTTTCCAAGCTGGCAGGTGCTTTGGCCATACGCCCTGCTCTCTGGCCTATTTGCTGTGCCGATGATCATGCTCACCATGTGGCCAGCTTCAATCCTCACGCCGGGGCGTATTGGCATCCTTTTAATGAGCGAAATTGTTGTTGGGATCACGTCGGCCGCCCTTTTTGCAGGCGAAGCCATCGGCCCTTTTGAGATGCTCGGCACAGTTTTGATCGTAAGCGCAGCTTTGGTAGAGGTTCTAGGCAACCGAGACGAGGATCCCGGTGAGAGCTAACCCTCCAAAAAGTGCGATTGGTACCCGCGGCCGGACTCGAACCGGCACGGCCGTTAAGCCTAGGGATTTTAAGTCCCCTATGTCTACCATTCCATCACGCGGGCTCGGGCGTCTGGACGCTCGCGCGACCATAGGCATCTAGCGGCCCGGTGCAAGAGGCTATGGGCCTGTGGTAGGCTTAGAGTTCTGTGCCTTTGGGTTTGACCAGCAATGCCCGTTCGCTCAACCATGGATTAACCCGAAGAGCTTCCTTCAAAACCTCTTGCGCCAGCTCAGCGCGCCCCATTCCAATCAAGGTGAGAGCTTTACCTGTAAGCGCGCCCGTATGAGTCGGCAAAAGCGCCAGCGTTCGGTCCAGGTCTTCTAAGGCAGTGCTGAAATCTTGGCGTAGGTAGCGGGTAAATGCCCTTTGATTCCAGGCTTCCGCATATTCAGGGCAATAGGCGACAAGCTCATCTAAGATGGCTTCAGAACTGGCATAGTCGAAGCTTGACCGGGCCTTCATCCCTTGATCCAACAGGTTTTGCGCTTTCGCATCAGGTGCGGTTGTCCAAATCTGCCATAACGCGCCCCCGAGAGCCCTCGCCTCAGCTTCACTCGCGGCAGCTTTTATGCGCGCATTGATACGAGCTTGCTCAATCGAGGTGTCGGGCAAAGCCGGGCAGGCCAAAGCCATTGGTGTGGCGGCGATGAAAGCCAGCAAAGCCGCTGCGAACGTATGTCTTGATCCTGTCATCTCTAAAAACTTGGCGCGCCCAACGTGTTGGTCAAGCCCTTTGAGACAAACGCCTAAGGGGATCGCCCCTGGCATTCCTGCACGCCCTTGGCTCTTGACCCCAAGCGTTCAGCCATGCACCGCTAGACCCATGTTTCCACTTCGTGACCACAACCCGTCTCTGCGCACGCCCTACGTGACCTATGCGCTCATCGCGATCAATGTGCTGGTGTTCATCAGCTATGCAGCCCTTTTTCAGGATGACCGCGCGCTCAGCGCCTTTTTCTCCAACTGGGCCATGATCCCGGAACGGGTAAGCCAAGGGCAACAAACCTACACTTTGATCACCTCGATGTTTTTGCACGGCGGGCTGATGCACATCGCGGGCAACATGCTCTTTTTGTGGATTTTTGGGGACAATATGGAAGACGCCATGGGCCATGTGGGCTTTTTGATCTTCTATCTGGTCTCTGGCCTAGTAGCGGATGCCGCGCATCTGATCTCAGACCCAAACTCATCCATCCCAACAGTTGGAGCCTCTGGCGCCATTGCAGGTGTCATGGGCGGCTATTTGTTGCTCTACCCCAAAGCGCGCGTGGATATCTTATTGATCTTAGTCGTTTATCTCAGGGTAATCCCGGTTCCGGCCTGGATCATGCTAGGCTTGTGGTTCGGCTTGCAGATTTTTGGCGGCGTATCGACTGCCGCGACAGGCGGCGGTGTCGCCTATTGGGCACATGCGGGGGGCTTTATAGCGGGCATTTTGCTCGCCTTGCCTGTCTGGCTAAGGCTTGGGGCCACGGGGTTTTGGAGCCGCAACGAGATGCATCCGCCCCATGCAGAGGCCACCTATAAAATTGGGCGAAGTTCCATTCCGACGGTGAGTCGGAAGTGATCTTTACGAATTAACCTTCTCGAATGAGCCCAGCAAAACGCTCAAACATCTGGGCGTTAGCAGCCAGAATACCGCCGCCATCGCTCAGATTTGCCTCTGGGTCCAAAGGCTCAACAAAGCCCCCCGCCTCGCGCACCAAAACGATGCCAGCAGCGTAGTCCCAAACATTAAGCTTGTGCTCCCAAAAACCCTCGTAGCGGCCGGCCGCCACGTAAGCCATATCGAGCGCCGCTGATCCCCAGCGCCGCACACCCGCTGTGGCTGGCAAAAGTTTGGCGAGGTTTTGAAAGGTTGCGGGCAATTCAGGGCGACCACCAAAGGGCAAACCTGTCGCAAAAATGCTTTCGATCATAACTTGCCGGTCTGAGACCCTGATCCGGCGATCGTTCAGCCAAGCTCCCTGGCCCTTTTCAGCCACAAAGATCTCGGCCTTAACGGGGTCGTAAATCACGCCCGCAACGACCTGGCCCTTGTGCTCTAGAGCAATCGAAACAGCCCAATGCGGCAACCCGTGCAAGAAGTTTGTCGTGCCGTCCAATGGGTCGACGATCCAACGACGTGTCGGGTCTTCGCCTTCAATCGCAGAGCCTTCTTCGCCCAAAAATCCATAAGTTGGCCGGGCTTCCACAAGCATCTCGCGCAGGATCTCTTCAGCGCGCACATCTGCTTTGCTCACAAAGTCACCCGCCCCTTTTGAGCTCACTTGCAAGTTCTCGACCTCGCCAAAGTCTTTCACGAGGGAGCGGCCTGCCGCGCGCGCGGCTTTGATCATCACGTTGAGATTGGCACTGCCTTGCATGGGAGGGGTCCTTTTGGGAGTAGCTGGAGCGGTTCCGCGGTTCGGTTCGGATTAAATGTGAGCACGCCCGCTGAGGCGCGAACTGAGCGCGAGCCATAGCCCCCAAAGGCCAAAGGCGCAATGCCCCTAACTTTAGTCAGAGCCGCGTTGCAATTTCACGGGCTCAGTGCGCGCCAGGCGCAAGAAATGCGCCATAAACGGCAGGCCGGCGTCCTCATCTCTCAGTGCTGCATACAAGCGACGCGTGATGCCCTTAGCCGTGAGTGGCCTGACCACGTAATCCTCTGGGCTCGCGAGCCCCCGCACCACCCAATCGGGCAACACAGCTACACCGCGATTTGACGCAACCAGCATCAAGATCACGGCTGTCATTTCCACCTGTCGCACACCCGCCGGGCTCACGCCTGCGGGCATCAAAAGTTGTGAAAAAACGTCGAGCCTGCGCGGCTCTACGGGATAGGTGATCAGGTTTTGGTCGCGAAAGTCTTCCGCATCAACATAAGGTTTTTCTCCTAAGGGGTGATCGTTGGCCGCCACAAAAACGGGCGCGTAGTCGAACAAAGGCACAAATTGCACCCCCGGCAATACCTCTGGGTCAGAGGACACCACCAAATCCACGCGTTCTTTTTGCAGAGCAGGCAACGCCTCAAAAGCAAGCCCGGGCAGTACGTCTACGTCCACCTCGCCCCAGGTTTTTCGGAACTGCTCCAAAACCGGAAAGAGCCATTCAAAACATGCATGGCATTCAATTGCGATGTGCAAACGTCCCAAAGCACCGGCCAAAAGACCTGAGAACTCCGCCTCAAGGGCTACCATTTCCGGCAATATGCGATCAGCGGCCCGGCTTAGGCGCTCGCCTGCATAAGACAGCTCTAAAGGTTTGGTACGCCGCACAAAAAGCGGCGTGCCGACCTGATCCTCAAGCGTCTTGATCTGGTGGCTTAACGCCGACTGCGTAAGCCCTAGGACTTCAGCAGCACGCGCCAGTCCCCCGGTCTCTTGGATCGCTTTGATTGTCCGCAGGTGCCGGATCTCGATATGCATTATGAAAAACTTTCATAATTGTAGTGAATTATATCAATTTGCTTCAACTTCCCAGATTTGGCATCTGGTGTCCATCACAGCAGAGAAGGTCTTGTGCAATGGTGGTTCCTCAGCTCTCTTTCGAAGTCTTTCCTCCTCGTTCCCTGAAAGCTGCGTTCGATCTTTGGGACACGCGCCAAGCGCTTAGCCCCTTTGCGCCTGACTTTTTCTCTGTGACCTATGGTGCGGGTGGGAGCGCCGTTGCTCAAAGCGAAGAGACACTCCAAGCCCTGCGATCTCAAAACTCAGGCACTGAAGGCATAGTGGCCCATATTACCAGTGCGGGCGCATCTGAACCTGAGACACTGGCCTTTGCGATACGCCAAATAGAGGCTGGCCAACGCGATTTTGTCGCCCTGCGCGGTGATGTTCGAAAAGGCGTTCAGTCATGGGCGAGTGCGCCGGACTTAATCAGCCATTTGAAAGGCTTGGGCGCAAAGCGTATTTTTGTTGCGGGCTATCCAGAGGTGCACCCCGAAGCCGCAAGCCCGCAAGCGGATCTTGATCAGCTTAAGGCCAAACTGGATGCAGGCGCGGATGAAATCATCACGCAGTTTGTATTTGAACCTGAGGCCTTCTTGCGCTGGCGAGATCGAGTGCGGTCTGCCGGCATAACTGCTCCAATAAGAGCGGGGATTTTGCCGATTAAGGACTGGCGAAAAGCCAAAGGGTTCGCCGCGCGCTGTGGTGCAACCTGGCCCGCCGAGCTCGATCTGGCCTTTACCCATGCACAACGCTGCTCTGAGACCAAGCTTCTCGCCGTCGCACAGGCAGCTGAGCTTTGCGACAAGCTCCTGATCGAAGGACAGTCCGCTCTGCATATCTATACGCTCAACTCGGCAGACCTTACGCGTCAGGTTTTATTAGCCTTGGGCTGCGCGCCCAAAACGAAACTCTTGCAAGCCGCTTAAGCCTCGAAGGTCATTGTTGCTTTCGCCAGGATCAAAATTCGGGTTAAACTTCGAGGTATGACGCTCGCAAAAACCCCTCAAGATCTGCCCAGCTTACAAGAAACCCTGTCGATTTCAGGCTTGGAATTTATGCAACGGGTTCTCTCGGGCGAGATCAGCCAGCCACCCATTGGCGGCGTGTTAAACTACCGGGCTGTCGAGGTATCTGAAGGTCACGTTGTCTTTCGTGGCACTCCAGAGTTTGCTCACACCAATCCACTAGGCACTGTCCATGGCGGCTGGTATGGCACGCTTCTTGATAGCGCGATGGCCTGCGCCGTAATGACGACAGTCCCCAAAGGATCAATCTATACGACTTTGGAATATAAGATAAATATCAGCCGCGCCCTGCCAATCGGCATGGAAATCGACGCCGTAGGCATGGTGCAACACGCAGGGCGCTCTACGGGCATTGCTGTGGGCGAAATTCGCGGGCGAGAAGACGGAAAGCTCTATGCGACCGGCAGCACAACTTGCTTGATTATGCAGCCTAAGGGTCCCAGCGGCTGAGCCGCTCTGAAGAATTAAAATCTCTCAAGAGCGCTCGAGGCGTGCTTCTGCCTCCAATTTAGGGACTGTGTTGTGGACTTGCTCCGATACATCCGCGCCCACGCGCCGTATCTTTCGCCGCCAGGCAAAAATGCCTGGACCCCGCCAAAGCCCTGCTGACGGAGCGTTTGGATCTTGTACAAAACGGCTCTGCCAATCCTCTGGGAGTTTTGTGCCGCAAGCCAAGATCTTTTCGAGCATCCAAACCAGAGGAATATTGGCCAATGGGCGCGCTTCAGAATACCCAGCCTGATGCCCTCCGATATCTCCATGGTGGCCCCGAAACCAAACCTGCTCAAGCGCGTGGCCTGTCCAATTCGGATCGCTTATCCACAAAATTGGGGAGAAAGCGGCGCGCTTTTCGTTCAGTGCAAGCGCTTGAAACCCGTGGCGCACCAGATTGCTCAACCGATCATCATGGAACGCATGCACAGCTTCAGTACGCGCGATATTGCCTGGAATTTTCAAGCCGAGCGCTTTGACCGTGTCCCAGACCCCTACCATCTCAATCTCGATCTCTTTGTGACAATAGGCGTCCGAGAAAGCTTGGATCACGTCGGGCGACGCCCCAAGTTGGTAGTGCCGATAGGCCGTTCGCACCGCCCGCTCCGTTGCACAATCATAGCGCAAAAGGCCAACGCGCGACACGATGCCACCAAGGCTGCGCACCGCAAACGCGCCACGCGAGTACCCAATCAATGTGATCTTATCCCCAGGCCTATAGCGGGAGGATAGCACCGAATAAGCGCGCCGGATCTGACGATTGATCCCTCGCCCGACGATGACATCGAGCCCCGAGCGCCAATCGTACCATTGCAAACCGGGCTCATAGTAGAGCGATACCTTTTGCTCTCTCGCGACCTCGCGCAGAAGCTTGTAGGTGAGGCCCGCATTGGTCTCTCGCCCAGGTTGCAGCGAAGACAGCGTACCATCCAAGATGATAAAATGATGCTGCGTTGGGCGCTTAGGCCCTGCCTGAGCCACAACATTTGTTGTGACTGGGCGACGCCATCTCCGCACCCAACGCCAAAACCGCAAAAGAGCGCGTAAGCGATTGAACATGATGCAATTTTAAGCAGACATGAGCGCGCATGCCAAGCCAGCACACGGCCTCGTGTATCAACGTCAAGAGCACCTCTTTGGCATGCTAGGGCTGAGCAATGGCGAACACTCCACAGCCCTTCATCTCAGCCCCATTTATGGTGTTATTCTGCCGCGATTTTCTGTGCTTCGATCAGGGACCAAACCCTCTCAGGCGTGAATGGCATATCGACCTTCCGAACGCCCGTCTCCCAAACCGCATCTAGGAAGGCATTGGCAACGGCCGCAAGAGCGCCCACGGTTCCGGCCTCGCCACAACCCTTCATGCCCATGACATTTGCCGTGGACGGTACTGGCTCCGAGTAGAAGGCGATAAAGGGCATATCGTCGGCGCGCGGCAGGCCGTAGTCCATAAAGCTCGCTGTCAGTAGCTGGCCGTTGTCATCATAGACAACACGCTCTGTGACCGCTTGCCCAACGCCCTGCACCACGCCGCCGTGCACTTGGCCTTCTGCCAGCATCGGATTGATAAGATTTCCGAAATCATCCACCACAGTATATTTCACCACACGCGTTACACCCGTGGCGGGATCCACTTCTACTTCTGCGACATGGGCCCCGTTTGGAAAGCTCCGGGCAGGCAAGGTGGTGCGTTCTTCGAAGCTAAGGAGATCTGCGCGCCCGTCAGCCCGCGCCATATCCGCCACATCAAGCATCGTGGGCGTGAGGTTTGAGCCCTCAATGCGGAAGCGCTCATCATCAAAGCTGACCTCGCCGCCTTCTTTTTCAGAGAGATAGTCCGAGAACTTAGCAATCATCGTCGCCGTCGTTGCGAGAGTGGCCGTATTTTGCGTCGTAACGGACCGAGATCCGCCCGTTCCACCACCCGTTTTGATGAGATCGCTGTCACCTTGAATAACGGTGATAACGTCAGCCGGGATGCCTGTGTGATCGCTTAGAAATTGCGCGTAGACAGTTTCATGGCCCTGCCCATTTGATTGCGTCCCCACATAGATTTCCGCGCCACCACTTTCCGGAAACACAACCTTCGCTGTCTCAGACGGGTTCCCCAAGATACTCTCAATATAATAGCAAAGCCCCTGCCCCAAAAGCTTGCCCTCTTGAGCGGCTGCGGCCTTGCGTGCAGCGAAACCTGCCCGGTCGGCTTCAGCTTCAACACGGTTCAGCACTTTATCGAAATCCCCAACATCGTAGGTCTCGCCAACAGCTGTGAGGTAAGGGAAGGCATCGGCTTTGATAAAACTTCTGCGCCGTAAATCCCAAGGATCAATCCCAAATTTACGGGCGGCGTAGTCCATCGCCCGCTCAAGCACGTAGATCGCCTCAGGGCGTCCTGCGCCGCGATAAGCGTCCACTTGAGTGGTGTTGGTATAGACTCCCTGCACCGCCAGATAAGCGGCTTGTACGTCGTAAACGCCCGTCAAAACTTTGGAGAAAAGCTGCGTTTGAATGGGCTGGGCGTAAGCGGAGTTATACGCGCCCATATTGGCAAGTGTGTCCACCGAATACGCCACGAGCTTATAGCTCTCGTCAAAACCCATCTTGATCGTCGAGACGAGATCACGACCCGCATTGTCGGTGAGCATGGCCTCAGACCGATCTGACATCCAACGCACAGGATTTGCGAGATGACGGGCCAAATGGGCGATCACACGGTATTCCGGATACGTCATGGCTTTCATGCCAAACCCACCGCCAACATCAGGGTTGGTCACTCGTATGTCTTCAGGCTTCATCCCTAAAGCTTTGGCAATATTATCTTTTTCGCCCCAGACCCCTTGCCCATTATACGCAAAGTGTAGCCGGTCGCCTTCCAATTCAGCATAACAGCCGCGGGGCTCCATAGAGGCCGCGATCACCCGGTTGTCTTCCACCACAACGTCCAATTTGTGGACAGCGCTGTCATAAGCCGCTTGAAACACCTCAGCGTCGCCCATGTCCCAATCGAATACGCGGTTCTGCGGCGCCTCAGGATGTATTTCGGGACCGCCCAGAGCAAGATCTGTCTTGGCGGGGAGTTCATCCACATCAAACAGGATGAGCTCGGCTGCATCGCGCGCTTGATCGAGCGTATTCGCCACAATCACCGCAACGGGCTCTCCAACAAACCGCACACGCCCCTTGGCAATCGCTGGACGCGAGGGGTTGGCTGCTTTGCTCCCATCCCGATTTTCCAAAACCGTAGCACCGATGTTGAGCTTAAGGCCCTGGGCTTCAAGGTCTTCGGCCGTGAAAACGGCCTGCACACCCTCTGCCTCACGCGCATCACTCACATCGAGTTCGGTGATTTCGCCATGCGCAAAACTTGATCGCAAAAAATAGGCGTGGAACGCGGTGTCAGGCGCAATGTCATCTATGTAGCGCCCTGCCCCGGTTAAAAACCGCAGGTCCTCTTTACGGGTCACAGATTGGCTTTTTCCGAAGGTCTCCATAGGTGCGCTCCTGGCGAATGCGGGCCTAAAAGGCTGGCTGCTGTGCTTAAGCGGACACTAGGAGTTTTCGCCTCCATGTCCATCCCGCGAAACGCGTCATTTGAGCGTAAGGGCGCAGCATCAAATGCGTTTGGAACGGCCCGGAACCCCTGGAACACCGGCGTGCTTGTTGCGTGTCCCGACGTCGTCTGCCCACCAATCACGTCTTTTGCCGCGAAACAGAAGGATTTCCGTGTCTTTCGGAAACTTAAGCAAGGCAATTTTACCTGTAAGCAAACTCGTGCCGCGCCGGCCATCTTCAGCCCACCACGTGATCCTGTACAAAAAAGGTTTTTTGTTCAGTTCTCCGACAACCTTAGCGCCAGAAACGCGCCCGTTTAAGGCAGGCCCATGCCGCACAGCCAAATACCCATCAATCGTGTTTCGCCCAGCGAGCCAAAGCCACATGAGCCAAAGCGGGGCCAGGATGGCGATGGCAACTTGCATCCAACGCGCTCTGTTGGTGGGGGCTTTGCGCGAGAACTGAAAACTGCGCGGATTTTTTTCAAGGTAGTAAACGGTGACGGTCGCACCGCGCTTAAACTCGCGATATTTGCTCCGAGAGACTTTTTTGCGCACGTTTTCTTCGCGGCCTTTAGAGGTGTCAAAGTCCAAGAACAGATAGTGCTTGTCCCACTCATTCCCTGACCCCCGATCTATGTCACGGCGCACGACTGTGGCTTCGGTGGCAACTGCGCTGTTTTGAAAAGTTGCGCCATGATCGTAGCTGGCTCCCAACCACAGAAACCCGATCATCATAAGCACACCCGCCACGAGCACCCAGAGCCCGCCCAAACGGACAAACAGGCGCGACAAACGGATAGGCGGTTTGTAATAGCGATAAGCCATGCCTTCGCTTAGCCAATTCAACGGATCAGACTAAGGAATTCAAAGGGCAATTCCGAGGATTGACCACTTTCCCTTGGCTTTGAGAAAGGCTACATCAGCGCTCCAGATACTCTCAGCGGGACGATAATCCATGGCGATGGAAAAGACCTTCAATGCAAGCGAAGCAGAGACCCGGCTATACAAGGCCTGGGACGAAGCGGGTTGCTTCAAAGCGGGCGTCGGTGCGCGGCGCGCAGAGACCTTTTGCATTATGATCCCTCCGCCCAATGTGACGGGCTCGCTGCACATGGGTCACGCCTTTAACAACACGTTGCAAGATATCCTCGTGCGCTGGCACCGGATGCGCGGTTTCGACACGCTTTGGCAGCCGGGCCAAGACCATGCGGGCATCGCCACGCAGATGGTTGTGGAGCGTGAATTGGCGCAGACCAACCGTCGCCGCACTGATTTTAGCCGCGAAGAATTTGTTGATCTCGTCTGGGAGCAGAAAAAGAAATCCGGCGGCACGATCATCGAGCAATTGAAGCGGCTTGGCGCCTCTTGTGATTGGTCGCGCAACGCTTTCACCATGGCGGGTGCGCCCGGCGATAGCCGCGAAGGCCACGAGAACTCGCCCGATTTCCACGCCGCTGTGATGAAGGCCTTCGTTGATATGTATAACGACGGGATCATCTATCGCGGCAAACGGCTGGTGAATTGGGATCCGAAATTTGAAACCGCCATTTCTGATCTGGAGGTCGAAAACATCGAGACCCCAGGCCACATGTGGCACTTCAAATACCCCTTGGCTGGCGGCAAAACCTACACCTACGTCGAGAAGGATGAAGACGGCAACATCACTTTGGAAGAGACGCGGGATTACATCTCCATCGCCACGACACGGCCCGAGACGATGCTTGGGGATGGTGCAGTCGCGGTACATCCAGATGACGCACGCTATGCGCCGATCGTGGGCGCGCTTTGCGAAATTCCCGTTGGTCCAAAAGAGCAGCGCCGCCTGATCCCGATCATCACCGATGAATATCCCGATCCCGACTTCGGCTCAGGTGCGGTGAAGATCACAGGTGCGCATGACTTCAACGACTACGGCGTCGCCAAACGCAACGGCATCCCGCTCTACCGCCTGATGGACACGGTCGCCGCCATGCGCGCAGATGGCCTCAGGTACGAAGAAAGCGCTGCCAAAGCGACGGCGCTTCGGGATGGTGCTCAGATGTCAGAGGCGGAAGTGGACCAGATCAACTTGGTGCCAGACGCATATCGCGGCCTTGATCGCTTTGAGGCGCGCAAAAAGGTTGTCGAAGAGATCACTGCTGAGGGTCTCGCGGTCGAGGAAACCGTGACCAAGACCGACAAAGAAACCGGTGAAGAGACCACCGAGACGCGGCCATTGGTTGAGAACAAACCAATCATGCAGCCTTTCGGCGATCGTTCGAAAACTGTCATAGAACCCATGCTCACAGACCAATGGTTCGTCGATGCCGTTCGAATTGTGCAACCCGCAATTGACGCCGTGCGCAATGGCGAGACCAAAATCCTGCCCGAACGGGACGAAAAAGTGTATTTCCACTGGCTGGAAAACATTGAGCCTTGGTGCATCTCGCGACAACTCTGGTGGGGGCATCAGGTTCCAGTTTGGTATGCGATGGAATATGTGGATGGTGAAGAGGTTTTCACCGGAAAGACATATTGCGCGGAAACTGAACAAGAAGCGTTCAACACCGCATGGAACGACTATTTTCCTAAGCGTCGATTGGTTGTCACGGACCGAATGCTCGAGTCAGACGCTGATAATATCGTTTTGGATGCGTTGAACGTCGATACTGTTTCCCTGTCTGCTTCCAAAGAAAATATAACTTCCTCGTCGACAATCGTTTTGCGCCGCGACCCCGACGTCCTCGACACCTGGTTCTCCTCTGGCCTCTGGCCACTGGGCACTCTCGGCTGGCCCGAAGAGACCGAAGAACTGAAGAAGTACTTCCCCACCAACACGCTAGTAACGGGGTTTGACATCATCTTTTTCTGGGTCGCCCGGATGATGATGATGCAATACGCCATGGTGGATCAAAAGCCGTTTGATACGGTCTACGTCCACGCGCTTGTGCGCGATGAGAAGGGTCAGAAGATGTCCAAATCCTTGGGCAATGTGATCGACCCTCTCACCTTGATCGACGAGTTTGGCGCGGATGCTGTGCGCTTCACGCTCACAGCCATGGCTGCCATGGGCCGCGATCTCAAGCTGTCGAAAGACCGTGTTGCGGGCTATCGCAACTTCGGCACCAAGCTTTGGAATGCTTGCCGCTTTGCGGAGATGAACGAGGTTTATGAAAACGCAGGCACTCCAACGGCGACCCACACAGTGAACAAATGGATCTTGGGCGAGACCGCAAAGGTGCGCGAAGAGGTGGATGCGGCGCTCGCCGCTTACCGTTTTAACGATGCGGCCAACGCACTCTATGCCTTTGTCTGGGGTAAGGTCTGCGACTGGTACGTTGAATTCTCGAAACCGCTCTTACAAGGCGAGGATGCGGCCGCAAAACAAGAATGCCAATCCGTCATGGCTTGGGTGCTCGATCAGTGCTTGATCCTTTTGCATCCAATCATGCCGTTTGTGACCGAGGAACTTTGGGAAAAGCTCACGGACCGTCAGGGGCAAAAGCTGATGCTGGCGGCATGGCCCAGCTACACAAGCGCGGAGATACTTGACGCTAAAGCGGACGCAGAGATGAACTGGGTGATTAGCTTTATCGAAGCTATTCGTTCAGCGCGGGCTCAGATGAATGTTCCAGCGTCCGCAAAGATCCCCGTTGTGGGGGTGGGCCTAGATCCAGAAACCCAAGGGCGCCTTGCCAACAACAAAGCGCTCATTCAACGCTTGGCCCGCGTGGAAGATCTCATCGAAGCAGAGACAGCGCCCAAAGGCGCGATTGCCGTGAATGCTGGCAGCGCGAGCTTTGCTTTGCCTTTGGCAGACATCATCGATGTGGCAAAAGAAAAAGCGCGCCTGGAAAAGAACCTCGGCAAGCTTGAAAAAGAAATCGGCGGGCTCAAAGGCAGGGTGAACAACCCTAAATTTGTTGCCTCCGCGCCTGCGGAGGTGGTCGCAGAAGCCAAAGTCAATTTGACTGCACGAGAGAGCGAGGCGCGGGTTGTGCGCGATGCACTCGAGCGGCTGGGCGAATTGGGTTAGAAGGCATCAGAGCCTCTTTTGGACCAAATACGATTAAGGAGCCTTGCGCGCAGAAAACGCGCGCAAGTCTTTTGAGTTGTTAAAAGACCGTTTTATTGCGGTGCCTTGCGAGAGCCGAACACTTTACACTTCCTTAACGGCCCGAAGCAGCCCTCTCCCTACCACCCTTTATTGTAAGGCGAGTCGGTTTAGAAACTTTGGTCAGTGACGGCAAAAATCCTTCGCATTTAAGTTAACTGAAGGGGGGAGGTGTATTAACCGACGGCTGCCAAGAGCGCCGCATTGCCGCCGGACGCCGTTGTGTCGATGCACATATGCCGTTCCTGACTGCACCAGGTCGCAAAATCCGCTTCCGCAAAGAGAGGCACAAGCGCGCCATCTCGCGCCGCCAGAGCCTGGCGCAATTTGCAGAGATCCACGTCCGGCGCAAAGCACACAACGCCCGCCATTCCGCTCAAGTGAGCAACAGCATCAACAGAGAGATCGGGAGCCATGACCGCTCGCGCTCCAGCCCCCTCAATCGCTGCCGCCTGACGCCGCGCGACAGCTTCTGTTGGGCCAAGAGCTAGGATCACACCGCGCCCTTCCAAACTCCATAGGTTTGACTCGCCTGTTGGGCCGGGCAATTCTGCTCTCCCAATCTCGCGCATCCCTTGTGCTTGCGCGTGCTCAATTTCAGCCTGCACATTTCGATTGCTGGGAATGGTGGATTGCTCAGGCAAAATCTCCCGAAGCGGCTTCAAAAATCTCTTGAGATAGCGGGGACCGCCCGCCTTTGGGCCCGTTCCTGATAGGCCAGAGCCGCCGAAGGGCTGGCTGCCAACCACCGCACCGATCTGGTTGCGATTTACATAAAGATTGCCCGCTTTGATTGCACGTGTCACCGTTTCCACGCGATCATCGATCCGGCTTTGGATGCCAAAGGTGAGCCCGTAGCCCGCGTTATTTATGGCCTGCGTGACCTGACTGAGTTCAGAGACCTTAAAGGTCGCAAGATGCAAAACCGGGCCAAAAATCTCCTCTTTAAGCGCGTCAATGCCCGATACAGAGATCAAAGCAGGCCCTACGAAGGTCCCAGTTTGGGGTGCGTCCAGGCGCTTTAAGAGACGCCCGTCTTTTTCCGCTGATGCAATATGCCGCTCAATTTTTGACTTGGCGGAAGCGTCGATCACAGGGCCGACGTCTGTTTTCAAGTGCCAAGGATCGCCCAGATGTAATTCGTCCATGGCCCCCATGAGCATGGTTGCGAATGTCTCCGCCACATCCTCTTGAACGTATAAGATGCGCGCCGCGGAGCAGCGCTGACCTGCAGATTGAAAAGCAGACGCCACAACATCGCGCACGGCTTGTTCCGGGAGGGCTGTGCTGTCGACGATCATCGCGTTGAGCCCACCGGTTTCTGCGATCATCGGCGCAGTTGGGGCGGCGTTTTGGGCCATTGCGCGATTGATTGCCTGCGCGGTCTGCGTAGAGCCCGTGAAGCACATTGCATCTACTTTTGCACTCAGCACTGACCCTACGATATGGCCTGCGCCATGCACCAAACGGAGCGATGCCAGCGGCACGCCAGCCTGGTGCAAGAAATCCACCGCCCGAGACGCAACCAAGCCTGTGGACTCCGCCGGTTTCGCCACAACGCCATTCCCAACGGCCAAAGCCGCCGCAATTTGGCCGGTGAAAATGGCCAAAGGGAAGTTCCAGGGACTAATGGCGGCAACCTTTCCGCGCGCTGGACCAGACAGGCTCTCCGCTTGATCTGCGTAGTAGCGTAAGAAATCCACCGCCTCACGCAGCTCTGCGACAGCGTCTATCATGCTTTTGCCAGCTTCTCGCGCAAGCAGAGCAAAGAGCTCACCGTAGTTTTCTTCGTAAACATCTGCCGCGCGGCGCAACACTCGCGCGCGGGTCGTCGTGTCCGCGGTCCAATCTGCAACTTTGTCCCGCGCGGCTTCGGCTTCTTTTGCACTCGCAAAGCGCACACGACCGACCAAAGACCCGTCACTCGGCGCGCGAACATCTCGCCAATCGCCTGACCATTCAGCACCAGCCTTCCAGATTGCCTCTGCCCATGGCGCGCGTGCAGCCTCTATTGCTGCCAAACTCACAGGATCGCTCAGATCGAAGCCACGCGCGTTGGCACGTACTCCAAAAATATGAGCGGGAGGCACCACAGCCTCAACCGGAACCCAAGGTAGCAAATCTTCAAATGGATCCGCGACAACATCAGAGACAGGCACATCAGCATCCACGATTTGGTTAACAAAACTCGAATTCGCACCGTTTTCTAAAAGCCGCCTGACAAGATAGGCCAACAAATCGCGATGAGCACCAACGGGTGCGTAGATCCGGTCCCTGACCCCAGTTTCACCCTTAACCGCGTCGTGCAGAGCCTCACCCATGCCGTGCAAACGCTGAAACTCAAAATCGCCTCTCCCGCCTGCGAGCTCGAGCACCAGCGCCATTGTGTGGGCATTGTGCGTGGCAAACTGCGGATAGATCCGGTCTGTTAAAGACATGAGACGGGCAGCACAGACACCGTAGCTCACATCTGTTGCCGATTTACGCGTAAAGACAGGAAAGCCGGATAAGCCTTCTGTTTGAGCGTGCTTAATTTCACTGTCCCAGTACGCCCCCTTCACAAGCCGGACCATTATGCGCCGATCCAGTGCTTCGGCCAAAGCATAGAGCCAGTCGATAACGCCAAGAGCCCGTTTCGAATAGGCCTGAACGACAACGCCAAACCCTGTCCAGCCTACCAGAGACGGATCACTCAGAACGGCTTGAATAACATCCAGCGAAATCTCGAGACGATCTGCTTCTTCCGCATCAATATTGAGCCCGAGCCCAGCACGCGCCGCGGCCTGCGTTAGCTCAAGGACGCGCGGCACCAGCTCGGTCATAACTCGATCTCTTTGCGCCTCCTCATAGCGAGGGTGGAGCGCAGAAAGCTTGATTGATATTCCAGGGTTTTCCCTCGGATCTGAACCGTGCGCGCGTTTGGCAAGCCGTGCAATGGCATCGCCATAAGCCTGCATATAGGCGTCTGCATCTGCTTGCGTCATCGCCGCTTCGCCCAGCATATCAAACGAAAAGCTATAGCCTTTGCTGGCTTTTTCAGCGCCATTTTCGAAGGCCTTATCGATGGTTTCGCCAAGCACAAATTGACGGCCCATTTCGCGCATCGCGCGGGTTACAGCGCTGCGAATAACCGGCTCACCCATGCGGCGCACAGCGCCTGTGAGAACACCCGCCATACCTTCACCGTCTTGCAACACTTTGCCCGTGAGCATCAAAGCCCAGGTTGAGGCATTCACGAGCGATGAGCTCGAGTGGCCGAGGTGCTTGCCCCAATCGGAAGGGGCAATTTTGTCCTCGATCAGAGCGTCCATGGTCTTAGCATCGGGCACTCTGAGCAAAGCTTCTGCCAAACACATCAAGGCAACGCCTTCACGGGTCGAGAGGCCGTATTCCGCCAGAAAACTGTCCATCATGCCGGTGTCGCCCGCTTCGCGCAAAGCTGTGACCCAAAGGGCGGCTTTGTGCTCCGCTGCTTGCCGCAGGGCTTTGCGAGGAGCGTGCTCCAGCAGCGCTTTGACAAACTCTTCTTCGTCAGCCCTGTGATCATTTCGAATGCGGGCGCGGTATGCTTGCAAGTCCATTGCGACCTCCGGATTGGGTGAAACTCAAGAAAGCCCGCTTGGCAGGCGCACTTAACATTACCTCAATTTAGAAAGTTGTATTTCCTGAAAAATAAGTCTATATGCATATTAGTTCCCGAAAAAACTAATAATTCCCCATAAAATGAGCGTAAACACAAACGATAACGAAACATTAGACCGCTTTGACAACGCGATTATCCGCATTTTGTCAGGGGCTGGTCGCATGAGTGTCACAGATTTGGCGAATGAAGTTGGACTGTCCAAAAGTCCCTGTCAGGTCCGACTGAAACGCTTGATTGCCAGTGGTCACATCAAAGGCTTTCGCGCCATACTCGATCCCGGAAAACTTGGCCTTGAGCATGTTGCCTTTGTCGAAGTGCGACTGCGCGACACCACAGAGAAAGCCCTGTCGGCTTTCAATGAGGCTGTCCAAGGCGTGCCAGAAATCGAGCAATGCCATATGATCGCGGGAGCTTTCGATTACTTATTGAAAGTCCGTTCCCGCGACATTCAAAGTTATCGGCAGGTCTTGGGAGAGACGATCTCAACGCTACCTTTCGTAGCGGCCACATCGACCCATGTTTCTATGCAAGCTGTAAAAGACGACGGCCCAATTGAGCCGCACGGTTGACCTCGGGATGCGACGACGAGCAAGTGCACGAGACGCCAAGCAAAAGGATTATAGCGTTTGACGAAATATCTGAGACATCGAGTATCAGCTAACGCGTTGAAACCAAAGGTTTCAGGCAGCGTTAGGTGATTCAGGTTTTTCGCATAACGCTTTAGGCGCGCTCTGCGTAGTCCATGGTTTCAGTATTGACGATGATCTCTTCATCTTGGCCAACAAACGGCGGCACCATCACCTTGACGCCATTGTCGAGAATGGCAGGCTTGAAGGAATTTGCAGCGGTCTGGCCTTTGACGACAGGCTCCGTCTCAACCACTTTGCAGGTCACTTTCTGCGGTAGCGAAGCATTGAGCGCTTCTTCTTCGTAAAACTCTACTTGGATCGTCATGCCGTCCTGCAAAAACGGGCGCCGCTCGCCCAAAAGGTCTGCGGGCAGTTCGATTTGCTCGTAGGTTTCGGAGTCCATAAAGACCAACATGCCATCGCTCTCATAGAGAAACTGCTGGTCTTTTTGTTCGAGCCGGACCCGCTCTACTTTATCCGCTGAGCGGAAGCGTTCGTTCAGCTTTGAACCGTTGCGTAGGTTCTTCATTTCGACTTGCGCAAAAGCCCCACCTTTGCCGGGTTTAACATGATCCACCTTGACAGCAGCCCAAAGGCCTCCGTTGTGCTCTAGCACGTTTCCGGGCTTGATCTCGTTTCCGTTGATCTTTGGCATGTGGCGAAACCTTGGCGAAATGTTGAAAGCTTTGTGACGCAGCCTATATATTGGGGGCGAAACAGAGGCAAGCCAACCATATGAAGGTCATAATACCGGGGATTTATGCTCAGAGCGCATAGCAGTCATGCAAAAAACGCTTCCCCGAATCGACATAAACCCGTCATATTGGCCCCCACGCCAGACCCAAAAGAAAACAATAGGAGGCGAGATGCGCGATTTCGTTGATGGCACCGCATTCAACAATGAACAAGGCAACCGGGCGCGGAAACTTTTCGCGGCAGTTGTGCTTGCCGCGTTAGACGACGCGATTGCAGATGACAAGAAATACGGCAACGGTCCAGAACAAATAGCCCGCTGGGCACGCTCGCGCGATGGGCGCGAAGTTTTAACTTGTGCGGGCATTGACCCCAACGAGCGGGTCGTCGACGGCCTCATGGAGTTCGTTGGCAAAGGTGTACGGACATCCGTGGCGCTGAGCCGCGAAGAGAGCGAGCGCCGCAATGCTGCTGCTGCAGCGGAAGCAGAAGCAGAAGCAGAAGCCGCTTAAGGCCCTCAGAACAAGATTAAAAAGCGGTTCTTGCCGAGACGGTAAGGACCGTTTTTTATTGGGCAAAGACGAAGACCCACATGAAAACCGGGAAGGTCTGCATTGCCAAGAGCGCGGCGAGCGTAATGCGTGCCCAAACTTCTTTAAATCTCCGCCACATCCAAACGACCAGTCCCACCGTCACGGCAAATTCGATGGGCGCAACCCATCCAGCGTGATGGTTGCGGTCCCAATAGCTCACGGGGCTTTCAAAAACCCAGTTGCTCAAGGGCCAGAAATGCGCCCGGCCATCATCATGGTGGAGGGGAAAATCAAACGCGATATGCAAAAGAGCTGCGCCGCATAAGGCGATAGCCCAGGTTTTCCCGAGCATTGTCGCCAACCCAAGGCCAATCCCCCATAAAATAAAACTATTGTCGATCTTAAACACAAGCTGCCAAGCTTCTGAGAAATAGAGCTGGTCAAACACCACTTGGGGATCGATCCCCAGAAGGAAAATTGAGGTTCCGGCCATCAAATAGAGCGACAGATCTGGGGCCATCGCTCCCAAGAGAGCAGCCAGTGTGACCCGTGTCGACTTGGGCTTGCCAAAAGCCGCCATGCCAAAAATCAAATGGGCCGGTGTGTTCATCGCGCTTTCCCCCGCAATTACTCCCCTATAGGAAGGGCGAAATCACGGAGGGACAATGGCAAATCGACCGCCAAAAGCGCTCATGATCCAAGGAGCAGGATCAAACGTTGGTAAATCCATGTTGGTTGCCGGTTTGGCGCGCGTTTTTGCGCAAGACGGGCTGCGCGTGGCCCCGTTCAAGCCGCAGAATATGTCGAACAATGCGGCCGTTACGGTGGATGGTGGCGAGATTGGCCGCGCCCAGGCGCTGCAAGCGCGTGCGGCAGGCTGCGCGCCGCACACAGATATGAACCCCGTTCTCCTCAAACCCGAAACCGACACGGGCTCCCAAGTGATCGTCCAAGGCAAACGGTTCGCCACGCTCAGAGCCAAGGAATACGGCAGCCGAAAAGCCGAGCTGATGGGGCCTGTTCTGGAAAGCTATAAGCGTTTGGCCAAGGCACATGATCTGATTTTGGTGGAGGGGGCTGGCAGCCCCGCTGAGATTAATTTGCGCGAAGGCGACATTGCCAATATGGGCTTTGCGGAAGCCGCGGGCGTTCCTGTGGTTCTGATTGGCGATATTGATCGTGGCGGCGTTATTGCCCAGCTTGTGGGCACTCACAAAGTGCTCACACATGGAGACGAAGCGCGTATAACAGGCTTTGCCATAAACAAATTTCGTGGCGACACGAGCCTCTTTGCGGAGGGTGCCAAGGCCATAACAGAGCATACGGGCTGGCCAAACCTAGGGATTGTGCCCTGGTTTTCGGACGCCTGGAAATTGCCAGCAGAAGACAGCATGGATTTGACCTCGCGTCCAGGTAGCGGCTTACATGTTGTGGTGCCGCAGATCTCGCGCATTGCAAATTTTGACGATCTTGATCCGCTTTCATCTGAGCCAAACCTGCGCGTCAGTTTCATTCCAGCAGGCCAGCCCCTCCCCGCAGACGCTGACCTCGTGCTCTTGCCAGGCAGCAAATCCACCATAGGCGATCTCGCTCATCTGTGTGCTCAAGGATGGGACATTGATATCAAAGCGCATGTGCGGCGCGGAGGAGCTGTGTTGGGGATTTGTGGCGGGTATCAAATGCTTGGCCAAGAAATTGCGGACCCGGATGGCATTGAAGGGCCAGCTCAGTCCGTCCCGGGCCTTGGATTGCTTAATGTCCGTACAAAAATGACGCCGCGCAAAGAATTGCGCATGGTCACTGGCTCTTTGGCTCCACGTGGTGCTCAAGGCCCTGCTCTCACGGGCTATGAAATCCATATTGGTCAAACCGATGGGCCAGATACAGAGCGGGCTTGGATCACTTTAGAGGATGGGCGGATGGAAGGCGCCACGGACCCCTCAGGACAGGTGCGCGGTTGTTATATTCACGGACTTTTTGAGAGCGACGCGGCGCGCAGCAAAATGCTCAAAGAGTTGGGTGGGCAAAACAGCCGCCTCAACTACGCGCAGCAGGTAGAAGACACCCTAGACACTTTGGCAAACCATCTGCGCGCCCATCTCGATATTGCAGCTTTGTTGGCGATGGCCCGCGATGTAGACCTTTGAGCCGTGAGCTCAGTCCAAGTCCCGAGATGTAAAAGCGCGCTGTATCTCGCGCCGTACAAGTTTGCGCACGTTACGCGTGATGCGCTCCCCCAAAACACCTTGCAGCTCTTGGCGAACGATCTTTCCGACAACAGCTTGTAACTGCGCCTCGTCAACCTTCGCAACTGGAGCATCGCTGCGCGCCCGAACTTCTTCCATAACGGTTGGAACGAGAGCTACTGTCGCCAAAGTCTTGGGCTCGAACTCAAAGCTATCGGTATTCAGATCAATCTCTGGGGCGGATGGATCTAGGTCCGAAGACCTGTCGCCAAGCTCTACTTCTGGCAAATCTGCGAGGTCTGACGCATGGCTCTGCACGGGTGTCTCCACAGCAGGCGGCACCGCTTGAGCCGCCATCAACGCTGCAATGGTGTCATCTTCAGCATCGACTTGTTCAGCGATTTGTTCAGGGGTTTGTTCAGGGTCTTCGGGCGCAGAGACATCCGCGTCATAGGCCTCAATGTCTTCGGCCGCATTGCTGAGATGCAGGTCGGCCACTTGGTCAGCCGCCTCTTCCATTTGATCGACCTCAAGTTCCGCCAGTGCTGCCTGAGCAGACTCTGTGACTTGGCGGATCTCATCACCATCCGTGTGATCGAGTACAATCGGTCCGTCTATCGCTCCGGCCTCAGAGTCTCCAGTTTCAGCATCTGATGCACTTGTGCTTTGAGGATCGACAAAATCCGCCCAGTTCAGTCTCCGACCTGACCGAAACTCTGTATCGGAGTCCCAGGGGGCATTTGTGTTGCTTTTGTCGTCTTCTTCAAAAGCCTCCCCCTCGTCTTGCGCCATACGCCCACCGGTAATGACTTCCAGAAGGCTTGCGCGTTCTGCTGCAGTGTCAAAACTGCGCTCAACCGGTGCAATCTCCGGCAATGCTTCGCCGTCGCTTTCAAGCGACCATGGCGCATCCACTAGCTCTGCATCTGCGTCAGTTACCTCTGTTTCCTCAAGAGGACTATCGTCAAAATGCTCAACGTCTGCGCTTGAGGCTTCGTCTGTGTCCAAGGCCTGCGGCATTCCCGACAGCGGCTCAACCTCACTTTCAGCGGGCTTTTGAGAAAGGCCGTCTGCGAGCGGGGCAATGCCAAGCCATGCGCCTTTCCCAATGGGCTCTGTGCCAAATGCGAAATGAGGAACCACCGTCTCATCGGGTGTTGGAGCCAGAGCTGACTCAAACGATGAACCCGGTTCGGCTTCTGAAGAAGGCGTTTCTGAAAAGCTCGCTGCAGGCAAAACGCGATGGTCTTGCGTTAGGATCAAACGACCCTGGTCATCCCGCGAAAAATTCCGAGCCTCGCGCTTTTCGATTGAGGATTTAGGCTCACCCTCGTCGTCGCCAAGAGCGGATTCCGAACCATCGTTGGCCGCCTGCCCGTCGAAATTTGTTTCGTCAACAGGCTTGCGCTTGAGCCCTGCATCCTGCGACACAAGCCTGCGAATAGAAGACAATACATCTTCCATGTCCGAAGGTGCCACGTAGTCTGCCATGTGCCGTTCCTGCTCTCAGCTTTCAGCCCGTTGTGCAGAGCCTAAAGCCTAACGGCGCATCAAACAACACAAAGGCTCGATTTTACTCTTTTCCGAGGGCTTTGAGCACACGGTCCAATTGTTGGCCTTGCGCTGAGCGTTTGGTTGGACCGGTTTTTACCAGGTTATAGTAGGCGGCAGGGTCATAGGTTGCGATGCCGAGGTTCAAATAATCGGCTGTCATGAGACCCATAGAAGCGAGCGCTTGATAGACGGCGGCTTGTTCATCGATCACAGCGGAAACACGCTGAGTGCGCGCATCAAGCAATTCTTGTTCAGCATCGAGCACATCAAGTGTGGTCCGTGAGCCTAGGGTCGCCTCTTCCCGTACGCCCTGAAAGGCCGTGTCCGCCGCGCGGACTTGCTCGTTTGTTGCCATCTTAGTGGCGCGCGCAACGGCCAAAGACGCATAAGCATTGCCAACGCCTTGGCGAATGTTGTGCAGTGTGAGATGCAGCCCTGCACGGCTCGCCGCAGCCCTTTGCTGAGCTTGACGTGCCAATGATGACAAACGACCACCCTGATACAGCGGTTGTGAATACTGAAGGCCGATGCTTTCGGTTCCGTCAAAATCGTCATTGATGCTTACGCTACCGTTTAGGCTCAACGTGCCACGCATGGCGGCCTGCGCGCGCATTGTATTGAGATCAGCGATTTTGACATTGCGCTTTGCAGCAAGCACATCGGGATGCCGTTGCTCTGCTTGCGAGGCAGCCGCGGATTGAGAGGATGGAATGCGCGGTTGGGTTGGAAGCGTGCTGAGACGTCCGGGACTCCGGCCCACAGCCGCACGGTATTCCTCCCTTGCTTGGGCCAGTCCACCCTGAGCGGCTGCTAATGACGAGCGCGAGGCTGCAAGGCGCGCTTCGGCCAGTGCAACATCTGTCCGTGTGACCTCGCCCACTTCGAAACGGTCGCGCGCGGCGCGAAGTTCTTCAGTAATCAAGCGCACCCCGTTTTGGCGCAGGGCCACAAATTCGCTCTGACGCCGCACTTCTAAAAAGGCGTTGACCGCACGCAGCAGAACCTGTTGTTCAACTGATACTAGGCTCTCGCGTGTGGCTAAGACGGACTCTTTGGCCGAGTCAATCGCAAGCTTGGATTGCCCACCATCAAGAAGCGTTAGTGAGGCAGAGAGTGCGACAGAGCCAGAGTAGTTGTAGTCATCGGTTAACACCGTATTGGCGTAGCTTGCGTTGGCCTGCGCTGAAATAATCGGTCGCAGCGCAGCAAGCGCTTGCGCGACATCTTCATCCGCAGCACGCAGCAAGGCGCGCTGTTGTTCGAGCAATCCAGAGTGACGATAGGCATTGCGCAATGCGTCTTTCAAAGTCTCAGCTGTCAGCGGCGCAGTGCCTGACAAAGCAACTCCGAAAGCCAAGGTAACCATGGCACAAGACTTGCGAAAATAACCCATGCAAAATCCTCTCAATTATCGAATCAGCGCATAAATCCAGCGCAGCAGTAAAGTAAACCGCTGCGTCTACCTGTACACCCTTGATTGGTAATTAAAAAGTAAAGGCTTGGGTTTTTTCAAAACCGTTCAAAAGTGGTGCTGTTGCGTCAAACTCCCAACGCCATGAAACACGCCCACCAGATTTTGTCCCCAAGCGTGCAGCCCCCGCGTTCCCAACACGAAAAATCGCGATGATCCGGCCGTCTTCCTTGAGCTGATCTATCAGCTGGGGCGGGATCTCATCTACCGCGCCTTGCAAGATGATCGCGTCAAAGGGCCCGTGTTGTGAGGCACCCATCGCCAGCGCGCCTTCGATGACGGCCACATTGTCTATACCCACTTCACTCAGCATAGATTGCGCGTCACTGACCCAGTCTGCTTCATCTTCAATGGCCACAACAGCTTCCGCCATGCGCCCCAAAACCGCGCTCGAGTAGCCAAGGCCACAGCCCAAGTCGAGCACGAGATCACTGTCTTGAATATCCAAAGCATCCAACATTTTGCCAAACGTTCGGGCGTCGAGCAAAACGCGCCCGTCTCCCAAGGGCAAGTGGTCCCCGAGGTAGGCCGCTTCGCGCAGGCTATCAGGCACAAACCGCTCGCGCGGAATGGTCAGCATCGCGTCAATGATAGGAAATTTTGTGACATCTGAAGGTCGCACTTGCGTGTCCACCATCATTTCCCGACGGACCGCGAAGCTTTGCTGATTGTCATTCATGGGTCGATCCCTCTCCAACGCTTACGAGGTTGTGTGCCATACCACATTGGCGCGTTGCAATGCTTCGAATTCCTGAAACACCGTGAATCCGCCTTGCGCGACGAAACGCCATGCTCTATGCCGCGTCAGGCACCATGGCGGCGAGTTGGCGGAGTGGTGACGCAGCGGATTGCAAATCCGTGTACACCGGTTCGATTCCGGTACTCGCCTCCACTTAACATCAACGACAACCTATTAATCCAAAAGCTGCTGAGGTGGCCTGTGTCTCTGCTCAATACTTCGAAATTCATGTTCGGATATGTTTGGCCATGCTCCAATTGATGCGAGCAGGCAGGAGGATATTTCGGGGCTCCTTTAAGTGGCACGGCGTGTATAAAAGCACTCCTAAGTGAGAGCTGATGGCTAGATTTCGTTTGGCTTGAAACAACGAAAGCAGAGTTTCCATTGTGTGTAGGTGTCCAGCCGGTCTACGTCGGTTGGAAAATACTCGGTCGGCGGTTCTATCGGAATAAATGCATTTGCCAAAAATCGACTGACAGAGACCTTAAGTCCTGCTTTGCGGAAGGCACGCACGATGTCGGCGACCGCGTGGTTTGGAACAGGGATCTGGGAGAACGCGGCGATCTTCGGCCGCCAGATTGCCCAAAGCGGACTGTCGGCATGACAGCAGGTGACCGCGTCATAATGGCCACCGGGTTTGAGCACCGCAGCCACTTGTCGGGCATGATCCTCCAAATCGCCGATCAAATAAATGACTTCATGACTGAACGCCAAATCAAATCCATCGCCTGCGTCCCTAAGATGGTTGGACGCCAAATACGCGATGGGCCTATCGCCTTTGGCTGCATTGGCCAGCGCCACGCGGTCACGCGCAAGATCGACACCGACGCCAGACGCAAAAGGCCGCGTGTCGTGCAGCAAACGCAAAAAGCCACCCTGATTGCAACCGATGTCCAACACGCGTGCTGATGAGAGGTCTTGTTGCGGGATGATCTTGATCATTTCACGCCAGATCCAGGCGTGTTCATCGGTCATGCCATCTTCTTCGCCCAGATCCATAGACCATGTGTCGATGAGCTCGGGCACTCTAGGCGGTGCCTTCTTCGAGCTGTTTGAGCAAGGACCGGAAGTTTTTGCGAGCGTCCCCTGGGTGGCGTACTTTCTTGACCTGCGCGAGGTTCGAGAGATCGTCGCCCACCACAATCAGCCCAACCATGCCCCAATCGTAGTGCGGCAGGCACAGGTAGCCATAAATGCCCGGCACCGTGAGCGTCAGAACAAGTTCTTCATTGACCGCGCCATTCCAAGGTTCGGCGCCTTCAGGGATCATTCCGCGCTTAGAAGCTGTGTTGTGGCTCGGGTCGGTTGCTAGAAACTGCACACTGTCGCCTGGATCAATCCGAAGGATGGCGGGTTCAAAGACATTGACGATATTGGCGTCGTTGCAATCGACATTCAGCATCATGACAGAATGGTCCACGACAGTGCTTTGCGCCCCATTGGTATTGGCCATGAGAGGTGTTGCGGCCGCAAGCGCCCCCAATGACAGGGTAAAACGGCGGCGATTAAGCATTGGAATAGGCATGAACAACAATGTCCTCCTTGGGTCCAGTTGTGATGTGGATGTCAACGCCGTAGGTTTCTGCGATCTCCGGGCGGCGTAAGATCTCGTGCGGCGCGCCTTGGGCCAGCACTTCTCCTTGGCGCAACAAAATCAGATGATCGGCAAAACGAGCGGCAAGGTTCAGGTCGTGCAGCGCAACGATCCCAACTGCGTTGCGGTTTGAAATGGCGGCGCGGATCTGCTGCAACACGCGGAGCTGATGATTGAGGTCGAGGGCCGATGTGGGCTCATCAAAGAGATATACATCGGAACTGCGGATAAGCGCTTGAGCAACGGAGACCATCTGGGCCTGGCCGCCGGAGAGTTCGCTAATGTAGGCTTCAGCCAAATGGCCGATCTCCGCATCATGGAGAGCCTGCGCAACAGCGTTTGTATCTTCAGAAGTGACGCGCCACCCACTGAGATTTTTTCGTGCCATCATGACAACATCAAAGACGGTCAGCGCCGCATTGGCGGCAAAAAACTGCGGCATGAAGCAAACTTTGGAGAGCCGCGCTTTGGGAGACAAGCTGGCGAGATCTGTTCCGTCGAGCGTCACCGTACCGTCTGCTTTCAACAGGCCTGCGATGGATCGAAAGAGCGTCGATTTCCCAGAGGCATTCGGCCCGATCAGCGCGGTGAGTTGCCCTGGTTTTAGCGGCGCGAACCCTGCATTTCTGAGGATGGGGCGGATGCCATAGGCAAAGTTGAGACCTCTGACTTCAAGTGTCATTGCCAGTGCCTTTTGCGCTGACTGAGGATCAAGCTGACAAAGAACGGAATGCCGATGAGCGACGTGATCATGCCAATGGGGTAAACGATGCCTGGGGTAATGGCTTTGGACAGGATCGAGGTGCCTGACAGGATCAATGCCCCAGCCAAAGCAGACAAGGGTAAGAACCCCCTTTGATCCTCGCCTACAATCATGCGCGCGATATGAGGTGCGACAAGGCCTACAAAAGCGATTGCGCCGACAAATGACACAGCAACGGCCGAGAGCAGTGATACGCCCGCCAGGACAATCAACCTCAGCGCGTTCACATTAACGCCGAGGGCTGCGGCCTTGTCCTCTCCCATTCTGAGCGCCGTCAGCGCCCAAGACCTGCTGAGAAAGTACGGCAGAACAAGCGAAAGGATTACGACGCAAATTGTCACTTTGGGCCAGGTCGCCCGCGCCAGCGACCCCAACTGCCAAAAGATCAGCTGGGCCAACTGCAGCTCGGATGCGCCATATTGCAGGAAGGCCAGCAGCGCATTGAATGTGAACATCATGGCGATGCCCATCAAGATCATCGTCTCAGGGTTCGCCCCACGCAGCCGGGTCACCATGAACAAAAGCAGCGACGCCCCCATGGCAAAGACAAACGCATTGACCGTCACAAACAGCGCACCAACGCCCGGCAAGACCGACCAGCCCAAAACGATCGCCACAGCTGCCCCGAAACTCGCGGCCATGGAGAGGCCCAGCGTGAAGGGCTCAGCCAATGGATTGTTGAGAATGGTCTGAAGCTCTGCGCCCGAAACGCCGAGCATGGCCCCAACCACGACAGCCATCATGGCAACGGGTAGGCGCAGGTCCCAGATGATCACCTCTTCTTTGGCTGTTGCGACGGATGGGTTCACGATCACTTCAACAACGCGCCAAAACCCAAGGTCAGCTGGGCCGGTAATCACGTCAATGACAATCGTGGCGAATAGGATCACCGCAGCGGCAACCACAAGCGCCACGCGCCAAAGAGCGCGTTTGCGATAGCCGCCCACAATCGTGTCGACGCTGGGTGTGTTTGTAAGCTCTGTCATGGGAAATGGCCCCACCGCACCGGTGCAGCGGGGCCTTTCGCTTATTGAGTTGCTTGATCTGCACTCAGCCAGAATTGGCCCGAGGCTTCAAATGGCATGAACTCGGCATGCAAACGATTAAAGGTGTCCTGCGGATCGAGGTCCTCAAAATCGTCGGGGTAGAGCCACTTGGCAATCTGCTGAACCGCCACGAAGTGATAGGGCGAGTTGTAGAACTGGTGGTAAATAGAGTGGTAGTTGCCCTCTTTTACCGCACGCAGCTCGCTAAAGCCGGGACGCGCCGCGAGGGCCGCAATCTTATCTGCGTTGACCAGCTGATCTCCCTCATAGCCTAGAAGCGTCGAGGTCACTTCAGGCTTGGCTTCGGCCCAGTTGGCACCTGTGCCGATCACGTGATCTGGGTCCGCTTCCAACACGCCTTCCATCGAAAGGGTCACCGAATAAGCATTCGCGAGGGTTGAGGCAAAGTTCTTGCCTCCCGCAAGTTCTACGAACCGACCATAATTGTATGGACCAAAGGACCAGCAGCAGAAATCAGGCTGCCAGCCTGCCGCGTTTTCAACCACCACGAGCGGACGGTCTTCGGCGGGGATGGTGTCAACGATATTCGTCACCTTCCGCATTTCGGCGATGTAGAAGTCTATGAACTTCGCCGCACCTGCCTCTTCCCCCAGGATGCGGCCCAGGATTAGAAGGGATGGCACGGTGTTCTCGGTGGCATTGCGGCGGAAATCGATAAACACAACAGGCACACCTGCTTTGTCGAGCTTCTCGATCAAGCCTGTCTCTTCGGCTTTGAACAGATTGCCGGAGTCGAGCAGAACCAAATCGGCGTCCGCTTCCAGCACGCCTTCAATGCTGAAATCACCAGCATAAGGGTTGCCGAAATTGATCATGCGGTCTGCATCAGCGGGGAATGCCGCTTTGAATTTGCGGAAGGCGTCTGGATCAAACTGGACTAGGTCGTCTTTCCAACCCACGATGTTTTTAAATGGGTTGCCGTCGCTGATCGCAGCGATCGCGTACATCATCCGGCCTTCCCCAAGGATAATTTTATCGGGGCGCTCTTCAAGCGTCACTTGTCGTCCGGCAATGTCAGTTAAAGTCAGGGCTTCGGCCTGTGCGGATGTTGCTGTCGTGAAAAATGTCACGGTTGCTGCAAGCGTAAGGGCAAAGCCGCTCATGAAACGAGTGTTCATAGCGTGCTCTCCTATTGGCTACAGCACACCCTTAATTTTTCTTTAAAGAAAAACCAAGTGAAAAAGTCAGGAATACGCGCGGACCTGCAAATTCACGCCGAGTGGAGCTTCAGAAATTTCCTCATCCCGGTCGGTTAGCCGCTTTGCCAAGCAAAAACTGCCGCAACCCCTCGTTTGATCCCGGATTGAAAAACTGCTGCCTCAGACCGTTAGACGAGAGGAAAACCTTTGGAGATAAGAGACTTCAAGCCCTGCATCGTGCACGCCAAAACTAGACGCCAGATCCTAGATTAGAGATAGATCTGCACACCTACTCAGCGCAAAAATCCACCGAGCTCTGCAGCAGCAAATTCGCATTGCTCTTGAATATCGCAACACACGCTTTGCGTCACACCATCGCCATGCCGCTCGGCAATTGCTGCGGTTCCAGCCAAGGTTTCGGCCAAGGTTAATTGAGCGTCACACAGCGTTTTGATCATTTCTATGTCGACGGCATGGCCGTCATGCTCTGCAATTTTTGACCTTTTAAGTCTTGACGCTTCGGTCATTTCAACATGTGATTCCAGCGCTAAAACTCTATTAGCCAGCCTAAGCTCATCAACACCGTAGTGCCGGTCAGCGATTGTCGCGAACAACTCCGACAACGTGCGCCTGGCCATTCCAGTCACATTCACTGAAAAACCACGGGCGAGCGCTCTGCATATACTAACTTCGGCGATGCTTTGGTTCAAAGCTTCAACGACTTCGCTTCTGGCATCCGGTGTCAATGAAAGCGCCGTTTGCATATCTTCACCTTTCGTAAGACTGTGCACACCTAGGTACCCCAGGTCGCTTTTTGCGGCAACCGATTAAGGTGCACATCTGGCACTTTCGCAAAAGAGAAAACATATGCCTGACTATGACTTAGATTTGTTTGTAAGCTACACAAGGATCGGTCGAACTCGGAAGTGGATCGAGGACACATTGGTTCCCAAATTGGCGGAATTGCTGGAACTTGAACTTGCCAGAGAACCTCGCATTTTCGTCGATACGCAACTGGATGATGGCGGTACATGGCCGGTGGAGTTGGGCCAAAGGCTCGGCTCTTCAAGAGTTCTGTTGGCACTTTGGTCTAAACCATATCGAACCCGACGCTGGACAGTTCAGGAATTCACGACAATGCGTGCACGCGAAGAATCCGAGGGGTTAAGAACAGTCGCAAAACCACATGGCGCAATAATGATCGCAAAACTCCACGACGGGGAAACAATTCCGTCTGACGCGAGTATCATTCAAACAGTTGATTTAAGGGACTATTTTAACCCCTACACAACTAAAGACAGTGTACTCAACGAAAAGCTCTATGATCGCCTGTCAGAAATCGCACCAGACCTGGCTAAAATGATTGAGAATGTTCCGGCTTTCAAACCCGAATGGGTCAACGAAACTGCAAACGCATTCTATGAAGAATTTTATACGGCCGCCAATGGGCAAACTCACCCGCCGAGGTTTTCAATTTGAGTATTATTACATTCTACTCATACAAGGGCGGCGTGGGCCGATCTCTGGCGCTGGCTAACATCGCATCTCTGCTTGCATCCCGCGGGAAAAAAGTTCTCGTTGTCGATTGGGACTTAGAGGCGCCCGGCATTGAGGAGTACTTTCAAGACTTTAGAGTGGACGCTTCGGGCAAGGGTCTACTCTTCATGCTTTACGATAGGTCTTACTCCAACGAACAAACTTGGAAATTGTCATCCTTAGACGGCAGGACGAGCCTCGATTTATTACCCTCGGGCCGCGACGAGGAAAACTATTATCCATTGCTTGAAACATTTAACCAAAACCAGTTTTTCGAAACCGGTGGAGGCGACTTCCTAGAGAGTGTGCGGGAACGCTGGCTGCAAGACTACGACTTCGTGTTGATCGACAGTAGAACGGGCTTAAGCGACGCGGGTGGGATTTGCACCATATTGCTACCAGACATCATCGTCGCTTTATTCACAGCAACCGAGCAGAGTGTGCGCGGAGTTCGGGACGTCATACGCCTAGCGCTCGGTAGTCGACAAAGACTTGAATACGAGCGTTCAAGGTTTCCGGTGATACCGGTTCCCTCTAGAATGTCTCGACACAATGAAGCTGAGTACCGAATATGGATGTCAACATTCGCTGATAACATAGCTGACCTTACTGACGATTGGAGACCGAAAGGTGTCTCAGTCAAGGACGTTCTTGAAGGATTAGCACTGCACCACCAAACAGACTTGAGCCATGGTGCAAGAGTTATTTCGGAGGCAAGCGACTTAGGCTCCTCACAGATCGGACAGGGCTACAACCGCGTTGCGACCCTGCTTCTGTCCAACTTTAAAGACACCTCGTTTTTGGTAAGGAACAAGTCTGATCGAACGCGCGTACAGCCTTCGAGCGCAAACACACCGTCCTATGACGTTTACATATCGGTGCCGGCAGGATCGATCGAGGCGCGTTGGGTTGAGAATTTCTTTTTAGACACGTTCCGGAAAGAGTTTCTTGCAAAAACTGGAAGAGACGCCAAAATCTATTTTGATCGCAAGGAGTTAAGCATATCTAGCCCATTCAACGAACAGATTGATGAAGCGCTCGAAAATTCCAAGTTCCTGCTGTACTTTCTAACATCAAGATCAACGAGATCTACCAACTCAGACCAAGAATTACATCGTTTCTTGGAAGCCAAGGATACTTCGTCTGTTCATGTCGTTCGCTTGGGCCGAGGTATCGTTCCGCACCCGCTTTTGGAAAATCAAATCAGCGATCTCAGCGATTTTCTAGTGACAGGTTCGGCTTCTTCGTACGAAAAGACGCCATTTATAAGTGCTCTAAACCAGAAGATCAGGGACGTAGCTGTGATAGCCGTAAAGACGTCGCAAAAATAATGGACCTAGTCGATAAGATAAGCTGGCATGACCGCGTGTCTTAGCCCGGTAAAACTGTGGCACTATTTGTGTGCCACATGAGGGATTACGGATGGCTCGGAAGCGGTATTCTGATGAAGATGCGTTGAAGCTGTTGCGCGAGATTGACGTGCATTTGC
>JBCDCE010000009.1:0-74267 GCA_039182515.1 Pseudomonadota bacterium | reverse complement strand
TCTGAAACCACGCTCAAAGACACGATGGAACTGCTCATCGAAGAGCAAAACGCAGCGGGCGGTGTTCTTGGCTGCCAGATCGAGCCTGTTGTCGTCGACCCTGCGTCCGACTGGCCGCTCTTCGCTGAAAAAGCCCGTGAGATTCTCACCGTGCACGAAGTGGACGTGATTTTTGGCAACTGGACTTCCGTGAGCCGCAAATCCGTGCTGCCTGTGATCGAAGAGCTCAACGGCTTGCTCTTCTACCCTGTTCAGTATGAAGGCGAAGAAAGCTCCAAAAACGTGTTCTACACCGGTGCTGCGCCCAACCAACAGGCGATCCCTGCGACCGATTACTACCTCGAAGAGCTCGAAGTTGAGAAGTTTGCGCTCTTGGGCACAGACTATGTTTACCCACGGACCACCAACAAAATCCTCGAGCAATATCTCAAGGATAAAGGCATCCCAGAAAGCGATATCTTCGTAAACTACACGCCTTTTGGTCACTCCGATTGGTCCAAGATTGTGGCGGACGTTGTGGCGCTTGGCGCAGACGGTAAAAAAGTTGGTGTGATCTCCACCATCAACGGTGACGCGAACATTGGCTTTTACAAAGAGTTGGCGGCGGCTGGTGTTTCTGCGGATGACATCCCTGTTGTGGCCTTCTCCGTTGGTGAAGAAGAGCTTTCTGGGCTTGATACAACAAACCTCGTGGGTCACCTCGCAGCTTGGAACTACTTCCAATCGGCTGAGTCCGACGCCAACACCGCCTTCATCGACGCTTGGAAAGCCAAGATGGGCGACGCGCGTGTGACCAACGACCCAATGGAAGCGCACTACATTGGCTTCAACATGTGGGTGAACGCGGTAGAAGCGGCTGGCACCACAGATGTGGATGCCGTTCGCACAGCGATGTACGGTCAAGAGTTCCCGAACCTCACAGGCGGGACAGCTGTAATGCTGCCAAACCACCACCTCGCGAAGCCAGTTCTGATTGGGGAAATCCAAGAAGATGGTCAGTTTGATATCATCAGCCAGACCTCTGAAGTGCCCGGCGACGCTTGGACAGACTTCCTCGCGGAATCTGCCGTTCTCAAGTCTGACTGGCAGACCCTTGGTTGCGGTATGTTCAATACTGAGACCAACACCTGTGTTCAGCTGAAGTCTAACTACTGATCGCAAAAAATAGAGAAGGCGCGCGATTCCGCGCGCCTTCGTATTTTTTGGTGCAAAATTTTGTTCAAAATTTTGGGCCTCCGGCGGGAGTATTTCCGGCCAAGAAAAAGAGGGGAGCTGGAGGCTTGGGGATACTCCGGACGGTCTGTTTCACCATATTCGCTTGGTTGGTTTTGGTGAGTGCATCATCTGCAAATTTGCAGGATGTTTTACAGGACAATCAAAAAGCCATTGAAAAAGCGTCACGTAAAACCGTTGATGGTGTTTTGAGCGCAATTGCCGATGCGGATTTACCTGAAGCCAAGCTGTTTTTAGAGCGTTGGAGCGCCAAAGAGGTTTGGATGCGGAAAGAGGACAAGCTCTTTTTCTATGTGCAAACTGAAGACAAAAAGACCTATCAGCTCTTTGATCTTACAACCCAAGAGACCGTTGGCGAGGCCGTTAAGAAGGACCTCAAACAGCTCAAGCCAAACTCTGGGGTGCGGGGGGTTATTGCCTCTTACCTTGTGCAGTTTCAACTTTCAGATCCCTTAATCGACAATCGAATTGCCGCTCTTGATGCGATTGCGCGGGACCCAGATGCGAGCCATTTGCTGCCCTTACGTGGCGCAATTGATGGCGAAGAAGATCCGGAACTTAAGCTCAGAAAGCTCCGCTTAGAGCGTTTGCTTACGGTTCGATTTGAAGAGGATGAGGCGCTCCGTATTTCAGCGATTGAGAGCTTTTCGGGAGATCTTGGCGTGGACGCGCGCGCGGCGCTCAATCCAATTTTGGCATCCAAGCCTCAGCATATTAACTCTGTCACAGATGATGCAAATATCGGCGGAGACATTACACCCGGTGAAGACGACTTCACCTTGGAAGCGGCTTATGCATTGGCACAAGCGGCGGGTGTTGTTGGCCCTTGGGTCAGTCGCGACGCACGCAAAGCAGCGCTTGTTGCAGCCGTTGAAAATGGTGCGGTTGCTGGCATTCCTGTGCATCAACTAAATAGCGATGCCTCGCGTGACAAAACCTATGCAGCCCTTTTCCCAGATTGGACTGGCGCGCAAAGCCAAGCGGAGGCTTTGGAGGATGAGCGGTTTGTGTCCGTTTACCTAGAGCCCTCTCAAGCGGTCACCTCTGCTGCGCAGGCCACGCTTGACGGCATCGAGACCAAAGTGGGCGTGCATCAAACGCTCGATTTAGGACTGGACGCGCTCTCGCTCGCGTCGATTTATTTTCTCGCAGCCATTGGTCTGGCAATCACCTTTGGTGTGATGGGCGTGATCAATATGGCGCATGGCGAGTTTATCATGATGGGCGCTTATACGGGCTATGTCGTGCAACTCGTGATCACAGACTACACGCTCTCGCTTATCGTGGCTCTGCCTTTGGCTTTTGCTGTGACATTCGCGGCGGGTGTCTTGATGGAACGCACGATCATTCGACACCTTTACAGCCGGCCCCTAGAAACCCTTTTGGCCACCTTTGGCGTCAGCATCGCGCTGCAACAGCTTGCTAAAAACATTTTTGGTACCCAAGCGCGCCCGCTGACGGCACCGGGTTGGTTAGACGGCTCTTGGGTCCTGAATGATGTGGTCTCAATCAGCTATATTCGCATCGCGATCTTTGTGTTGGGGCTCATTTTCCTGGCGATTTTGCTCTTTATTCTCAACCGCACACGGCTGGGGCTTGAGGTGCGCGCAGTCACACAAAACCCACGTATGGCCGCTGCCATGGGCATCAACCCTGATAAGATCAATATGCTCACCTTTGGGCTTGGATCCGGCATTGCAGGCATCGCGGGCGTGGCCATTGGGCTTTACGCCAAGGTCACCTCGGAGCTTGGAACAGCCTATATTGTGCAGAGCTTCATGACGGTTGTTGTCGGCGGTGTGGGCAACATTTGGGGCACGCTTCTGGGGGCTTCGATGATTGGCTCGCTGCAAAAGGTGATTGAGTTTTTCAATCCGTCCAACACGCTTGCGGCGCAAACCTACATGATCCTGTTCATCATCCTCTTCATTCAATTCCGGCCCAGAGGCATCATTGCGCTCAAAGGCCGAGCGGCGGGGGATTGAGGATATGAGACGGTCTTTTCTCGCCCAAAACCCCAGCGTTTTGATCTTCATTGCCCTCCTTGCTGGGTTCACGATAGGTGTTACGATCCTGAGCGAAGCCTTCGGGCTTTCGATGCTCTCGACCTCCTTTGTAAAAACCCTTGGAAAGACGCTTTGCCTTTGCCTCATTGCCATCGCGATGGATTTGGTCTGGGGCTATTGCGGGATCCTGAGCCTGGGGCATTTCGCCTTCTTTGGCCTTGGCGGCTATATGATCGGGATGTGGCTGATGTACGAGCGGACCAAAGAGATTGTGGTGGGCTCGCTGGCCAATGAGGTTCTGCCGCCGACGCCTGATGAAGTGCGCGAGGCGATAGGTACACAGATTTTTGGCGTTGTGGGTGGTGCTGAGATCCCGCTCATTTGGGCCTTTGCCGATAGTCTCTTTTTACAACTTGCTTTGGTGGTTTTGGTGCCGGGGCTCTTGGCGCTGGTGTTTGGCTGGCTCGCGTTTCGCAGCCGCGTGACAGGTGTGTATCTCTCGATCCTCACGCAAGCCATGACACTCGCACTTTCGCTCTATCTTTTCCAAAACGACAGCGGCTTGCGCGGCAACAACGGCCTGTCGGGGCTGCAAAATATCCCGGGTCTCGATGCGGTGCCGCAATCCCATATCTCGATCTACTTCTTCTGGGCCTCTGCAATAGCCCTTGGCCTGACGTACCTTTTGGCGGCTTGGGCGGTGTCGGGCAAGTTTGGCTCAGTGGTGCGCGGCATCCGAGACGACGAGGCGCGCGTGCGGTTTTTGGGCTATAATGTGGAAGCCTATAAACTTGTGATTTTCACGGGCACTGCTGTGATCGCTGCTATAGCGGGCGCGCTTTATTACCCGCAAGCCGGCATCATCAACCCGGCTGAAATTGCGCCCATTGCCTCGATTTACCTCGCGGTTTGGGTGGCCATTGGCGGACGCGGGCGGATCTATGGCGCGGTTATTGGAGCCGCTTTTGTCTCGCTGCTCTCCAGCTGGTTCACAGGCGGTGGAGCGCCGGATATTCCGCTTGGGTTCTACACGATCCAATGGACCGATTGGTGGCTTGTGCTTTTGGGAATTGCTTTTGTCTTTGTGACGCTACTGGCACCCAAAGGCATCGGCGGACTTGTTGACTATGTGGTGCGCAAATGAGCCAGCTTTTGGAAGTGTCGGGGATTTCGGTCTCGTTTGATGGGTTTAAAGCCATCAACAATCTCTCGTTTCAAATTGGTCCAGCGGAGCTGCGCGCGATCATTGGGCCCAATGGCGCTGGCAAAACCACCTTTATGGATATCGTCACAGGTAAAACGCGCCCCGACGAAGGCTCTGTGCTTTGGGGCGAGAAAAGCCAATCGCTTTTGAAGATGAGTGAGAGCCAAATTGCCAAGGCGGGGGTGGGGCGCAAGTTCCAGCGGCCAACGGTGTTTGAAGCGCAAACCGTGCGTGAAAACCTCGCCATGGCTTTGAAAAACAAGCGCGCGCCGTTTGACGTGCTCTTTTACAAAAAGACCAAAGACGGGGCCGCGCGTATTGAAGCCCTGGCCGAAGAGATTGGGCTTTTGGATCAATTGCCACGCGTTGCGGGCGAGCTCAGCCACGGTCAAAAGCAGTGGCTCGAGATCGGAATGTTGCTCGCTCAGGATCCACAACTGCTTTTGGTGGATGAGCCTGCCGCGGGCATGTCGGGCCCCGAACGTGAGCACACAACGGCTCTTCTCGTTGAGGCGGCCAAGACCCGCGCGGTGGTGGTTGTGGAGCACGATATGGAGTTTGTGCGCCGCTTGGATTGCAAGGTCACTGTGCTGCACGAAGGCTCTGTTTTGGCTGAAGGCAGCTTGGATCATGTCACCTCGAACCAAGAGGTGATCGACGTGTATTTGGGGCGCTAAGATATGCTAGTGGTCAAAGATCTCACGCTGAAATATGGGCAAAGTCAGATCCTAAATGGCGTCGATGTGCGCGCTGAAAAGGGCGAAGTGACCTGTTTGATGGGCACCAATGGGGTTGGAAAAACCTCGCTTCTGAAAGCGCTTTCCGGCAGCCATACACGTGCGGGCGGCAGCATGGAATTGATGGGCGAGGAGGTGGGTCATCTGCCGAGCCATCAGCTTGCGAAGCGCGGCATTGCCCATGTGCCCCAAGGGCGTGAGATCTTTCCACTGATGACAGTGCGCGAGAATTTAGAGACAGGATTTGCCTGTTTGGAAACCTCAGAGCACCGCGTCCCGGACGAGATTTTCGAGCTGTTCCCCGTGCTCAAAGAGATGCAAAATCGGCGCGGCGGAGATCTTTCAGGCGGGCAACAACAACAGCTCGCAATCGGCCGAGCGCTCGTGACAAAACCGAAGCTTTTGCTCCTTGATGAGCCCACAGAAGGCATTCAGCCCAACATCATTGCCCAGATCGGCCGTGTGATTGCGCACCTGCGTGATCAAGGCCAAATGGCGATTTTGCTCGTGGAGCAATACTTCGATTTCGGCTTTGATTTAGCGGACCAGATCTTCGTCATGCGCCGGGGTGAGATCATCTTTGAGGGGCGCAAAAGCGAGACGGAAAAAGACGTTCTTTTAGGTCATTTGAGCGTGTAGCTCTGCTTTTGCCTCGCATTCCGTAATGCCATAAAATTAAGCGCCAGCCGCTAAACCTCTCTGTCTTTTAGGCTTTTGCTTGTACCTTTACCGGGTTTGGCTAGGCTAAGCCTATGAGCGGGGCGGATAAATTTGACGAGATGTGGGGGCGCAATGAGACGTTGCGCGCGCCTTATGAGGCGTTTCGGTCTTGGTTTGATGCCGAAGATCCAGCCCGGCTCAGAGCCAAACAGCGAGAAGCCGAAGATGTGTTTCGGCTCATGGGCATCACGTTTAATGTCTATGGCCGTCAAGAAGCGGAAGAACGGCTTATTCCATTTGACATTATTCCGCGCATCCTGTCGCGCCGAGAATGGGAAAAGCTCTCTGCTGGGATCGAGCAGCGCGTGCGCGCCATCAATGCGTTTCTCTTTGATATTTATCATCGCCGCGAGATCGTAAAAGCAGGGCGGGTTCCTGCGGAAATGATCAGCCGCAATGAAGCGTTTTTGCCTCATATGCTGGGCGTGACGCCGCCAGGCGGGGTCTATACCCATATTGTTGGTGTCGATTTGGTGCGCACCGGCGATGATGAGTTTTATGTGCTCGAAGACAATGCACGCACGCCCTCTGGTGTAAGCTACATGCTGGAAAACCGGGAAACGATGTTGCAGATGTTTCCCGAGCTTTTCTCCAAAACGCGGGTGCAGCCTGTCTCCAACTATCCGCAACTGTTGCAACGCTCGCTAGCGGCCTGTGCACCACCTGCCACCACGGACACGCCCCGCGTCGCGATCCTTACCCCTGGGATCTACAATTCGGCCTATTACGAGCACTCCTTCTTGGCCGATCAAATGGGGGTAGAGCTCGTGGAAGGCCACGATCTGCGCGTTGTTGACGGGCGCGTGGCTATGCGCACCACGCGCGGGTATCAGCCCATCGATGTGCTCTATCGCCGGGTGGATGATGAGTATCTCGATCCGTTGAACTTCAATCCAGAGAGTGCGCTTGGTGTGCCTGGGATCATGGATGTGTACCGCGCGGGCGGCATCACAATTGCCAATGCGCCTGGCACAGGCATCTCAGATGACAAAGCGATTTACAGCTATATGCCTGAAATTGTTGAGTTCTACACCGGTGAACGCGCGATTTTGCAAAACGTGCCCACCTGGCGTTGCTCTGAAGCGGACGCTTTGGCCTATGTGTTGGACAATCTGGCTGAGCTGGTCGTTAAGGAAGTGCATGGCTCGGGCGGTTACGGGATGCTTATCGGTCCCACGTCGAGTAAAAAGGAGCTCGCCGCCTTTCGTAAAAAGCTCAAAGCACGGCCTGGCAATTACATCGCCCAGCCAACGCTCTCTCTTTCCACGGTACCGATATTTACCAAAGCGGGCCTTGCGCCACGCCATGTGGACTTGCGTCCTTATGTGATGATGAGCCCCGATGGGATCAAAATTACACCCGGCGGGCTCACACGGGTCGCTCTTAAAAAGGGCAGCTTGGTGGTGAATTCCTCGCAAGGCGGTGGCACCAAAGACACTTGGGTCTTGGAGGAGTGATGCTCGGAAAGACCGCAAATGGGCTCTTTTGGATGTACCGGCTTTTGGAGCGGGCTGAGAACAATGCGCGCTTGATTGAAACGGGCCAACGCATGGCGCTCACGCGATCCTCAGGAGATGATCAAGAGTGGATTTCTATTCTTGAGACCAGCGGTATGCGGCAAGGCTATGAGGCCAAGCATGAGACATTTCAGAAAGACCTTGTGATCGATTGGATGCTGCGGGATTTGGACAATCCCGCCTCTGTGCGGGCTTGTATAGAAGCGGCGCGTCAAAACGCGCGGATGGTGCGCACGGCCATCACCCATGAGACCTGGGAAGCCACCAATGGTGGCTATATGGCCATCAAAGAGGCTCTGACGCGGCGGGTCAGTGAACGCGATTTGCCAAATGTGTTGGGCCTGGTGCGGCAGCGAACAGCGCTGGTGCGAGGGGCCACCCATGGCACCATGCTGCGCAACGACATTTATGATTTTGCCAGGCTGGGCACATTCTTGGAGCGTGCCGATAACACGGCGCGGATTTTGGATACGAAGTATTACGTGCTCTTGCCGACCGCTTCGGCCGTGGGTTCGCGGCTCGACAATGCGCAGTGGGAGACGATCCTGCGGTCTGTTTCGGCGCGGGGTGGCTACCGGATGGTGCATGGCAACGACACGAGCGCGCGCGATGTGGCGCAGTTTTTGATGCTGGATCGGCGGTTTCCACGCTCGCTTTGGTTTTGCGTGGGCAAGTTGCAAGACAACCTGGGCTACCTGGCTGCTGACTATGGGGAACGGCGGGCCGCGCATGACCAAGCGGATGCGCTCTGCGGGAAGCTGAGTTCCAGCAGCATCGACATGATCTTTGAAGAGGGCCTACACGAGTTTATCCAAGGCGTGATCGGATCGCTTTATGCTTTGGGCACCCAGGTCGAGAAGGATTACCGCTTCTATGACTGAGCCACTCACCCTTTTTGTGCGCCACAAGACCCTCTACCGGTTTGACGCGCCTGTGCCGTATGGGCTGCAACAAGTGCGCCTCACGCCGAAGTCTTATCGTGCGCAAACCGTGCTGGATTGGTCTGTGAGCGTGTCTGGCGGGCGCAAAGAGCTGCAGTTTGAAGATTTTCATCGCAATACCGTCGATCTCGTGAGCTTTGAGGCAGGCACAACGGAGCTCTCTGTGCAAAGCGAAGGTCATGTGGAGATGACGGATACGTCGGGTGTTTTGGGGCCTCATATGGGCGCAACGCCGCTTTGGCTTTTCTTGCGTCAAACGCTGTTCACAGAGCCCGGGCCTGGCTTGCGCGAAATGGCGCGTGGCTACAAGGGGCCACCAACGCTGGACATGCTGCACCAGTTGGCGGCAGAAATCTTGGCGCGTGTAGCTTACAAGCCAGGCGTTTCTTCGAGCGATTGGACGGCGGAAGAGGCTTTAGCTGCGGGGCAGGGCGTTTGTCAGGATCACACCCAGATCTTCCTGAGCCTTGCGCGGGCGCTGGGCGTTCCAGCGCGCTATGTGTCTGGGTTTTTGATGCTGAACGACCGGGTCAATCAAGACGCCACCCATGCTTGGGCAGAGGCGCATGTGGAGGGATTGGGCTGGGTTGGCTTTGATGTGTCCAATGGGATTTCGCCCGATACGCGCTATGTGCGCGTGGCCACAGGGCTCGACTATACGCAAGCCGCCCCCATCACCGGTACACGGTTTGGAGAGGCAGGCGAAGACATGACCGTGGAGTTGGAAGTTTCACAACAATAGACTTCGGCTGCTTTTTTACGCCCGTTGAATTTTGAGTATTTTTGCCAAGAAAAAGGGGAGGGATCGCGCTTCTAGAGAATGCCAAGACCTGCTTTCACGGCGGTTAGAATTCGGTCGATGTCGTTGGAACTGACGATCAAGGGCGGAGAGAAGAGCACGTTGTGGCCTGAAACACGGATCATCGCACCCGCCTCATAAGCCGCTTTTTGAAACCGCATCGCCTCATTGGGATCGAGCGGAGTTTTGGCGTCTCGGTCGGAGACCAATTCCATGCCGCACATCAGGCCTTCGCCGCGGACGTCTCCGATCACATCATGCTCAAGTTGAAGCTCTTGTAGTCCGGCTTTCAGCTCTGCGCCGCGGGGGGCTGCGTTTGTCCAGGGGGCTATTCTGTTGGTCTCATTGAGCGTGGCCACGGCTGTGGCAGCGCCAATCGGGTGGCCGGAATAGGTATAGCCTGTGTCAACTGAGCCTGATGCATCCGCGCTTTCAAAGACCTCTGCCACCGCATCTGAAATCATCACGGCCCCAAAGGGAAAGTATCCGCTCGTTATGGCTTTGGCCAAGGTCATGAGATCAGGCTTTACGCCCCAATGGCGCACGCCACTTGGATCACCGGTGCGGCCAAAACCTGTGATCACTTCGTCTGCGATCAGGAGCACGCCGTGCCGATCACAGATTTCGCGTACAAGCCCCATGTAGCTGGGGTGCGGCGGGATCACACCGCCGGCTCCGAGCACAGGCTCCATAATGAAAGCCGCCACCGTATTGGCGCCTTGGAAGGTGATCTCATCGTCCAAAGCTTGGGCCGCCAGTTGCGCCAGCTTCTCAGGATCGCTTTCGTTCCAAGGGTTGCGATAGGTGTAGGGGGCAGGAACGTGAAAACAGCCCGCAATAAGCGGCTCGTAGCTGTTGCGAAACTTGGCGTTGCCGTTCACAGAGGCACCGCCGAAATGTGTGCCATGATAGCCTTTCAGAAGGCTGATGAACTTTGTGCGCGCGCCGTGCCCTTTGATGCGGTGGTATTGCCGCGCGAGCTTTAGGGCCACCTCAACGCTATCGGAGCCGCCGGATGTAAAGAACGACCGGCTGAGCCCATCGGGGGCGAAGAACTCTTGCATCAAGTACGAGAGCTCAATGGCTTTGTCGTTGGTGGTGCCTTTAAAGGCCGAATAGTAGGGCAGGGCGTCGATCTGGGCCTTCATGGCGTCTTTGATAACGGTGTTCGAATAGCCCAAATTCACATTCCAGAGCCCACCCACGGCGTCAACCACGCGGTGCCCGTCGATGTCGATCACATCGACGCCATCAGCTTCATTAAAGATTATGGGCGGGGTTGTCTGAGCGACGCCGGGATGGCCCATGGGTTGCCAGAAATAGCGACCGTTGTTTTCTTTGAGAAAATTGCTGTCTTTCATGGCGCGCGACCTTTTGTGATTGGTTGACGAAGCTTGGCCCAAAGACTGCAACCCATCAATATCCTTTCTGAGGGCTGCGCGTATTTGCACCTTCGGCACAGCACGACTGAGCGCTAAAAATTCAGCATTGTCGAAACTGATTTCGGTCTCTAGGGCTTGCGCTCAAACCAACATCTTGGCGAAAGGCACAGACCATGAAGCGCTCACAAGTGAACGAAATTCTACGAGACGGCGATGCATTCATCAAAAGTTTCGGCCAGATCTTGCCGCCTTTTGCCTATTGGTCGCCAGAAGAGCTGCGCAGCGCCTCTGCTGAGACAATCCGGGCCCGCGGCATGGGCTGGGACATCACCGACTACGGCCAAGGCAAGTTTGATGAGTTGGGTCTTTTTCTCTTCACCACGCGCAACGGCGTGGTGGAGGATATCGCAAACGGGCGTGGCATGCTCTATGCGGAAAAGGTGATGATCACGCGTGAAAATCAGCTCTCTCCGATGCATCGCCATGATTTGAAAGCTGAAGACATCATCAACGCGGGTGGCGGTGAGTTGATCATCGAACTTTTTGCCCCCGATGAAGATCTCAACATCGATCGGAATGCAAAAGTCACCGTGCCGTGTGACGGGATTGAAAAGACGTTCGAGCCAGGTGGCCATCTCCGGTTGATGCCTGGGGAAAGTGTGACGCTGATGCCCGGGGTTTGGCATGCGTTTTGGGCCGAAAAGGGCGATTGCTTGATCCGGGAAGTGTCCACGGTCAACGACGATCATATCGACAACATCTTTGAAGAGCCCATCGGGCGTTTCTCTGAGATCGAAGAGGACGAAGCGCCGCTGCGTTTGTTGGTGTCGGATTACTAAGCCGCGGCTGTCGTCCAACGGGGCTAAGGGCTGTTGAGATCGATCCGTTTCAGCAGCCAAGAGACCAAAAAGACGGTCAAAAAGATCCGCAATAGGTGGTGGGCGGCGATGATCGCAGGTGCAATTTGTAAGCTGAGCGCAATCAAGCCCATTTCTGTCACACCGCCCGGCGCAAAGCTGATGAACAGAGCCTCGGCGGACAAAGGTGTGAGCTGCACAAGCCCCCAAGAAAAGCCAAGGGCCAGCGTCAGGATGAACACCACATTGATCACGCTCAAGCCAATGGCTTTGAACAACACCCCAAGGGCCGCGCCCGCAAACTGACAGCCAAGCCCAACACCCACCATAAGCTGAGCTAAGGCCAGCAGCCAAACGGGTGTTTGCGTGTCGATCAGGCCTGTTGCGTGAAAGAGAGCAGATAAAATGAGCGGCCCAGTGAGGTGGCGGGCCGGGAGTTTCAGAAAGCCACCTAATCGGGATCCCAAAAGGCTAAAGCCCATCAAAAGCACCACGTCCATAAGGCCGTAAGCGCCCGTGCTTGGTGTGGCGCCTGCTGCACTTCCCACCACGTCGCCCGACCAGATCAGAAAGAGGAAGGGTACCGTGAGCACCACCACGATGATCCGCGCAAAGTGCTGGACGGTGATGAGTTTGGCATCGAGCCCTGCGCTTTCGGCCAAAGAAATCGCCTCAATAAGCCCACCTGGCATGCCCCCCAAAATGGCCAAACCGCGTGAGTAACCGCCGATGCGGCGCATCACGAGATATCCGATGCCGTGCGCGACCACCACAAAGAGCACAACCGCCAAAAGCGACGGCCAAAGAGCGGGGAAGAGGGCGAGCAAATCTGGCGTGACTGTTGAGCCGATCAGAGCTCCAATGACGCCTACAAAAAGTGTGCGAATGGGTTTGGGGAAATAGGGGACGTGTTCGTTATAGGCGAACCGCGCCACTGCATAAGGTGCCGCAATACAAATTGCTCCAAGCATAAACGGCAAGGGCAGATTCAATGCTTGCGCCATGAGGCCCCCCAAAGCGCCCAGGGCGCAAAGGCCCAAAGCTTCGGCCAGTTTAGGAAGTGGGATCATGTGCATGCCTGTCTCATGGGCTGAGACCGCGCCTGAAAACAAGATGCAAAGCGCAAAACAACGCTTTGATGCTAGGGTGAGGGGATATCCGCAAAGGGTCCTTTGTCGAGCCGCCATACAAATCCGCTGCGCCCTTCCGTGGGGAAATGGGCTGCCACAAGCGGGTCATGGCCTGGAATAATCCGGTTGGGAGAAGCGGCCAAACTGAGCAGCGTGTCAAAGCCGCGCATCATGTCTTCCATATCGACCACAATTGGGAATGGTTTCTTCAACAGCAGGTTTTCATAGTAATGCGCGGCGTCAGACGCGAGGATCAGGGGGCCGTCTTCCGTGGCCACCTCGACGATTTGTAGCCCGCGCGCGTGCCCGCCCAAGCGGTGCACCTTGAGGCCCGGAGCCACTTCGCCAGAGCCTTCGTAGAAGACAACACGCCCGGAATAGACCCGCTTGACCATCTCGCAGACATGTTCGGCCGTATAGGGCATTTGTAGCGTACCATGGCACATGCAGGGGCCTGTTGCGTAAGCCATTTCAGTGGCTTGTAGGTGAAATGTCGCGTTTGGAAACTGAGACAGCCCGCCAGCGTGATCATAGTGCAGATGCGTTATGATAACGTCTGTGACGTGAGCCGCATCGATATCCAGGGCTTTGAGCGCCTCCGCTGGTTCGCGCAAAATAGGCCTTTGGCGGCGCTTGGCCTCGGAGGCGTCATAGCCTGTATCCACCACAATCGTCCGGGGGCCGCTGCGGAGCAGCCAAATGGAATAGTCCATACCGTGTGGCAGTGCGGCGTGGTCATCAAACATGAAGCTTTCCGCCCGCGTTCGCGCGTTTCGCTCCGCATATTTCACGGCATAAGCCTGCCAAAGACCGGAAGCAGATGTGGATTGAGGGCTGACCACGGGGCGATCTCCTGAGGCAAGAATTAGTGCATTAAATAAAGTATACATTAATTCTTGACGAAAGGAAGGGCCCTGTGTCAGGCAAGGTCTCGGAGAATGATATGACAAGTGTCCCGAAAACCAGCCGTGTGGAAGACGCTTATGCGCGGCTTAAAAGCCAGATCAGGAGCAATGCTTTGCCGCCCGGTTTCCAGGCGACAGAGCCCGAGATCGCTGTACGCCTTGGCATGAGCCGGACGCCCGTGCGCGAGGCGCTCATTCGCCTTGATGCGGAGGGGCTTGTCGATTTGATCCCGCGCCGCGGGGTGCGCGTTTTGCCCATTTCTCCAACCGATATGCGCGACATTTATGAAATCCTCACCGCGCTTGAGCCGGCTGCGGCCTCAGCGGTGGCTGCGCGTCGGCCGTCTGAACAAGAGCTCGCCCCTTTAGAGCTCGCCACATCGCGTATGGAAGCAGCCCTAGACGCAGGCGATCTTGATGCCTGGGCCGAACATGACGACGCGTTTCACAACGCACTTTTGGATTTGCATGGCAACCAGCGGCTCACAGCCTATGTGGCTTCTCTCTTTGATCAGGTGCACCGGGCCCGCATTGTCACGCTACGACTGCGAGATTTGCCTGTAAAATCCACGCAAGAACATCGAGAGCTGCTGAGCCATCTGCGAAGTGGAGATTCTGAGGCAGCGCGCACCTGTTTTGCGTCTCACCGCAAGTCCACAGCAAACGAGTTGTTGGGTTTGCTCGAGGCGTTTAAGCTATCTCAATTATAATATAAAAAGGCTCCATATTCTGATGAAATATCAAATTTCAACGCTTTCTGGAGATGGCATTGGTGCTGATGTTACCGATGCGACCTTTGCGGTTGTCAATGCTGCCTTGCGCCGGATGGGCGAAGACGAACTGGCGCGCGAAGATATCTTGGCGGGTGCCGGATATTTCAAAGAGACGGGCCAAGACATAGAGCCTGGGGGGGAAGAGCGCGCTGGTGAAGGCGACGCAATGTTCCTCGGTGCGATTGGTCTGCCGGCTGTGCGGCATCCCGATGTCACCGAAATTTCGCCGCATCTGCGCTTGCGGGATCGGTATGGGCTTTATGCTGGCATACGCCCCACGAAAGCCTACCCAAACGCGCCTCAAAAGTTGGCAGATCCACGTGCGGCAGAGATCGATTTGGTAATTCTGCGCGAAAGCACGGAAGGTTTGTTTTATTCCGCAGCGGTACATGGACGCTCGGAAGGTGATGGCCAGTCTGAAGTGCGCGATACATTGCGCATCACACGCGAAACTACGGAAAAACTGCACCACTTTGGGTTCAAATATGCGCAAAAGCGCAAAGCGCGCGGCAAGCCTGGGCGACTTACCTGTGTCGATAAAGCCAATGTTTTCAGATCGATGGCCTTCTTTCGCCAGATTTTTGATGAGATCAAACCGCAATACGCGGATGTTGAAACTGGCTATAATTACGTAGACGCGCAGGCGCTCGATCTGATCCGGCGACCTTGGAATTTCGATGTGTTGGTAATGGAAAATATGTTTGGCGACATTCTTTCAGACCAAGCTGGCGGCCTTGTTGGCGGGATGGGCATGGCGGCCTGTGCTGAGATCGGCGACACAGCCGCACTTTTTCAGCCAGCCCATGGATCCGCGCCCGACATTATGGGCCAAGACAAAGCCAATCCTTTGGCCGCTGTGCTGAGCGGAGCCTTGATGCTCGATTACTTGGGCGAAAAAGCGGACCGATCGCAAACCTGCGAAGCTGGCCTTTTGGTCGAGGCGGCCGTGTCAAAAGGGTTTGCAGAAAATCGGCTGCGCCCAATGGAATTTGGCGGAGATATGGGCACGCGTGCGATGACCCAAACGCTGCTCAATCTTGTACAGGAAGCCACGCTATGAGTGTTGTGATCGGTGCCATTGCTGACGATTTCACAGGGGCCACAGACCTCGCCAACACGTTGGTGAAGGAAGGTTTGAGTGTTGTGCAAATGATCGGTGTTCCAGCAGACGACGCCGAGATTGGTGACGCCCAAGCCGTTGTTGTGGCGTTGAAATCCCGTACGGCTCCTGTTGAGGAAGCTGTGGCACAATCGCGTGCGGCATTGGCCTGGCTCAAAGCACGCGGTGCGCGCACGATCGTCTCAAAATATTGCTCGACCTTCGACAGCACAGCAGACGGCAACATTGGCCCCATCGCTGATGCGCTCATGGCCGATCTTGGAACTGATTTTGCTCTGGTTTGCCCGGCGTTTCCCGAAAACAAGCGCACGATCTATAAAGGCCAGCTCTTCGTGGGCGACGTGCTTTTGTCGGAAAGCCCTATGCGTGACCACCCACTCACGCCGATGCGCGACGCGGATCTGATGCGGTTGATGTCGGCGCAATCTGCCCATGAGGTTGGCCTCATTCCGCTCGAAACCGTGCGAGAGGGCGCTGACGCCATAAGGGGCGCGGTTGCCAATTTGATATCGGGGGGCAAGCGTTACGGCGTGATAGACGCACTCACCGATGAGGACCTGCGCGGAATTGGCGCCGCTGCTTATGACCATGCTTTGATCACAGGCGGGTCGGGTGTAGCGATGGGTCTGCCTAAAGCGCTTGCTGAGCAAGGCGACCTCGATACGAGCCAAAGCCCCCGTGTGCCGCGTCCGCAAGGGCGTGCTCTGGTATTGGCGGGGAGTTGTTCAGTAGCCACCCGAGGACAGATCGCAGCGGTGCGAGAGCTCTGGCCGAGCTGCAAGTTTACCGCTCAGGACTGCGCTGATCGCCCCGATCTGGCCGCAGAGCTTGTGAGCTGGGCAGAGAGCCAAGCTTCTGACACGCCTGTTTTGATCTCGGCGTCTGCAGATCCAGAAGAGGTTGCTTTGGCCCAAAAGGCCTACGGCGTTGAGAAAGCAGGCGCGATGATCGAAAGCGTGATGAGCGCGGTCGCTTGCGCACTCACGGAAAAAGGATTTGATAAACTGGTGGTTGCGGGAGGTGAGACCTCTGGCGCGGTTGTCTCAGGATTGGGCGCGCAGGCGCTGCGGATCGGACCTGAGATCGCTCCTGGCGTGCCTTGGACGGAAATACTGTCGGAGAAACCGATCGCTCTTGCGCTTAAATCCGGAAATTTTGGTGGGCAGAGGTTCTTTCAAGACGCCTTCGAGGTGCTGTCATGAGAGAAAGTGCTCTGCGCGAAGAAATGGCGGTGTTGTCAAAGTCCCTTTTTGATCGGGGGCTAACCTCTGGGTCTACGGGCAATATCAGCGTAGCAACAGATGACGGCTGGCTCATGTCTCCGACTGGCAGTTCTATGGGCAGTCTTGATCCAGCGGCGATCTCAAAAATTGACAAAGCAGGCACCCATATTGCGGGACATGCACCAACGAAGGAGGCTTTTCTGCATCAAGCGATGTTCGCTGCGAGACCAAAAGCGGGCGCAATTGTTCATTTGCATTCAACGTATTCTGTGGCGGTCTCTTGCTTGGAAGGATTGAATCCAAAGGAAGTTTTGCCGCCGCTGACGCCCTATTTTGTTATGCGTATCGGTAAGTTGGGCTTGGTGCCGTATTTCCCACCTGGCGACGTCAATTTGGCCAAGGCCGTGCAGGAATGCGCGATGAGACATAGTGCAATCCTCTTAGCCAATCATGGCCCTGTGGTTGCTGGGAAGTCTCTTAAAGATGCGGTTTATGCTTCAGAAGAATTAGAAGAAACTGCTAAGTTATTTCTCGTGCTCCAAGGTTTGAAAACAGTTCCTTTAAAACCTGAGCAAGTGTCGGAAATTGAACGACGTTTTCCGAAAGAGGTTTGATAAATGGCGTTTAAGGTTGCTGTTCTCGGATTAGGTTACTTCAGTAAGTTTCATCTCGATAGTTGGACGAAAAACCCAGAATGTGAGGTTGTGGCGGCAACTGATCTTTCGCCTGGACGTTGCGCATGGGCACGCTCCATTTACGATATACCGGTTTTTGATAATATCTTGTCGGTGTTGCAAAGTGAGCCCGACATCGTTGACATTATTGCCCCACCCGAGGCCCATAAGCAGTTGGTCCGCGCCGTTTTGAAAACGGGTCGCACCGTGATCTGTCAAAAGCCGTTTTGTACATCCGAACAGGACGCGCGCGAAGTTGTGGAAATCTGCAAAAAAGTTGGTATGGATCTGATTATACACGAAAATTTCAGATTTCAGCCTTGGCACCGAGCCATAAAGTCTACGCTTCTTGATGGCGTGCTTGGGGAGGTATATCAAGCCCAATTTTTACTTCGTCCAGGCGACGGTCGAGGGAGAGGCGCCTATCTTGACCGCCAACCCAGTTTTCAAAAAATGGAACGGTTTCTTATGCAAGAAACTGGCGTTCATTTCGTTGATTTATTTCGATATTTTTTTGGAGAAATTGAATCCGTTTTTGCCGAAACAAGACGCTTAAATTCGGTCATCGCAGGGGAAGACGCTGCAACGATGATTTTTCAACATGCCTCTGGCGTGCGCAGCATTTTTGATGGTAATAGACTGGTGGATCATGAAACGGATAACTCTCGTCGTACGATGGGAGAGATGCAAATTGAAGGTACTGCTGGGACGATCCGTCTGCTTGGTTCCGGCGAAGTAAATCTGCGCCTCTTTGGGAGTAATAAGTGGACGCGTATTGAGCTCCCATTTACTCCGGATGATACGAGTTTTGGCGGTGGATGTGTTGCCGCTTTGAACCGGCACGTGGTGTCTGCATTGAAAGGTAATCAAGCGCTTGAGAACAAAGCGGAGGATTACTTACATATTATTGAAGTTACTGACGCGGCTTATATTTCCGCACAAGAGGGGCGTAAAATTTCAACAAGTACGGGAGGCTAATATGTTTATAGTGACCGTCGATTTTGTTTTACGAGAAGGCATGGCTGCGGAGTTTATGCCGTATATGCTACACAATGCCGAAACGTCGTTAACCCAGGAACGCGATTGTTTTGTTTTTGATGTTTGCCAGGATCCGGACCGTCCGGAGCATGTATTTTTGTACGAAGCCTACACCGATAAGAAGGCTTTTCAGTTACATCTGGAAGCTGATCACTTTGCCAAATTTGACGCAGCAACTGCCGGTATGATCGAAGATAAACGCGTGCGGACCTTTTTAAGACTCTAGATCGTTCCGTTTGGGGCAAAGGCACCTTTGCCTAAGCCACGACAAAACGTTTACTTGCCTTGCCATTTTGGTTTGCGTTTTTCGGCAAAGGCGGTGGCGCCTTCCAGCATATCCTCGCTTTCAAAGCACTTCATGGTGGCGTGTAGCGCGCGGGCGTATTCGAGTGCTTGCTGTTCGGGCATATTTTCAGTGCGACGTACGATGTCTTTCAGAGCTGCAAAAGCCAAGGGTGGGCCGGAGGCCAAGAGCTCTGCAATCTCACGTGCGCGCGGCATCAGATCGGCCATTGGCATCACTTCGCTGACCAAACCCCAATGTTTGGCCTCGTCCATGTCCATCACGCGACCCGTGAGCATAAATTCCATTGCCGCCTGCTTAGGCATCCGCCGAAAGGTGCTGACTGCTGCGATATTGGCGACAATCCCAATGTTGATTTCGGGAAGCGCAAAGGTGGCGTGATCTGCGGCAATCACGATGTCCGCGCCGATCATCACCTCAAACCCACCGCCAAAACAGATGCCGTTGACCGCGCATATGACAGGTTTGTTCAGCCGCGGCAGCTCGATAAAGCCGCCCCATCCGCCGACGCCATAGTCACTATCAGCCTCTTCGCCTTCGGAGGCAGCTTTGAGGTCCCAGCCGGGGCAAAAGAACTTCTCACCAGCCCCTGTTATGATCGCAACGCGCATCTCGGGATCGTCTCTAAAGTCTTGGAAGGTTTCGCCCATCAGTCGGCTGGTGGCTGCGTCGATTGCATTGGCTTTGGGCCTGTCGAGCACAATTTCCATCACGCCGTTGGCTTTGGTAATCTTTAGAGGGGAGGTCATGTTTCGGGCTCCAAAAGGGTCATGTAGCAATCGAGCGCAACAGCGCCTGTTTCGCGGACGATCAAGGGGTTAATATCCAATGCGCTCAGGCCTGGGGCAAGGCTTTGCACGGCCATCATCACATCGACAAGAGCCTCGATATCGGCTTGGGCGGCGCCGCGATACCCTTTTAAGAGCGGTGCGGTTTTGAGGCTTAGGAGCGAATTGCGGGCCATCTCACGCGAAAATGGAGGCAGGAGCACGGCGCTGTCTTCTAATATCTCTGCGAATACCCCGCCAGCACCGATCAAGACCACGGGGCCAAACTGAGGATCTTGGTCGACCCCAAGGATCAGTTCTACCAGACTGTCTTGCACCATATCTTCGATCAAAATGTCTGCGCTTAAGCGGCTAAGGTCTTTTGCGGCCTCTTTGAGGGCGCCTAGATCTTGAATATTGAGTTTGACGCCGCCCAGGTCGCTTTTGTGAATGAGGGTCGCGTCGCAGGCTTTGGCGACAACTGGGAATTCTGTCTTTGTTAACAGGCAGACATCGCTTGCTTTGCAGAGCGTGCTCTTGGGAATTGGAATGCCGGCTTTATGCAAAACCGCCTTGCCTTCCCATTCGTTCAGGGGCTTTGCGCGTTGTGTTTGGGGTTTAAGCGTGCTGGGGGCTTCTTGAGGCTGACGACTGGCGAAACCAAGAGCCGCGTAGCCTTCTGCCATGCCTTGAAGCGGGACTACACCCGCCTCCCACGCTTCTTGTCTCACAGTTCTTGGCAGGTTTTCCGGCATAGAGCTGAGCACGGCGGCTGGGGTGTTGCTCGCCTGTGCGGCTTTAAAGAAAGCCCTGATCGGGCCCATAAAGCTTGAAGCATCAAACTCTTCTGGCGAGGGGAAATCGAGTTGCAAGACAACTGCATCGACCGGGGCGCGCAGTAGAGTGGCAAAGACCTTTTCCAACACCTCTGGATCATGCCAGGTTTGGGTTTGGAAATCCAAAGGATTGGCTAAAGCGATTGTGTCTCCCAGAAGCTCGACGAGCGGAGCTTCTAAGGCCTTTGGTAAGGGGGGCAGCTCTAGGGGGAGGGTGTCTAGCACATCTGCTGCCATGGCCACATCGCCGCCCGAAGGGGCTGCGGCGCAGATCTGGTTGCCACGCATTCGCCCCCAGCCATGAAAGACCTTCAGCGTCTCCATAAATTGCGCGAGATTGTCCACACGGGCCACGCCGAGGCGCTCGAAGTAGGCATCAAAATAGCGATCTTGCCCGCCAAGTGCGCCTGTATGGCTTTGCGTGGTGCGCTGCGCTGCCACAGATCGCCCGGCTTTGAAGACAACCACGGGTTTGCCCGCATCCTGCACGGCCTGGGTGAAGGCGGGAAGGTCCGGGATGCTCTCGATGTAGAGGCCAATGGCGGTGGTTCTGGGGTCCGCTGCCGTGGCGCGGATGAGGTCCGCAAGGGTGACGTCAGCTGCGTTGCCTGTGGCTAAAAGATAGCCCAGGGGCAGGCTGCGGTCCGCATACATCACATTGAGCGCCACAGTGCCCGATTGTGTGATCACCGCTACGCCGCGCTCTGGGCTTTCGCGGCGCACTTGATCTGGAAAGAGGGCTGCGCGGTCCAAGAAATTGATCATGCCGTAGCAGTTGGGGCCCATAACGGGCATGTCTCCGGCGGCTTTGCTGAGGGCGGCTTGTCGGCTGAGGCCCAGCTCGGAGCCCAATTCCGAAAAGCCGCTGGCAAAAGCGACCACACCGCCTGCACCGATGGATCTGGCCTCGGCCACAAGGTCCGGGCTGGCGGCGGCGTTGACACCTAAGAAGACCGCATCCGGGGCTTCCGGCAGATCGCTTAGGCTCTGATAGTCACCACGCTTGGGGTGCACGCGCCACAGATCGCCGTCAAAGCCCAAAGCCAAGGCTTGTTCGGTGACTGTATCGGCCCAAACGCCGCCCAAAACAGCAATTCGGCGGGGCTGAAGGAGACGTTTGAGATCCATGGCGGCCTCTGCCCTTAGCCGCCTAAGGGGCGCAGCATGGCGCGGCTGATGATGTGCCGCTGGATCTCTGAGGTGCCGTCCCAAATCCGCTCGATACGCGCGTCGCGCCAGATGCGCTCAAGCGGCATGTCTGACATCAGCCCCATTCCGCCTGCGATCTGAATGGCTTTGTCCGCCACGCGCGAGAGCGCCTCAGAGCAAAAGAGCTTGGCCACAGCGGCATCCGCGTCGCCTTCCTGGCCATTGGCCATTTTCCAGGCAGTTTCAAAGAGGATGAGGCGCGAGAGGCGGCAATCAACCTCCATGTCGGCCAGTTGAAAGCTGACGCCTTGGAATTTGCAGATCTGTTGGCCGAATTGCTTGCGGTTTACGGACCAATCAAGGGCCACATCCAGCGCGCGTTGCGATCTTGCGGCGGAAACAGCGGCGACTTGTAGCCGAGTTGCGCCCAGCCATTGATTGACCACATCGAAGCCTGTGCCTTCCGCGCCCAGCACAGCATCTGGGCCAACACGGACGTTTTGCAGATCGATGATCGCGTTGTGGTACCCTTTGTGGCTGACCGAGTTGTAGCCGTCCCGAACAGTTACGCCGGGTGCATCGCAATCCACCAAGAAAGAGGTGATACGCTTTTTGGGACCGCGCGGGGTGACTTCCTCGCCAGTGGCCACAAAAAGAATAATATAGTCAGCAAGTTGCGCGTTGGAGATGAAGTGCTTAGTGCCGTTGATGATCCAATCATCCCCGTCTTTTTCCGCTTTGGCTTTCATCCCTCTCAGGTCACTTCCTGCATCAGGCTCTGTCATGGCGATGCAGTCGCGTTTTTCGCCGCGGATTGTCGGCAGTGTGTAGCGCTCCATCTGCGCAGGGTTTGCAGCTTGCAAAATATTTGAGGGCCGCCAACAGCATTCGGCGAGCGCCATGGCGGTGCGACCAAGCTCGTATTCAACAAGCGTTGTTTCCAAAATATCCAAGCCGCCGCCGCCCAGTTCTTCGGGCATGTTACAGGCGTAAAGACCGAGCTCGAGGGCCTTTCCGGTGATCTCCTGGGCCAAAGCTTTGGGTACTTCGCTGGTACGCTCCACCAACTCTTCGTGCGGGGTCATTTCATTGGCCACAAACTGGCGCACGGTATCTTGCAACATGCGTTGCTCGTCGGTGAAAGCGAAATCCATGGCGGCGCTCCAAGGCAAAAGGGGGCGATTGAGGAAGCAGGTCCTGGCGCCATTCTCAGCACTCTTCAGGGCGCAAGAATTGCCCAAAGGCGACTGACGAGGTCTGGATGCGCCGTGATGCGAGGGAAGGCGCGGTGTTAGCCGGAGCCAAATTGGATTTGCACAGCGCCATTTTGCTCAGCTTGCGCGATGGCAAAGCCGATGGCGCCCGCCAAAAGGGCGATGACCAGGACCATGAGTGCAATTTTGAATACGGACCAGGGGCGTTCGCCTTTGACCTGACCGGAGCGACCGTTGACCACAAAGCGGTAGGTCTCGCCGCGGTACTTATAGGCCGCGACCCAGACAGGCAGCAAAACATGCTTGAAAGTCACGCGCCGTACATCTGTTTGCAGATGGTCGATGCGTTGACGATCGCCGCCGATGTCAAATTTCACATCCCGCTCGATGATGCGGTCCATATGCGCTCGGGCCTCGGAAAACCCGTCTTCAAGATCCACCGAATAGCTTTCGGCGCGAAAGCCTGCGAGGTATTCGGGGCGGTAGGGTTCGAGGTGTGAAAGATCCCAGGGAGCCAGAGCGTCTGTAAAGCGTTTGGGCAGAGAGGTGGCGGCAAGGATGAGAACGTCATCGAAAAAGCGCGCGACACGGCCCCGGGTGTTGCGCCAGCGGATTTTTTGCACGCGCTCGCGGTGGGTTTCTCCGCCGCGCCGCACGGTGCGGGTTTCATAATAAACCGTGCCGCGTTGGCCGGTGTAGCTGGAGTTTGTATCGGCATCGAAGGTCCAATAAGGCACGTAGATGCCTTGCATTTTGCGCCCCTTACGAGCGTATTCCGTGAGCCCATTTGGCGCAAACCAAAGCCGCCCCAACCAGGTGTTCATCGCCGCTTTGGCTTGGCGTTCGTCCAGCGCAAAAGGCAGAAGGGCTTTGGGTTTAATGTGGCGATGTGGGCCGGTGTCAGTGACAACGGGGGTGGCGCAATAGGGGCATTCGGCGGCGTGGACTTTTGGGTCGAACTCGATCTGAGCGCCGCAGTTTTCGCAGCTGAGAACCCGCGTGATCTCAAGATCTGCTTCGTTGCGGTTTTGGTCTAAGGCGCTGAGGAAGTCTTCCTCGCGCAGGGCGCGCTTGAAGAGCCCAGAGCCTTCAATGGCTTGCGTGTTGCCGCAATGATCGCAAGTGAGGTGATCCGCGCCTGGGTCATAGCGCAGATCCGAGCCACAGCTTTGGCACGGAAAGCGGTGGATCTCTTCTGGCTGAGAAGCCTGATCTTGCATCGGACCTGCGCCTCCGGCGGGAGTATTTTGACCAAGAAAAAGTTAGGCGGCTGGGGCGGGGGGCGGAAGAATGGTGAAGAGCTGTGCGAGCTCCGTAACCTCTTCTGCATGCAGCCATCCGTCCTGGCCTGGGGTCCAAACATAGGTGTCGCGGGCCAGGGTTCCGGCCTGCACCATTTGTCCAAGATCCGCTTTGGAATAGGGGCCTTTGGTTTCGCCATTGATGGCGAGGTGCCAGACATGTTCAACGGGGGGCGGGGGTGGCGGCGTCTGCGCGCTGACCCAAGGTCCACGGGCCGTGGAGGCCATATTGACAGCCGCGCCCATTCCTAGCCCCATGCCCAAACCTGCTCCCAGACCAGCGCCGCCCGGGTTGCGTGCGGCTTCGGTCATGGCTTCGGCTTGGCTATACTGCATAAAGCCGCCCAGATCCCCGGCCATGCCCATGGAGGTGCGCTTGTCCAACGCGGCTTCCACGCTTGGCGGCAGCGAGATGTTTTCGATGTAGAGCTCTGGAACCGAGAGCCCGTACGCCTCAATCGCTGGAGAGATGGCTTGGGCCACAAGGCTGCCCAGCTCTTTGGTGTTGGCCGCCATATCGAGCACAGGCACACCAGCCGAGGCAATCACGCGGGAGAACTCTTGCACGATGATGTTCCGGATCTGATAGCTGATCTCGTCCATGGTAAATTCGCCATCGGTGCCGACGATTTCGACCAAGAACTTCGCAGGATCCGTGATGCGCACCGAATAGGTGCCAAAGGCCCGCAGGCGTGTGGGGCCAAACTCAGGGTCGCGCACCATGATGGGGTTTTTGGTGCCCCATTTGAGATTGTTAAACCGCGTGGTGTTTACGTAGTACACCTCTGATTTGAAGGGGCTTTTGAAGCCGTGATCCCAGTGATTGAGCGTAGTTAGCACGGGCATGTTGTTGGTTTCGAGCATGTAGAGCCCTGGGGTGAAAACATCCGCCAATTGCCCTTCATGGACAAACACTGCCGATTGGCCTTCGCGCACAGTGAGCTTGGCCCCGTATTTAATCTCGTGCCCTTCACGGTCGAACCGCCAGACCATCGTATCGCGCGTGTCATCGACCCAATGGATGACGTCGATGAATTCACCTTTGAGAAAATCGAGAATGCCCATGTGGATCTCCTAGTTGATGCCCTTAGTTGGTACCTTGCGGTCTGCGGCCCGCGAAAAGCTCGTTTGCGATTTGAGTGACAATGGGGAGCGCTTGGGTGATGTCCATACCGGTTTTCAGACGCTTGTCATATAAGATGCGAAGCAATTGTTCGTCGTGCACTGTGAGCAGGGCGAACTCTTCGTCATCGTTGAAAATAGAGGGGCGGGCGGCGTCGCTGTCGTTGGCAAGGCCAAGGCCTTGGGCGATCTCTTCGTGGATGCAAGAGAGCCGAAAGAGATCAGGATGCTCGCCGCGGATGACCGCGATAGCATCGGTGAAGGGCCCATCTGTGCGGTCGCTGGCGAAAGACACCACGATACAGAGCTGCGTGCGCGGCATGTTGATGATCGCGCGCAGGCCCGCTTCCGAGATGCCTGGGACCATCTTTTGCAAAGCGGGACGCAAGCCGAGGCGATCATCTTCATTGACCACAAGCACGTGATAGTTGGCGTTTGCACCTTTCGTGATGCTCATTGGCAGGCCGGTGACGCGCGCAAGACGATTGGTGTAGTTCTCGATGCGCACGCGGTCTTCTTGCCGCTGTGCCTCAGGGACAGTGTCGCCAAATAGTACGCGCAGGCGCACGGGGCGTTCCCAGCGCCTTAGGTTGGACTCCGTTTCTTCTGGCAGCATAAAGTCGCCCGAGGCGCGGTACTCATCGTAAAGCGCGATCCGGATGAAATTCTCGGCCAGGTCTTCGGCCGTGTAGGCCGCATCAAAGGTGCCACCATCGGTGCGCAGAAGACCTTGCACCAAAAGATCACGCTGAAGGCGCAGGTAGTATTGTTCAAGCTGGAAGCTCTCGATGCTGCGTTCAGGACCTTCCGCGCGCGGCGAAACGGTCGGCGCCACCTCGGGCAAAGACTGCGCGCTAAAAGGCGGGGCAGCTTCGCAGCCAAGGAGCGCAAAGGCCGCCGCCAGCAAAATTTGTCCTGAGCGCTTCACCGTTAGGAGGGAACGGCTGTTCCTGCCGTGTCACCAAGGCCGGTTTTGCGCGACTTTGCAGAGGCAAGCGTTGATTTCAGCTCCGCTTCCATTTTTTGCAACTCAGCCTCGGCTTCAGCGCGTTTGGCTTTGCCGTCGTCTGCGATCTGCAGGCTTTCTTCGATGGTGGCGATGAGATCCGCGTTGGCCTTCTTGACGGCCTCGATGTCGAAGACGCCGCGCTCCATTTCCTGGCGTACGATCTTGTTGGCCTCACGCAGATTTTCGGCGTTGGCGGTCAAGAGCTCGTTGGTCAAATCATTGGCATCGCGCACGGCTTTTGCAGCCTCGGATGAGCGCTGGATGGTTACGGCTTGGGCCAATTGAGTTTCCCAAAGTGGTACCGTGTTGACGAGCGTTGAATTGATCTTGGTGACCAAAGACTTGTCGTTTTCCTGAACCAAGCGGATCGATGGCAGCGATTGCATGGTCACCTGACGGGTCAGTTTGAGATCATGCACGCGGCGTTCCAGATCATCACGGGCCGCGCGCAGATCGCGCAGCTCTTGTGCTTTCATCACGCCTTGCTCTTCGGGTGCGGTTTCAACCTCGCGCTCTTTGGACGGAATAGTAAATTCGTCGAGCTCTTTGATCTTCTCTTCGCCTGCCGCGATGTAGAGCGCGAGCTCGTCGTAGAAGTTGAGCGTTTTTTCATAGAGGACATCGAGGCTTTCGATGTCTTTCAAGAGCACGTGCTCGTGGTGCAAAAGATCCGTCGTGACTTTGTCGATCTGGCCCTGGACGGTTTCAAACCGGGCTGCGAATTTTGCCATGGGAGCCGCGCGCCCCAACAGGCGTTCCCACCATGTGCGCTCGCGGCGCACATCGAGTTCAGAGATCGAAAAGCCGCGGATCGTTGAGACGATCGAGCGCAGGCTGTCACCGGCGGGGCCAGCGTCTTTGTTGCGCACACCAGCCAGCATGGACTGCGAAATTTGCTGCAGTTCGGCTTGCGCAGCAGAGCCAAACTCGATGATTGATTGGGTGTCGGACATGTCCAGTTCAGACATCCGGCGTTTGATCTCTTCGCTTTGAGGCGCGTCTGCTTCTTGCAGAGTGACAAGCTCATTTTTGGGCTCTGGCAAAACCACTGCCGTCACCTTTTCGATCTCTGCGAGAGCGGCTTGCGCTTGTTGCTGAACTGTCTGATCCATCCCTTTGGGTCCCTTTTTAAGAGCGCGTACTGCGCTTAGTCGATCGTAAGACCTTCGCGGCTTAGCCGGTCGCGAAGTACTTTGATTTCAATGTCCATGTCTGTGCGGTCGTCGAGCAGCATCTTGTCTGTTCGCGCTGCAAAGTTTGTCTGGAGGTCGTCGAGGAGCGCTTCATAATCCGCACGCACGCTTGGGTCTTGGTTGCGGCCATAAAGATCGGCAAACTTCGCCGTCGCGTCGCTCGCGCCTTGAAGATATACGCTTAGGTATTTGCGCGCGCTGGCGAGATCTCGTGGGTCTTCCTCAATGGTGCGAAACATCTCGCGCGCGGTGCCAGCAAAGCTCTCCACGCGACGCTCGAGATCGAAGTCGTGCGCGCGTTTGATGGCGTCTTTCATGGATTTGAGATGCGCCTCTGCGGCATCCACAGCTGTGGCAACGCGGTCTTGTTGGAACTGGTCGATGCCTGCCACGCCTTTGTCTTTGAGAGGGTCTGGTCCAAAAGCCAAAAGGTGCAGAACGAGGCCCGCAGCAGCGAAGAAAATCGGCGTCATGATCGTCTCGGCATTGGCAAGCCCGGTGATAAAGAGGGCAATTGCCAGCGCGACCGCGGCGAAGATTTTTCGTGGAAAAGCCGGCTTTTTCGCGACACGGCGTTCGTCAAAAGCTTCTTGCGCTTTCACGCCTTCTCGGGTGAGCCAAGCACCCAGCATGAAAAGCAAAAGTGCGACGATGTTTGGCATAAACTCAGCATCGCCGTTGAAGATGCGGATCGCCAGCGGCAGAGGCAAAAAGAACAGAATGTTTACGCGTCCGCCCGCTCTTGAGCGTCTTTTACCGCGAAACTCTTGGTTCACGTGGTGCTCGGATCCGCCGTCCGGACCTTCGTTCCCGCGGCCTTTGGGGCGTCCCCCGGGAGAAAAGCGGCCACCGTATCGTTGCGCCATCATCCACCTCCTGTGGCGCAGGCAAAGAAGATCAGCACCATCAGCAGCACAAAAGCAATTTTGTTTGTGTTTGTATCCGACATCACAAAACCCCCCAGTCTCGCGTGCGCAGGTTGCCCATGTTGCGCCTTAAGATATAGCAAGACGCGAATATTGCCCAGGACAAACCGCGTCTTCCGTTTTCGACCACGCGACCTCTAGTGCCCGCCCGGGCGCATGCCTGTGCGGCGCTCAGCATTGAGTTTCCGTGTATAGCCCGATTGGATGATTTCGACAGCGACGAGCACGACCACAGAGAAGTAGAAGGTGGACTTGGACATTGGAACAATGTCATAGCCAAAGACTTTGATGTTGAGGCTGTCGTCATGCATCGCATGGGCCGCCGCTGGGCCCGCTTCGCCCAAAAGCACAACGCCCACGATCAACAGAATAAAGAGGCCCAAAACCTCATACATGCGGTTTTTCTGCAAGAACTCTGTCACGGCGTCCGCCAGCACAAGCATCGCCAGGCCTGATAGGATGATGGCTGTGGCCAGAATTGGGAACACGTCTGTAATCGCGATGGCGGATAGCACAGAGTCGAAGCTAAAGATCAAATTCATCAAGACGATCAGCATCACAACCTGCATGGCAGATTTGCCCGATTTGCCTTCCACATCATGGCTCAGATCGTGGACCGTGAGCATGTGGCCGATCTCTTTAACAGCCGTGTAGATGATAAAGATACCGCCCAAGATGAAGACGAGAGTGGCGAAGTTTACGCCGCCTTCCAGCACACCTTCCCACTCCATGATAAAGAAGGGCGCGGCCATAGCATCTATGAGTTGGATCATTGTGAAGAGCAGGACTACGCGCAAAACTACCGCAATGATAATGCCCCAATAGCGCACAGAGCGCTGCGCAGCCACGGGCGCGCGTTGGCTTTCGATGGAAATATAGAGCAAATTGTCAAAGCCCAACACCGCTTGCAAAAAGCACAGCATCAAGAGGTTGCCCAGATTTTCAATTGTTAAGAGATCCGCCATGGCGCTCGTCTATCCCTGATATAAATGTCCTGTTATGTTTGGGTTTAGAGGTTGGGCTTTGGTTTGCCAACAGCCCTATGGAAGGGGAATTTCATGCGGATATTGGCAGTTTTGATCGCCTTTTGGCTGGTTTCCGCGCAAAGTGCGCTCGCGTTTTGCGGTTTTTTTGTCGCCAAAGCGGATGGGGCTTTGTTCAATGAAGCCTCCAAAGTGGTCTTTGTTCGGGATGGGCGGCGCTCTGTCATTACGATGTCAAACGACTACCGAGGCCCTGCCAAAGACTTTGCCATGGTGATCCCAACGCCCAAAGTGCTCAAGCGCAATCAGATCCGCACCGTGAAGCCTGAGACGATTGACCATGTGGATGCCTATACCGCGCCGCGCTTGGTGGAGTATTTTGATGAAGACCCTTGCAATCCTAAGCCCGTCATTATGATGGAAATGGCGGCAACGGGTATCGCGACCAAGCGCGCCTCTTCGCCTCCGAAAAAACGCGGACCCGCTGCCTTTGGCGTGACGGTTAAGGCTGAATATGCGGTTGGAGCTTATGACATTGTCATTTTGGATGCCAAACAGTCGGACGGGTTGACCGCCTATCTCACTCAAGAGGGCTACAAGCTTCCCAAAGGCGGTGAGCCTGTGCTGCAAAGCTACATCGAGAACGGCATGAAGTTCTTTGTGGCCCGTGTGAACCTTGAGCGCTTTGAGGCTGGTGGCAAAACCGATCTGATGCCTTTGCAGATCTCCTTTAAGTCGGCGAAGTTCATGCTGCCTTTGCAGTTGGGCAAGCTCAATGCGGATGAATCCCAAGATGCACTGATGTTTATGCTGACCCGCAAGGGGCGGGTGGAGGCTAAGAATTACGCCAACAAACGGATGCCTTCTGATGTTCAGATACCGCTCTTTGTGCGCCATGTGTTTCCCGAGTTTTACCGCAAGATTTTTTCCCGCGCTGCGGCGCGCAATACGGTTATTACCGAATATGCTTGGGATATGGCCTGGTGCGATCCTTGTGCGGCCGATCCCTTGAGCGTTGCGGAATTGAACGAACTGGGGGTCGATTGGGTGCGTGAAGGGGCAAATGCGGGGCAGGATGTTTTTGTGACGCGTTTGCATATTCAATATGACAAACGAGAGTTCGCCAAAGACTTGGAGTTTACAGTCACGGATGACCGTCAGAACTTTCAGGGCCGCTACATTATGAACGTTCCGTTCACGGGTGCGTTGCAGTGTGAAGCCGGGGCAAAATATTTGGAGCGCACGCAAGCTCGGCTCCGGCGCGAAGCGGTAGAATTGCAAACTATGACAGGTTGGGAAGCGCGTGAAATCGAACGGCGCATCAAATTGACCGTGCCTGCGAGCCATTATTAAACAAGTTGCCAGAAGGGACATTGTCGACTTGGTTTGTGCACAATTGCTAACGAGTCATTAATTTTCGCCTCTGGAAGTAACCCTCTCCCTACCACCCTTCATTGTTTGGGGATTCGGTTAATTTTGAGACCGCATCGGTAGGTAAGTGACCAGATAATTTTTGACAATTTCATTTATAGCCTTTGACGAAATGCCTAGGGCATCGCGCATCGGCTTACGGTTTGAAATCTCTTAATTTGGGCAGCGTAGGCTAATTGAGGTTTTCGCATCGCGCTTTAGGCGCGACCTCGGTGAGCGTATGGCCCGTCTTCAAGCGTGGAAATACTGATTTCGCATCCAAAGGGCTCTTGGTCTCAAGCGTAAAAGGAGCCAGAGGTACAAGATCCGCTGTTTTGGAGTGGTGTAGCTGGTTCTTCGGCATGGCAAATTTTCCAACTTAAAAATCCTACTTTCGAGCTTTGTCTCTGTGTCTCTCAACTCGCTTTTTCATTGCGCCCCTAGAATATTTCGTCCTTTGTTTTCGAATGAGCAAAAGCCCAGCCGAATTATTGAAAAAATTTGCGCAGGCTCGGGGTACCTCCTTAAACGCTCGTACGTCAGACTTAGAACTGAGGTTTGAGAATTCCGGTATTGGCGTCGAGGTCACTGTCCCTTTTGACGTGCTAGAATGGGGTATCGAGTGCACTGAATTAAGCGGCAGGGCGCGACTGCGGTGGTGGACCGATTATGAGGGGTACGATGACACTCCGCGAGAAGACCCGACCCGCCTTACGAATTCTGATATCCAAAGGATCGACGGTGGATTGCTTGAGCGCGAAATACGGCTAACGCGGTGTCCGCCGTCCTTCCTCTCAAAGGCATTTCGGCTCGAATCCAGATATGACTTGGAATGGAAAATCGATGGAGAATGGGCAGTGGCATTGCTCTGACCCTCAACAGCAAAGTCTGTGGTGTTGTAGCGAGACCCGTCCGTTACAAGAACCTACATCTATCGGCGTTTGCGCGGTGCGCGCTTTACCCGAGCACCTTTTGGCGCCGGCGCGTTTAGCCCCAATTGATCCCGAAGCACTTTACGGCGAACTTCTTCCACGTCTCCAGGTTTTAGCTTTTCAAGCCGGAAAGGGCCGTAGCTGATGCGGATCAATCGGTTCACGGCTGATCCAACGGCAGACATCGCTTTGCGGATTTCGCGGTTTTTCCCTTCGCGCAGACCAACCGTTAGCCAGGTATTGGCACCTTGCTGGCGGTCCACAGTCACGTCCATGCCTTGGTACGAGACGCCGTCGACCGTGATGCCCTCTCTCAGTTCTTTAAGTGCTGCATCTGAGAGCGCCCCACGCATTCGAACGCGGTATTTTCGAAGCCAGCCTGTGGAAGGCAGTTCAAGGCGACGTTTGAGCCCGCCATCGTTGGTCAAAAGGAGAAGCCCTTCGGAGGTCAGATCCAAGCGGCCCACGCTCATAACGCGCGGCAGATCATCCGGCAGGCTTTCAAAAACTGTTTTGCGGCCAAGCTCATCACGCTCAGTTGTCACCAAACCATTGGGTTTGTGATAGAGCCACAGGCGCGGCTCGTCGGCGGCTTCCACAGGTTTGCCATCAACGCTGAGCTTGTCTTTGCCTGTGACATTGAGCGCGGGGCTCGTGATGACTTTGCCGTTTACCGAAATGCGACCGACTTCGATCATGCGCTCCACTTCGCGGCGGGACGCGACGCCCGCGCGGGCCAAAACCTTGGCGATCCGATCGCCAGGCACTGCAGAAGGGGGTGTTTGTGACATAGCTCGGCTGATACTGCAGAGCGAAGCATTCAGCAATCGGAAGACCCATGTTCACCTCGCATATGGATTTGGCTTTGGAAGAAGCCCGCAAAGCGGCACAATCTGGTGAAGTCCCCGTGGGAGCGGTGATCGTTAAAGAAGGTAAAGTCATCGCGCGTGCGTGTAATGAAACCCGCACACGCCCAGACCCGACAGCCCATGCAGAGCTCTTGGCCATTCAGCGCGCGGCACTGGTATTGGGCCAAGAACGGCTTGAGGGGTGCGATCTCTATGTCACCTTAGAACCTTGCGCCATGTGCGCGGGTGCGATTGCCGCGGCGCGCATTGCTCGGGTCTATTATGGGGCAAGTGATCCGAAATCAGGAGGGGTCGAGCAGGGCGCGCGGGTGTTTGAGCAAGTGCAAAGCCATCACAGGCCGGAGGTCTATTCTGGCCTGTGCGAAGAGGAAGCCGCCGATTTGCTGAGGGCTTTTTTTGCTGCACGACGCTAAGGTGACGCCAAGAGACTAGGGGCCAGGGAGGCCGCCAGACATGAACGCAGCTCAAACGATCAATGCCTATTGTGAGCGGCTGGATCCCAGCTTCTGGGCTGAACCGCTCAATGCAGTCACGAATGCAGCGTTTTTGATCGCAGCGGGCGTTGTGGCCTGGTGCATCTGGGGCAAAACGGATGGGGCCGCAAAGATCTTGATCGGCCTTTTGGCGGCAATTGGCGTGGGATCTTTTCTCTTTCACACCTTTGGCACCCCTTGGGCGGGGGCTGCGGATGTCATTCCGATTGTGCTCTTTAGCCTCTTCTACATTTACCTGGCGACGCGCCATTTTTGGCAGGCGCCCATATGGGCGGCGCTCCTGGCGGTGGGGCTCTTTTTTCCTTATGCGGCGCTGGTCACTTGGGGGATGGTCCAAATTGGGTTGGATGGAACCTCTGCCAGCTACACACCGATTTGCCTTTTGATTGCGCTTTATGGCTTTGCTTTGATCACACGCGCTCCCCAAACGGCACGCGGCTTGCTGATAGGCGCAGGTATCCTAGCGCTCTCAATAACCTTTCGCGCGCTCGATCTGCCGCTTTGCGACGCCTGGCCAATTGGCACGCATTTTGCTTGGCATATCCTCAATGGGATCATGCTGGGCTGGATGATCTGGGTTTATCACCGTCACAGGCTTCCCTTCTTGGCAAAGCGCGGCTAAGTCTCGCCGAACCCTTTTTAGACGTGAAGAGAAGCGCATGTCGGACAGCCCAAAAATCGATACGGACACGGCCCGCAAAGTTGCCAAACTGGCGCGCATTGCGGTGCCTGAAGAAGCTCTGCCGGGGCTCGCAACAGAGTTTTCCAACATTCTAGGTTTTATTGAGCAGCTCAATGAAGTGGATGTGGAGGGCGTTGAGCCCATGACCTCTGTGACGCCTCAGCGCCTCAAGCGCCGCACGGATGTGGTAACGGATGGCGGGCAACCTCAAGAGGTACTGGCCAATGCGCCTGATGCGCGTGAGGGCTTTTTTGCTGTGCCGAAGGTTGTGGAGTAGATCATGGGTGAGCTGTCAAAACTGACCATTGCTGCGGCGCGCGAAAAATTGCGGGCCAAAGAGGTGACCTCGCAAGACATTACCAAAGATTGTCTGGGTGAAATCGAAGGCTCGGGCATGCTCAATGCCTTCGTGCACAACACGCCTGAAATAGCTCTAAGCCAGGCGCAAGAAGCGGATGTAGCCTTGGGCAAAGGCGATGCGCCTTCGCTCTGCGGCATTCCATTGGGCATCAAAGATCTCTTTTGCACCAAGGGTGTGGCAAGCCAAGCGGGCTCGAAAATCCTCGAAGGGTTCAAGCCTGAATATGAAAGCACAGTCACGCGCCAGCTTTTTGCCTCAGGCGCGGTGATGCTGGGTAAGCTCAACATGGATGAGTTTGCGATGGGCTCTTCCAACGAGACCTCTGTATACGGCAACGCGGTCAACCCTTGGAAAGTGGACGATCGGGATTTGACACCGGGTGGCTCCTCTGGAGGGTCCGCAGCGGCTGTGGCAGCTGACCTTTGCCTCGGCGCAACCGGCACAGACACAGGCGGCTCCATCCGCCAACCAGCGGCCTTCACGGGCATCACGGGCATCAAACCCACCTATGGGCGTTGCTCGCGTTGGGGCATCGTGGCCTTTGCCAGTTCGCTGGATCAAGCAGGCCCGATGACCAAAGATGTGCGCGATGCGGCGATCATGCTGGAGGCCATGTGCGGGCATGATCCGATGGATTCGACCTCGGCTGATCTGGCTGTCCCGAATTTCGAAGCCGCGCTTACGGGCGATATCAAAGGCAAAAAGATCGGTATCCCAAAAGAGTACCGCATGGACGGCATGCCTGCCGAGATCGAGAAACTGTGGTCAGAGGGCCAAGCGATGCTCAAAGATGCGGGTGCTGAGATCGTAGACATTTCCCTGCCACATACAAAGTATGCGCTGCCTGCGTATTATGTGATTGCGCCGGCTGAAGCCTCGTCAAACCTCGCGCGCTATGACGGTGTGCGCTTTGGTCACCGGGCTGAAATGGCGCAGGGCGACGGCATTACAGAGATGTATGAAAAAACCCGCGCCGAAGGCTTTGGCGCAGAGGTGCAGCGTCGCGTGATGGTCGGCACTTATGTGCTCTCAGCCGGGTTTTACGACGCATACTTTAATCGCGCGCGCCGCGTGCGTACGTTGATCAAGAAAGATTTTGAGGATGTCTTTGCCGCGGGCGTGGATGCAGTCCTGACGCCTGCGACGCCTTCGGCGGCCTTTGGCTTGGGCGAGGGGCTCGATCCCGTTGCGATGTATCTCAACGATGTCTTTACGGTCACTGTGAACCTTGCGGGTCTTCCTGGCATCAGTGTCCCGGCGGGCTTGGATGCTCAAGGTTTACCACTCGGACTTCAGCTTATCGGTAAACCTTGGGAAGAGGGCGATCTGCTCAACACCGCTTACGTTTTGGAGAGCGCAGCTGGATTTGTAGCCAAACCGACCAAATGGTGGTAGCCCTTGCGGAAAGAGGACCACAAAAAAGGGCCGTGCAGTGAAAAATCCAGTCTTTTGCCTTTTGGCACTTACGGCGCCGATCGTTTTGGCAGCCTGCGATCCCTCGCTCCCCGAAAGCGGCGTTGGGTTTAAGGACTATGATGCGTTCCAGCAAGAGCGCGTGGAGCGCGAACGCTCTTTGACGGGCACGGTTGTTCCGCAAAATGGGGTTATATCTGGCGAGGTGCCCTCTGTCTCAATCCGTGGAACAGGCGAACTCCAAGCCGCATCCCCAACCGATCCATTGATCGGGGCCTCTTCAAACGGCGTAGTGACGGCAGGGACGTCTACCACAGATGCCGTTGGGCCCTCTAGTGCGGGGTCCGAGGCCGTTGGCGCGCTGGGCATAAGCCGCGAAAATGATTTTGATGCCGTCTCTGGTCTGCGCGATATTGAGGCGGACGCTGCGCGTCGCCGTGCGCAAGCTGCGCAATATCAGCAGATTGCCCCCACTGCCGTGCCCGACAGGGACGGAAGCCGCCCCAATATCGTACAATATGCGCTCAATGCGACCAACAACGTGGGCGAGCCGCTTTTTACCCGTCGTGGCTTTAACTTGGGCGAGAAGATGATCCGCGCCTGCGCGCGCTATCCCTCTGCTGATATCGCACAAGAAGATTTCTTGGCCAATGGCGGCCCGGAGCGTGACAAGCTCAAGGTTGATCCGGATGGGGATGGTTTTGCTTGTGCGTGGGATCCAGCGCCCTTCCGCCGCGCGCTGAGCACGCCGAGAGCGGCCTCCGCTGTTCAGACGACACCTTTGCCACAGTGATACGTCGTTGGTGATGGACGCGTTGCGTTCACCCAATTTCGGCCCGCGCCGCGACGGTCTGCGTCCAAATTTTGTGGTCTTGCATTATACCGCCATGGCCTCTCTTGAGGAGGCCGTGACACGGCTTTGTAGCCCTGAGCATGAGGTGTCCGCGCATTATGTGATCAGCAAAACTGGCAAGATTGTCGCTCTTGTCGATGAAAAAGAGCGGGCTTGGCACGCGGGCGCTGGCACTTGGCAGGGGCTAGACGACATGAATTCACGCTCGATTGGGATTGAGCTGGACAATACAGGCGTGGAGCCGTTTTCCGAGCCACTGATGGGTGCGCTCGAAGAGCTTCTTAGAGGCATTTTGGAGCGGTGGAGCATCCCACCTGCAAACGTGATTGGGCATTCGGACTTGGCGCCTGGGCGCAAACAAGATCCAGGTGCGCGTTTTGACTGGGAACGGCTGGCACTTGAAGGTCTTGCCGCTGCGGGAGGCACGGATCCTGGGCCCAGAAACCCAACGCCAGAGCTCTTTTTCAAGGTGGCGCAGCACGCGGGCTACCCAGCAGATGTGCCCTTTGAGCCGCTTTTACACGCCGTGCGCCTAAGGTTTCGCCCATGGGCGCAAGGGGCTTTGGCGCCAGAGGATTTTACGCCGCTTGGGGCTCGCGCGCTCTGGACATAGCGATTGACGGCTGATGCCTCAGCACGTAACCGAGCTCTTGCGCGGAGAGGTGGACGGCCGCGGGAGCAATCTCGAGGAAAGTCCGGACTCCACTGAGCAACGGTGCCGGGTAACGCCCGGGCGGAGCAATCCGACGGAAAGCGCCACAGAGAACAGACCGCTCTGCATGCAGAGTAAGGGTGAAACGGTGGGGTAAGAGCCCACCGCGGGCCGGGCAACCGGGCTGGCACGGCAAGCCCCACCGGGAGCAATGCCAAATAGGGATCGCGCGGGGCGCAAGCTCCGGGGTTGCTCTGGCCCCAGCAGATCCGGGTTGGCAGCTAGAGGGGCCTCGGCAACGGGGTCTTGAGAGGAATGGTCGTCGCGAAAGTCTCTTTCGCACAGAATCCGGCTTATAGCCTCTCCGCGTTTGAAAAACCGCCCTGCTCTGGGTTGACTCAACTCCAGCAATCGCCCATTAGGCGGCTTCACGAATTATACCCGCGCGTATCGCGCGGACGCTAGGAGACGGGACATGGCGAAGCCAACCACAATCAAGATCCGCCTGAACTCGACCGCAGGCACTGGCCACTTCTATGTGACCAAGAAAAATGCCCGGACCATGACCGAAAAGATGGTCGTGAAGAAATACGATCCCGTGGTGCGCAAACACGTTGAGTACAAAGAAGGCAAGATCAAGTAAGCTTTCTTCTCAACAAAGTTTGAACGGGCCACGCAATCGCGTGGCCTTTTTCTTTTTGGGTCTCGGGTTTTGAGAAATGCGCGGCCGCGCTCGAGGCCCAGCAGCTAGGAATGCAGACAATGGTTCAGATCCGGATTGCCCAGAGCCAAGATCTCGCAGGGGTCGACGCGCTTTTGGCGCGCAGTTATCCAAAGCTTTTGAAGCACGACTATGCGCCGTCGGTGCTTGTTCTGGCTTTGCCAATCATCACGCGCGCCAAGCCTGAGTTGATGCAGTCTGGGACCTATTACGTGGCCGAAACTGATGCAGGCGAGATCATTGGTGCAGGCGGCTGGACGCCGTCACGTGGATCGCGCGACCAGGGAGATATTCGCCACGTTGTGACCGACCCCGATCATTTGCGACGCGGCGTTGGCCAAGCGATTATTTCGGCCAGTTTGGATCAAGCCCGTGCAGATGGGATTTCTGTTATGCGCTGTTGGTCCACCCATACGGCGGTGCCATTTTACCAAGCCCAAGGGTTTACCATTCGTGGACCTCTCAGCGTTACGCTTGCAGGAGGTATCGCATTCCCATCCGTGGATATGCAGCAAATCTTGTGAAGTGCTTCAAAGCGTGCCTACATGTAGTGGTTATATCCACCCTTGGGGGAATCAAATGAAAAATAATCTATTTGCGGCGGTTTTGGGTTTGGGGCTCTGCGCAGGCCCTATTGTGAGCACGGCACAAGATGGTCCACGTGAGCCCGATATCGGGCCCTACACATCGACCGGAATGAACAAAGGCGTCGGCTTTTACGGCATGGGGCAGCTTGTGGATTGGAACCGGGCGCCACCTCGGCCCATTCTGATCCCCGCCAACGGCTATGTGGCCCCGAAAGAGGCTCCAAAAGCGCGCATGACCACAAAGGCGATTGCTGCGCCCGTAATGGCCAAAAAGGTGGCTATGAGCCCAATGGGTCAAAAAAGCGAACTGGCAGCCGTGGATCCAACCGTTGCCAAGCTCGAGGCGAAAGCCATTGTGGACATGCCACAGGGTTTTGCGTCGGAAGACATCAAGTTCGGAAATCAAAAGTGGCGTATTCACCAGCATTCGGCGCCCAGCGGGATGGCGTACAATGTCTATGAGCGCCGTGGAATTTGGAACAAAAACTTCAGCCAAGGTCAGCTAGATGCGCTTTTGCTGCAGGAAGAGGTTGCAACAAACTGTGTGTTTACGCCCGTCTTGGGCAAAACCATCAACGGTGGTTTGACGCGCGCGGTGGTGTTGAAACGTTGCTAAGAAAGCTTCGGTATCTTTCGTAATATCCAAAAAAAAAAGGCCAGCGCGATGCTGGCCTTTTCTTTTTGTCTGAAGCGTTAGCTTACTCTTGTTGACCCATGAACATCAGCAAGAACTGGAACATGTTGAGGAAGTTCAGATACATGCTGAGCGCGCCGTGGATGGCTGATTTATCAAGCCATGCCTGGTCGCCGTGGTGGGCGTGTGCGACGTATTCGTTCTTAATGTTCTGCGTGTCGTAGGCTGTGAGTCCCGCGAAAACCAAAACACCAATCGCTGAGATCGCAAACATCATCGCTTCAGACTGAAGGAAGATGTTCACCACCATGGCAACCAACAGGCCAATCACACCCATGATCAAGAATGAGCCCCAAGCGGAGATGTCTTTCTTGGTGGTGTAGCCCCAGAGGGACAGGCCGGCGAAGGCAATGGCTGTAACCACAAAGGTCTGGGCGATCGACATGCCTGTGTAGACGATGAAGATCGAGCTCAGCGAGAGACCGATGAGCGTTGCAAAGCCGTAAAAGCCCAGCTGCGCGCCAGCGGCTGAGGCGCGGCGCATCAGAGGGCCCATGCCCAAAAAGAGGATCGCGAGGGGGGCAAACATAATCACCCAGCGCAGGGGCGACAGGTAGATTGCCGCGCCAAAGCTGTTGAGCATTGTGCCGTTGCCCAGCTGTGCAGCCGCTTGGCTTGGATCGGTTGTGACTGCCAAACCAGAGATCGCCCAAGCCGCAAGGCCTGTGATCAACATACCTACGGACATTGTGCCGTAGACTTTGCTCATATGCGCGCGCAGACCCTCATCAATTTGGGCGGCGCGGGCGCCAACACCAGCGGTGCGCACGGTGTCAAATTCTGCCATGTGGATGCCTCCAAGCTCCAAAAAACAACATTTAGCTCCCAGCGGATGGTTCCGTGGGAGATTGATCTAGATATTGGCATGTAAGGCGGAGCTTTCAAGCGTTTTGCGACAATCTGGGTCGGAATCCGCTTAAATTTTGCTGTATCCACCCGAGGCAAGGCTGGGAGTGCGCGATGCCTCGGGGGACTTGGCTTAAAAATGGGCGATTGAGAGCTTTTAGCGGGGCGCAATGTCCCAAATCGAACGGCTCAATTCGAGCGCAACCTCGTCCGCATCGAGGCCGAGGTCTTCGTAGCGCGCAGGGTCAAGCTGTGCGAGCTGGCGACGTGTCCGCAGGGTCCGCCACATCAACCGCAAGTTTGGACGTTTAACGCCGAAAGTCTCTGCTGAAATTGCAGGTGTAGAAGTGTAATCAAAATAAGCCATGAGGTGGTGTCCCTGTAAAAAGTTCTTTTGTGACCGAATGTGTCGATGGGCAGGGTGTACGGTCGGAAAGGGGCGATGCGAAAGTCGCGTTTTCCGGACCGTATGGTATTCCCCACCCAATAGTTTCAGTGGCTTACGGTGCTTATCCGCGCCAGTTTGCGGGCACATCCCAGATCGGGCGCGCGGCCTCTTCTTGTGCCATCTCAGTGCTTACACCGATGTCGCGCAGTTGCGCTTCACTCAAGCCACGCAGGTCTGCACGGCTTTTTTGCAAGCGAAGCGCGCGTGCAAATGTCTTCAAAGACATGGACCAGCGCGGGGCGGAATAAAGATCGAGAACGGTCATCAGCACTCTCCAGTTTTGTTGATGGTGTAAGCGTTTTGTATTTCGATGCTTGATATGTAGAGGAGGTTTTGAAATAAGGAAAATGAATGTTTTTGAGATATACCATCAAGGAGTGTGATATGGCGCGACATCTAGATCTTACCGCTTTACGGTCTTTTGCGGCTGTTGCAGATACGGGCGGCGTTACAAAAGCCGCGTCGCTTTTGCATTTCACGCAATCGGCGGTCTCAATGCAGATCAAACGGCTGGAAGATGCGGTTGGGCTTGAGCTCTTTGAGCGACAAGGCAGAAGCTTGCAGATCACCTCAGCGGGGGAGCAACTTTTGGGCTATGCGCGCCAACTTCTCGCACTCAACGATGAGGCCATCGCGCGACTGACGGCACAAGACTACGAAGGAGAGATCACCCTCGGAGTGCCGCATGATATTATCTATCCCTTTGTCCCACCCGTTTTGCGCCAGTTTTCGCAGGCCTTTCCGCGCATTCAGATCCGGTTGATCTCAGCCTCGTCCATGAATCTGCTCGCGATGTTCGGCCGTGGTGAGGTTGATCTTATCGTGACAACCGAAGAAGAGGCGGGCCCCGGAGGAGAGATTTTGGTGCAAAAGCCCCTGGTTTGGGTCGGCGCACATGGCGGCGTGGCTTGGCGACAATCGCCTTTGCCGATTGGGTTTTGCTCTTTGTGCAATTTTCGCTCTGGTGTGTTGCGGCGTTTGAACGATGCGGGACAAGCTTGGGAGATGGTCATAGACTCCGAGCATGATCCGGCTGTTGAGGCGGCGGTGAGTGCTGATCTTGCGGTCAGTGCGGTTATTGAGGGGGGCGCGCCGCTGCAAACGGCTCCGATTGATCATAAAGGCGTTTTACCTGATCCGGGTGTGACCAAGATCATTCTTTATACGCAGGGCACAGATCATCAAGGATATGACGCGCTGCGCACCATGTTGCGTGCCAGCTATCGCGGTGGGGGTGTATTAGGGGAGACAGAAGCGCTCAGAGCGTGATCACCACCTTGCCGGTTGATTTGCGCAGGCGCAGCGCTTCAAAGCCAGCGTTCGCTTCTTCTAGCGGGTAGGTTTGGCTCACATGAGGGGCAATCTTGCCCTGCACGTACCAATCCATGCTCTCGGCCAGGCTTTCCACAAGTGGTTTTGGATCCAACTTAAGATATCCGCCCCAATAAAACCCATGCACCGTGATGTTCTTCACAAGCAATATGTTGGCTGGAATAGGCGGTACGTCCCCGCTGGCAAAGCCAATCACCAGCACGCGGGCTCCGCGGTTGCAGGCCTTAAGCGACGCTGTAAAGAGTGCGCCGCCAACGGCATCGTAGATCACGTCTAGGCCGCCCAAGTCTTTCAACTTTTGTGTAAGGTCTGGATCATCCGCGTCTATAAGGTGTTTTGCTCCAGCATCTCCGGCGATTTTTAACTTATCAGCACCGCGCGCCACAGCGATAACAGTAGCGCCGAGGTGTGCACTGATTTCAACGGCCGTGAGGCCGACACCTCCTGCTGCACCCGTGACCAACACGGTGTCACCTGAGCCAACCTTTGCGCGATGGGTCAGGGCAAGATGACTTGTGCCGTAGCCAACCAAAAAGGCCGCTGCGTCTATGCTTGTCATTTGATCTGGGATCGGGACGCAGCGCTGGGCCTCAAAACATCCATAATCCGCCAAGCCACCGGTGCCGCCAAAAACCGCAACGCGGGTTCCGACGGCTAGATTTTTAACATCTTCGCCAAGTGCGGTGATTGTGCCGGCCACTTCCATACCGAGGGTAAAGGGAAGATCAGGCTTTTCTTGGTAGGTGCCTTTGATCAGCAGAAGATCGCCAAAATTGAGCCCACAGGCATCGATCTTGAGCAAAACCTCGCCGCTTTTTGGGGCGGGCGTGGAGACGTCGGTGATTTCCGGCTGAACACCGTAGGACAGGAGTTGAAGCGCGCGCATCGGAACCTCTTTTGGGGATGGGACCAGGATCTGGAGGTGTCCCTGACGAATCCTGAAGGGCTTTGCAACTCGCATTTGCACAGTGTTAGCGTTAATCATTTGTTAATATTCTGCGCTGAGATGTTGTCAATTTCGCATCAATCAACCAAAACGAGATAAATTAACGCTCACCTAACAAATTTAAAAATCAATAAAATCAATACTTTGTAAAAATATGAGGTTTTTTTCGCAACTGAGCGTTAATTTTGCGTGATTTTTAAATCTAAGTTACGTAAGTTCCCTTCAACGCAACCTGGAGATGACAAATGACACACCATGTCGATACACATGTCGGAAAACGCGTCCGGCATCGCCGCTGGATGATTGGCATGACTCAGCAACAACTGGCTGAGAAAGATGGGATCAAGTTTCAGCAGATTCAAAAATACGAAACGGGCATGAACCGGATCTCAGCGTCGCGCCTTTGGGACATCGCTGAAGCCTTAGGTGTGAACGTCGCTTTTTTCTTCGACGGTTTGGAAGCCGATGCTTCTGCTGCCACGGAAAATGGAGCTGACTTTATGACAGACAAAGAGGCCTTGGCTCTGGTGCGCACCTACTATGCGATTCCTGAAGCGCAACGCCGTAAGTTCTTTGATCTCGCCCGCGTTCTGAGCGACGCAGCCTGATAGCGAGAAAGTTCCGCCCTGCGCATCAAAGGTTGCGCAGGGCCGGGTAGTCGCGCTACGCCCAATAAAATGACAGCGCATTTATCTTCCGCAGAGATCACATCGCTCCAAGACACCGCTCACAAACTTGCTGATGCGGCTCGAGAGGCGATTTTACCTTATTTCCGTGCAGATACCCTCAAGATCGCCTCCAAGGATGAGGCGGGGTTTGATCCGGTCACCCAAGCCGATCGCGCTGCGGAATCCGCGATGCGTGAGCTTTTGGCCGTATTACGCCCCGATGATGCGATCTTAGGCGAGGAATACGGCACAAAGCCTGGCACCACTGGTTTCACTTGGATCCTTGATCCTATCGATGGCACGCGTGGCTTCTTGTCTGGCACGCCTGTTTGGGGTGTTTTAATTGGCGTCACGGACACAGCCTCAAACGTTGTGATGGGCGTGATTGATCAGCCCTACATTGGGGAAAGGTTCTGGGGGGGCTTTGGGCAAGCCCAAATGACAGGGCCTTTTGGTGAGCGTGCCTTAGCTGTACGGGGGACGAAGGCGCTCGAAAGCGCCATCCTTTTTTCGACCTTCCCGGAAGTCGGCACATCACAAGAACAGGCCGCGTTTCAAAGGGTTGCGTCGCAGTGCAAGCTCACGCGTTACGGGTGCGATTGCTACGCCCATGCGCTTCTAGCGGCGGGTCAAATTGATCTTGTGATCGAGGCTGGGCTGCACAGCTATGATATTGTGGGGCCCATAGGTGTGATCGAAGCGGCGGGCGGCATTGTCACAAATTGGCAAGGGGCCTCATGCTTAGACGGTGGTCAGGTCATCGCGGCTGCAACGCCCGAACTGCACGCCGCAGCCCTAGAGCTTTTGGCGGGCTGATGGGCGAGGTTCTTCTGTCCAAGTGCCAACACATCGTGACGATGGTAGATGGTGAAGATGTCTTAGAAGAGGCTGACATTTGGCTCAAAAACGGGCAAATTCAAGCAGTTGGGCCAAATCTCGCGGATCAAACTGGGCCTGATTGCGAAACGCATTTGATGCATGGAGTGATCGTTACACCGGGGCTCATAAACACGCATCATCATCTCTATCAGACGCTTACCCGTGCTGTGCCTGCCGCGCAGGATGCCTTGCTCTTTGGCTGGCTCAAAACGCTCTATCCGATTTGGGCGCAGTTTACCCCGGACGATATGCGCATCAGCGCTACCCTTGGGTTGGCTGAATTGGCGCTTTCAGGCTGCACAACCAGCTCAGATCACCTTTATCTCTATCCCAATGGCGCGCGGCTGGAAGACACAATTGAGGGCGCAAAAGAGGTTGGACTGCGCTTCCATCCCACGCGTGGCGCGATGAGCATTGGTGAAAGTGATGGTGGGTTACCTCCCGACGATTTGGTTGAGCGTGAGCCCGATATTCTCGAAGACTCCATTCGTGTCATCGACGCCTTCCATGATCCAAATCCAGGGGCGATGGTGCGCGTTGGAGTGGCGCCTTGCTCGCCATTTTCCGTCAGCCGTGAGCTTATGCGCGATGCCGCCTTATTGGCACGCGATAAAGGCGTGCGGCTGCATACCCATTTGGCGGAGAATGAAGAGGATATTCGCTATAGTTTAGAAACCTTTGGCTGCCGCCCCGGGCAATATGCGCAAGACCTTGGCTGGACCGGCGAGGATGTGTGGCACGCCCATTGCGTGGCGCTTGATCCCAGCGAAATTGAGCTTTTTGCGCGCACCAAAACCGGTGTGTCGCATTGTCCATGCTCGAATTGCCGCTTGGGTTCTGGCATCGCACCCGTGGTGGAGATGTTGGGGCAGGGCGTGCCGCTGGGATTAGGCGTGGATGGCTCAGCCAGCAACGACCGTGCGCATCTCCTTGATGAAGCCCGCCAAGCCATGTTGCTGCAACGGGTGGCAAAAGGCGCGGATGCCATGACGGCCCACGAGGCCTTGCGATTGGCCACGCGCGGTGGCGCTGAGGTTTTAGGGCGTACAGACATTGGTCAGATTGCTCCGGGCTTTCGCGGCGATCTTGCTGTTTGGGCTTGCAATGGGCTGGAAAGCGCCGGTGTGTGGGATCCCGCTCAGCTGATTTTAGCCGGTCCTCGGCAGGTTCGGGATCTATGGGTAGAGGGACGGCAAATTTTGCGCGATGGACACTTCACGACCATTGATCCAATTCGCTTGATGGACACGCAAAAGACACATCTTAGCCGCTTAATGGGCTGATCTCTCAGGTAAGCGTGAACGCGATGGTTGCCAAACGGAGGGATGAATGAAAACCGCTGCTGTTATCATGCTTATGGGGTCTGCTTTACTGGTTGGATGTGGCACGTCCAAAACGCCTGAAGCCACCCGAGCTCCGTCCGCTTTACCTTACTACAATTTCACCGGCGCTCTAAATTCTGAGCGCGCAGCCGTGGGCCTCAAAAGCCTGCGCCGAGATCGTGCGCTGGATGCCATCGCACGTCGCCATGCCGCTGATATGACGGCTCAGAACTTCTTTTCGCATGTCGGATCTGACGGCTCGACGATCCTCAAACGGGTGCGGCGCACGGGCTACAATGCGTGTTATGCGGCTGAAAATATCGCTTGGGGTCAAACCAGCGAGGCGCAAGTGTTTCGCGAATGGCACGAATCCCCTGGGCACCGCAAAAACAATCTGTCCAAGCGCGCCGACTCCTATGGCCTTGGCCGAGACGGTAAAAACTGGGTCACGGTTTTCGCGGCCGACTGTTAAAGGCTTTTGCCTCAAGCAGTTTCATCTTCTCCCGCCACAAAAACCCGGGTGATGGCACGATCGTCACCCATCATGATGGTGGAAAAGAGCAACTCCCAGATGTCGTTTGAGCGGTCCGCGCGTTGCGCAATGGCGGGTGTTGAGGCGAGATCAAGCACTAGAAAATCTGCCATTGATCCTGGTGCTAAGCTCCCGATTTCATGAGATAAACCCAAGGTTTCCGCGCTGCCCAAGGTGGCAAGATAGAACAGCTCTCCAGGGTGCAGCGCGCTGCCGCTAAGCTGGCCAATTTCATAAGCGGCAGCCATGGTCCGCAACATCGAAAAACTTGAACCGCCGCCAGTGTCCGTTGCCAAACCAATGCGCTGACCGGCCTGCGCAAGCCTGGCTGTTTCAAAGAGGCCCGATCCTATGAAACTGTTGGAGGTGGGGCAGTGAATTAAAGTCGCGCCCGCCTCGCGGATGCGCGCTTCCTCAGAGGCCGTGAGGTGGATGGCGTGCCCCAAAAGCGTGCCGGGGCCAATGAGACCGTGGTCTTCGTAGGTGCTCAGATAGTCGCGGTTTTGCGGAAAGAGTTCCTGCACCCAAGCAATCTCTTCTTTTTGCTCGCTGATATGGGTTTGCACCAAAGCGCTAGGGTGCTCAGACCATAGAGCGCCGAGGGCTGCCAGTTGCTCTGGCGTAGAGGTGGGCGAAAAGCGCGGCGTGATCGCATAGCGCGCGCGCCCCGTTCCGTGCCAAGTTTCGAGCAGCGCTTTGCTTTCGTCGTAGGCGCGCGTGGCCGTGTCACACAGAGCCTCAGGCGCATTGCGGTCCATACAGGTTTTGCCTGCCACGATGGCAATGTTACGCGCGTCTGCCGCTTCAAAAATGGCCGTCACCGAGGCCGGGTCTGAGGTGCAATAAGTGGCCATGCTGGTGGTCCCATGCGCGAGGGCCAGCGAGATATAGCGCTCGGCAATCTCTGTGGCATAGGCCGGATCGGAAAGCCGTATCTCTTCGGGAAATGTGTAGGTTTCCAGCCAATCGATCAGGCGTTTCCCCCAGCTCGCGATAATAGCGGTTTGGGGATAGTGCACATGCGCATCGACAAAACCTGGCGTGATCAGGCCTTGCCCGTGATCCACCACCTCTGCTCGAGGATGTGCCGCACGCAGACCCTCTGCGGGCCCCAGCGCTTGAATGCGACCATCCTCGACCAAGAGACCGCCACGGCTTTCATAGCGAAAGCTCTCTTCAAGAGGGGCCTCAAAGGGGGATTTGAGCGGCGTGAGCAGCTGGCCAATGTGGAGCGTCGCGGGCATGTGGGGCCTTTTGAAAGTGCATTAGGTCTATGAGGCATGCCTTACGTGTAAGTCGCAAGCGCTTTGAGCCTGAGAGGTGTTGAATACCCGGCCAACTCGCGCGACAAGAGGCAAAGTGCGCGGCTACCCCAAAGATGTTGGAGGACGACATGGGCGATGACGTCCTATCACCACAAGACATTGAAAATGCAGACTATGCGCTGGGCGCGCGTTTTGTCCGCCAGGTTAAGGCGACCGTGGCGCTTCAAGATCGCGCGCAGCTCGAAGGCCTGTTTGAAGACCTGCATGCTGCGGATATCGCTGACCTTCTTGAGCAAATTGATGAGGAGGACCGCCGCAGCCTTCTGAACCTCTGGGGCGATGGGTTTGACGGTGAAGTTCTCTCCGAGCTTGAGGATTCGCTCCGCGAAGGCGTGATCGAGCAAATGGCGCCTGCTGATTTGGCAGAAGCGGTGCGGGATCTTGATTCTGACGATGTTGTGGATCTGGTCGAAGATCTCGACGAGCCGCAACAAGAAGCGGTGCTTGAGGCTCTGGATGATGCGGATCGTGTGGCTGTGGAGCAAGCGCTCAGCTACCCGGAGGATTCCGCAGGCCGGCTCATGCAACGCGAAATGGTTATGGCGCCTGCGCATTGGAATGTGGGCCAAGCCATCGATTATTTGCGGGCCGAAGACAATTTGCCGGAGCATTTCTATCATATGATTTTGGTCGATCCGCGCATGCGGCCAGTAGGCTATGTGCAGCTTGGCAAGCTCTTGGGCGCCAAGCGCCCAGTGCCACTGATGGACATCACCGAGGACAGCTTTCGCACCATTCCCGTGGAGCAGGGCGAAGACGATGTGGCTTACGCGTTCAACCAATACCACTTGATCTCAGCCCCCGTTGTAGACGCGGACGAGCGCCTTGTGGGCGTGATCACAATCGATGATGCGATGATTGTGCTCGATGAAGAGCACGAAGAAGACATTCTGCGCCTAGCGGGCGTCGGGGAAAGCTCACTGTCGGACAAAGTGATCGAGACAACCAAGCGGCGATTTCCTTGGCTTGCTGTGAACCTTGTGACAGCCATTCTAGCCTCGCTTGTCATTGCACAGTTTGAAGATGTGATCTCGCAATTTGTGGCTTTGGCGGTTTTGATGCCCATCGTGGCCTCGATGGGAGGGAATGCGGGCACGCAGTCTCTGACCGTGGCCGTGCGCTCGATCGCCACAAAAGACCTTACTGCCGCCAACGTATGGCGCGTTATACGCCGGGAATGCTTGGTGGGCTTGGTCAATGGCGTGATCTTTGCGGTTGTCATGGGCATCGTTGGCATCCTTTGGTTTGGCTCTCCGATGCTGGGCCTCGTGATTGCGATTGCTATGGTGATCAATCTCGTGGTGGCGGGGCTTGCGGGCACAGCCATTCCAATTGTGCTGGAAAAACTGGGGGTTGACCCGGCTTTGGCCTCTGGAGCTTTTGTGACCACAGTTACCGATGTGGTGGGCTTTTTCGCCTTCTTGGGGCTTGCAGCGATGGTGTTGTTGTGACTTTGGCAGATCAAAAAACACAAGCCCGCAAAGCGGCATTTGCCCGGCGCAAGGTGGCGCATGGCTTGGATCAAGGCACCGCTGCAGGCCATCTGTCGGCCGTATTGGCCGGGCACCGAGGGGTGCCTTTGGCGGGCTATATGCCGATCAATACGGAGGTGGATCCGCTGCCTGCCATGGAAGAGGCCTCCGCCCATGGCCCTGTCGCGGTGCCCGTGATCTTGGGCGCGGGTCAGGCGCTGAAGTTCCGCGAATGGAGCCCGGGCTGCGCAATGGAAGAGGGGGCTTTCAAGGCGCTCATCCCTGTAAGTGGAGCCTGGTTAGAGCCCGAAATTGTGATCGTGCCGCTTGTCGCATTTGATGCCAAAGGCGGGCGTCTGGGCTATGGCGGCGGGTTTTATGACCGCACGCTAGAAGGGCTGAGAGCAAAGCGCGCGACCCTGGCCATTGGCTTTGCCTACCAAGCTCAAGAAGCGACTGATTTGCCGCTTGAGCCGACCGATCAACCGCTGGATCTCATCGTCACAGACGCAGGAGTTTTTGCACCATGAAGCTGCTCTTTTTAGGCGATGTAATGGGCCGTGCTGGGCGCACGGCGCTCACCCAAAGACTTCCCAAGTTGCGCGAAGATTGGAACCTCGATTTTGTTGTTGTGAACGGTGAGAATGCCACTTCTGGCGCTGGGCTCTCTCGTGCCCATGCAGAGGTGATCTTTGAGGCGGGTGCCGATTGCATCACGCTTGGCGATCATGCCTTTGACCAAAAAGATATGCTCACGCATATCGAGAGCGAAACGCGGATCATCCGGCCTCTCAATTTTGCCAAAACGGCCCCTGGGCGCGGCGCGCGGGTGTTTGAAACCGCCCGAGGTGTGCGCATTTTGGTGCTGCAAGTTTTGGGCCAGGTCTTTATGAAGCGGGCCTTCGATGATCCGTTTTCCGCACTGGATACGGCCCTCATGCGCCATCCTTTAGGCGGGCAAGTGCAAGCGATCTTGGTTGATGTGCATTGCGAGGCCACGTCTGAGAAGATGGCCATGGGGCATTTCTGCGATGGGCGCGCGAGTGTGGTCGTTGGGACCCACACGCATGTGCCAACGGGCGACGCGATGATCTTGCCAAAGGGTACGGCTTTTATGAGCGATGCGGGCATGTGCGGGGATTACAACTCCGTTATTGGCATGGAAAAAGACGAGCCTCTCAGGCGCTTCGTGACCGGCATGTCAAAGGGGCGCTTTGTGCCCTCAACCGGTGAGGCAACGCTGTCAGGGCTTTATGTGGAAACCGACGACACAACCGGCAAAGCGCTGCGCGTTGAGATGGTGCGGCAGGGCGGTCGTTTGGCTCAAGCCGGACCATGAGCGCAGCGGCGCGTCCTGCACATTGGAAGTTCTTTGCGGTCCTGCTTATGGCAGGCGCTGGTTGGGGCGCGACCTTGCCCCTGTCGAAAGTGGCCGTAAGCACCGGCTTTGAGCCTTTTGGTTTGATCTTTTGGCAGCTTGTGATTTCCTTTGCGCTGCTCAGTGTCATCTCATGGGCGCGCGGCAGACGCTTTCCTCTCACCCGTCATGGGCTTTTGTTGTCGCTTCTTGTGGCTCTTGTGGGGACTCTCTTGCCAAACTCGGCGTCTTTTCGCGCCTTGGTGCATTTGCCTGCAGGTTTGATCTCAATCCTCTTGTCGATCATCCCCATGTTGGCCTTTCCAATCGCTATCGCCTTCGGGTTTGAACGCCCGTCGTTGCGTCGTTTGGCTGGCCTGGGCTTGGGCCTCTTGGGCGTGCTGTTGATCTTGGGTCCAGATGCAGCGTTGCCTGATAGGAGCTTGATCCTATGGGTCGGCGTCGCGCTGATCGCCCCGTTTTTCTATGCGCTCGAGGGCAATATGGTTGCCAAAATTGGCTTGCGCGATCTGGATGCAGTTCAAGTTTTATGGGGCGCCTCTTTCTTGGGGGCGGTTTTGGCCTTTCCACTCGCGCTTGGGTCCGGGCAATGGATCTCACCTTTTCGCAGCTACGGCGCTGCCGAAGGCGCGTTGATTTTAAGCTCGACGCTCCATGCGCTTGTCTACACCACCTATGTTTGGCTGGTGACGCGGGCCGGGCCGGTTTTTGCCGCTCAGATCAGCTATATCGTCACCGGATCTGGTGTAATCTGGGCCATGCTCTTTTTGGGGGAGCGTTATGCTTGGCCCATTTGGGTTGCTTTGTTTGTGATATTAGCGGGGGTCGTTTTGGTTCAACCCAAGACAGTCGATGAGACAACCGACGTTTGAAGCTTAAATTGAGGCAGCCCCCGAGCCTGGGGAGGCCCTTAGAGAAAGTTGGGGTTGGAGCATAACCCATAAAATCTACAACGTATTTTCTAAATGCGAAGATCAGCACCCGACCGCGGGCGTCGGGCTGCAAGCCCCCGCCCAGGGGGGGCGGTCGGGGGCTGGTCGGCTTCGCCTCCTGGGAACTGTTGGTGGGCAAGACATTTTAGGTATTTGGGACGGCGATCAAGCCGCTTCGCAGCGACAATTATTCAAAGCGGCCAGAACAGCAAAATTGCGGGGATCGACACGGCCACGATAAGGATCTCAAGCGGCAGCCCCATGCGCCAATAGTCGCCAAAACGATAGCCGCCTGGACCCATCACGAGCGTGTTGTTTTTGTGCCCAATCGGCGTGAGGAACGCCGCACTTGCAGCGACGGCAACAGCCATCAAGAAGGGATCTTCATTGACCCCAAGTGCGCGCGCCATCTCGATGGAAATAGGGGCTGCGACGATCACGGTCGCGGTGTTGTTGAGCACGTCGCTCAGTGTCATCGTGACGATCATTAAGACGCATAATATCGCCCAGGCTGGAAGGCCTTCTGTGATCGTAACCAAATTGCTCGCAATCAGAGCTGTGCCGCCGGAGGCCTCCAAAGCGCTGCCCAAGGGGATCATCGACCCCAAAAGAACCACAACAGGCCATTCAATATGTGTGTAAAGCTCTTCGATGGGGATGATGCGCAAGAGCACGAAAGCCACCACAACACATCCCAGAGCGATGGGGAGATAAACAAAGCCAAAGCTCGCAGCCGCCACTGCCAGGGCAAAAAGGCCAATTGCGATCCAAACCTTTTCATCTTGGGTCACCGCAAGGCCGCGCTGCGCAAGCGGCAGAGCGCCCGTCCATTCCACCACGTCGGCTTCTTTGTCTTTTGGAACCAGCAGTAACAGAATGTCCCCCGGTTTGAGCTCTGTTTTGCGGATCTGGTTTTTAACCGGGCGGCCTTCTCGGCTGATGCCCATCAAAACGGTGCGCTGCCGCCAAGACAGCCCAACGGACATCGCTGTACGTCCGTTCAAACGCGAATTCTCGGTCACAACCACTTCTATGATCCGAAGGCCGTAGCCATCGGATTTCAGCAAGGCGTCGCGCTTTTTGTCTGCAAAGTTGAGGCTCAAAGCGGCGCGAAACTCATCGAGCGCTTCGGGGGAAGCCTCAAGCACAAGCGCATCGCCCGGCTCAATCACTTGGTTCTGACCAAGGCCTGGCAAACGCTTCCCGCCTCGAACGACGCCCAAGATTTCAACGTCGTTTTTTTCGGCTTCTGGGGCGAGCTCGATCAAGGTTTTGCCGATATGTTTGCTGTCTTGGGGCACAGTGAGCTCTGCAATGTAAGCACCCATCTCTGGCATCACCGTACCAGATTGAGAGCGTTCGGGTTGAGGGATCAAGCGCCACCCAATGACGGCGACAAAGAGCAGACCGATAAGTGCTGTTGTGCCACCGACAGGCGCGAAGTCAAACATCGAAAACGGGGTGCCCAAAGTGTCTTCTCGGATGCCAGAAATGATGATGTTGGGCGGTGTCCCGATCAAAGTGACCATTCCACCTAGGATTGTGCAAAAACTCAACGGCATCAGCGACAACCCTGGCTCGCGTCCGGCCTTCCGAGAGGTTTGAATGTCCACCGGCATCAGCAAAGCCAAGGCTGCGACATTGTTCATGAAGGCTGATAGCACGCCGCCGATTGCCCCCATAAGCGCGATATGTGCGCCCAATCCACGGCTCGCCTTCACAAGCGTGCGCGTAATCAAAAAGACAGCGCCCGAACGCACCAGCCCCGCCGAGATCACCAAGACAAGCGCAACCACCAAGGTCGCATCATGCCCAAAACCGGAAAACGCCTCTTTCGTGGGAACCAAGCCAAGCAATACTGCGAGCATAAGGGCGCTAAAGGCAACGATATCGTAGCGAATGCGGCCCCAGAGCAGGAAGGCAAAAACCAAGCCAAAGAGGCCAAAGAGCAAGGATTGATCGAGGGTCATCGCAGGGGGCATCGCTGATCTAGCTCCTCATTACTTAAGCTCGACCAGGTTCGGCCGAGCGCAACACCCCTCTCAACGCAGGCAAGACTTGAAGCCGGGGGTGTCGCTGGACTATAGACCCAGGACAACCGCGCGTACCAGGGGAGTTTTGCCATGGCGGGCCACTCAAAATGGGCAAATATTCAGCACCGTAAAGGTCGGCAGGATAAACTGCGGGCCAAGCTTTTCTCTAGGCTTTCCAAGGAGATAACGGTCGCGGCTAAGATGGGAGATCCTGATCCCGACAAAAACCCACGGTTGCGTTTGGCGGTTAAGGAAGCCAAGTCGAACTCCATGCCCAAGGACAACATCGACCGCGCGATTAACAAAGCGCATGGGGGCGATGGGGAGAATTACGACGAGATCCGCTATGAGGGTTATGGCCCGGGCGGCGTGGCTGTGATCGTCGAGACGATGACGGACAACAAGAACCGCACCGCTTCTAGCGTGCGCTCCACCTTCGCCAAGCACGGCGGCAACCTGGGCGAAACGGGCTCGGTGGGCTTTATGTTCGACCGCATGGGCCAGGTGGTCTACCCCGCGTCCGCGGGTGACGCGGATACAGTGATGATGGCCGCCATTGAAGCGGGCGCAGATGATGTGGAAAGCGAAGAGGGAGGCCACATCATTTGGTGTGCCGATACGGATCTCAACACCGTCTCGACTGCATTGGAAGCAGAGCTTGGCGAGTCTGAATCCACCAAACTTGTGTGGAAACCCACCACCACAACCGAGCTCGATCTTGAGGGCATGGAGAAACTCATGCGCCTCCTGGACTCGCTTGAGGATGACGATGACGTGCAAAACGTCACCGCCAATTTTGAGGCCTCCGACGAAGTCATGGCCCAGCTCGGCTAAGAAAACCCACCGGATCCCCACGTATGCATCACGTATGTTTTGCATATGCACGTTTTACGCACATTCGGCGCAAAATCTGGCGCCTGAACCATCCCCGCACAAACGATCTACAAAGCTTCATTTTCAAACGCACCCGTGCTCTAATCCTCTCAAGGGTGTGCATTTGAGGGCGCGGGTCTATGACGGGATTTGGAATAGGGGAAGCGGCCGCCGCGGCGCAAATTGGCGTCTTTACCTGGAAGGGTTGGAAAACCCTTAGGAAGCGCTTTTCCCCAATTCAGGTTCTGGCGAGCACACCGTTTCAAATCAGCCGAGAGGTTCTAGGCCGCGATGAGGAGTTGGCAGAGCTCCATGAGCTCCTCAAAAAACATGCGCGCGCAGAGATCACGAGCAAAGCGGTGGTCAAAGGTGAGGGCGGGCGCGGGAAAACTACTCTGGCGCTCGAATATATCCGCGTGCATGGTGGTGACTACGACGCGGTTTGGTGGGTGAATGCTGCGGACGAAGAAAGCACTCTCGACAGCATTTTTGCGCTGGGCGAAGCCGCGGGCATGGTGGCAGAAGGTGCTGTGCGCAAAGCCGCGACGGCTCGGCAGATCTTGCAAAAAATCTGCGACAGCGAAAAGCGATGGCTTTTTGTGTACGACAACGTCGATCACCCCAAAGACATCACCAAGCTGATCATCCAAGGTGTCTCCATCAGCGTGCTTGTCACCTCTCGCGTCTCAGCGGGTTGGCCGGATTTTTTACCGCTCGATTTAGATGTTTTGCCCACAAAGACATTTGAAGATCCCGGTGTGCAGCTCTTGGTGAAAGAGGCCCGCTTACAGCCTGTGGATGCGGTTGAAAAAGCGCTCGCTGTCACCATCGCGCAGGAACTTGGCGGGTTACCCCATGCCATCATCATGGCCGCTGCCCTTTGCGCTTTTGATGGCTTGAGCTTGGAAGATCTCGCTGCACGATTGGACGAGGTCATTTTCTTTGAAGACCCCACTTGGGACTATTCGGCCTCCGTCTTTAAGGCCGTGATGGCGAGCTACGCAGCGCTCAGCGATGACGCGAAACTGGTGGTGGACACCTGCGCGTGGTTTGCCCCTGAGGGGATCGCTGAAGCTTTGTTTTTAGAACCGCCGCAATCGCCCACTTGGGCGCTTAGAGCAGATGAAATATCAACTGATCTAAAGGCGCTTGTCGAAAACACGACGGCTTTGCGTACAGCGTTGAGAAATGCAAGGCAGCGCTCGATGTTGGGTGGTGATGACCTTTACACAATGCATCGCACCACCTCTGCAGCTCTGCGCGCGCACCAAGCCAAAGAAACTCATGACTTTAAAGCAGCGCGTGGGGCGGCCTTTCTTTTGGCAGAGTTGTTTCCAATAAAGGCCAGCTTTTCCGAAAACTGGCCTGCATGCCGCGCCTTAGAGCCGCATAGCAGGTCGCTTTGGGCGCAGGCAGCAGAGTTTTGGGAAGGTGCTTGGAAATCGCCGGGCTGGGAAAGCATGGATTTTCTGCTCAACCAAATGTCCATTTTCCAATCTCGCCAAGGGCGTGTGGTGGATTCCGTTGACACGGCGCGCGCCAGTTTGACACTGACACAAGCGCGGCTTGGGAAAGAGCACAGAGATGTGGCTGTGGCCTATGGGAATTTGGCCAATGAGTTGGTTAAGACCGGTGAGGTTGAGGCGGCACGCGAGATGATTGCAAAGGCAGTGGCTTTGGATGCGGAGCAACGAGAGGGTAGTGTGTATCATGGGTCCAGACTTTATCAACAGGCGCTCATTGCTCTGCGCGCGTTTGACCAAAGCGGAGGCGAAGCAGAGAAGGCCGACTTTTTGACCGAGATGGAAAGCGCGCTGAAAGCGGCGCGACCTATTCGCGAAAAAAACCATGGGGTTGAAAGCCGTGAGATGGCGCCATGGTGGAACCTGCAAGCGCAACTGCATTTGCTCAAAGAGGAATTCGCGCCAATGCTGGAGGCGCGGGGGCAAAGCTATGTAATCGTGGCCAAGTTTGCGACCCAAGATGGGGATAGCATTGCGAGCTCCGCGATGAATTTGGGCAGCGATCTGTTGGAGCTTGGCCATGCAGAGGCAGGGCTGCGGTTTTTGCAGGAAGCATTAGACAAAAGTCGCGCGATTTTTGAGGCGAAGCATCCGGATATTCGCAACGCAGCGGGGTGGTTGGAACGCTGTCATCGGGTTTTGGCGCGCGCGGGCAAAGCGCAGGAGAAGCATCACGAGGCTTCCAAAGAGCTTTGCGAAGAATTTGCCTTTGATGAGGATGAACGTGCGGCTATTGCTGCGGGGTATCCAACTAAGCCGCAGATCGATCTGCCGCAGAACGTGAAAGACCTTTTATGACAGCAGCGCTGGCGGGGTTCGCCTTGGGGCTCTCGCTCATTGTGGCGATTGGGGCGCAGAATGCCTTTGTGTTGCGGCAGGGGCTGCGGCGGGAGCATGTGTTTGCGGTCTCTTTGACCTGCGCGCTCTCGGATGCGGTGTTGATCGCGGGCGGTGTCGCGGGTTTTGGCTTGTTGGTGGAAGCGGCCCCCTGGATCACGCCTGTGTTCACCTACGGAGGCGCGGCGTTTTTGATCTACTACGGGTTTCTCAACGCGCGCTCGGCCTGGCGGGGCGGGGCTGTGATGGACACGAGCGGGGCGGCGGAAGGGTCTTTCCGCACGGCACTTCTCACCTGTTTGGCGCTTACCTGGCTCAACCCGCATGTTTATCTCGACACCGTGGTGCTCTTGGGCTCGGTCGCGGCGCAATACGAGAACCGCTTCGCCTTTGGCTTGGGGGCTGTGACTGCGAGCTTCACGTTCTTCTTTTCGTTGGGCTACGGCGCGCGGCTTTTGAGCCCGCTTTTTGGCCGGGCGCGCAGCTGGCAAGTGCTGGACGCCATCGTGGCGCTCACGATGTGGGGGATCGCGGCGAAATTGCTGCTGGGCTAGCTTGCCTTCGGCTTCCTGTGGGCGCATGGAGGGGGTATGTCGACCGCGCCTTCTTCTGCAAACTCTCCTCCAAATTCTCCTCTCTTGGGCTGCTTTTGGATGTTTGTCACAGGGCTCATGTTTGTGGCGGTGACAGGCGTTGTGAAGTGGATTGGCGCGGATGTGCCTGCCGCGCAGGCGGCGTTTTTGCGGTATCTCATGGGCTTGGTGTTTTTGGTTCCCGTGATCCCGGCGCTGAGGCGAATGCGGCTGACGCGCGCGGATCTTTGGGTGTCAACGCTGCGCGGGGCGGCGCATACGGTGGCTGTGATGTGCTGGTTTTTTGCGATGAGCCGGATCCCTGTGGCAGATGTGACCTCGCTCAATTACCTGTCGCCGATCTACGTGACGCTCGGGGCAGCTCTGTTTTTGGGGGAACGGCTGAGTTACGTGCGGCTTTCGGCCATTGCAGTGGCTTTTGTGGGGGCTTTGATCATTTTACGGCCCGGCTTTCGTGAGGTGGAATTGGGGCATTTGGCGATGCTTGTGACGGGCCTTTGTTTTGGGATCAGCTATCTCACGGCGAAACAGTTATCCGGCCATATCAGTGCGGCTGGCATCGTTGCGATTTTATCTGTGACGGTCACCATTGGTTTGGCGCCTTTTGCTTGGGCGGTGTGGGTGCCGGTGAGTTGGCAAGACTTGGCCGCGCTTTTTGTGGTCGCGATTTTGGCCACTGCTGGGCATTACACTATGGCGCTGGCCTTTCAGGCGGCGGATGTCACGGTGACGCAACCCATGACCTTTTTGCAGCTTATCTGGGCGGTGCTTTTGGGCTGGTTTGTTTTTGGTGAACCGGTGGACGCTTGGGTGATTGTTGGCGGCACGGTGATTGTGATTGCTGTGGTGACAATTGCTCTGCGCGAGGCGCGTCTGAAGCGGCGCGCGGCTTAGGTGACTACCGCTGGGCTATTTGAGTATTTTTTACCAAGAAAAAGACAACTTGTGTCGTGTTCGTTTCTAGGTTTTGAGGCCATAGGGGAGGACGTCCCTTGTGTTTGCGTCTGTTTGTAGACGACCTTCCAAAGGGGGAACAGAGCGTTGATGGCAGGCATTTCGTTCGCATATGCGACACGAGATCCCGATGGGCTCAAAGGTTTTGGGTTGAGATACGTCCAGGCCATCCGCGTAAACAAGGTGCTCGGCGTGTTTCACTTCACAGCCCAAAGCGATGGCATAGCGGCGCGTCGGTGCGCGGTAGCTGCCGCCGGGTTTTGAGACGTCGCGCGCGAGACTGATGTAGCGTACGCCATCGGGCGTTTCGGCCAATTGGCGCAGAAACTGGCCGGGGGTTTCAAACGCTCTGTGCACATTCCAAAGTGGGCAAGCGCCCCCAAAGCGTGCGAATTGCAACCGCGTGGCCGAGTGGCGCTTGGTGATGGTGCCTGCGCGGTCAACCCTTACGAAAAAGAAGGGCACGCCTTTGTTCCCGGTACGCTGTAGGGTTGAGAGGCGGTGAGCAACTTGCTCGATCGAGGCGCCGAAGGCTCTGGCCAAACGTTCCAGGTCATGGCGTTCGCGCCGGGCCAATTCGTGAAACGCCCCATAGGGCATTTGGGCAGCGCCAGCGAAGTAGTTCGCCAGGCCAATTTTGGCGATGCCGCGGGCTTCTTCGCTGGAAAAACGCGCCAAATCGAGGGTTGCATCCAGCAACTCGTTTTGGGTCAGGAGGGCCTGTTGCACACGGAGCTGAAAGGCTTGCGTTGCGGGGCTCGCGGCGCGCGAGAGGGTGAGTGTGTTTGTTGCAGGAGAAAAATGGCGCAGACGATTGGTGTCTTCGAGGCGTAGGGTTATGCCGTTTCGCTCTAAGGTTTCGACGGCGGAAGATACATCGCTGGCCGTGCGTTCTGCAGCGCGGTCCACGGCGTCGATGTAGTTGTCGCAGTAGTGAAAGAAATCCCGCACTTCTTCCCAGGGTGTGAGCCCTGTGCGGCGCTCATCTTCGCCTATGGCTTCGTCCAGTGAGGCCAAACGTTCGTGTGTTTCCCGGTAGGCTTTGTGGAGAGCCAAAAATGACCGTGCCAGGCTGGGCGCGTTGCTCGCCACAAGGCTCAAATCAGCAAGTGCTGGACTTTCAGGGATCACAGGGTCTGCCAGGGCCTCGCGTAGATCGACAACCAAGCGCTCGGTATCGCCAGATGAGAGCGTACGGACGTCAAAACCAAACTCGGAGGCCAAGCTTAACACAACGCCCGTTGCCAGCGGGCGGTTGTTGTTTTCCATTTGGTTGAGATAGCTTACCGACAGACCAAGCCGTTCGGCAAAGTCTTTTTGGGTTAAGCCCGCTTGATTTCGAAATTCCCGAAGCTTTGCTCCGGCATAGAGTTTTTGCTGCGCCATAGCGGAGCTTTCGCAGCTTTGCTGCTCCACGTCCAGATTTTTGCAAATATCTTGAGAGCGGCGCGCTAAGGCTTTGGTGTTTGTGTATCGATGATCTGTTCGCGGCGGATCGTGAATAGGATCGCAATGAGCCCCAAGACCGCACTCGCCAACATGAGCCACATCAAAGGCCAAGCGCCCAAGCCGGGTTGCAAAACGACCCCAGCAAGCGCCGAAAGGGCTGCGCCGCCTCCGATCATGATTGCTCCGCCAAGACCCGATGCGCTGCCCGCCAGTTGTGGGCGCACACTCAGCATACCTGCGGTTGCATTTGGGATCACCATGCCGTTGCCCAAGCCGACAAATGCCGTGAAGCCGTAGAAAACCACGGCTGTTTGCAGCCCAATCGCGAAAAAGCCCAAGGATATCGTGAGGCCGATAACTGTGATCAGGCATCCTATTGAGATCATGCGATTTATACCAACTTGGGACGAGAAGCGCCCTGATGCCCAATTGCCAAGGAAATACCCTGCAGCGGGGGTGCCAAATGCCAGGCCTAAGACGGTTGGATCTAGCCTAAAGACTTCTGATCCCACGTAAGGCGCGCCGCCCAAGTAGGAAAAGAAAGCGCCAGAGGCGAAGGCTGACGAGAGGCAATATCCCCAAAAACGCTGCGATCGAACAAGTGCGGGGTACTCTTGTATCTGCGCTCGAAATCCCCGGCCTTTTCCCTTGGCGGTTTCACCTAAATCTCTGTAACAAAGGTATAAAATAAGGCACCCAAACAAAAATAGAAGCCAGAAATTGGCTTTCCATCCGAAAGTTTCTTGCAGAAAACCTCCCAGAGCTGGCCCTATCATTGGCACCACAGCCATGCCCATGGTGACATATCCGATCATCGATGCTGCTTGATCCTGAGGGAAAATGTCTCGCACAATTGCGCGGCTCAAAACCAGGCCAACGACCATTGTGGCTTGAAGCATTCTGGCGATTAAAAACAACTCAATGGTGGGTGCGATGAGCGTGCCCAAGGTGGCAATCAAGAATACGATTATGCCGCCGAGGATAACGGGACGTCGCCCGAAGTGATCGGATAGTGGTCCAATGATGAGTTGAAAGCACGCGTTGATCGCCAGAAACAGTGCAACGGAGAGTTGCATGACGCCATAGTCAGTTTCGAAGTAAACGGCCATGGCTGGTAATGACGGTAGAAAGATGTTCATCGTCAAAGCTGCGAGCCCCGCGAGTATAACAAGCGTGGAGATATGGGGCGGTGTGCTTGGGGGGCTCTGAGGTGGGCCGAAATTTGCCATGGCTTAGATCTGTTCTGCTTTGTTGGATAAGGCAAGGCGTCGCGCGAAGATTGGCTTAAAAACTCAAATTCACAAATTTGCAAAATATCAAATGATGGATTTGCAGTTTTTGCAGTGAGGCTGAAAAAGGCTTTAGCGTTGCGTCTTTTGCGGCTATGCAGCGTCAATTCTCGACGTGACCACAAAGCCGGAGCCGCGCCCATGAAAGATATCCTCAGTGAATTAGAAGTGCGCCGTGATCGTGCGCGCCAAGGGGGCGGGCAGCGCCGGATTGATAGCCAGCACGCCAAAGGCAAGCTCACCGCGCGGGAGCGTGTTGAGCTTTTGTTGGATGAAGGCTCGTTTGAAGAGTTTGATATGTTCGTCGCCCATCGCTGCACGGATTTCGGCATGGAAGCTGACCGCCCGGCAGGGGACGGCGTTGTGACGGGCTGGGGTACGATCAATGGCCGGATGGTCTATGTCTTTAGCCAAGACTTCACAGTTTTTGGTGGCTCACTGTCTGAAACGCATGCCCAAAAGATCTGCAAGATCATGGATATGGCGATGCAGAACGGCGCACCCGTCATTGGCATCAACGACTCGGGCGGCGCGCGCATCCAAGAGGGTGTTGCGAGCCTTGCGGGTTATGCGGAAGTGTTCCAGCGCAACATCATGGCTTCGGGCGTTGTACCTCAGATCTCTCTGATCATGGGCCCTTGCGCGGGCGGCGCGGTCTATTCGCCTGCGATGACCGATTTTATCTTTATGGTCAAAGACACGAGCTACATGTTCGTGACGGGCCCGGATGTAGTGAAAACCGTGACGAATGAGGTGGTGACTGCTGAAGAACTGGGCGGTGCCTCGACACACACCAAGAAGTCTTCTGTGGCGGACAAGGCCTTTGAGAACGACATTGAAGCCCTTACAGAAGTGCGGCGCTTGGTGGATTTCTTGCCATTGAACAATCGCGAAAAAGCGCCTGTGCGCCCCTTCTTTGATGCCACGGACCGTGTGGAAGAGAGCCTTGATACGCTTGTTCCGGCAAACCCGAACACGCCATATGACATGAAAGAGCTAATCGCTAAGCTCGGCGATGAGGGCGATTTTTATGAGATCCAAGAGGATTTCGCGAAGAACATTCTCACCGGCTTTATCCGGCTCGAGGGCTCAACGGTGGGCGTGGTGGCCAACCAGCCGATGGTTTTGGCGGGGTGCTTGGACATTGACAGCTCGCGAAAGGCCGCGCGTTTTGTGCGCTTCTGCGATGCTTTTGAGATCCCGATTTTAACGCTTGTGGATGTGCCGGGATTCTTGCCGGGGACCTCTCAGGAATACGGTGGTGTGATTAAGCATGGGGCGAAGCTTCTATTTGCCTATGGTGAGGCCACTGTGCCAAAAGTGACCGTGATTACCCGCAAAGCTTATGGTGGGGCCTATGATGTGATGGCCTCCAAACACTTGCGCGGCGATTTCAACTACGCTTGGCCCACAGCCGAGATTGCGGTGATGGGCGCCAAAGGGGCTACCGAGATCCTTTATCGCTCCGAGCTGGGGGATGCAGATAAGATCGCAGCTCGCACGGCCGAATATGAAGAGCGCTTTGCGAACCCTTTTGTGGCGGCGGAAAAAGGCTTCATCGATGAGGTGATCATGCCGCGCAATACGCGCAAGCGGATTTGCCGGGCTTTTGCCTCACTGAGGGGTAAACAGCTGCAAAACCCTTGGAAAAAGCACGATAATATTCCGCTGTAGGGGGTGGCAAAGTGTTGGAGACACAAAACCTCATCCAAATAGCGATATTGCTCGCAATATTGGCGCAAGGTTTGGTTGCATTGCATGGCTTTAGAAGGCAACGCGTCATCGAAAACGCGCATGCAACTCTGACAGGTCTGCATACTATAGCTAAAGATCTCAATGAAACCTCTGAGGCGGCCTATGCTCATTTCACTGAAGGTGGTTTCGATTTTGCTACATCGTCCGTCGAGCAGAAAAATACCCTAATGAGATTTCTTGATACATTAGAAGAAATAGCCGTCGCGGTGAATCTGGACATTTATGACATTCGGATTGTTAACCGCGTAATGGGTTGGCAGATAATCAGGGCTGCGGAGGACTTCGACTATTTTGTGATTAAAATACGTGAAAGGCAAAATAGCCAGAGTCTGTACAAAGAATTCAGGTTGCTGGCAGAAAAAATCAAACTGCTCAGAGAATTAGAGCCGATCGAATATTCGATTTGGAACGAGCGATCATCTTTTAGGCGGAAGTTTGAGGCTAGCGTGTCGCGTAAGTTAGGGTCCCGGCAATGAAAGTTCCTCTTTTTCACATGATCGCAGATGGTCCAACGCCTGTGGCGCCGTTTTCCCATGCGGTGGAGAGTGATGGTTGGGTGATCCTAACGGGGCAGATGCCAACCGTGCCGGGGGCGCCGGATGCGCCTTTGGTGGAGGGTGTCGAGGCGCAGACGCGGCAGGTGATGGCGAATTTGGAGACGATCCTCAAAGGGCTTGGGCTCGATCTGAGCCATGTGGCGCAGATGCGGGCTTACTTGACCGAATTTGAGCGCGACTATGCGGCCTTCAATGAGATCTATCAGAGCTACTTTCCGCCCGACCGGCGGCCTGCGCGCACGACTGTGGGCGTGACGGCTTTGGCAGTTGGGGCCTTGGTGGAAATTGATTGTGTGGCGAAGCGACCCTGATGGCAAAGGCCCGCTGGCATATTTTGCGCTCTGAGGATGCGCTTACCGTGAGCCGGGTGCTGCCGGTCCGCTTTGATATTAGCGCAGAGGCGGTCTTTCCGCTTGTGCACCCTTTGCGCTTGGCCACCCAGATCCGGCAAGACATGTGGCGGCTTTTGCAAAACTTGCGAGGGTTTGCGCCAGCGGTTGAGGTTGTTTCTGAGGGCGGCTCTCTGCGTGTTCGGGCAGGGGGCGCTGTGATGGGGGCTGTGCCTGGAACGGCGCAAATGGCCTTAGAGGGGCTCTTGAATGCGGCGCCCAACCGCGCGCGGTGGTGTGCTTATGCGCGCCTGCGGAGGTCTGGCCCGTGACGCTTGGGACACATATTCATGCCTGTGGGCAAACCTGTGGACCCTTAGGATTCCTTTTTCAGTTTGAATGGGGTATGGGCCTTTATGAAAGCGCCGGAACGAGCGCTCCAATGAGGCAGTCGTGCTGTGTTTCTAAGACGCGTTCCGATCAGATCGGGCCGTTTGGATGCATGGTGCAAAACAGGAGTTCCCTATGTCCACATTCGCCAAGGTTTGCGCGGCCATTGCGCTCGCATTTGTTGGGGCGTGCGCAGCGCCAGACAACACCGAGCTCGAAGAGTTCGTCATCATCGATCCCGCACCGCTCACAGTTGAACCGGTATTCAACGGCAAGGCTAAGTAGTCGTACGATTGATCGCTTGCGGGGCTCTCAGGAGGGCCGCGCATGATCAAACACCGCGGATTTCCTGGGCGCCTTCAAGGCACTGATTTTCAGTTTGTGATCCGGCGGGCCAATCCTAAAGGGGCCACGCCAATTGTTGCTCGCGAGCGGTTTTCGGACCGCAGACCGGCAGACAAACGCGCGGACGCGGCCTTTGCGGCCGCTTTGGTTGCGCAATTTGGGGACGCGCCCTTTGAGCGTGGAAACTTGGATGCTGGGCGCTTGAGCTGGCTCTTTGGCCGCGAAGTTTTGCCAGCTCAGGATCCCTTTGATCCTACGGATTATGATGCGCTGCTGCAGCTTGATCTGACCAAGATCGCCATCTCTTTCCCGAATGCGCTGGATAATGAGGTGGAGCATTGATCCACGAATTCGATAAATCACGGGTCTCACGCAGAAAAACGCGTGTTTTTCGGCAAATTTTAGCCCACTTGGGGCCGAATGCGTTGCGCGCGTTGGCTTCCGGCGAGAATCATCTGATGTTCAATTCAGGGTTGCGCTGCTGGGAAGGCAGTGGACCAACAACCAAAGTTTCGACTTCCCACCCCCCACACACACCAGTCTTTGCGTTTCGGCGCAAAGACTGCGTGCGCGCTGATCTCTGGGCCATCGGGCTGAGGGAAATCTTCGCGCGGGGACTTTCAGCAAAGGACTGGGCATGTTCAAAAAGATCCTGATCGCAAACCGGGGCGAGATTGCTTGCCGTGTGATCAAAACCGCCAAGAAAATGGGCATCGCCACTGTGGCGGTTTACTCAGATGCAGATGCGGGCGCCTTGCATGTGAAGATGGCGGATGAAGCCGTGCACATCGGTCCGCCCCCTGCGAACCAGTCCTACATTGTGATCGACAAGATCCTGGACGCCATTCGCCAAACCGGCGCAGAAGCGGTGCATCCTGGCTATGGGTTCTTGAGTGAAAACAAGCTCTTTGCCGAAGCTCTTGAGAAAGAAGGTGTGGCCTTTATCGGCCCACCTGCTGGCGCCATTGAGAAGATGGGTGACAAGATCACCTCAAAGAAGATTGCGCAGGACGCCAAGGTCTCTACGGTGCCGGGCTACATGGGGCTCATTGTGGACGCCGAAGAGGCCGTGAAGATCTCGGGCGAGATTGGTTACCCTGTGATGATCAAAGCCTCTGCGGGCGGCGGCGGCAAGGGCATGCGGATTGCATGGAATGATCAAGAGGCGCGTGAAGGCTTCCAATCTTCCAAGAACGAAGCGGCCAACAGTTTTGGCGACGATCGGATCTTCATCGAGAAGTTTGTCACGCAACCGCGCCACATCGAGATCCAGGTTTTGGCGGATGGGCATGGCAATTGCATCTATCTGGGCGAGCGCGAGTGTTCGATTCAGCGTCGGAACCAGAAGGTCATTGAAGAAGCGCCGAGCCCGTTTCTGGATGAGGCAACCCGAAAGGCGATGGGAGAGCAGTCTTGTGCCCTGGCCAAAGCGGTTGGCTACACAAGCGCGGGCACGGTCGAATTCATCGTCGACGGCGCGCGCAACTTCTATTTCCTCGAGATGAACACGCGGCTTCAGGTGGAACACCCTGTGACCGAATTGATCACGGGCGTGGACCTCGTTGAGCAAATGATCCGCGTTGCAAATGGCGAAAAGCTCTCGATTGCGCAAAGTGACGTTAAGCTCAACGGCTGGGCGATGGAAAGCCGGCTTTATGCCGAAGATCCCTACCGGAATTTCTTGCCCTCGATTGGCCGTCTGACGCGTTACCGCCCGCCAGCGGAGACCGAAGGCTACGCGCCAGGTGACGTGCCCTCAAGCCCGGTCGTTCGCAATGACACGGGCGTTTATGAGGGCGGTGAGATCTCAATGTATTACGATCCGATGATCGCCAAGCTCTGCACTTGGGGCAAAGACCGCGCGGAGGCCATTGAAGAGATGCGCGTGGCGCTCGATGGCTTTGAGGTTGAAGGCATTGGCCATAACTTGCCCTTTGTGGCCGCTGTTATGGATCATCCGAAATTTGTCTCCGGCAACATCACAACCGCCTTTATCGAAGAGGAATATCCCGAAGGATTTGAAGGGGTTGCGCTAGAAGAGGGCGATCTTCGGAAGCTTGCGGCCTCCGCAGCCGCGATGTACCGCGTTGCTGAAATTCGGCGCACGCGGGTGTCTGGCCGGATGGACAATCACGAGCGCAAGGTGGGCGACGATTGGACTGTGGTGCTGGGCGGTATGAGCCTGCCTGTGGTCGTCTCGGCAGATGCTGGTGGCGCCAGCGTGGCTTTTGAAGATGGCGTTTCAATGCGCGTGGAAAGTGCCTGGACCCCAGGTGACAAGCTTGCAGAGCTCACCGTGAACGGCGCACTTTTGAAAGTGAAGATCGACAAAATCACCTCCGGATTCCGCATGCGGTGGCGGGGGGCTGATTTGGCGGTAAAGGTGCTGTCACCGCGCCAAGCGGCCTTAGCGCCGTTGATGCCTGAAAAGATCGCGCCTGACACATCCAAGCTGCTTCTTTGCCCGATGCCGGGCCTTGTGGTGAAGCTTGATGTGGCGGAAGGCGATGAAGTGCAAGAAGGCCAAGCGCTCTGCACCGTGGAAGCCATGAAGATGGAAAACATCCTGCGAGCCGAAAAGACCGGGGTGGTCAAAAAGATCAACGCAGGCGCGGGCGACAGCTTGGCGGTTGATGAGATCATCATGGAATTCGAATAGCATATGGAGGGTCGCGCACTGCGATGGGCGGCACTTTTGCCTGTCCTGCTGGCCTTCGGGCTGTTGCAGGCCGTGACCTATGCGCGCGTGGGTGGGTTCGAGTACCCGCTGGATGACGTCTATATTCATCTCGCCATGGCGGAACAGATTGCGGCGGGAGGCTATGGGGTGAATCCTGGCGAGTATGCCTCTGCGGCCTCGTCTCCGTTTTACCCTCTGCTCTTGGTGCCTTTTGTTGGCATGAGCTTTGCCTCCTATGTGCCTCTTATTGTGAACCTTATGGCGCTGGTTGTTGCCGCTTGGCTTTGGGGCAGCTTGGTGCTGCGCAGTGCGGCGCCCCCTTGGCTCAAGCTGGCAATCGCCGTGGCAGGCCCACTCGCGCTCAACTTTGCAGGCGTGGCTTTTGTGAGCATGGAGCACACAGCCCATGTGGTGGCGACCTTGCTCATCTTGCGCGGGCTACAAGACTTCGTGGCCGAAGATGTGCTCACCTGGATGCTCTGGCTTGGCGTAATCCTATCGCCGGCTTTGCGCCTTGAGGGGCTGGCCTTTGCTTTGGCTGCGGGTGGCGTTGTGGCGCTCTCGGGACGTTGGGCCGCGGGCTTTGCCTTGGGGGCTGCAGCGCTTCTGCCCGTTGTGAGTTTTGTCGCCGTTTTGAGCGCATTTGACGTTGGTCCTTTGCCAAATTCGGTCATGGCCAAGCTAGGGGATGGAGCAGGTGGCTCAGCGCCTTTCCCGCAAAACCTGCTGAATGGCATGGCCATCAACACGGCCAAATGGGGCGGGCGCGCTTTGCTTTTGGGTACAGCGCTGGCGCTTGTGGCGCTGTCGATGACGCGTGGAAAGGCGCGGCTCATGGCCTTGGCAGTCTTTCTGGCAGGCCTTGCACATTTGCTGGTGGGCCAGATCGGCTGGCTCGATCGCTACGAGGTCTATGCGCTTGTGCTGACCTTTGGTGGCGTGGTGGCTTTAAGCCAGGCCCCCGGGTTAACCTTAGCAGGCATCCTGCTGACGGGCGTTTATTACGGCTCGCAAGCCTATGATTACCCTGCCGCCAGCTACGGCATATCCCGCCAACAATCGGTGATGGCGGAGTTTGTCAAAGAGCATGTGAAAGAGCCTGTGGCGGTCAATGATATCGGCAAGATCGCGTGGCAGAACGCAAACTACGTCTTGGATCTTTGGGGTTTGGCCAATTCAGAGGCGTTGGAGTTGCGGCTTTCGGAGGCGGAAGGGCCTTGGATTGTGCCTCTGGCTGAGGCGCGCGATGTGCGTTTGGCGATGATTTACGATGATTGGCTGGGCGAAAACGTGGGCGAGACCTGGGTGCGTTTTGGCTGCTTGCGTTTGCTCAATTCAATCTCGTTCCTAGGCAGCTACAACACCGCCTTTTACGCAACGGATCCCGCTTATGTTGAAGAGTTGTCGCAGAAGTTTGCGGGCTTTGCTGAGGGCTTGCCGGAAAACGCATATTGGGATCCAGGTGCGGAGACCTGCCAAAATGCGTAACTATTCGCCGCGCAATCTCCGATCACGGATCTCTTGCTGTCGCATCGGCATTTTGTCGATGGAGCGCGAAAGCTCGCGGACGTCCCAAGGGAATGGCTTTCTGAGTTTCACGCCACCATCCTTGCCGATGAGCACAAGCATGAAGCCTCGCGGGCGCAGTTTTTCGCGCAAGGGTGAAAGGGTTCCGGGATCTGTGTCGGTGATCATCACCACATCGCGCTCCGCCAATTCCTCTGCGCGTAGGGCCAAGAGGTCCATTTGCTCGCGGAACGCAGGATCGTTTTCGCTGTCTGCAAAGACAATCACGGGCCGGGCTTCCCACTTAAAATCGTCCAAGGCGATGTCTTGGGATGAGAACAAGCGCGTCGGCTCCTCTATCCAAGCTTCAAAGCTGGTCAGAACCGTGTCCGCTGCGGCGGAAGAGGTGAAAGCGGCGAGCGCTAAGGCGGAAAAAAGCTTCATACCCCAACAGATAACCCTCACTTGGCAAAAAGCTAAGGGGGGGCGCGTTAATTTCTTTGACAGCCGTCGCGCAAGGCGCTTTGCGCAACCATTTGTACCCGAAAGGATGTGACCATGAGCTCTGACGACGCAAAAAAGACCTGGGATCAGCTTGCCAACAAGGAGCTGCGGGGCAAGCCGCTTGAGGATCTGACTTGGCAAACGCCAGAAGGCATCGCGGTCCAGCCTGTCTATACCGCGGGTGACGCTGAAGGGTTGGAGCATATGGGTGGCATGCCCGGCGTTGCGCCCTTCACACGCGGCCCACGGGCGACGATGTACACGGGCCGACCCTGGACAATCCGTCAGTATGCTGGCTTCTCCACAGCTGAAGAAAGCAACGCTTTTTACCGCAAAGGTTTGGCAGCTGGACAGCAGGGTGTTTCCGTGGCCTTCGATCTGGCCACGCACCGTGGGTACGACAGTGACCACGAGCGTGTTGAGGGCGATGTAGGCAAGGCCGGTGTTGCGATCGACAGCGTTGAGGACATGAAGATCCTCTTTGATGGCATTCCGCTCGATAAGATCTCGGTCTCCATGACCATGAACGGCGCGGTGATCCCCGTACTGGCCTCGTTTATCGTGGCGGGCGAAGAGCAGGGGCATGATCGCGCGCTTCTTTCAGGCACCATTCAAAACGACATCCTCAAAGAATTCATGGTGCGCAACACCTACATCTATCCGCCCGAACCTTCGATGCGCATCGTGGCCGATATCATTGCCTTCACAGCCTCCGATATGCCCAAGTTCAACTCGATCTCGATCTCGGGCTATCACATGCAAGAGGCGGGCGCGAACCTGGTCCAAGAGCTTGCCTTTACTCTTGCAGATGGCCGTGAATATGTGCGTGCCGCTTTGGAGCGCGGCATGGATGTGGATGCCTTTGCGGGCCGCCTCAGCTTCTTTTTCGCCATCGGCATGAACTTCTTTATGGAGGCCGCCAAGCTCCGCGCAGCGCGCTTCTTGTGGCATAAGATCATGTCTGAGTTTGAGCCCAAGAAAGCCTCGTCGCTCATGCTCCGCACCCATTGCCAAACCTCCGGCGTGAGCTTGCAAGAGCAAGACCCCTACAACAACATCGTACGCACGGCTTATGAAGCGATGAGCGCGGTACTCGGCGGTACGCAATCGCTGCACACGAACTCTTTTGACGAAGCCATTGCTTTGCCTACAGAATTTTCAGCTCGCATTGCCCGCAACACGCAGCTCATTTTGCAAAATGAAACCGGTGTCACGAATGTCGTGGATCCTCTCGCGGGCTCTTATTACGTCGAAAAGCTTACCTCAGATCTTTGCGAAGAGGCGTGGAAGCTCATAGAAGAGGTCGAAGAGATGGGCGGCATGACCAAAGCTGTCGCCTCCGGCATGCCCAAGCTGCGTATTGAGGAAGCCGCCGCGCGTCGCCAGGCGGCAGTGGACCGGGGCGATGAGGTCATCGTTGGGGTCAACAAGTTCCAGCTTGAAACCCAAGACGAGATCGACATCCGCGACATCGACAATTCCGCCGTGCGCGACGCTCAGATCAAACGGCTCGAAGAGATCAAAGCCACGCGCGACGATGGGGCTGTTGAGGCCACGCTCGGAGCACTGGAAAAAGCTGCCTCATCCGGGAGCGGCAACCTCTTGGAATTGGCTGTGGAGGCCGCGCGCGCACGCGCAACTGTGGGAGAGATGAGCATGGCCATGGAAAAAGCCTTCGGGCGTCACCGCGCAGAGGTTAAAACCCTCGCAGGCGTTTACGGTGCGGCATATGAGGGCGACGATGGTTTCGCTGCAATCCAGAAATCTGTGGAATCTTTTGCAGAAGAAGAAGGCCGCCGCCCGCGTATGCTGGTGGTCAAGATGGGCCAAGATGGCCACGACCGCGGTGCCAAGGTCATCGCCACCGCCTTTGCCGACATCGGCTTTGACGTAGACGTGGGCCCTTTGTTCCAAACGCCAGAGGAAGCCGCGCAGGACGCCATCGACAACGACGTGCATGTGGTGGGCATCTCCTCCCAAGCCGCAGGGCACAAAACGCTGGCACCCAAGCTTGTCGCCGCCCTGAAAGCGGCGGGTGCGGAAGACATCATCGTGATTTGCGGCGGCGTTATCCCGCAGCAGGACTATGAGTTCCTCTACAACGCGGGCGTCAAAGCGATCTTCGGGCCTGGCACCAATATACCGGACGCAGCGCAAGACATTCTCAAGATCATTAAAGAGACACGAAATTGATCTTTTCCTGGTAAAAATACTCAAAAGGGCCTGAGAGATGCTGCACTTGGACCACTTGGTCATCAAAGCGGAAACGCTTGCAGAAGGCACAGAATGGGCGGAAGCGCGCTTGGGCGTGCCTCTTGAGCCCGGGGGTGAACACCAGAGGTTCGGCACCCACAATCGGCTTTTGCGGCTTGAGGAGCTTTATCTTGAGGTGATCGCCATTGATCCTAATGTGCCTGGGCCTGAAGGCGCGCGATGGTATGGGCTTGATGCTTTTGAAGGCCCCCCGGCACTGGGACAATGGGCTCTGGCGAGTAACGATCTTGAAGCAGATATAAAACACCTCGGCGCGGGTTTTGGCGCGCCGCTTGCCCTCGCGCGAGGAGATCTGCGCTGGTCCATGGCTGTGCCTGAAACCGGCATGTTACCGTTTGATAATCTGGCCCCTGCGGTGATGCAGTGGCACTGTGAGCCCGCTCAATTTGGATTGCCGGCTTCTCAGTTTACTCTGAAATCCCTGATTGTGAGTCACCCAAAGGCCGTTGAGATGCAAACGCTTTTAGCCCCGCTTTTGTCAGACGACCGTGTGCAATTTGTTCAAGGTTCGGCAGGGTTAAACGTTGAATTAGAGGGCCCCAATGGGCCCGTCACACTATGACGCCTGAGCAGGGGATAGAGATCCGCCCCGCACTCAAAAGCGATGCGGCTCAGATCCAAACTCTCTGGAACCAGGTCATTTCTGAGACAACCCATACCTTCACAACCCAAGCTAAGTCTGTGGGAGCCATTGAAACCCTTATCGAAACCATGGTCCCCGGCAGGCGGGTGGTCTGCGCACTGCAGGGGGCTATAGAGACGCGCGTTCTCTTGGGCTTCGCGCTCAGTGGCGAATTTCGGGGCGGCCCTGGCTACAGCGCAACGGTCGAGCACTCCATTTACCTCGATCCCAAAGCGCAAGGACAGGGTTTGGGTCGTCGTTTGTTAGACGTCCTTTTTGCAAAACTCGCCGAGGATGGCATCACTGCCTCAATCGCGGGCATCTCGGGTGAAAACCACGGCGCCATCGCATTTCATGAGCGTATGGGCTTGGCCCATGTCGGGCGTTTGCCGCAGGTGGGGCAGAAGTGGGGACGCAAGATCGATCTTGTCTTGATGCAAAAGACACTCTGAAAGGTCCCTAAACGATACATCTGGGTCTCTTTGCCTGCACAGCGCTTTGATCAAAATGCATGACATCGTGACCTGACAATCCCGCATGAGTTGCGGTATACCGCTAACATGTCAATTTGGACTCGTATTGCAGATGCGCTCTCCGCCCTGGCCGCTGGCGAAGGGTTGGCAGCCGTTTTTGAAACCTTGCGACAGCCGCCCGAACGAACCGTGGCTTTTACCATTGCCGTGATTGCTCTGGGCGCAAAGATCGCCAAGGCGGATGGCACGGTAACGCGCGATGAAGTGGCGGCCTTTCGGGAAGTGTTCCACATCTCAAGCGAAGACGAGGCGCAAGCCGCGCGTGTCTATAATCTCGCACGCCAAGACGTTGCGGGATTCGAAGACTATGCCCGCAAGATCTCAAGAATGTTTGGCCAAGACCGCGAAGCGCTGTGTGATCTTTTGGACGGGCTTTTTCACATTGCCTTGGCGGACGGCCAATATCATCCAAATGAAAACGTCTTTTTGGAGCGCGTGGCAGAAATCTTCGAGATGCCAAGCGCGGATTTTAAAGCTCTGCGCGCGCGGTTTGTATCAGATGCCGCGCGGGACCCCTATGACGTGTTAGGCGTAGATGCCCAAACCCCTCTTGACGAGATCCGTGCGGCCTGGCGCAAATTGGTGCGCGAGAGCCATCCCGATCGGATGATGGCGCGCGGCGTGCCTGAAGAGGCCATCAAGCTCGCTGAAAAACGTCTGATTGCGATCAATCAAGCCTGGGAGGAGATCTCGCTTGACCGCGCAGCCTGATCTCAACGATCCGGGAGTTTTGCGCTTGGCCACCTATAATGTGGAATGGTTCAACGCGCTCTTTGACGACGACGGGGCGCTCTTGCACGACAACGGCTGGTCTGCACGTTGGGATGTGACCCGTGCGATGCAACTTGATGCCCTGACAGAGGTCTTCAACGCGCTTGATGCTGATGGCATTGTTGTGATCGAAGCGCCTGACAGTTCGCGCAATCGCAACGGAAGACGGGCTCTGGAAACCTTCGCAGCCCATGCGGGCCTGCGCGCGCGGGAGGCCGTGATTGGGTTTCAAAACGACACCCAACAAGAGATCCTTTTTCTTTACGATCCGGACGTTCTCACCCCGCGCCATGCGCCGGGATCAAGTCCCAATGCCCCGCGTTTTGATCAAAGTTTCGCCATAGACCTCGACGTGGACAGCGCCCCCGAAGAGGTGGTGTTTTCCAAGCCGCCGTTAGAACTGTGGCTCGAGGGCCCAAACGGGTTTGCAACGCACCTCATTGGTGTGCATGCCAAGTCCAAAGCCCCTCATGGGGCAAAAGACGACACCGACGCCGTACGGCTCAAAATTGCCAACCGGCGCAAGCAATTGGCGCAATGCATTTGGATCCGCCGCAGGGTCGATGCGCTTTTGAACGATGACGCGTCACAGATGGCCTCGGACGATCTCATTGTTATGGGCGATTTCAACGACGGGCCGGGGCTTGATCAATTCGAAGAACTTTTTGGCCGCTCAGGTGTTGAGATCGTTTTAGGGCAGGGCAAAAACGCCCTTTTTGATCCCCATGCCGCCCAAGCTTTGAGCCAGCGCCTTGGTGCTGCGCCCACCACCGCGCGGTTTTATCTGCGCCATGAAGAGCGCTATCTTCAGGCCTTGCTTGATTATGCTATGGTCAGCTCTTCAATCCGTGCACGCGGCCCAAAATGGCGCATTCTGCATCCTTTTGATGACAAGGCCTGTTGGGACCAAAGAGGCCTGCGTGACGCGCTTTTGACGGCCTCTGACCACTTTCCAGTGGTGCTGGATATTCCGCTTTCCCCCTGAAAAACGGTGTGACTTTGCCTATATAGGAGTCATGACACGCTTTATCCCACTCGTCGCCCTTTCGGTCTTGCCGCTTCAGGCTCTGGGAGAAGATGCGCTTCCGAAATCCGTTCCTGGTAATCAGCCCGAAGCTGGGTTTTCTTTGATGCAGGAGGCTTTTGATATGTTTTTCAAAGGCCTAAAGCAAGAAATGGATCCCTTGAAAGAGGGGCTTCAGGACTTTGTTGAGGGTCTTGAGCCGTCATTGCGTGAAATGGTCGAAGGCATGGGCCCCGCTCTGGGAGCCCTTGCAGACCGCGTTGACGATATTCGCAATTACGACGTGCCAGAGATATTGCCAAACGGGGATATCATCATTCGCCGCAAGCCGTCTGCACCGGAATTTCAGCCGCCTGAAACGGGTCCAATTGACATTTAAGATGTCTCTTGCGCGCGGCGCGGACGCAGGATCTTAACCTCCGGCGTCGCATTCAGCGAGTCCGCGAGAGACAAAAACCGCGCCTCGGCCACTTCACCGTAAAGGGCCGTCTCCTTTTGGCTAAGGTATAGCGATACTTTGTCTTTGCGGGGCGACCATTTTAAGCGGCCAAAGTCTTCGTCCGGCTTGTTCCAAAGCATGGCGCCAAAGCGCAAGGCCCGGCCTAACACTTCTGC
>JBCDCE010000008.1:0-77247 GCA_039182515.1 Pseudomonadota bacterium | reverse complement strand
GAGGTGGAGCGCCTCTTTCAAAGGCTCAAAGGCTACCGCCGCATCTTCTCAAGGTTCGAAAAGCTCGATGTCATGTACAGAGCTTTCCTGAACTTCGCCCTCATCGTAGACATGATTAAGTGTTAACACGCCCTAGCTAAGTTCAAGAACTTATGAGATTTCTGGAGCGGGTAGCGGGAATCGAACCCGCACCTTAAGCTTGGAAGGCTCTTATGATACCATTTCACCATACCCGCTCAAGAGCCCTGACCACTATGCCAATGCAGATGAATGGTCAACCCAGAAGTTGCTGTTCAGAAACGAAGCAGACAAACTCGACTGCCTTTCTGACGGTCCTCAAAAACCCAATTGAAAAAGGCAAGAAGCCTAGAACCAGTATAACGTTTGAGTGCCCCAACGCTATTGCCACCTAGCCTACTGCGGGTCTCCCCCAGCCTTTTTGATACGCGCAAGCAGTTGCAAAGTACGCTTCGGGTCGCTGCGGTAGACTTCCCCCCACAGCGGGTTCGATTTTAACAAAGGACGAATATCTTTGTTGGGCTGGCGACCCGGCACGGCGCGCTTGGTATTTGGGTTGTAAGGCGCATAGAGAAGATCTCGGAATTCTTTGCAAAAGCGCTCCTCTTTGGGCTGAGGCAGGCCAAGCCGAGGGCAATCAGACGCCACGCCCGCCGAAGGCACTCCCCAAAAAACAGCTGCCCCCAGAGTAAGAGCCAGCTGTTGAGACCGTATCTTTCGAGGGACGCCCACTAGTCAAAGAGCTTCCCAAGCCCCACACCCGCGGCCACGCCCGCAGCAAAGGCACCAACATTGCTGTTATTTTTCTTCGTCTTTTTGGCAGACGAGGATCCTGAAGACACCCGCTTAGGCTTTTCAAGCGCGCTTGGGTTGCCGTCTATATGCTGGGCGAAAGCGACCTCAGTTTGTGCAATCAAGAGCTGGTGTTGCCCAGAGTTGAGATAACCCGTGGCACCAAGCCCATTTGCAGCTTGCCAAGAGGTGACACCCCGGCGTGTGCTCGGTCCATAGTCCCCATCAACGCCGCCTGCGGGGTGACCCGCGAGGTTCACACGCAGTTGCACTTCCCGCACCTGGCGGTCCGACAAGGCAAGCTGCGTCAAGGTTGCCGCAGAAGACGGCATCAGTGCTAAAGCAGGTGTAACCTGCAAACTCAAAGGCGCCGCAATGATGCGCGTGGTTGTACCATTTTGAGTATCAAGCGCTAAGGCCAGCTCTGCTTCCTTTTTGGCCTCTTCCGCTTCCAATCGTTTTATGGCGTTTTGCGCAAGTGGCGCAAAAGGACCAGTTGGAAATGCTGTCAGGAGGGTTTTGTAGTCATTGATATCGCCGCTAGCAGTCGCCGCTTCGAACATGGCTTGCTGAACCTGCAACATTGCCGTGGGGTCGATCTGAGGTGTGACGGTATCGCTGGTGTCCTCTACGGGTTTGTTCACCACATCGATGGGCGTCATCTCTTCGACTTCGTTGAGCATCAGTGGCCCCGTCAAAGACACATCGAAGCGCGGCTGCTGCACGCCATTTGTAAGCTTCAGAACATCGCGCGTGATCAAAGAGGTGATCGATGCGAAATCCGTATTCGGCGTATCGATATGGCGCAAAAGGGCGGTGGCGAAAGGAGAATTGTTTTCCTGACCATCCGCGGCGACCTGGCCTGGCTCGGTCGCATAAGCGATCACAGACCCGGTAACGCCCAATTCCTCAGTGGGAATGCGGCTCAAACCGCGCGTGCTGAGGGAGCGGCTGCCCATGCCTTGCACGCTGGCCAATTGCTGAGCCAAAGGGTTATCGCGGCAGGCATCCAAAAAGATGAGGCTTGGCCCGGGTGAACGATCCACCAGTTCCAAAAGCTCAGCCACTTCATAAACCTCAAATTGCCAATCGATCTCATCGCTCAACGACGCATCGACGGGCACCATGTAGTTTTTGCCGTCTACAGAAATCCCGTGGCCAGCGTAGTAAACGAGCGTGATATCTGCGCGCGCCGCTACGCGAGCAAAACTGCGAACTGTATCCCGAAGGCTGTCATAGTCGAGATCAATCCCTTTGGTGACCTCAAAGCCGAGGGTCTCAAGCTTCGCGGCTAACGCTTCCGCGTCGTTTATTGGGTTTTTGAGATCTTGGGCATGCACATAGCTGTTGTTACCTATAACAAGTGCTGCCCTTTTTTCCGCCAAGGCCGCACTGGCCGACATCACAGTCACAAAAATCGCAACTGAAACCGATATTATTCTCGAAATAGACATGGATCTCTCCTTAAAAATCAAAGCTCAGTTGAACAAAAGGTTGGTTAATTGGATATGCGTGTTGCCCACGCCCCCACTGATTGGGTTAGAGGCCGAAGGCACGCCGTAGCCAACGGGCGTCACGCGCTCAGGCGCAATGGAATAGAAGGTTGTGAGGTGCTCAACCACAGTCTGCGCACGTTTTGAGGACAAACGCGCCGCTCCAACAGGATCATTGGTCTCGACCACATATCCACCAACTTGAAACGTTTCCGCCGAAAGCCGGGGGTCAAGCAAAGCCTCTGCCATAGACCGCAATGTCAGCATGCCATCAGCGGTCAAGAGGTGGGAGTCATCATAAAAGGACACCGCCACGAAAGCCTTTGGGTAATCAAAAACTGCGGGAATGGGTTGATCCGGTGGGATCACAAGCGCGTTGTTGGACTTCAGATTGGTAACCGTTGGTCCCGCTTGACTTGGCACAACCTGGCGAATGATGTCATCTGAATTCATTGCTTGCGCCAAAGCAGCAGGTGCGCTGAAAACAGCGCTGGCTAAAATGGCTATGCTGAAAAGGCCTTGTTTTAAATCAAACATGCAATTCCCCTAATTCTATGCCCCGATGATAAGCGAGGCCCCCTTTGAGTCAATTCGCTGAAAGGCCTTAAAGGCACTTCTCAACAGACTTTTCTTGTCTTGCACGTATTTTTGCGCGCTGACCTCAAGTTATACATCACATCCATCGCAAAGGTGTTTGTGCAAATTTTGCACAAACACCTCTTCGCATCCTCTTTGTGCTCTTTTCTACTTGCCGAAATCAGCAAAGAGACCCAACAATGTCGTACGATTTATCCAGCGCAACGAGTCATTTTCCAGCACGCATTCGCGTTAGAATGAAAAAGAACGACCTTAGACTAATTGAAGGCGGTCAAGCAAAAACGGCGAACCGCACAAGGACCAGTATGAGCACCACGACACGGGATCTTAATCCAGCCCAGCTCGATAAGCAGGCCGCGTTTCGGTTCCTAGAAGCTCAGCTAGAGGCGGAAGACGCCTTCCTTGATGAGGTGCGGGCGCTGATCAAGAAAAACACTGGCATAGAGTCCTTCCCCAAAGACCTCATTCACAAAGACTTTGATTTCATTCACCGAAAAGACTTTCACGACTATCTCATCAATCTCGCTCAATTCTACGTCTCCCTCGACGTCCACAACTGTAACACGCCCGAGAAGGTCGAAGTCTTACTCGATGCCCACAACGATAAAGTCCGCGACGACATCAAAAAGGGATTGATCGACAAGTCCCCAGCAGAACGGAAGAAACTGATTTTCAGCTGCCTTCGCATGGCTCAAATCCGCGAAATGGTGAAGCATTGCGGACGGGCCGTCTTTACCGTTCAGGATCTAAGCAACCTTCTTGATTTCGGTGCAGCGCGCAACGTGCGTGATCTTTTAACAGCCCTTATAAAGGCCCGTATTTTAGTGCCCGCTATGAGCGCCATGGATGAAGGATCTCTCAACGTTGATCCGCGCCGTGTGCCCATCGAGCCCATTCCAGAATTTGTACAAGCCTATTCAACGTCCCTTTGGACCGCACATGAAAAACTTATTATGGCAAGTGAAGATTGATATGAGAAAAACGACGACGCGCTGGCTTACAGCCTTCTTTCTGATCCTTTTGGCACCCTTGGTACAGGCAGAAGATCGGGCCGTCGTCGTGGGGATAAATGACCACCCCTACTCTCCCGACAGCAAACTCAATGGCGCCAAACCAGATGCCTTAGCCTTTTATGACTTTTTGCAACGCTCCGAAGGTCTTCGCAAAGATCAAATCACTTTGCTTTTGGATGGTGCGGCAACCACCGACGCTATTATCAAAACACTCATCCAAGATCTGAAGCATCGCTCAAAGCCAGGAGATCGCGTTATTTTTTACTTTGCCGGTCATGGGTACCGGGTGAAAGATCGCAACGGCGACGAGATTGATGATAAACTCGACGAAGTTTTGATCACCGCGGACGTCAAGAAGCCAAAAGCGGCTTGGGTAATCCGAGACGATGAACTCCGCATTTTATTTGAAGCCTTCCCAGACCGCCGTATCCTTGTGGTGATCGACGCGTGCCATTCCGGCTCGATCACGCGCTCCTCGCTTGGGACAGATGAAATTGCGCGCTGGTACCCCTCTGACCTGCCGGAAATACCCGAAGTCCTTCACCCTGCGCTGGAAGGCCTGAGTACTTCTGCGCCTCGGGCTACAACGCGCTCCGCAACCTTCTTTCCGGCTCAAAAACATATGGACATTTGGTCGGCTGTTGCAGCCGAAGAAGTGGCTTTGGAGGTGCCAAAGGGTGGCGTTTTCACACGGGCCTTCCTTGAAGGGCTGTCCCAAAAAAAAGCTGACCTCAATCGCAACGGACGTATTTCAAACTCTGAGCTTTTGCACTTTGTACGCCAAAAATCAGCCGCGCATTGCGCAAGATCCTCGCTTTGCCAAACGAGCAACAAAGGGCGGCTTACCCCAGAGTTTAGCGGCGTTATCGAGCGTGGGGCCCTTTTTTCTGACGTGAGCGCTCCTCAGTTTGTTCAAAGCACAAGCCCCATCACACCTGTCATTGAAGCGCCTCCCCAACCTGAGCCAGTTTTGCCAAACTCTTCTGGCAACGAAACTCAGACAGCCGAAAGCGCGACGCTTACCGACCCTACGTCAGAGCCTGCACCACAGACCAACCCTAAGCCTCAGCCGGAACCCTCACCTATTTTGGGCAATACCCCTCCAAGCCCTGTGGAAACGGTTGGCACACTCACCACGCCAAACTTGAGCACATCAACGCAACCCAGCACCGATGACACATCGCTGAGCCAAAATACAACGCAATCCGCCCTTCCTTCTACACCACAGACGCAAGCGGCGCCTGGGTCTGGCGTTAGCGCATCGCAGCTCTTAACTTCGCCCCAACCCGTCCAAAATGAGTCAAGCCCAACAGTTACAGCAGGCCTTAGTGGCCAAACGCTGAGCCCGCCGGTGACCTCTCAAGACCCAAATATCAGCGTGACAAACCCGCTGACGGATCCAAAACTTGCTGCCCCTGCCCCCAGCGCGCTTGCATCCGGCGACATCACAACAGGATCAGCCCCGTCCTTTGACGACACCCCGATGCAAGAGCCACAGGTGGTTCTAAACGACAAAGCTCTGCTTGAAGACCTTTTCACGCCGGGTGACGCTTCTTTGGTTAAGCTCTCAATCAGACCATCGCGACGCTTGAAAATTGGCGATGTCATTTCATTTGACGTCAACGCTCAAGCCGGTGGTCAAATCGCAATTTTCGACTTCAATCCAAAAGGCGAGCTCTTCCAGATCTTTCCGTCGCCCTTGAGCCCAACAAATGCCGAAAAACTGGGCCAGAGCTGGTCGCTCGAAATTCCAAATGCCTTGAGCAGAAACGGTCGGCCGATGCAAATTCGTGTGGTCGAACCTGCCGGCACCGGGCATTTGATTGCACTTTTGGTGGAAGACGAGAGCTTAGATGTGGCCGCGCTCATTCCGTCAAATGTTAACCTTGAGCCCGTGGCGGACGCGCGGGCCCACCTCGTCTCACTGGCAGAAGCACTCAATCAATCCACTTTGGACGATCTGGGAGCGCGTCCTTTGCGCTGGCACGCTGCCATTCTTGACTATGAAATCATCCCCTAACGCATTTTCGATCCAAAGAGTTTAGGACTTATCGCCATGCCCCTTTTTCATAAACTCACTTTTGCCGCTTTCATTGTGCTTACCGGCACGCTACACGCTGTCGCTTGTCCGGACCGCGCCTCAGCGATTGCGGCCATTGAGGCTCAAGATCGAACAACGGCTGCAACACTTCAGGAGCGTGTCGCCATTGATCCAAAGTGCGACGATGCGTTTCGGCTTTGGCTCGACGAAGGTGTGGCGCGGCTGACGTTTCAGGCGGGCATAGAGGCTCCGACTCCCGAGCAAAAAGCCCAATTGCTCACACGGTCGCTCAGCTACTTTTCGCATTGGCGCACCTATGTCGCTTTGGCAGACGTCGCGATCGCACAAGGGGACCGCAGCGAAGAAGCGCGCCAATTGCAACTGGCGATCAATCAGCTCAACGATGGCCCAAGCCGCCATGCCGCCTCCGACAGTGAAATCAAAGAAATCTTTGACCGCGCGGTTGTGGCAGTGTCCTTAGCTGATGAGGTGGTGAGCGCACCCCGCACACGCAGCGGAGACATGGGCGGCATTTTCAGCACGCAAGTTAGAGGATTTGTTGTGGAAGAGCTGCCTTTCCCAATCGAGTACGTTTTTGACAGCGCAGAAATGACACCACGTGGAGAAAGCAACGCGCAAGTAATGCTTGAGCATCTGTTGTCCGCCAATCCCCCCGCGATTTTGCTGGAGGGCCATACGGATCCTAAAGGAGACGATAGCTACAACCTTGCCCTAAGCCTCAAGCGCGCCGAAGCTGCGCGCGATTTCTTCGTGGAAAAAGGCTTTACCGGCAAAGTCTCGGTAGCAGGATTAGGAGAAACCATGCGGATTATGCCTCCACCAGCAGGTGTCGACCAAGACACGGCGGAACATCATCAATTGGAACGCCGCGTTGTGTTGATCCGCGAATGACCTTACCGCGCTTTTGCCCCTTGATCACCAGCGTTGTTGCTGGGTTTGCCCTAAGCGTTACAGCTCCGCACGCGGAAACCTTTGCCCTAGTGATCGGGATTGACCGCTATGAACATATCACGCCTCTCAGAGGCGCTGTGAATGATGCCGTCGACATTGCCTCCGCCATTAGCGACACCGATCCTGGCGCGCTCAAAGTGCTCATTGATGGGCAAGCAACGCGTGAGCGCATTTTGGCAACCTGGCAATCCTACATTGATCAGGCAGAGCCAGGCGACACCATCATCGTCACGTTCGCGGGCCACGGTGGCTCGGAGCCCGCGGCACATCCCGAAACCGAACGAGACGGGCGCGATGAAAGCCTGCTGCTTGCAGGATACAAGCCCGAAGGCCCTCAAGCCGGGGAACGTTTGCGCGACGACGAAATTGCAGCAATGATCGCCCAGCGCTCTGACATTGAACATATTATTGTTGCCGACAGCTGCCATTCCGGCACAGCAACACGCAGTGCCGCAGGCTCGCTTGGATACAGGTTTTTTGACCAAGACGGGATCATTGCAGATCCATTGCCCCCCTTGTCGCCCCCGCCTCGCGGGGAAATGGCGCAAGCAGCACGCACAGGAGGCGGCAATAGCATTGTCTTTGCAGCTGTTGGTGACGACGAACTTGTGGAAGAGATCAACATCAACGGCAAAGTGCGCGGCGCGCTCAGCTTTGCCTTTGCTGACGGGTTGCGGGGACGCGCTGATCTCAACCGCGATGGCAGCCTCACAAAAGGCGAGCTCGAAACCTATGTGCGCCGAACAGTCAAAACGCTGCTTGACGGTCGGCAAAAACCGCGCATCGCACCACCAGGCCAATTGGATGACGAGCTCTTTAGCCTCAAAACTCCGCCAAATCCTGATGACAGCGCCTTTTCAAAGCAATTTGCCTTCCTAGACGAGGTGCCTTTGGCCTTTGTCAGGCCAGATCTCACGTCGATCTATCTGTCTGGGTTTGTGGGCGCGCGCCCTGTTGATCAAGCTCAGCAAGGCGGCATCGTTGTCGACTTTGAGGCGCGTGAAATTCGAAGTGGTACAGGCGATATGCTGCGCGCTTTGACCCAAGAAGTTGGTTTCAACTGGCGCGATCAAATCCAGACAACGCTGAACAAAATGCGGGCTGTGAACGCGCTTCAGGCCAGCGGCGTGCTTTCGGATGTTGAAGTCACATTTCCTTTTGGAGACGCGCTCTATCTCGAAGACGACCGTCTGCGCATGCAGGTAACAGGGCGCAGTTCACCACATATTTTGCTTTTGCTTTTGGCCGCTGATGGCCAGATCGATTGGCTTTATCCGCGCTATCCTAAGATCGATCGATCCGGGCTTTATAACGATCCAGAAGTTCTCGATCCGCTCGACATTTTGTCGTTCGACACGCGCGTGACGGCCCCCTTTGGTGCCGACCACATCATCGCTATAGAAACCACCGCCTCCCAAGACGCTTTGCGCCGCGCCGCCAATCGATTTACAGGCACCAAAGCTGTCCCTGAGTTTTGGGAAGAGCTGCATCTTGTTTTGCAAGATCAGACTCATTCGGTGGGCGTACACGCTGTCTTCACAGCAGCTGAAAAGTAACACCTTAAGTGGTGTATCTGTCGAGCTCTTCTGCAGGTCCATAAACCGCGCCTTGCGTCAGATCAAAGAGCTCACAACAAAAAGGGCCGGCCCTAAGGCCGACCCTCCCACTGCATTGGTAACACTTTAACTCGTCACAAACGGCAGAGCGATTTGCTGACCAACCTTCATCACCGGGGAACGGAGGCGGTCGTCGGCTTTGGTGCGCACACCAACGGTGATCCCACCGCCGCCATCACGCACACCTTCCATGGTCAGTTTGCCGTTGCGGATCGGCACAAAAACTCTCTGAGGCTTTTTGCGCAAAGCCACATTGATGCGCACCGACCCTGAGACAAGAGCCACCACATCACCGTCTTCGCTGTCGGTGTCGTGCAACTCAACTTCCGCCAAAACTGTGCTTCCGGTTGTGATCTGAGCGATAAGTTCTGACTTGTCAGCGTCACTGATGGGCAAGCCACCAACTTGCTTGATCTGCTCGGCCTTCTGGCGCGGGGCAACTTCCCCCGTCAAAAGGGCGTCGTAGATTTTAACGGCCTTATCGCGACCATTCCACTCAAAGACTTCCATGCCAGAGGCATCTCCTGAAATCGCGCGGGTCACGCAGGTTTTTACCGAAGTTGAAATGGTGGCCAATTCCGCACCATGCCCTTGCACTTGCAACCCGATAGCCTTGTGCAAGCCGCGCAATTGCATGGGTTTTACGTGCTCTGCATCCAGATCACAGAAGTGGATTTGCACACCCTCGAGGGTCCCCGCGCGACCTCCAGCGCCAAAAGGCGTGGCGGAAGGCTCGTACATCCAATGCGCCTCATTCGGAAAGCTGTGCGCCATGGAATAGTCCGGCAAGCGCGGATCGTAAAAGCGCGAGCTGCCCAAGACGATCACCTGTGGTTCTTCTTTGGCGAAATAGGCCAAGGTACCAAGTGTCTGTGCGAAGTTCACTTGCATCGAAACGGCGTCTTTCGGAAGCGTTTCGGCGCTCTTCATGGCAGATTTGAAATGACCCTTTAGACGGTTGATCGTTGGGCCGAAGGCTTTGGCTTTAAGCTGCTTGTAGCGCAGCATTTTCTCGCCATCTTGGCCCTCTGGCACTTCAACTTTGCCAATAATCTCGCCGGTTGGGCCGTTCATGAAGGTCACGCTGTCGCCTGGTTTCGTGGCTCCCATGACGCTCATAGCATGCACGTAGCTGACCTTCGCAGCCTCGGGTGGCAAGGTATCGCTGAGAACAACAATCCGATCTTTGGCCTGGGCAATAGATGCCGTGAGCATAAGTGCAGCGGATAGGGCAAGGGTGCTGGTGTGAGAAGAAAAACGTGTCATAGCGGTCTCCAATGGTGTCAAAAGTGTTAGAAAGGGTGGAAAGGTTGGGAGATGTGAGGCGATCATGAGACCGCCTCTTTGGCTTGCTCGAGACGAACGTGAGCGGCTGCTTTTTCCGCGCTGGATTTGGCGTGGAACTCTTGCGTGGCGCTGCCCAAAGTAACCTCAGAGATCACATTGGCTTTGATCGAGGCGATTTCCGCCAAGGTCTCTGTGAGCTGGCCGACGGCCGCATTTTTCACCGTCTTGGCCAATTCGAGCTCGTTGATGCGCTCTTGGGCCTTCACAGCTTTGGGGCATTCATAGGCGGCCTGTTCGCGCAGTTTGCGATCCATCAAAATCACTTTGGCGGTCAAAAGCGCGGCAAGGATCACTTCGGAGAGCACATGCATTGTCAGCAAGACCGTGCCTGTCAGGCTTTGCGGAAAGAGCGCCCCAACGATGCTATAAAACCCTGTGATGCCAGCCTCTGCAGCGCCTGGAGCTGCAAAAGGATCATCGGGATTGACCGCAAAGAGATCAGCGCCACCACTGATACCTCCGGCACGTGAGACGAAATCAATACCTGTGAGCAAGAGCCAGGTGACAAAGACGATCACGCCCACACGCACCAAGGATTGAATGCGGGCCTCGATCACCTCTTCGTCGTCCTTCAAGGTGAGGTAGCAAGAGGCCAAAGCGCTCGAAAAAAGCACAATGGGAAAGGCATATCCCACCGCGCGCCAGGGGTTTTCGACCAAAGCCAGCGAGTCCGCGCCCGCCAAGATGAAGGCTGCAACCACAGAGACCGCAACGACGAGGGCCACGATGGTCATGCACAGATAAACTGCGCATTGCACGCGCTCCCAAAACGTCATGCGCGCGACATAGACGTTGGTGCGGCGCATAAAGACGCCTCCGCGGGTTTGAACGTCCTGACGAAAGCGCGCAATGTCGGCCTCAATATGCGCGATTTTGGCGCGAACATCGGCCAAAGTTGCTTCCGTACGGGCTTGAAGCCCGGCGTTCACGCGGTCCGCCGCAGAGCTCGCATATTCGCGCGCAGCCGCTTGGCCTTGGACAATCGAAAGCTGTCTGATCCGCTTGGGATCAATCTCAGGTGTGCGGGGTTTGGGGGGTTGACCGATGGAGCCTTCCACCAGTTTGCCAGTGTTAAAATCGGTGTGCAGTGTCATGTGTCTTGTCCTTTATCTCTTGATTCAATTAGATTCCGGGTGGCTTGAACTTTGGCGCTGGGAACTTCGGCCCGTTTGGATTGGGGGGCGGATCCCCCTTGCCAGGCTTCTTGGGAGGATTGGCGGCGGGGTTGAAAATTGGCTTGAGCCGCTTTGGGCTAGACCCCGGGTTGGCAGGCTTCTGGAAGAGGCCCTTGCCACCACCGCCGCCTTGAGCTTTCGCACCAGAGGCTTTGTTAAAGAGCGGCTTAACCGGCTTTACGCCTGCAAGGCCTTTCTTTTTGCCTCCGCTTTTCGCGCCGCCAGCCTTTGCGCCGCCGCCAACTTTGGCACCGGAGGCTTTGTTGAAGGCAGGTTTTGCGGGTTTCACGCCCGCTAAACCGCCCTTCTTACCCGCTTTGAAAACCGGTGCCTTGGGCACGCCAGCGGCTTTGTTAAACCCGCCTTTGATGCCGCCGGGGCGGGCCTCAGCGGTCTCGGTAATCGAAACCGCCGGAGCAACACCAAGGCTCAGGACAAGCGTGCAGCCCATCACGAGAAGTGTCTTTTTGGGTGTCATCTTCAGATCTCCTTAAAAGCTGTAAACGAGGGTGCGCAGTCCGTCGTAGAACTGCGACGCAGCCGCTGGGTCCTGGCCTGCGATCGCGAGCCAAACCATGGCATCCTGTGCGCCCGCGTCTCGTGCATGGGTGAGCGGGTGATGGTGCATGGACATCCCCCCCATCAGAGCGAAGAACTCGCCAATGGGGTCCATTTGGTCCGTGCGCACAGCACGGTCTCGAGCTGTCAGAAAGCCCTCTGCTCCTTTGAGAAACTGGTTCCACTGGGCCCCAGCCGTCTCAATCAAGATATCGGGCTTGGTAATGACAATGTGCTCAAGCTGGCGCGGCACGCGCGGATCGAGATTTGCGTAAACATCTGGGCTCACCTTCCAAACAATGGAAGGATCATGGATCGCTTTTGCAAAAGCGCTGACATAAGCGAAGGCTTGGGCGCGCGATTGATTGCGCAAGGCCTTTGGGTTTTTGTTCCACATCGCTTCCGCGACGAGTTCGCAATTGAAGGGCGCAAAATCAGGATCGCTGGAGCGCGTGTCGCACAGCCCAGTTTTGGCGCTTGGTGTGCTGCCAAATTTAAACTGCGACAAATCAAAGCTTGATTGGGCTGTAACAGGTGATGCAAGACAGAGGCTAAGAGCCGCGACGCCTGCTTTAAGCGTTGTTGAGAAAGTCATCGGGTGTGTGTCCTTTGAGTTCGTTTCGATGAACTCAATTTGGACAATCCCGCGTCAAAAGAGCGGTTGTTGCAGAATTTTCACAAATTCTATCTCTGCTAACCTTGTTCACCCGCAGTGCAGCAGGTTCAGATCAGGCATTGCTTAAAGCTGAATGGTGTAACGAAAGTTTGCTGCTTTGCGCGTGCTAACCGCCAACAAGTGTTTCGGGTAAAAAGAGCGCGATGCCTGGGAAGAGGATCAGCAAGACGATCATCAAGGCCATCGCAAACCAAAATGGCCAAATGCCACGGAAAATTTTGCCCATCGGCACGTCCGGCGCGATGGACTTCACGATGAACACGTTGATCCCCACCGGTGGACTGATCATGCCCATCTCAAGCACGATCACCACAATGATCCCGAACCAAATAAGATCCCAATCCAGGCCAATGGCTATGGGGATCACAACCGGAATGGTCAGCACAAGCATCGCCATGCTTTCCAGAAACATGCCCAAGAAGATATAGACCGCGATGATGATTAAAAGCACGCCATAGTCCCCAATGGGCAGCGATGTGAGCAGGGTCACGAGATCCGCTGGGACCTCTGTGATCGACATAAAGGGTATAAAGACAAAGGCTCCGATGATAATCATAAAGACCGTCGCTGTGGCGTTCATCGTCTGTAAAATCACCGCGCGGATGGCTTGAAACGAGAGTGAGCGCCGCCAAGCAGCCACCACGAAGGTGAAGAAGGCGCCAACGGACGAGGCCTCCACGGGTGTGAAAAAGCCCGTATACATGCCACCGATTGTCAGGCCTACAACGGCCAAAATAGGTGCCGCGCGCAGCAACGCCTCTTTTCGTTCAGGCCAAGCTGAGCGTTCGCCCCGAGGCCCCGCCTCAGGATTGCGCAGCACAACCAAATAGATCGCGCCGATAAACAGCAAAGTCAGAATGATCCCGGGGAAAACCCCGGCCATGAAGAGCCTGCCGATGGATTGCTCAGTGAGCACGGCATAAATGATCATGCCGCCCGACGGCGGGATCAAAAAACCCAGCGTGCCCCCTGCCGCCACCGATCCAGTGGCAAGGCTGTCAGAGTATTTGTAGCGCTTCATTTCTGGCAGTGCGACACGGCCCATGGTCACCGCAGAGGCCAAAGACGAGCCTGACAATGCCGCAAAGCCTGCACAAGCCGCAATGGTGGCAGAGGCCAACCCGCCGCGCAGGTGACCCATCCAGCGATAAGCGGCTGTAAAGAGGTCATTCGACATGCCCGACACGCCCGCAAGCGTGCCCATGAGCACAAACATCGGAATGACGAGAAGGTTGAAGTTTGAGGCGGCTTCAAAGGTCTCGCCCGCGAGGTTCGAGTAAGCGATCTTTAGGCCCCGTGCCCAAGCTTGATCAGAGGCCATGCCCACCGCAATAAACTTATTGGCATTGGCCACAACCGTGCCAACCAAGCCCACGCCCAGCATTGAAAGCGCCACCGGCATCCGCAAAGCAAGCAACACAAAAAGCGAGAGTAATCCTAAGATGCCCAGGAGTGTCATCGACATCATAGCCCGTCCCCCCCAACCTTCAGGCGGGTCACTTTGCCAGAGCGCATGAGCTGCCAAACATCGAGCACTACCACTACCGCATAAGTGCCTGCGGAGATCGCGAGCAGTTTGTAAAAGGGTCCAAAGGAGATCAGCAATTGCTGGGTGGTTTCCCCAAACTTCGCTGCTGTGCCGCCCGCATGCCAAAGCCGCCAAGCCATGATCGTGAGCAAGCCGATACAGAGGATCTTGACCACAATCATGGACCATTTGGCAAAGCGGGCCGACATGCTGGTTTCCAAGACTTCGATTTCAATATGAGCGCCCGTACGCGCCCCAAGCGGAATGGACAAAGCTACGATCACAACCAGCGACAAGATGAGCAGATCTTCCGCGCCTACGATGGGGGAGTTGAGAGCCTTGCGCATGATCAAAACATTCCAGACTGAGAACCCCGTCATGAACACAAGCGTCAGCCCACCAAAAACCAAAGACACCCACGTGAGCACTTGATCAAGAAGCGCAATAAAGCGCAGGGTCTTAGGTATATCCGACATCTGGCCGTCCTCTGAAAGCGCCGAGCAAAATCAAACTTTAGAAAAGTCAGGGCACCATTTCAGGACGCCCTCTTTAAAGCTGTCGCGATCTTGGAAAGAGGCCGCCCAGCGCGTGATATTGGGATAGTTTTCAAAGGGGTATCCGCATCCCACCAAAACAAAATGCAAGGGCACCCAGGAGATATCAGCAAGAGAATACTGCGCGCCCATGACCCAAGGCTGGCCTTCGAGCGCGGCTTCAAGCTTTGAGAAACTGTCGTCTAGGATCACAAGGGCTTCCTTCACATCCGTGTCGTCAAAAGCCTTGCCGCCTGCATGTTTGTTATGGAACGTTTTGAGCTCTTCGTTGCTTTGAAGGGCGTCGTATTTGGCTTGCTCCTCGGCCGTCTTTTTGACCTTCTTTTGCATCATCGTTGCGTAAACATAGGGCTTTACAGCAGGCACATGGATGCTGGCTGCGAGCTTAAGCCAGTCTAGCATCGTCTCGTTGTCCACAGGCCGTAAAGAGGGTGCAGGATAGGTGTAATCGAGGTAATCGATGATGTCGTTGGATTCGATATGAACAACCCCATCGTCCACAAGCGTGGGCACCAAACCATTGGGGTTAAGGGCAAAATAGTCTTCTGAAATGTTCTCTTTCTTCTTCAGATCGAGGTGGTGACTTTCCCATTCGAGCCCCTTCTCAATCAAGGTCATGCGCACGCGCATGGAACAGTTGGAAATGGCGCCGTGGTAGAGATGCAACCCCGATTGTGGAGCCACCCCTTCTTTGCTTGGAACAACAACGACCATAGCACACCTCCTGCGCAGTCATATATAAGGTCGACGAAGGGCGAAAACGCCCCCCAGTCTTTTTAGCCTAGCCTCTATCGGTTGAGCGCCTCATAGATCTCCCTAGCATTCTCGATGCCACGCGAGGCGTAGTCTTCGTAAATGGCTTCCATACCTTGAGCTGCAGCAGCTTCCATTTTGACCCGCTCTTCGTCCGAAGTCACAATCCATTCAACATTCAAATCACCTGAAGCCAACTGCTCTTTGACCCAATCCAGAGCCAGTTCGTCCGCATGATGAAACGAGCGTGCCAATTCCATGGAAAATGGCAGCCCTGAGATCTCATCCAAGACCGCACGGTGGGCGTCACTCAGGCTCATGTAGCGCTCTTTGTTCATCACGAAGAACACAGGGTTGAATGTGGCCGGAGTGTTGAGAACAGCGTAATCTGCGACCTCATCAAGGTTCCAAGGCGGCATGATGTTGTTGATCGTCGAAATCGCCGCATCAATGGTGCCAGTGCTGAGCGCTGTGTAATGCTCGGTGGTGTCGAGTTGCACAGGCACAGCCCCCATGCCTTGGATCACAGGCGTGGTCATGGCGGCAAAGGGCACGATCTTGGCCCCTTTCATGCCTTCGATGGTCGAAACGTTCCGATTGCCCACAATCATACCACCTGCAGGATTGCCGATGGCGAGTACTTTCACGTCAGTCCACTCATCCGCCATGTATTGATCAAACACCGCCCACATCCGCTCAGTGGAATCGAGCGCGTCAATTGCTTTGCCGGGAGGTACGGCGAGCATCGTTTTGGGAAAGAGCGTTGGCGTGACAGACGCAATGCCAAAGGTGATGTCAGCGACACCCTCAACAGCGCGCTTATATTGCTGCACTGGGCCCGCGCCGAGTTGCCCGGCTGGGTAGAGTTTCATGGTCAAGGTGCCCCCTGACCGCTCTGTGATCTCTTTTTCAAACCAGGCCAGCGCACCCGTTACGGTTTCGTGGTTTGGCGGCACAAAGGTCGCCACGCTGAGCTCTTCGGCTTTTGCCGCAACCGCCGAGATCGCGAGCGTTGCAGACAGAATGATCGTTCTAAAAGACATGAGTGCGTCCCCCCAAAATGCTTTGCGCGAAACAGAAACACCCGGGCCTTGGTAGGTCCGGGCGCACTTAAGATTAGTTGTTGATCGCGTTGTAGATTTCTTCCGCATTATCGATGCCACGCGACGCGTAATCCGCAAAGATCGCTTTCATCCCTTCGGCAACGGCCGCGTCCATTTTGGCGCGCTCTTCTGCGGAGACTTCCACCATCTCATAACTCTTGCCCGTAGTTTCCATCATGATCTTCAGCGACCGCGCATCTGCGCCATCAAAGCTCTCAGCAAGCTTCATGGAGGCCGCTTCGCCTGACAACTCATCAATGATCGCACGGTGCTCGTCGGATAGCCCCATATAGCGCTCCTTGTTCATAACCACGAAGATCACGGCATGTTGCACAGGCACATTGGTCATGAAGTGCGAAGAGACATCCCAGAAATTCCAAGGGGCAGTCATATTGTTATAGGTCGCATAGGCGCCATCGATCGTGCCGGTTGAAAGACCCGTATACATCTCGGTAACGGGCATCTGCACAGGCACAGCGCCCATGGCTTCGATGATCGGTGTGGTCAGCGCCGCATAGGGAACAACCTTGGCCCCTTTCATACCCTCCAAAGTCGACATATCGCGGGTTGCCGCGATGCCGATGCCCGCCGCTGTGGTGAGGCCGATCACCTTAACATCGCTGTATTCATCAGCTAAATATTCGTCAAAGACGCCCAAAATGCGCTGGGTGGCTTCCGCCGAGCTGTTGGCTTTACCGGGCGGGATCGCCAACATTGTCTTTGGGAAAATTGCAGGTGTGTATGCCGATACGCCAAAGGTGATATCCGCGACGCCTTCGACCGCACGTTTATATTGCTGAACCGGGCCCGCGCCGAGCTGACCTGCCGGGAAAAGCTGCATGGTCATAGATCCGCCAGAGCGCTTTTCGAGTTCTTCGCCAAACCACTTAAACATCACTGTGTTCGTATGGTGCTGTGGAGGCACAAAGGTTGCCACGGTGAGCTGTTCTGCGGAGGCAACGGCTCCACCAAAGCCCAAAGTAGATGCCAGCACAGCAGCGAGTGTGATACGAGAGAATGTCATGGTGTCCTCCAAATGTTGGCAAGTACGGCCGATCTCAGTTTGGGATCCCAAAAAAAACGTGGGGAATTCACAAACGCGCCGACTCTTTTAATTCTCATCCAGATGAACTCATTTTAGAGCCCCAAATCAAGATATTTATTAGGTGCATTATCCGAATTTTTGGAAATCTAATTATTTTGGGATCCCAAAATGGGCGATATTACGCATTCAAACACCAATATACATTGGAAACTTCACCGATATAACCCAAGCTGATTGCCGTCAAACTCGAAGCGAGCTGCTCACAGACCACGTTCTGCGCTGGCCTCTTTGGGGTCACCGTGAAACAAGTGTTTAACTGCTTACTCGCCTGCTGCCACCCAGGGATCTGTTCATGCGTTTTTTCAGCTTTGTATCTAAGGGTTTGCTCTGCTTAAGCCTTTGGCTGAGCGCGGCGTCCAGCGTGAAAGCACTAGATTCCGTATCTCTGAACTTGGCTGGGAAATCTGTTGACGTGCTGAGTGATCAAGAGGAGGCCCTGACAGACGGACTCAAACAAGCCTCAAGGGTCTTTGCCGCCAAAGATGAAGGTCGCACAGAAGCTGCGGATGTTTTGGGAGCCGCCCTGTCCGACTATCGCAACATTGTCGAAGCACTGTATGGGGCGGGCTACTATAGCGGCACCGTACGCATCCAAATCGATGGACGCGAAGCCAGCGAGATTGGACTGTTGGCCGCCCCTTCTAGGATCTCCGACGTGGTGATCTCCGTTGATCCAGGCAGGCCCTTCACGTTTGGCACCGTTAAAATTGGCCCTGCCCCTTCCAGCCTCCCTGGTCCGATCCTCTCAAAAGGCGCGCCAGCCCGCAGCACAGACATTTCGGATGCCGTCAGAACCACGATCGAAGCTTGGCGCGACGCGGGCCATCCGAAAGCCCGTGTCCAAGCGCAAAGCGCAATTGCGGATCACAAAGCCGCAACACTGGATTTGGAGATTTCAATCGATCCTGGCCCTAAAGCCACGCTTGGTCGTTTGCTTCTCAGCTCTCCAAGCTTTGTGCGCGAAGACCGTATTCGGCGGATTGCAGGGTTCCCAGAAGGAGCCGACTTTTCGCCGAGCGAACTGAGCATTGTTGCCGCACGCCTGCGGCGCAGTGGAGCTTTCTCTTCGGTAAATCTCACCGAGATCGAAACGCTCAATGCCGACAATTCCCAAGACATTGCGCTCAATATCGTCAACGCAAAGCGCCGCAGACTTGGCGTTGGTGCTGAGGTGTCTTCTTTTGAAGGCTTGGATTTAACGGCCTTTTGGCTGCATCGAAACCTGTTGAAAGGCGCAGAGCGGCTCCGGTTCGATTTTGGGATCTACAACATTGGTGGCAATACAGGTGGCACGGATTATGCCGCTGGCCTGCGCTATGAAGTGCCCGCAACCTTTGGCCCAGACACACTCAGCTATGCCCTCGCCGAATATGAGCGCCTCGACGAGACCGACTTCTTTGCCGAGAACTACACGGTTGGTATCGGCGCACGCCGTATTTTCTCGCCCACGCTCGAAGCAGAACTCGGGGTGGCCCTCGAGTTCACCCGCACCGAAGACGACCTCGGCAAGCGCGAATTTAGGCTCCTAACCTTTCCTGGCCGCGTGACATGGGATCACCGCGACAACAAACTCAACCCCTCAGAGGGTTATTTTTTCAACTTGCAAGCCAAGCCATTTTTGGGCCTGGACAGCTCAGCCTCCGGAATGCGCCTCGCGCTCGATGGACGCGGCTATAAGGCTTTGGGTAAAGACGCAGGCGTGGTTTTGGCGGCGCGTATGCAATTGGGCGCAATCCTGGGCCCCGAACTTGTCGATACCCGTTCGGACATGCTCTTTTTCTCTGGCGGCGGCGGCACCGTGCGCGGCCAACCGTTTCAATCGCTCGACGTTAATTTGAGCAATGGATCAGAGGTGGGAGGGCGCAGTTTTGTTGGCCTTTCAGGCGAAGTGCGCGCTGATATCGCAGGCAATTTTGGTGCCGTGCTCTTTGGCGATGCGGGCTATATTGGGCCAGAAAGCACCTATGACGGAAGCGGCGAATGGCACGCAGGCGCGGGCTTGGGTCTGCGCTATCAAACCAGCTTGGGGCCCATTCGTTTTGATGTGGCAGGCCCCATAAGCGGCGACACGGGCGACGGCGTACAGATTTACATTGGGATTGGACAAGCGTTTTGAAACGGATTGCGACAGCTAGTAAAATCCTCTGGATCGCTTTGATGCTGAACTGGGCCACCGCTTCTATGGCTCAAACGGAAGCCACAAACAGCGACCGAGGCTTGCTGCAGCGGTTTATCGAAGACAATCTCTCAAGTGCCGAGCGCGAGGTTCGCATTGAGGGGTTCCGGCGCGCTCAGTGGCGAAGCACGGCTCGCCAAACTCACCATAGCAGATGAAACAGGCATTTGGCTTACCGTCACCAATGCGGTGCTCGACTGGAAGCGGGGCCAGTTGCTGCGCGGGATCTTAGACGTTGATACCTTCTCTGCGCAAAGTGTTGAGCTTCTGCGTCTTCCAGCAAAGCAAGAGAGCCTACCTGATCCTGAAGCAACTGGTTTCAGCCTTCCCGAATTGCCCGTTTCCATCCAGATCGAAACCCTTGGCATTGCGAAATTGGCTTTGGGCGCACCCGTGGTTGGGCAAGCAATAGACCTTTCTTTGAGCGGCAATGCAGCCCTGGCGGACAGCGAAGGCCGCGCGAAACTGGACGTTAAGCGATTGGATGGCCCGCTTGGTGAGGTGCGCCTTGGGGGCAGCTTTGCCAATGACACCTCAAACCTCACCCTCGACCTGACGCTCGCAGAAGGGCCCGGAGGATTGCTGGCAACCGCCTTAGATTTGCCAGGCGCACCCGATCTAGATTTCGCACTCAAGGGCGAAGGCCCCTTGGGTGACTTTGGCGCAGAGTTGGCTTTGGCCACCGAGGGCGCACCACGCCTTGAAGGGACTGTTCGTCTTGAAGATCTCGCTGACAGCGCAGATCCAACGAAGTTAAACCGCGCCTTCACAGCTAAACTTGGCGGCGACCTCCGCCCGTTGGTCCCTGCCGAATATCATGCATTTTTGGGCTCAGATCTTGGGCTCGATCTATCCGGCACCCAATTTGCTGACGAAACCCTCGCGATCGACACACTCTCTTTACAAGCTGAAGCGCTGTCTTTGCAGGGCGCATTGCGCCTTGGCGCCGACAATTGGCCCACTGAGATCGACCTTTCTGGAAACATCACAGGCCCTTTAAATGGAGACATTCTCCTCTCCATTCCAGGTGAAAAAACCTGGATCAAATCAGCTGAAATCGATCTCTCCTTTGATGAAGCCCGCGGCGAGACCTGGGCTTTAAAAACAGACATCCAAGGTCTGCGTCGCGAAGACCTGAGCCTCGAAGGGGCGCGTCTTAATGGTGCGGGCACACTGTCGGCGCGCAGTCAGGATGTGACTGGCGCTTTGGACCTTGATCTTTCGGGCATCATGCCAAGCGACCCCGCCTTGGCCGAGGCTGTTGGCCAAGCACTCGTGGGGAACCTAGCGTTCCAATGGCGACCCGGCAGCCCTTTAAATCTTACAGATGTGGATCTGTCGGGCGAGGATGTGCATCTCAGCGGAGCCCTCACTCTGGATGGTGTAGACGGACAGGTTGAACTCTCCATCGACGCAGAAGCTAGGCTCGATGCGCAAAACCTCAGCCGTTTTGCCGCTTTAGCGGGCCAAGACCTCAGCGGCGCCGCAAACGTCAGTTTGAAGGGTCAAATCGCATCCATTGCAGGTGCATTTGACCTCGAGGTTCAAGGGCAAGGCACCGATTTGGCCATAGGAGAGCCACGCATTGATGCTCTCTTTGAGGGCAAGAGTGAGGTCGATATATCAGCAAAACGGGACACAGAAGGTCTGACCCTGCGCGGCCTCTCGCTTGGATCAGAGGCCTTGGATTTAAAGGCCCAAGGCACGCTTTCTAGCGACAGCGCCGATCTCACATATCAAGCGCGTTTGAACGATCTAACAGACGTCGCAGACGGCTTAGAAGGCTCAGCACAGGTGAAAGGCTCGGCCCAACTCGAAAGCGAAACTTGGCGCATTCTGTCAGACCTTACGGCGCCCGGACAAACAACAGCAGACCTAGACGCCACACTTTTTGTGCCAAAAGGCTTACCGGGAGACGTGAAGGCCAAGATCACGGTCGCCAGTCAAGATCTTTCGCCTTACAGCCAAGTGTCAGGGCAAACTCTGCGCGGTGCGCTCGACGCTGTAATGATCGCAAGCGGCAATGTTGATGCGCTCTCCGGCAAAGTGACATTCGACGGCACAGGCCGCAATCTCGGCATTGGGCAAAGAGACGTTGACGCTCTTTTGAAAGGGACGTCGAAAATCAGCACCCAAGCGGAACGCAGCGCCGAAGGCGACCTAACGCTCAGCACATTCAACTTGAGCACACCCGAGCTCACGGCCAGCGGTTCTGGGCAAGCCAGCGCGACCTCTGTCACAGCACGATATCAGGCGGAGCTGCGCAACCTCGGTCTCTTTGTCGACGGTCTCAGCGGACCGGTCAGAAGCCAAGGCACTGTGAGCGGGCAAGACGGGCCTTTGACCATAGATGCCACACTGGCAGGTCCTGGCAGCACCGAAGCCGTTTTGCGCGGAAACATCGCACGCGATGCCAGCAATCCAAGGCTCAATATAGAAGGTTCAACCGCACTCGGACTTGCAAACCGCTTCATTGCCCCAAACCTTGTCAGCGGCAGATTGGACTTCGATCTGGCTTTAAACGGTGGGTTTGATCTGACCTCCCTGTCAGGCACTTTGCAGTCAGAGTCTGCGCGCCTAACCGTTCCCACAGCCCGGATCTCGCTCGATGAGATCGCAAGCTCTGTCCGGCTTTCCGGTGGGCAAGCGGATCTGAGCTTTACCAGCCAAGTCTCAAGCGGCGGGCAGCTCTCTGTCGCGGGCCAAACGGGGCTCAACGCGCCTTACGTTGGTGATTTAACAACCACGCTGAATGCTGTGCGCGTGACCGAACCCGGGCTCTTTGAAACCACCTTGGACGGCGCAATCACCACAAAAGGTCCGCTCACAGGGGGGGCACAAATCGCCGGGCTTATTAACTTCGGGAAGACCGAAATTCGCATTCCCAATGGCGGTGGCCTGAGCGGCGGAACGGTTGCGGGCCTTCAGCATCAAAACGAACCCGAGACTGTTCGGCAAACCCGCGCACGCGCAGGCTTAGAAAACACGACGCAACGGGGAGGAGCTGGCCCAATCTACGGGCTTGATCTTGCAGTGCGTGCGCCCAGCAGTGTCTTTGTCCGGGGGCGCGGCTTGGATGCCGAATTTGGTGGGCAAGTTCGGCTGCGTGGCACGACGCAGAACATAGCATCAGCGGGACAATTCGATCTGATCCGTGGACGCCTCGATATCTTGGGCAAACGGCTCGTTTTGAACCAAGCCCTCCTCCAACTCCAAGGCAATCTGGATCCCTACATAAGCGCCGTCGCAACTACCACAGCAAGCGACGCCACAGTGCAGATTGGCATTGAAGGCGCGGCATCCAACCCGGAGGTGAGCTTCACCTCTACACCAGAACTGCCCGAAGACGAGGTTTTGGCGCGCCTCCTATTTGGCCGCGATCTCACCCAAATTTCTGCTTTTCAAGCGCTTCAATTGGCCCAAGCAGTCAGGGTTTTGGCCGGGCGTGGTGGAGATGGCATCGTTGGAAAATTACGCCAGAACTTTTCCCTCGATGATCTAGACGTCTCCACCAATGAAGACGGCGACGTTGGGCTTCGCGCAGGCAAATACATCAACGACAACGTCTACACGGACGTTACAGTCGACTCTTCAGGCAAGAGCGAAGTGAACCTCAATCTAACGCTCTCCCCCACCGTCACATTGCGCGGCTCTGCCGCCTCGGATGGCGAAACTGGCGTCGGGATTTTCTTTGAACGGGACTACTAAATCCCGTCCAGAAACCTTGTCGTGAAGTGATTTTGCAGCGGGCGATCGTTTCAAATATTAAAACATAAAACACCTCAGTATTTTCAAATCATCGTCAAAGCGCTAGGCCGTTTGTGGACACTTGAGAAAGGATCAAAGCCCATGGGACAAGGTTTGGACAATGTGCGCCGCATATACCTCGAAGGTATTGCAGGCGGGAACGCACGCGAAGCGGTTACGAAATATACGGGCCACCGATACACACAGCACTCGACAGGCGTGGGCGACGGCGCCGAAGGCTTTCTCGCTTTCTTTGAGCCTTTCGTAGAGCGCAACCCAAAGCGCGAGATCGAGATTGTTCGGATCTTTGAAGATGGTCCTTGGGTCTTTTGCAGCGCATATCAGTCCCTGAATGACGGTGACGCGCAATGGGTTACAACTGACCTCTTCTACACCGACAAAGACGGGCTCATCTTAGAACACTGGGACACCATCGCGGCTTATGTTGAGACGACGAAATCCGGCGAAGACATGGTCCGCGGCACCACAGAGGTGGACACCAGCGCAGACACAGATGCCAACAAAGCGCTTGTGCTCGAATACACCAAACAGGTGCGCCAAGAAAAAAGCCATGACAAGCTGAGCAACTTCGTGGCCGACGATCTCATCCAGCATGCCGCAGCAATTGGCACAGGCCGAGAAGGCTTGGCAGACTGGCTCGCATCCCCAGAGGAAGGCGCCTATGAGATGCTCTTTCAGCTTATCGGCCAAGGGGACTTTGTGATGACCTATGGCAAGCGGCATGCAGGCGGCAAAGACATTGCCGCTTTTGACATTTACCGAATTGAAAATGGTAAAATCAAAGAGCAATGGGCCAATGAAGAACCCATCGGCCCGCGTGCCGATTGGGGCAACTCAGGCAAGTTCTAAGCCATTACTCCGGCGCGCCACCGCTAGCGCAGCGCGCGAATGATCGGGCGGTTCTCTATGAAGGCTGCCCTGTCATTTTTTGATTTCTTGAATCTAGAAATATGCATCAGTTTTGGGCATGATCTTGTATGTTGTCGCGGGTGGGCCGCGCAGTGGCTATCGATCGAGGTTGGTGTAAATGGATGGGTTTGATCCGAAATTCAAAGATTTTCCGGACTACATTTTTGGCGTGACCAAAGAGATCTGGGAAGATCGAAGGATCGCCACGCTTGAGCAATACTACGCGCCCAACATCATCGTGCGCTCCCCTGCCAGTGTCGTACAAGGCAACAAAGGCATCATCGCCGCGACGCTGGCAACGCTTGCCGAATTCCCAGATCGAGAACTGCTGGGCGAAGACGTGATTTGGTGCGAAGCGCAAAACGGGGGGCTGTTGTCCTCACACCGCTTAGTGTCAACCGCCACCCACAGCCATTCGGGTGTTTATGGACCCGCTTCAGGCAAAAAATTTCGCTACCGCATACTCGCGGATTGCCACGCCCGCGCCAATCAGATCGACGATGAATGGCTGGTGCGAGACCAAGGGGCTATTGTGCGTCAGATGGGTGTAGAGCCTCAGGCCTACGCGGCCGATTTGATCAAAAAGGAAGGGGGCCCGGAGGTCTGCGTGCGCCCCTATACCCCTGCCAATGACATCCCAGGCCCTTACCAGGGCAATGGCAATGTCGAAGAATGGGGCCTGCGCTATGCAGACGCTGTCACCAGCATCATGGCCGCCGATTTTACAGTGATCCCTAAGATCTACGATCGTGCTGTGCATTTGTCATACCCCGGTGGGATTGAGACCCAGAGCCATGGCCAAGCGGATGCGTTTTGGATGGGCCTTAGAGCGGCCTTCCCTTCCGCCAAATTTGCCATCCATCACATCATTGGGCGCGATGACCCGCTTTTGCCGCCCCGCGCGGCCATAAGATGGAGCTTAGCGGGCAAACACGACGGATGGGGCGCCTTTGGTGCTCCGAGTGGGGCTGAGGTCTTTGTGATGGGAATTTCACATGCTGAATTTGGCGCTTTGGTAAGCGGCAAACCAAAGCTAAGGCGCGAATGGGCGCTCTATGACGAAACTGCAATTTGGAAGCAGATCCTTTTGCAAACCGGTGCGGTTTAGAAGGTCAAAACACTTCCCTGAGGTGCATCGCTAAGGGCATGAAGATGTCTCGCTTTGCCGAGTCCCCTGGCGCACCACTGATTGAAGCCAGCACAATGTCTTTATGTTGGAATCCCCGCACGCCTTGACCATCGAGACGTTGACGCAAATCCACGGCTGCTTCGCCTTGCGCGCGCGCGGCAAGCTTCGGCAAAGGCATCTTGGAGGGGTGAAACGCAAAGGCAACAACCTTGTCATCAAAATAGAAATAGATCGCTGCACGGGACGTGCCGACCGCGTCTGAGCCTTCCAATACATCGCGCGAAATGCGCTTTCGCTCTTGGCGAATTTCCGGCTGACCAAAGAGGTCTTTGCGCTCGCGCTTTACTTCCGTCTTGGTCATTTTTTGTTCTTGGAGGAAGAACGCATTCTGCGCGATGAGATCAAAGATCACAGAAACCACAACCAGAACCGCAACAGCCAAAAGCACCATCCGCACAATGGACCACACCATAGGCCAAGCACAATTTGGCGCGCAGAGATCAAGCCGTTGAAGATTGGGGCTCCACCAAAAGGCCAAAAAGACGCAAACAAGCGTGAGAACCACCATGCGGATCGTCGCCGCAAGAAGCTGGGTGAGCGTTTCACCTTTTACCAGCTTTTTCAGCCCGCTCATCGGGCTTACATTTTCGAGCTTTGGCTGCACCCGCTCCATGGCGAACACAAACCCACTCTGGGAAATCAGCTTAAAGAAAATCGCAGCCGCAGCTGCAGCCCCTAAAATCAACAGAAGTGGCGAATTGATGTCGATAAAAAAGTACTTTGAGACTTGCACCGTATCGCTTGCTTCAAGCGCGGTCATACGGTCAAAAATGAGATCAAAAGCCGCTTCAAACCGCGTTATCATATACCCGATCAACCCCAGGCCAACGGCCAAAGCCGCCGAAAATCCAATGAGCTCGGAAGCCGTTGGAGCGGTGGCGATAATGCCGCGCTGTCGCAGATCCCTCAGTTTTTTCTCTGAGGCGGGATCTGTCTTTTCTTCTGTTTGATCACCACTCATTCGCGCAACAGCTCTTGTAAAAACAACAAGGGATCTCCGGCCCCAAGCACCGCACTCTCAATGGCACGCGCGACGCCATACACAAGCACCGGCATCGCCATCACAAAGACCAAGCTTTTGAGCAAAAAATCCATCGAGGTCACTTTGATGGGGTTTGACATCCGCAAGACCATATTAACGCCGAAATCGATCAAGATCAAAATCACCATGATTGGCATGGCCACAACGATCAGAAGCCAAAACACCTGTTGGATCATCTCTCCCAAAAAGGATCCAAACTCACCTCCCAGACTGAGCGTCGGAACGCCCGGCGCAAAAACCCCAAAGCTGGTGTAGAGCGCATTGAGCACGATCAAAAAGCCACCAATTTCCACAAAGAGGTAGAGCGCCATGACCACCTTTAGGTTGGCAAAGCTGCCCACTTGCTGGTTTTCAGGAGCCTGCAAGCCAGGGCTAAAATCACCCCGGTATTGATCGATCACAATGCCCGCACCCAGGATCGCAATAAAGGGCATTGAGGCGATTAACCCCAAGGCCAGCCCCAAAAACACTTCGCGCAGCGGCACCGTTAAAAGATAGACCCTGGGCGTCTCTTCAATGAGAAGACTAAATTGCTCTGCCCCCACGGCCATAAACGGCAAGGATAGAATAACAGCCAGCCCGATGCGCAGCATCGGCGCGGGCCCAATCACAAAATAGAGCCCCCACAGGCCAAAAAGCACACCTAAAGCCCGCGCGCTGGAGGCGAACAAGATGAAGAACATTGTTGGAAGAGGCAAATCTAGAATGAGACGGGCGGAAGCTTCCATAGGCTCACCGCGTCATCCAAAACGTCGCAAAAACTGAAACGGAAGCTTCATAAAGCGGCGCGATAAGCGTGCCGCCCATGATCAAAAAGGTCATCACAATCGCAACGATTTTGACCGTTTGAGCCAAGGTTTGGTCTTGGATCTGAGTGATCGCTTGAAAGAAAGACACCACAAGTCCAACACCTGTGGCCACGGCCAAAGGGATGCCAGCAAGAACGGACACCGAGGTCATGAAAGTGATCAGCGTGTCGATAAATACCTGTGTTTGCATCGCCCTGCCCCTAAACCACAGAATAGGAGAGCATCAGGCCTTCAAGTAAACGGGCCCAGCCATCGACCACAACAAACAGCAGAATTTTAAAGGGCACCGATATGATGGTTGGTTGCACCAACTGCATGCCCAAAGCGATCAGAATGGCCGTGATGGCCAGATCAATGGCCACGAAGGGCAGATACAGCAAAAAGCCAAAAGCAAAGGCGGAGGTAAGTTCGGTCAATACGAACGCCGGAATCTTCACGATCGCCATGTCTTGGTTGGCCGTGAGGCCAGAGTCGGCCCAGGTTTGCTCAGCAACAGCCACAAAAAATTGTAAGTGCTCTGGATCCGTTTGCTTGGAAATGAACTCCATAAACGGTGCCATTCCCGCTTCCCAGATCGTAAAAAGCGCCTCAACGGAGTCCCCCAATGGGCCAAGCTCCGCAATGTTCTCGGCAGCCGTAACGATGCTCGGCATGGCAATAAACACCGCCAAAAAGAGCGAAAGCACCATAACAATCATATTCGACGGGACCTGCTGCACCCCAATCGCATTGCGCACGATCATTAAAACCACGGAGATTTTGATGAAGGCCGTAAAGGCCAAAAGCGCGATGAGAAAGAAGGATGCCAGATACGCCAGGACAAGGGGCGAAATCTGTTCCATTGTCTTACAGGAGCCTGGTCACTTGAACGCCAATGGCATCGTCAAGTTGCACAAGACGACCCTCTGCAATTGGTGTGCCATCCGCGCGCATGGTTACTGTGTCCACAGCATTCAAATCTAGCCCCACAACGCTGCCGTTCTGCAACTCTTGCAGATCCGCAAAGGTCATGGACTGCCGCGTCAGTTCCACGGTGACAATCGTCGTTGTGCCGTGCACCGGGTCATCGTCAAATTTGCGTTCACTCATACTCTTCTCCTCCAGCGCGTGGACGCCGTGCTCAGAAAAAACACGCACGGGACCATCAGCGCGGTACCCCTCTTCAACAGATCGGATGGGCACAACATGTGTCCGCCATCCTGCAAAATAAGCCAACTCATGCGTGACACGCCAGCTGTCTGAGGGAAAGAGGACAGATCCGACCTCCAGCTCCCCCAAATCGCGCCACTCCAGGCGCGAAAATGGGCCATAAACCGCAACTTCCAAAGTCAGATCCAACATGGATCTCGGGCCCAGCTTCGGAAATTGATTTTCAAGCACCGCAATTGGATCGGGCGCATCGGGCGTGCTCTCAATATCAAGCATCGCAATGAACTCGGGAATATCGCCGCGCACACGGACAGAAAGCGCCTGGGCATGCCCAAGGATCGCTTGATTGCAGCGTACTTCGTTCAGAACAATCTCTTGCCCCCAGGCCTCTTCCAGTTCGGCAAGCTCTGCGCTCAGGAAGTGCTCTACAACTAGGGCCAGGCGGTCTGGGTCCATCACGGCGTAGTCTTCGCTGAACTGCATCTGTTCCGAGAGCCAAGTGAGCAAATCCATGTTGAGGCTTAGCGTCATTGGCGTGCCGCCAACACTCAGGCTCACAACCGTACCCAGACAATCATTTCGCGCGGTGGCCTGCTCATAGCTCCACTCATGCTCAAAGAGCGTCAGCTTCCCTGCGATATCGCGGCGCGCCAGACGGGTCCATTGGTCCGCGCGTGCCGAACTCACCTTGGGCAATCGCACTTTCAAAGCGCGGAACGTCTCGTTGGGGCGCAGATGTTTCATCACGAGCCCTGCGCGCGCGTCATGCGCGCCCCATGATCATCTGAGGCCACTTCCTCGGCCAAGGCTTCTGCAGAGCGCCGCTCTTCAGCCAGCACTTTGGAAGTCAGGTTTTGCGCGGCCTCGCGCTGCCCTTCAGCACGCGCCAAATCTTGGCGGGCAAAAACAAGCGCAGTCTCAGCAGAGGCAAGATCCTCTTTGGCTTGATACACACGCTGGCGCGCATGGGCCTCCGCTTGGTGTTGGCGGTGCAACGCACTTTGAATTGTGCGCATCTGCTGCTGAGGATCTTTTTGCGCGCGGGCTTCAGCCATGGCACTTTCCAGTGCTAAGCCGCTTTCAATCACAACCTGTTCGGCTTCTTCTCGCCAATCCGCGAGAGCTTTAGAACACGAGCCCCGCCGCGCTTGAGCCCGCGCGAGCAAAAGCTCCGCGCGCTCTGCTTTGAGATCGCGCACCTTTTGCAGGTTGGTCATTTGCTCAGAGCGGCTCATCCACAAATCCGTTCCATAGCTTCCAGCGTGTCTTCATAAGACACGGCATCCATATCAGGCTGCGATAAAAACGCCACAACTTCAGGGTAGAGATCCAATGCACGGTCTGTTTCCGGATCCTGACCCCGGCTGTATTCGCCAATCTGAACAAGCAGTTCCACTTGCTCATAGCGCGAGATGATGTTGCGCATGTCGGTGGCCAGCGCCATATGCCGTGGGCTCACAACATCGCGCATCATCCGGCTCAAGCTGTCCATCACATCAATGGCTGGGAACCGGCCTGAGGCAAACACCTTGGCATCAAGCGCGATGTGTCCATCCACCAGGCTGCGGGTTTCTTCCACAACTGGGTCATTGCTGACGTCGCCTTCGGAAAGAACTGCATAAACGGCTGTGATTTGGCCTTTCGACGTGCGCCCCGGCCGTTCGATCAACTCGGGCAAGCGAGCAAAGACAGACGCTGGATAGCCGCGCCGTGTGGGCGGCTCACCCGCGGCCAGCCCCACTTCGCGCATGGCGCGCGCAACCCGCGTGAGGCTGTCGAGGATCAAAAGTACCGACTTGCCATTATCGCGGAACCCTTCCGCGATGGCTGTCGCAACATTTGCCGCGTGGATCCGCTCTAATGCAGGCCGGTCCGCAGGTGCTGCCACAACCACCAATCGCTCGCGCGTTTCAGGCGGAATTTTGCGGGCCACAAATTCAGAGATTTCGCGGCCCCGCTCCCCGATGAGCCCAAAAACAATGACATCCGCGTCAAAGTTCGAAGCAATCCCCGCAAGCAGCGTCGATTTACCGGCACCAGGCGGGCCAAAAAGCGCAATCCGCTGTCCGCCCGCAAGCGTGGTGAGCCCGTCGATGACACGCAGCCCGGTGCAAACGGGCGTGTCGATCAGAGTTCTATCCATCGGCGCAATAGACGAATTGCGCACCGAGCGACGCGTCCACACAGCACCTTCAGGTTTGGGAGTGATCAACTCGCCCAAGCCTGACACGATGCCGCCCAGAAGACCTTCGGAGAACTCAAAATCGAGCGCATCTCCGCGCCGCTCCACGAGAGTCCCGGGGCCCAAGCCATGAACAGACCCCAAGGGCGTGACGAGGCTTAGTTTATCTTGAAAACCAATGACTTCGCCCAAGAGGCCTTTGGGCTCGGTGATGAACTCACAGATATCGCCCACCTGCAAATCAGGCGCAGCAATGCGCACAATCGGCCCTTGGATATCGATCACAGTGCCGTATTGGCGCACCAAACGCACATCTTGCAGATGCGCATTTGCGTAGCTCAGGCGCTGAGATAAACGGGCCCCGTCAAGCATCACTCTGCCCTTGGCTGTGTGCTGGCTTGAGGCTCATCAAGCAATTGCTCTAACGCGCGCAAGAAGGTCTCCATTTGCGTGTCGACACCGATGTCGAGCACGCCCTGCCCGCTGACCAATTGGCACTCGCTGAGTTGAAGGGTCCGATCCATTTGCACTTCGCGGATCGCTCCAGACAAACGCGGGTTCTCCTCGATGACTGAGGCAATTTGACGTTGCAAACTGGGGTGGCACCGCAAGACCAAATCCCATCTTTCACGCACTTCACCAAGGCTTTGCTCAATCGCGCCCGTCAACACGTCATCCGTAGGCAATGTGCCAATGATCCGCTTAAAGGCGGTGCGTACAATCGGCACAATCCAGGTCTTCGCATCGTCGAGCTCATTGCGCATCGTGGCTGTTTGATCCATCAGCTTGGCCAGGGCACGCGCTGTTGCATCAACCGCATCTTCGTTCAGAAAGCGCTCAAGGCTTTGATCAGACAACTCTTTAAGACGCTGCTCATTTTCAGCCGCTTTGGCCTCTGCAGCGCGCACGATCTGTTCAGCTTCGGCTTGTGCCGCCGCGAGAATTTGCGCCGCTTCGCTCTGGGCGTGTTCGGTTTGCTTTTTGGTTTTGACCGCCTTGGCGAAGTCCGCGGCCGTCAGGACACGCGCGATGCTTGCTTCTTCCATGCTCATGAGCCTTCCTCCAAAAAGACGGCTGCGAAAGCTGGGACAAGCGCAGCACCAGGGTGATCGGGATCATCTGGCAAATCGATAAAGAGCGACAAGCGTTCGCCCACATCGCTTGGCGCATGCGCGGCCCAGGCTGCCAGGCAAGCAGCCCCAGACAAATGCAGATCGTCCGCATCAAGGTTGGGCTCAACCTCACTTGGCGCGCCGATCCGTTCATTCACCGAGGCCGGCACATTTCTCAGACAGGTTTTGAGATCCTCAAAAGAAATATGCGGGCACTTTTCTTCGATCTGGTTCCAGGTGATCCAATCCAACACGGTTTTTCGGTGCCAAAGGCAGCCCAAGAGATCCCGAAAGAGTGGCAGGCCCATCGCCATCATGACCGAAACGATCCGGCCATTTTTATCAAAAGGCAGGTTGAATTGGTAACCAACGCCGAGACCCGCGCAAATTTCGGCGCCTGCACGTGTGTGCAAGCGTGGATTTTCCAGGATCTCTTCTGCCAAGGACGCATCTTTAAAGCCCGCAACCCACCGGCGCTGGTAGTCGTCCCGGAACGCGCTGATCTTAGGAGCATTGAAACTCGCAAGCGCGCCGGAAAGGTTGAGCTCTTGTGCCTCCGTCATCTGCTGCCGCGCGAAGCTTGCTTGCGCCTCCCACTGCGGAAAATGAGACGGAGTAAAATCAGAACAACAAAAAACACGCCGATTTCCAGAAGCGGCAAACGTCCGATTTGCGAGGCGAGCGACGACAAACCAATCGATCCATCTGCCATGGCAGCCCCTGGGGCGGGTTGTTCGCGCAAAGGCTGCACCACAAAGCCCGGTGTTAGGAAGTAAGACATTGCCACTTGCTCGACCTCCAGGCCGGGCACAGCAAAAGCCACGAGTGTTTTGATGCGACCCGAATAGGACGACGGATCAAAGGACGTATCATGAAAGATCGCAACGGAAGCCCGCGCAGGGCGTTCTGGTTTGCCAAAGCGGTCTTCAGCAGGCACCACAACATGCACCCGCGCCCGCTCAATCCCTTTGATCTGCGAAATTGTATTGGCAAGTTCTTCATTGGTGGCAAAGGCAAAGCGCGCACGTTCCTCAAAGGGCGTGCCCACCACGCCACTGTCACCAAACACTTCACCAAGAGATGTGAACTTCTCTCTTGGCAGGCCAGAGTTTTTCAGCACGGTTACGGCCACAGCCAGGTCGGCTTCTTCGACGCTCACGGCATAGGTCGTGGCGCTATCGCGCTCGCGTTTTGCTGGAATGCCAGAGAGCACGAGGAGCGCCACCATTTCATTGGCGTCTTCTTCGCTCAGCTCGGAGTAAAGCACTTCTTGGCAGCCCGCCAACATCAAAAGCGCGCACATCAGTGCGAGACCGCGCTGCCGCAAGAGAGCAATCATTCGCATTTGTGGTCTCCTTCCAGGGTGTCTTTAACCATAGGCCTGCTGCGCGAGCTGAATGCGCGCAACGGGGTGCAGTTGAATTTCAGGGGATAGCTCGTGGGGTGCCAAAACCGGCAATGAGATCCGGTTGGCAGACAAGTAATTACGCATCCGGCGCCGGATGCCTGCCGAGGCAATCACCACCGGCATCGGCTCGTCCATCGGCATGTGCGTGGTCAGTTCGCGGAATTGGCCCAAGATCTCCTCGGAGCTGTCCACGTCCAGGGGCAAGCCGTCCATGCTCGCAGCACTGTCGCTCAAGCCCGTTTGGGCCACCATCGCATGGGCTGTCTCTTCGACGGTTGGGTCAAGAAGCACAGCTCCCAAGAGGCCCTTACCACCTGATAACGCGTGACAAATTTGGCGCTTCAGCGACCCCCGCATGCGCTCAGCCATGGCCACCGCACCGATATTTCCTTCGATCATGAACCAATGCATGAAGGTTTCAACGATCAACCCTGCTGGCCGCAGTGGCACGCCGTCTTCCACCAAATAGCGCAGCGCCAAGAAGAGCATGTTCTCTTCGCCCGTTTGACCCAAATCCTTACGAATGGCCGGATTGATCGCTTCGACCTGGTCGAGGAATTTCTCAAACTCCTCTTGTGAAAAGAGCGTGCCAATATTTCCCTCGACGATCCGGTAAGCCACATAGGCTACATAGGTCTCGATTGGGATCGTATCCGTTTCGGTTTTGGCTGCAGGATCTTCAAAGCGCGCCGGAACCCAATGGCCTTGGAATTCATGCCAGCGGGCTTCGCGCGATTCCTGGGTGCCCACTTCCAAAACGTCTAAAAGGCTCTCGTCGCATTGCAAGAGCACCATATTGGCAGGCACGGTTTCGGTGATCAAAGGCACCTCGTCTAGCACAACTGAGAAGCTGTCGTCTTGCGCCAAACCGTCTCCTAAAACCTCAAGCGATGGCGGATCCAACGTCAAACCTCGCAGCTGTGCGAGCCGCGAAAAATGGCGCTGCATCTTACTGTCGATCATTTTCATATCAACGCGGTCATGCAGCCCTTGAGCAATCTGCAAAGTCACGCGCTTAGAGCGCGGAATGCTCACCACGGGCTCCGGCACGGGTTCTGGATCGACCAATGGCTTGGGTTGTACGCTGGGCGCATCTGCCATTTCGGCCTCGGCTTCTGCCAAGAGCACACGCCTGACTGAAAACGACACCACCAATAAAACCGTCGCGGCTATGGCGAAATTCAAAAGCGGGAATCCAGGGATCAAGCCAATCAGTAACACGATGCCAGAGGCCGCCGCGGGAACGCGCGGATCAGCCACCAAATCCCGCCAGATGTCTGTTCCGAGGTCAATGTTGTCTTTGCCCTCAATCCGCGTTGTCACGATGCCAGCACAGAGCGCCATTAAGAGCGCGGGCAATTGCGCCACGAGGCCATCCCCGAGCGTCAGCAGCGTGTAGGTTTGAACCGCTTGCTCAAAACTAAATCCATGGATCATCATACCAGCAGTGATGCCGCCGATGAGGTTGATGAAGATAATGATCAGGCCCGCAATCGCGTCACCTTTCACGAACTTCATGGCCCCATCCATAGACCCAAAAAATTGGCTTTCACGCTCTAACTTGTCACGGCGCTCTGCAGCCGTCGCTTTATCAATATTTTCAGCCCGCAGATCCGCATCGATAGACATTTGTTTGCCCGGCAAAGCATCAAGCGCAAACCGCGCCCCAACTTCCGCAACGCGCTCCGCCCCTTTGGTCACAACCAAGAACTGGAAAACGGTGATAATTAAGAAAACGATCAGACCAATCGCAATGTTGCCTGCAATCACGAAACTCCCAAAGGTTTCAATGATTTGGCCCGCATCGGCCTCTGTCAGAATTTGTCTGGTGGTCGCAATGGAAAGGGCCAATCGAAAGGCCGTTCCAAGCAAAATAACGGTTGGGAAGGTTGCGAAATCAGCCGGGTGTTTAAGATACACCGCAACGATCAGCAAAAGCACGGCCAAAGACAGGTTGATTGAAAGCAAAGCGTCGAGCACGGCTGGGCCGAGCGGCACGATGATCAGTGCCAAGATCGCTAGGATCAATAATATGAGTGCAATGTCTTTGCGCACGGCTCACATCCCCACATAGGGGCAAACAGAACACACCCCCAAACATACAAAGGGACAGGCGCGAAACACCGCGCCTGTCCAGCTTACGCAAGACCGACTTAGCCTTTCGAGGCGTTTTCGTTGTCGGTTTTGAAAGGCTCAGTCGCTTCTTTGAACGAAACCTTCTTCTCCATCATTTTCATGTAGAGGTCTTGGAAACGCTTCTCGAGAGCTTCTTGGTTCGCATCGGAAGACTGAAGGTCTCCGTTTCCTGCGGTTCCTGAGACTGCCATTTTGGTTCTCCTAACTAGGGTTGTGTAAGTGAACAGGTTGGGCCGCGCCGACACTCGTCCGCCGCGACCCGGTGTGTGTTTCTTTAGTGCTCAGACTTGCCCATGGCGCTGACAGCGTCTTCCATCACAACGTTACGGTTTGTCGTAATCATGATGGAGATGTCTTTGCCCATGTTGTCCAGAGCGTGGTTACAGTCGTGTTGCAACTGCTGACCGCCACCTGGAGTTGGGTTGCTGGCATAAGCGTTCATCAACGTTTGAATGTTGAAGAATGCGTTGTTGACGATTTGGTTGAAGTCACCACCGCCGGTGTTTGTGCCTTTAGCAGACGCGCCACCTTGGCCAACGGCACCGCCGTTACCAGATGCCATGCCGCCACCAGCAGACCCACCTGCTGACGCACCACCACCTGTGGAGCCACCCATACCAGAGCCCTGCATTCCATTCATCATGGATTGGATCTGTTGGATGAACTGGGTGAGGATCGCAGTGATTTCAGCTTTCAAGGCTTCGATCATCTGGCTGATTTGCTGGTTAACGGCAGTCATGTCAGCTGTGCCACCGGCACCACCTGCGCCGCCTGCACCCGCGCTACCACCGGCACCGCCTGCGCCGCCAGCACCGGCACTACCGCCTGCACCTGCGCTACCGCCAACGCCAGAACCGGTACCCATGCCCATGCCGCCGCCGCGGTTGATCTTCACATCGCCGTCACCAAAGATGAAGACGCCGCCGCCGGTTTTGCCACGTGGGCCACGCTCACCGCGGTCACCTTTCGCGCCATCAGCACCGTCTTTGCCATCAGCACCGTCTTTACCGTCGACACCGTCACGACCATCACGGCCGTTAACACCGTCTTTGCCATCAGCGCCATCTTTGCCGTCGACACCATCACGGCCATCGCGACCATTGACGCCGTCACGACCGTCACGGCCATCAGCGCCGTCTTTGCCGTCCATGCCGTCACGACCATCGCGGCCATCAGCACCGTCTTTGCCGTCGGCGCCATCTTTGCCGTCAACACCATCACGACCGTCGCGGCCATCAGCACCGTCTTTGCCGTCTACGCCATCACGACCGTCTTTGCCGTTGATACCGTCTTTGCCGTCGGCGCCATCTTTGCCGTCAACACCATCACGACCGTCGCGGCCATCAGCACCGTCTTTGCCGTCTACGCCATCACGGCCATCTTTGCCGTTGATGCCATCCTTGCCGTCAGCGCCGTCTTTGCCGTCAACACCGTCTTTACCGTCAGCGCCAGCTGCGCCACGCTCACCACGATCGCCTTTGTCACCTTTGGCTCCGTCAGCGCCATCGGCACCGTCTTTACCATCAGCACCGTCTGCGCCGCGCTCACCACGGTCAGTCTTTGCGAGCTCTTCAACAGTTACTGTGCCATCGCCATTGATGTCGGCGTCTGGGCGAAGGGCTGTACGGAGCTCATCATTGCTGATGCGGCCATCGCCATTGGTGTCGGCGTCAGCTTGTGTGCCGTCTTTACCGTCAGCACCGTCTTTGCCGTCAGCGCCATCTTTACCATCGGCACCATCTTTACCGTCCGCGCCAGCATGGCCGCGCTCACCGCGATCACCTTTTTCGCCCTTTTCACCTTGGGCACCTGTGGCTCCAGTGTCACCTTTTTCGCCCTTGGCGCCAGTTGCACCGGTGTCACCTTTTTCGCCTTTGGCGCCAGTTGCACCAGTCGCTCCAGTGTCACCTTTTTCGCCTTTCTCACCTTGGGCACCAGTTGCGCCAGTGTCACCTTTGTCGCCCTTGGCGCCGGTTGCACCAGTCGCTCCAGTGTCACCTTTGTCGCCCTTGGCACCGGTAGCACCAGTTGCGCCGGTATCACCTTTGTCGCCCTTGGCGCCGGTTGCACCAGTTGCGCCGGTATCACCCTTGTCGCCTTTGGCGCCGGTTGCACCAGTTGCGCCGGTATCACCTTTGTCGCCTTTTTCACCTTGGGCGCCTGTGGCTCCGGTGTGGCCGCGCGCTCCGCGATCACCTTTTTCGCCCTGTGCACCAGTTGCGCCGGTGTCACCCTTATCGCCTTTTTCACCCTGGGGACCCTGCGGTCCGGTGTCGCCTTTTGGACCTTTAAGAATTAGAAGACCGCCCTTCTTGAAGTTCTCAAATCCTTTGCTCATGTCATTTTTGGCTCGGTCAAACGACGCACCGCGGTCGCCCGAGTTTTTATACGCATCGCCGAAGCTTTTGGCGTCTGACGAGCGGCTGCTGTAATCGGAACGATCTGATCCGCCGCCACCGCTAATTCTTGAATAGTTTCCCATTTAGTACGATCCCTCTTACACTAAAAAAGTCACGGCTCTTGCACCGTGGTTTGCGCCGAAATGGACAAGCCATCCTCGGCATCTAGTCTACCTCCCCGTCGCACACGCACTGGGGGCTCAACTGATTCAGGCTCAACAACAACCGACGCTATAACGCTCTCAGCTATCGCGAGATATTTTACGGGGCCAGACACCACCAAGGCCTTTCCATTAGCAACCTGGGTGATATCAAAATCATCCAAAATGAGCCCGGCTTCGTCTAATGCGCTTACAGCCATTTCGGCATTTATTTCTTGTAATCTAATCAAACGAACTTCTCGTTCGTCAGACGGTGAAACAAAAATTTGACCATTAAATTCGAAAGATGAGTGGCCAGTTTCTTCCATCAAAGCAGCAATTACATCATTTGGAGAACCTGAAATCGACAAGTTCTTAATGCGATGCCGCTGCGACCCCTCAACAGAGAATTCCACCCCTAAATCGCGCTCAACAACAGAAAGCGCCAAAGATAACGGCGCATCCGCAAAATAAACTGAATACCCTTGAGCGGGCGCAACAGTGGGAGTTGTTCCGACAAAAAATAGCGTAAAGGCTGCGCCCACCACAGCCGGAACATTCAACACTTTAAACCACTTACGCATTCGGCCTCACCCACCGTTGCGCGACCCACCCGGTCACTCGTTGCTCGTAGATATTGAGCGAAGTGAATACAAAAATCCAGAAATTTGTCGGGAATGTGGCAAGTTTTTCTTATTGTTGCCACATTTTGAACAAAATTCAATTTTGAAATGTATTGTTTCCACTTGAGCCCATTCAGCTCTACCTTTGGGTGAAAAAATTCAATTCAAACAACACAACCTTATTCAAAGAGACGGAACGAAACTGTCCCGAATCTTCTGATTCAATTTGGGGATTTTGTGAGGAAATTATTCGCCGAAAAAAAGCTTCATTCGATTCGAAAGCCAGTCAACAACTGTCACAAATTGATAATCCAAAAAGCTCAAATTTTTAGCAAAAAATGGTCCTAATTTTTGTACCCAAAAATTTGGTCTAATTTCACTTCTCAAAGAGCAGGAACTTGCGGGCCTCAGCCAGATATCCAGACCGAGCAAAAGACCACCCAACAGACAAAAGATCTCGCAGTCCAATTCCACCAATACCGCGCGAGCGCGCCTGGCTTAAAAGTCGCAAAGCCTCGCGCGGATTATTCATGCGTGCCAGACAATGTGCGCGTAAACGCCAATTGCGACCCGTTTCAGGATCAAGCCAAAGGGCAACACGCGTCAGCCGTTCGGCCATCGGCAAAGCACCATGCGTCATCTGGAATACAGCCACCTGGCGAAGCGTCGCGGCATAACGCTTCGCGTCTTGCCCCCCCAATCCGCCAACAGGGAAGTTCGGCTCAAAAGAAGTTGGGTCTACGTTCATCCCAGCTCTCCGGTTTTGAGCATACGGATATGCTCATATTCCCGCATCAATTCGCCCATTTGCTCAAAGGCCGCGGTCAAATCGCCGTCCGCCTCTTCTTGAGCCAAGGGAAAAAAGTTCAGATACAGCATCGCCAAATCCCCAGAAACCTCTTCGGTCGAGCGGGTTTCGAGATCTTCCAATTCTTCCGGAAAAAGTTCTGCTGTCGTTGGTCCCTCACCCCGCTGTCCGCCCAAGGGCATGGGGGGAGGTCGTCGCAGCGAAGAGAGCGATGACACAAAGGTCTCTTTGATTGCGGCAACGGCGTTAGTCTTTTTTGCAGATGCTGGAGCCTGCACCTGGGCGGACTCCACAGACGCACCATTTTGCTTTTGCACACCAGCGGGCTGGGCCGGGGGCGTTGGGGGCCGCCCCGAAGAGATCCTTAAACGGCTCATTGAAGGGCCGCCCGAAATTCAATGATCTGCGTTTCCGTGTCACGAACCAATGACAGTGTATTGTCGGAAATAGCGTCGAGAACCCAGCCTTCAGACACTTCTTCACCCAATGTAATCACAGAGCCGGACTTCAAGATCACCGCCGCGGGCTCGCTGAAGCGCACCATCGCAATGTTGGGCATTTTGCCCAGTTGCGCACGCTGCTGCACCGCCCAAATGGCGGACGGCGGATCTAATTGGCCATCGTACCAAGCTTGCAAAGCCCGATACTCTTGGATTTTCCCTTCAGGCAATTGCCCTTCAACACGCAAAATCCCCTCAGAAACAAGAGACGCCGAAACCACCTCTGAAAGGCCGAGATCGCGCGCTTGGATCTCAAATTGTTTTTCCCAATCGGTGCTTGGGACCATCGCAACCTGCTGTTCGTACTGCGGCGTATTGATGTCGATTGTGTATTGGTTGTTTCGCTCGAGCAGCGGCCACAAGAACCCAAATAGAAGGACAGCGACAAGCCCTGCCAGCGACATCAAGATGACAGGATCAAACCGCCGAACTTTCGCGGACTTCCCAACGACCCCGGCCATTCGGCTTGCAGGCTTGTCGATCAAAAGTGTTGCGCTGCCCAAACCCAATGTAACCGGCAACAACGTCTCGTCTTTGGTATCACCCATGGCCAAGGTCTGACCATCGATGTCTACCGGCCCACCTAGGGCTTCGATGTGCACGAGGGTACCGAAGGCGGACCTCTCTAAACGTAGTTTTGCATGAATATCGGCAACGCCTTCATCCAAAAGCACCACGTCCGATCCAATCTGTGCACCAAGTGTCAACTCGCTGACGTGCATTGATCGCGCGGCGCTTTGCGCCATGCCACCTGTTATGCTCACAGAGATCTCAGTCGCTTTGGGCGCGAACCCAACGCGTTCTACCAAATTCGCTTTGGTCGCATTCAGGATTTTTTTGTGAGACGAGAGACTAGCAATACTCATAGCGCATCATCAATCAGCTTCCGCGCAGGACTTGGCTGATATCGCGCTGTACGCTTTGAGCAATTCGCCAGGCCACTTGGTAGTGTGTAAGTTCAAAGTAGAGGCTTTGAAACCGGCTTTCCATTGTCTCAGTCTTGGCTTGGCCGGCTTCGCCTGCCGTTTGGGAGGTCTCCGATATGATATCGGCTTTCTCGACACCCACATCGCCGCCATAGGCGCCTGATATTTGATCGAGCGCGCTCGTGTCTCCAGAAAACTCAGGCCGCGCCGAAAGCGTGTCTAGGCCTTTGTCAAAGGCTTCCATAAACTGGTTTTGATCTAGGTCTTGCGTACTCGCCCCACCATAGACCTTTGCGACGTTGTCTTCGGACATCACCGCTGAAACTGCTTGCGTCATCTAATCCCCCCAGATCTGATCCGCATTTCTACACTCGTTACACACAAAAAAACTCAGTCTTCCTCGCCGTCCATCACATATTCTTCGACGAACTCACTATCCATCCAGAGCTGGAAAAACTCTTCCGTCATCTGCTCGGCGAGATCTTGATTTTGCTGATTGAGGCTTGCGGCTTGCGCTTGGCCCGCTGCGGTACCAACTGGTTCCATTTCCAACCACCCATTTACTAGTCTTCTGCAACAGCGCAGAAGAATCCCACAGCTCATCATAGTAAAAAAGACGAGTTTAGCCAAGCTGTCTTATATGGCTGCCAAAAAAAATCGCACTGAACCAAGACCCTGTAAGTTAGAACTTATACCCTGCATCTGCCTCATCACGTGGAACGCCCTGGAAAACATAGCAATTTTGGAATGCTTTACGGCGACCAAGCGACCGGCAACAAACTGCCGGCTCGCCATTCAGGTCCGCGCCAGGCTTACAACAAACACATGACATTCAAGCTTGGTGTCTGAAGCTAAAAAAAGGCCCGGACCATGGAGCCAGGGAATGGAGGTCCGGGCCAAGTTTCTCGAGACGTCTCCGGAGGGAACATTGGCCCGGGCCTCGAGATAACACTGCGATACCATCGCGAAATCGCACACCATTGCGTCAAAACACGGCTACACATTGAAAGAACCGGTGGTTCGGGCGCTGCTCCCTCACCACCGGTTTTCCAAACATTCTCAAATCGTTTTCTTTAAAAAGTCTTTGGCACTTAAATCGCGGCTGTCACTCATCAGCCGTGGGGAGACGTTCGCACGGTCCAAAAGCCAAAACTGTGCGCTGCGACACACTCGCGAAAAAAGTGTTAGGAAAATTAGCGCTCGCGTTGATCCCAAGCCCTGGGCGGCCTACCCAGTCGCTGGGGTGGAGCAATTTTGACGCGATCTGATCATACTTTTCAGCATGTGGCCGATTTCGATTGGTTCGCCGAGTTGAGCTCAGACGCCGCCAATGAGCTCCAAAAGGCCTGCCTGCGCCGAAAGTTCTACCCTGGCGAGCCTGTGGTTCACCGTAGCGACGACACACGCGATCTCTATCTCATTTGCTCGGGCATGCTCTTTGCCGCCTTTGGCACAGAAGACGGCCGTGAAGTGCTCTTTTCGCGCATGGGGCCTGGCCGTGTTTTTGGCGAGCTTTCGGCCATCGACGGCAAACCTCGGTCCTTAGATGTTTATGTCGCAAGCCAGGGTGCGACAGAGATCTTGGTCATGCCGCAGGCGGTCTTTCTTAACGCGATGGAAACCCAGATTACGCTTCAACGCGCAGTCACGCGCAGCCTCGTTGCCTACGTGCGCGATATCTCCGAACGTTTTAGTCAGCTCACAACCTTTAGTGTGAAAGAACGCGTCTGCGCCTTAATCCTGCGCACAGCGCTCGAACAGGGCCGTTTTCGCGAAGGGGCAGAGCTGGATCAAATGCCCACACATGCTGAAATTGGCAATGCCATCGGCGCCAATCGCGAAGCAGTCAGTCGCGCGATGTCGTCGCTTACCCGGAATGGTATCATTAAAGCACAACGCAAACGGGTAACGTTGGTGAAGCCCCAAGCCCTCTTGTCACAGTAGAATCACACGCCTAAGGATAAAGGCATGAGGGGTGACAGATCGTCTGTGTGAACTGTGCAGTTCCGGTACAATCGGTTTTTATAAAAATATATATTGAGGAGTGGTCATGCAAAAAATTGCAGTGATCGGCGGTGGTGTTGGGGCCATAACGGCTGTTTATGCCATAACACAAACGCCGGATTGGGACAAAAAATACGAAATCCACCTATACCAGATGGGATGGCGTTTAGGAGGCAAAGGCGCCTCCGGGCGCAACATGGAAAAAGGCGGACGCATTGAAGAGCACGGCCTTCATGTTTGGGCCGGTTTTTACGAAAATGCCTTCCGCAACATGCGCGCGTGCTACGAAGAATTGGTCACGCTTGACCTACGCAAAGCGGACGATCCACTGGGTACCCTTGAGGCCGCTTTCAAACCGCTTTCGCATCTTTTTCTTGCCGAAGACCGCGGCAACGGCGACTGGCGCCCTTGGCTCGTGGACCTGCCGAAAAACAACAAAGTCCCAGGGGCGGCCACAACAGCCCCAACGCCGTTTGAGATGTTTTTGGAAGGCATGAGCATCCTCAAAGAGTTTTTAGAGAAAGGCGAGCTTGCGGGCCTGGCAAAGAACCATCTTGGCGTCGACATCTTTGCCGATCTTTTGGCGCGGATATTTGGCCTACACAGCCATGCGCACGGCATGCCACGTCATCCCGGTGCACACGTTCCGCAACAAAAATCGCTTCTCGTCGACCTGATCCGCGATGCGCAAAAAGCCGTGCAAGATCAAATGACGGCAGAAAACATGGAAGATGACGCCACCCGGCGCATCCTCTATCTCATGGATATCTCGATGGCCTACGCCCATGGTGTGGTCTCATCTGATACCTTTGCACAAGGCTACGATCCGCTCGACCAATGGGAGTTCTCCGATTGGCTTTTGCAAAATGGGGCCACGGATGCCTCTATGAACTCAGTGCTGATCCGCGGCTGTTATGACTTTGTCTTTGGCTTTCCAAACAGCAATATTTCGCGCGGAAACTCCGGTGCAGGCACCGCAATCCGCGCGATGGGTCGCCTAATTTTGACCTACGCGGGCGCCATTTTTCACAAAATGCAAGCTGGTATGGGCGATACGATTTTCGGGCCTTACTACCAAGTTCTTAAAGCCAAGGGCGTGAAGTTTCACTTCTTTGAAGCCGCCAGAGAATTGCACCTTTGCGAACACAAAGAACGCATTCAGCGCATTTCCATGGTCCGCCAAGCCCATCTGAAAGACGAGGAATACGATCCGCTCGTCACCGTGGAAAACCTGCCCTGTTGGCCCTCCGAGCCCAAATGGGACAAGCTCAAACATGGCGAAAAGCTCAAGCGTGATGGCGTGGATTTCGAATGCGAAAAAGAGCCACCAAAGGGCGAATGGTTCGATCTCGAGCACGGGCGCGACTTCGACCATGTGATCTTAGGGGCCTCAATCGGCTCGCTTCCCTACATGACCCAAGAACTTGCTCATGCCAGCCAAAGATGGCGGCGTATGTTGCGCGAGGTTGAAACCGTGGCCACGCAAGCGGCGCAATTCTGGGTTGATAAAACCGCTGAGGAGCTTGGCTGGGACGGTGTTGTTGCTGAACACAACCCTGAGGCGGCCTTGCCTAAGCCCCCCATGCGCACCGTGATCACAGGATTTGCAGAGCCATTAGACACCTGGGCCGATATGAGCCACCTTCTGCCACGCGAAGCATGGCCAGAGCCGGGCCCAAAATCCATCGCCTACTTCTGCTCTCCGGCTGTCGACGGGCAAACGCTCGATGGCTTCAAAGCCAAAACGGCCGTTTGGGCCGATACGGCCCTTACAAAGTTCTGGCCCAAGGCTGATAAAAACGGCACCTTTGATCGCAGCCTCCTGCACGGCAAGGGCAGCGGCGAGGCGCGTTTCGACGATCAGTATTTCCGGGTGAACATGTATGGATCGGAACGCTATGTATTGTCTGTTGCGGGAAGTTTACCCCATCGTTTGGCCCCAGATGAAAGCGGATTTGAGAACCTAACACTTGCAGGCGACTGGACCCGCTGCGGGCTAAACGCAGGCTGTGTCGAAGCTGCAACCATGTCTGGCATCGCAGCCGCCAGCGCGGTGACGGGCGAAAAGCTCCTGAACGTCGGCGCAAAGGACGTGGCCTTTGATGCAGGGCCCGTCGCGCAATCGGCTTATCAAACCAACTCGATCTCGGATGCACCCTGGCCGCTCAGCGGCTTTTTTGCACGCGGCTCAATGACAGGCTGGTTTGTCTTTTACGCGATGCCCCGCGACGAGGTGCAAAAGCTCCTGCCGGAAGGGGCATGGTTGGGCAATTGCCCGCACACACCCGCTGGATACCATTCCGTCGGTATCTCGCTTTGTGCTTATCACAAGGTGCGCTCAAGTTTCTTGCCGATCAGCTTTAGTCCCTATCTCGAAGCGAGCTTTGCCATTCCTTACATGCGCACAGAGCTCGGCGGTGATGCCAACCTGCTCTATCCGCGTAGGCTTTATGTCAACAACAGCCTGGCGATCTTTGTAGGCAAAACCATGTACGACATGAACAAAGCCCCCTCCACGCTGAAAATGGATGACGAAAGCTTCACGTCCAAAACCAGCAAAAGCCCCCATCAAATCGACGCAAAGTTCTTCCAGCGCGACGATCTCAAGCCGCTCAGCGACTACGCAGATTTTGGCGCAATCTCGGATATTTTGAACCAAACTTTCGTGACGGGTCCGTGGTGGAATGGCGGCTTTGCCTATAATTGCTTTAATCTCCAGCTCGAACGCGCTTATGCTGCGCCTGTGGTGGGACATATTAAAGTTGAAGATAATGATGCGGGCGGATTTCCCGCCCTCGACAAACACTTCTCTGCACTGGGTGCAGCCGGTGGCGGGCATTTGCCTGGCGGGTTCCGCATTTGGACGTCTTGGTCGATGACCAATCCTCTGGACAGCAAACGCATCCGTCACGCCGCAAAAGCCCAAGCTTATCTGCGCAGGAGTTACTGATGGAAGGGGACAACATCCTAGCCTGTCCAGCCTGCGGGCATGTGATGTTGGCCGATACAGGTGCGCGCTTTTGCTCAAGTTGCGGCGCGCGCCTGCCCACCGTGGAACAAGAAGAAGACCCCTCTGGCCGGCTGCGTATTCTCACGCTGGCTTTTGTGGACATGGTTGGCTCAACACAAATGGCCGCCACCCTAAACCCAGAGGCCTTCAACGCGCGCCTGCACCAGTTCCAGCGCCGCGTCGTGCGAGATCTGGCGGCTTACGGCGGCAGTCAAGTGCAACACTATGGCGACGGCCTATTGGTCTGTTTTGGCTTTGCATCTGACGCTGAAAACGCCGCCATCAGCGCGGTTAAATGGGCGGTGAGCCTGCCAAAGACTGTGGAGCCTGACCAAGTGCGCATCGGCATCCACAGCGGCGAAGTCTTTTGCGCAACGGACCAAAGCAATCAAATGGCGCCGAAGATCACCGGCTTTGAGCTCAATCTCACAGCCCGCATTCAAGGCCAGGCAGAGCCCGGCGGGATCGTCATTTCCCAGGCCACGTCTCAGTTTTGTGAGCGCTTAGCAGATCTAAACGCTGAGAGTTTGGGTGACGTGCCCCTCAAAGGGGTCACGGATCCCATAGCCCTTGCCCGTGTTAAAGACATCGCTTTGAAAGGCCTGGCCGCGCGCCCCCTCGCCCTTATTGAACGCGATGATGTGCTGGACGCCCTCAGTGGTGAAGCCCGCAGTGGCCATATGGGCCTCATGGCGGAGCCTGGCATGGGCAAATCGACCTTGCTCGACGCCCTCGCCCCGCGCCTGGCCGAAACGCACCGCGTGATCACCTGGCACGCGCGCTTTAATCTCAAAAACACCGCCCTCTTCCCTGTCGGCCAATGGCTCGCGGCAGACCTCGGATACGAGAGATACCCCCTGCCCCCTCAAACGGATCCTGGCCAAGTTCTCGCAAGCCTCGAAAAGCTTGGACTTACGGGCGAGCCCGCAGGCCATGTGAGCGATATGCTCTTTGGCGCGCCTTTTGGCACGGATGTGATGCCCCAACTGGCGCGCGCGCGCCGTCTCCAGGGTGTCGTGGCCTTGCTCAGCGCGCTCTCTGCACAGCAAAAGATTGCCCTTCTGATCGACGATGCCCAATGGCTCGACAGCGTCACCCAAGAATTGCTGGGTCTCATCTTGAGCCAAGTACCAAAAGAGAGCTGCCAGATCACGCTCACATCGCGGCAAGACGCTGGCATCGAAGCCTTCGCGAAAGGCCACAACATTGAGCTCCTGCCACTCGCACCTCTGAGCGCAGAAGGTACACAAAGCCTCCTTGAAACACTTGGCCAGCCCGGCATCTCCAGCGAAAAGCTCAAGCTCGCGGCAGACCGCGCGGAGGGCAATCCGCTTTTTGCTGTTACCCTCGCCCAGCGCTTGGCCAGTATGAGGGACGGCGATCTCCCCGATACAATTGAAGCCACCTATCAAAGCATCATCACAGATCTGCCCAAAGCCCCACGCAGCCAGCTTTTGGATGCTTCGATCTTAGGGCGTACCTTCCCGCGCGAACACCTCAAACTGGTGAGCCTCAATCCAGAAACGCCGCGCAGCCTGGAGCCGCTCACGTCAAAAGGGTTACTCGCGGAAGACGGTTCCATGCTCAGCTTTTCGCATATTTTCTTGCAAGAAGCCGCATATGCCATGCTGCCGCTTTCGCAACGCCAAGAGCGCCACGGCAAGGTCGCAAGGGCCATGGAAGCGCTTTTGGCAGAAGGCCAAGCCGTGTTTCCGGAAATTATCGCCGATCACGCTAAAGCCTCTGGCGACAATGGTTTAACGGCGCGCACCTCTATGATGGCAGGCATCTCTTATCTGCAAAATGCGCGCTTTGATTTGGCTGTGGATTACCTCACGACGTCTGAGGATGCCTTCGAGAAAAACGGCGATCGTAGCATCGAGGTGCTCACCCTTTTGGCCAGTGCCCAGGTCCAACAACTGGGTTTCACCCATCCGCAGGTTGAAAGCGCCTATTTGAACCTCTCAAAAGCTGTTCAAGGGACAAACATTGAAAGCAATGCGGGTGTCATGGCGCGCTATGGGCTCTTTGCCCATAGAATGATGTCGGGCCGTGTGCGGGCCTGCGCACCTCTTGTGGATCAAATGCGCAGCAGCGCGACCCCCGGCAATTCCGTGCATGCGCTTCTTACACTGGTGAACGATTGCGCTTTGGCGCTTTATTCCGGAGATTTCGCTCGGCTTGATGTGGCCAGCAAAGAATTGATCGCGCTCTATGATCCCGAGGCCCACGGCCAGATCTATCTCCAAACCAGCGCTGATCCGCTTGTCTCGGTTTTCACCGCGCTCGCCCATCGCTGGGCCAGTGAAGGACACGCGGAAAAAACGCAAAAGATCTTTGCCGATTGCGAAGCCCAGATTACGCGCATCGGGGCCAATCTTCAACGGCCTTGGTTGCACTCTTTTGGCGGAGCAGCACTTTGGTACGCAGGCCTTAAGGACGACGCACGCGCGCATATCACCAAAGGCGTGGCTCTGGCGGATGAGCAAGGCGCAGCGTTTTGGTCTCTCATTGGGCGCGTCTGGCAATCTGCGCTGGATCTCGAAGACGAGCGCGCGGGCCCCGAAATGTTAGAGGCGCTTTTGGCACAAATGCAGGCCTTCGGGATCCACATTCAGCGGCCCTATTTCGACTCCATCGTGGCCTCTCACATGTTGCGTTCTGGCGATGCTGTGGGTGCAAAGGCGCGGCTTAAAGCCAACTTGCGCCGAGTGGCCTCAATAGGTGCCGGTCAATACGCCAGCGACATCGCTTTGCGGCTCTCACAAGCGGAAGAGGCCTGCGCGAACCCAGAAGCCGCCGCGCGGGCCGCGCGCATCGCGAAAGCCTATGCAGACCGCTGTCAGATCACGCCCTGGATCCAAAGAGCTCAAGAACGTCTGGACGCGCTTTAAAGCTCCACCACATGCAAAACGGTGATCCCCTTGGGATCAATCACCGGAAATTGCATCGCACCCGTCAGACCCGGCAATTGGCGGGCTTGCTCATGGACGACCAGGCGGGTTCCCGGCTGAAACTTGGGCAATATCTTTGGCAAAAGCTGCCCTAAGATATGAGCGGGCATAAACAAAAACGCCACGGTGACCGCGCTTAGATCTGCGTCTTCTGCGGAGACTGACAGGATCTTGATTCGCGCCGCATCAGGGCTTTTGTTGGCGTTTTGTTGCGCACGCGTGGCCAAATCGGCGCTGTGTTCTATCCCAATCGCCTGACAACCAGACCGAGCCGCTTGCAACACAACCCGGCCATCCCCGCAGCCGATATCTGCAAAAACATCGCTCTCTGTAAGCTTCAAAGGCGCTAAGATCGGCGCAATGAGCGCATCAGGCGTGCCTAAGAAATCCATTTCATGCGCCGCCGCACGACGCCCAAATGCACGCTCTTGAAACACGCGGACAAGCTTTGAAATCGCATAGGCGCCTATCAAGGGCTTTGCGAAATCGGCACGGGCAAAATCCGCAAAGTTTGGGCGCAACGCATTGGGCAAGTGAGACGGGATCGGCTCGCGAAAGGCCAATAAAACACGGGTTGTGACGTCATCGAAGCGTACCATTTGCACCTGGGGACTAAAGCGCGCAATGGCCGCCATGCGCCCCTCAGTCAGCGCAAATGGAGCGCGAAATCCGTGTTCTTCCAACACCGTTGCCGCTTTGGGCAAGTCTTCGCGGGAAACCCGTAGAGCAGCTCTATGAAACTGTAAGGAGCCGTCTGCGCTAGGTCGCAGATCCGGCGCAGGCTCCACCACACAGCCCACCGCCTGCAACGCAGCAGCGAGATCTGTTTCAAGCGCGTCGATCTCTTGGGTTATGGCACGGCAAGCTGCAGCGGCTTGTTGTAAATTGTTTGTTTCCGTTTCCGACAAAGTGTCAACTTGAGATGACAATTTGTTTTTCGTAAACTCAGCGAGGGCCTGATTTTGAATGGCCGTGCACATCTCGATATCGAGCGCACTGGGAGGGGTAAAAGACGGTCGCATGCTTGTCGTGGGATGTAGCGCCGTCCAAACATTTTGAAAACACCAAGTTTGAGCCGCGGATTTCGCGCTGAAGGCGAAACGCAAACGCAAAGAACAGAGTGTTCACAAAAATGTTTAAATCCATCCTGCGTCTCTCGCCGTATCTTGCTTGGTCTAAGAATAAAAGCTGGGGAGCTTCTGCCGTGTTAAAAAGTCGAATTTTTGTAATGTTTCTCGCAGTCTTAGCGCTGATGGTGGGTTTCGGCTCTCAAGCTGAGGCACACCGCAAAGCGGAAAGCTATGTGTTCTTTTCGGTCACCGACGACACCCTGACCGGCCGGATCGAAGCCACGCTCAAAGACGTCAACCGCATGATCCCGCTCGACACCAACCAAGACGGCAAGATCAGCGAAGCGGAATTCACCGCCAAGCAAGATGCTGTGTTCAATTTCTTCGCTGAACGCCTCTCGGTCTCGAGCAATGGCGAGGCTTTTGCGCTAGCATCAACCGGATTTGGGTTCTTCAAGGTTCCCTTCGGCACCTTCGCACAGCTTAATTTTGAAGTCGCAGGCCTTAGCCCAACGCCCGAAGCTGTGGAGGTCACCTACGAGCCCCTTACAGACGCCGCCAACCCTGGCCATTTGGGCTATGGCATCATCGAAAATAACACACGCACAGGCGTGGAAAACAATGAAGCCTACATCTCCTTGATCTTCGATGTGGGCGGCAGCACGCGCACGCTGTCGCTTGTCGGCGATCCCTGGACCAAGGTTTTTGTAGATTTCGTGATCCACGGCATCTGGCACATCCTCAAAGGTTTCGACCACGTCTTGTTCCTGGTCACGCTTCTGTTGCCCGCGGTTCTCTTTCGCAACAACAATGCCTGGGCCCCCGAAGAAGACTTCTCAAGCGCGCTCTGGACTGTGATCAAGATCGCAACGGTCTTCACGCTTTCGCATTCTGTCACGCTTAGCTTGGCTGCATTGGGCATTGTCACGCTGCCCGTCAGCTTTGTGGAGGCTGTCATTGCGCTCTCAATTGCAGTTGTGGCGCTGATGAACATGTTCCCCCGCTTTCACCAACACACGCTCTGGATCGTCTTTATCTTTGGTCTGTTCCACGGCTTTGGCTTTGCGAACGTTCTGGAGCCTTTGGGTGTGCAGCCCGCGTCCAAAGTTGTTGGCTTGGCTGCGTTTAACATCGGCGTTGAGCTTGGTCAGATCGCGATCATTCTGGTGCTCTTCCCAGTGCTCTTCTTGATCCGCCGCTGGCAGGCCTATCCCTTCTTGGCACTGCGCTTGGCCTCTGTCGCAATCATCGCCATCTCAGGCCTCTGGCTTGTGGAGCGCACCTCGGGCGTGTTCTGGCGCATGCAGCAAGATCTGCTGGCCTTTGTGGGATGAGCGGGCCCATGAACGTCTCGCATATTCATAGCCCCCTGGCGAAATGGGCTGTTGAGCAGCCCCACAAGGATGCGGTTCGCATTGGCGGCACAGCCTTAAGTTATGCTGCGCTTCATGAGCGCACCTTGGCCGTCGCGCATCAACTTGCAGATCTTGGGATTGGCCCAGGCGACAAGGTTGGGATCTTTATGCCCAAGTGCCTCGAGTTGCCCGTTGCGGTCTACGGCATCTTGCACGCAGGGGCCTGTTACGTGCCGCTCGATCCAAACGCGCCAGCCGCGCGTGTGGCACAAATGATGACCGATTGTGGCATCACGACCCTGCTCACAGTGCCCGCCAAAGCCGTGGCGCTCCAAGCCATTGCCCCCAAAGTGCCGCGCTTGAAGACGGTGATCGGTGCGCCCTTGGTGAGCCTCGAAAACATCGCTTCGTCGGGATTTGCAGAGCCCGGCGACGCCAGAAGCATAGCGCTGCCGGTCCCGTCCGATGAAGACCCCTGCTACGTGCTCTTCACCTCAGGCTCCACAGGTGTGCCCAAAGGCATGGTGCACAGCCATGGCTCTGCGCGAAGCTACGTGCATATGGCGGCGGATCTATACGAGATCAAAGCCGAAGACCGCCTTGCCAATCATGCGCCCCTGCATTTTGACCTCTCAAAGATGGATTTCTTCGCCAGCCTGTTGCGCGGCGCCACGGTTGTTTTGGTGCCAGATGTGGTCACGAAACTGCCTGCTGAGATGTCAAAGCTTATCCAGAATGAGCAGATCACCGTTTGGTATTCGGTGCCCTTTGCTCTGATCCAGCTTGAGGAACACGGCGTGCTCGAACAGCGGGATTTCTCCCAGCTAAGGCTGATGATTTTCGCCGGCTCTCCCATGCCTCCAGGGCACCTAAACGCTTTGCAAAAGCGCCTGCGCCACGTGCGGTTTTCCAATGCATACGGGCCAGCGGAAGCGAATGCGGTGACAGCCTATCACCTGCCCCCCGAGCCTCACCTAAAAACCGAGCCTGTGCCCATCGGCTTTGCCACACCCAACGCTCAAATCCACCTGTCAGAGGAGGGCGAGCTATGGGTGGCCAGCGACGCGCTTATGCTTGGCTATCACAACCGCGACGACCTCAATGAAGACGCTTTTGTGCGCCTTGAGGGAACCCGCTTTTACAAATCGGGCGACATCGTGCGCCAAGACGCGACGGGCTGTTTTCACTACATCGGCCGCCGAGATCGGCAAGTGAAGCTACGCGGGCAACGCATTGAGCTTGATGAGGTGGAATTGGCCTTAGGCACCTTTACGGGCGTATCCGAAGTGGCCGTTGTGCAAAGCGCAGATGGGCACGCCTTGATCGCTTTTGTAACCTGCGCGCCAGGAAAGCCTGCCCGGGTAGAAGACCTCACCAATCATGCGCGCCGCTTTCTGCCTGCGGTCGCTGTGCCCACCACCATTCACGTCGTGGACGGTTTTGAGCGCACCTCCACGGGCAAAATAGACCGCAAGCAATTGGACATCACCGCATGAGCGCGCTCACGCAAGACGCGCTCTTGGAGTATCTTTCCTCCGAACTGACCGGTGGGCAAACGGTTGCCCCCGACGACAGCCTCCTTTTGTCCGGCCTGATCGACAGCCTTGGGATCATGGGTCTGGTGAGCCACCTGGAAGCGCAAACCAGCAAGCGCATTCCGCTTGAAGACATCGTGCTCGAGCATTTCGACACGCCCCGCGCGATCCTCACCTATATGGAGCGGCTTGCATGAACGCCCGGTCCAAGATGGGCAAAACCATGAGCGAAAGCCAACGCTTGATCTACACCGGTCAAAGCCTGGCGGGCTCGGCACCGCTTTACAACATGGCCTGGCGGTTTGACCTCGATTTTGCTTTGGATCCTGTGCGATTTGCCGCCGCGTTTGACGCCGTGATCTTGAGCCATGACGCACTGCGTACCCGCTTTGAAATGGGGCCAAGCGGGCCGGAACAGTTTGAGGTTAGCGCGCCCCCCGCTTTTCCCGCGCCTTTGGATTTCAGCGCCGAAGCGGATCCGCAAAAAGCAGCAGAGCTGTGGATGGAGAAACGGGCCGCAAAGCCGTTTGATCTCACGCAGAAAACCTACGATTCCGTGCTCATCAAATGCGGGCCAGAAAATTGGATTTGGTATTTCGCGCAACATCATATCGCAACGGATGCTTGGTCTGGGGCGATTGTCTTTCAGTCTGTCTCCCAAGCCTACGACGCTGGCGGCACGCTAGAGAGCCCAGCGCCGCCGCAGTTTGAGGCTTTCGCGGCGCAAAGCACCGGCCAAGCAGACCCACAAGCCTATTGGATCGACCGCGCAAAAGACATGCCAGCCCAGAGCGCGCCTTTTGGCGGCACACGCCAAGCGAGCCACGCCGCCTCAGAGCGTGTCACGCTAGAGCTTGGCGCGACACGCACCGCAGCGCTGCAAGCCCTTACATCAGATCCACGCTTTCGAAGCCTGAGCCCAGAGCTCACACGGTTTGCCATTTTGGCCACGATCTATACGGCCTTTCTAGCCCGCATCACTGGCGACACGCGGATCTCCTTCGGTACTCCTGCCCACAATCGTGCCACGCCTGCACTCAAAGCCACCGCCGGCCTCTTTATTGAGATGTTCCCACTGAGCTTGGAGGTGGAGGAGGACGCCAGTTTTGAGACCCTGTATCGCAGCGCCTTAACCGAAGCCCTGCAATTTTTGCGCCACGCCAAGCCAGGGGCCTCAACCCCGGCCAGCGCCAGCGCCTTTCATGCTGTGCTCAACGTTATGACAGTGCCCTATGGCGACTTTGCAGATCACCCCACCAGGATCACTTGGCTGCATCCCGGAGCCCACGACCCGCGCCATGATCTGCGCCTGCATGTCTATGACTTTGAGGCCAGCGGCACGCCCGTTGTTGCCTTTGACTTAAACACAAGCGTGTTTTCAACTACCAAACGCGCTCTGGCCCCCAAGCTCTTTGAAGCCCTTTTGGATGCTTTCTTGGCAGATCCCGCGCAGCCCATTCACAAGGTGCCTTTGGCAAAAGAGGCCGACACATCCTCCCTGCTCGTTGGCCCGTCTGCCACGCCAGCGCCTGGCTTGCTTGAGGCCTTTGACGCGCAGGTTTCAGCCCGTCCAAACGATCCTGCCGTGACGGATCCGAGCCAAGGCTTAAGCTATGCCGAGCTTGACGCCCGCGCCCAGGCCTATGCCGCAGCTCTCACGCAGCAAGGCGTTAAAGCTGGGGACGCGGTTGTGGTGCATGCAAGACGGTCTGTGGAACTGATCGCAGCCATTTTTGGGACACTCAAAACAAGTGCTTACTTCGTGCCCCTGCCTGCCGACACACCCAAAGCCCGCCTCGATTTGATTGTGGAGCGGACAGGCGCGAAGGTCATCTTGGGAGACAGCGAGACCGCAACGCTTCTCTTTTCAGTCGTAGAACCCGCCGCCTTCACCGGGCCATATCCACAGGGCGAGCAAACGGCTTATGTGATCTACACCTCCGGCTCGACCGGCGAGCCCAAAGGCGTTGAAGTCACCCATCAAGCCGCAGCGGACTATATCGCTTGGGCGGCTGCCACCTTCAGTGACAGCCCAAGCGCCAGCTATCCGCTCTTTTCGGCCATTGGGTTCGATCTCACGATCACTTCGCTTTTTGCGCCCCTCACGGCGGGCGGCACGCTTGTTGTTTACCCTGAGACGCCGGGCACAGACCTGGCTGTGCTCGATGTCTTTGAAGCCGATGCGGTGGATGTGGTGAAACTCACGCCTGCGCATTTGGCCTTGCTCGTTGAGAAGGGCTTTGCCCCCAGCCGCATCACCTCCCTCGTTTTGGGCGGTGAAAGCCTCACAACTGCGCTGTGCAATCGCGCCCGCGCTGTGTTGGGCGAGCACATCGCGATCCACAACGAATACGGACCCACCGAAGCTGTGGTTGGCGCCATGCACCACCGCTTCGATCCGGCAAGCGACCGAGCTGCCTCCGTCCCCATTGGGCAGCCTGCTGACGGGGTTCGGATCTATGTGCTGGACCAAGGCCTCAATCCCTGCCCGCCCGGCGTACAAGGCGAAATCTACATTGGTGGAGCGCGGCTCGCCAAAGGCTATCTGGGCCGGTCAGACCTCACGGAAGATCGCTTCATCCCAGATCCTTTTGCAGGCGCCACTCAAGATAGCGCGCCGCGCATGTATAAAACCGGCGATCTGGGCCGCCTGTCTGAAACCGGCGATTTGATCTACCTGGGCCGCGCAGATGATCAAGTGAAGCTCGGCGGTGTGCGCGTGGAACCCGGCGAAGTGGCCGCTGTGATCGAGCGCCAGCCAGGAATTGAGAGCGCCTTTGTGGCCCCAATTCGACGCGAGGCACATCTCGCAACATCCCCAGAAACCTGTTGCGTGCGCTGCGGCATCACCAACCGTTCGCCCAATGTTGAGATAAATGCCGCAGGCGTGTGCAACATCTGCCTGGAGTTCGAGGACTACAAATCCCGCGCAGGGGCCTATTTCAAAACACCTGAAGATCTCTCGGCCCTGGTCGCAGACCTTCAAGCGCGCAAATCGGGCACATACGACGCGGTTGTTCTTCTGTCGGGCGGCAAAGACAGCACCTATGCGCTCTACCGCTTTGCGGAGCTCACGAAGAATATTCTGACCCTCACGCTCGACAACGGCTATATCTCACCCGAGGCCAAAGAGAACATCACGCGCGTCACGCAAGATATCGGCGTGGATCATCGGTTCATGACGACGCCGCACATGAACACCATCTTCAAAGACAGCCTGACCAAACACTCGAACGTGTGCCAGGGCTGCTTTAAGACGGTCTACACCTTGGCCATGCAGATCGCGGCTGAGGAAGGCATCCCAGCGGTGGTCACAGGCCTGTCGCGCGGGCAGTTCTTTGAAACGCGTCTCACGCCCGAGCTTTTTGCAAAATCGAACCCGAGCACGGAAGAGATCGAGGCCTTCGTGCTCGACGCGCGCAAGGCCTATCACCGGATGGACGACACAATTGCGCGCGTGTTGGGCACCAAAGGCTTCTTCACGGACGCGCTTTTTGATCAAGTCGAGCTCGTGGATATCTACCGCTACATCGATGTGCCGGTCTCTGAGATCTACAGCTATCTCGACACCCGCGGCCATTGGGAGCGCCCAAGCGATACGGGGCGCTCGACCAATTGCCTGATCAACGACGCGGGCATCTATGTGCACAAAACGCGCCAAGGCTTTCACAATTATGCGCTGCCCTACAGCTGGGATGTGCGCATGGGGCACAAGACCCAGAGCGAGGCCACACACGAGCTCAACGACGAGATCGACACCGCGCGCGTGACCAAAATTCTCGAAGAGGTCGGCTTTGATCAAAAACTCCTGGCGCCCAGGTCTCAGACACAACTGGTGGCCTATGTCACGGGTGATGCCGCCTTACAAAGCCCCGAGAAAATTGAAGGCCTAAAAGAAACGCTCAAGGCCCAATTGTCCCCCGCCATGGTGCCTGCGGACATTGTGGTTCTGGATGCGCTTCCGCTGACACCCAACGGCAAAGTGGATCGCAAGGCTCTGCCCGAGCCGCGCCCTATGGCGGAGCGGGCAAGCGCAGCCCCGAAAGTGGCGGCACAAACGCCCAATGAGCAGATCCTCGTGGAGATCTTTGAGAGCATCATCGGCACCACGGGCTTGGGCGTGACAGAGAACTTCTATGACATCGGCGGAGATTCCATCGCGGCCATCCAGATCGCAATGCGCGCGAATGAACTGGGCTATGCGCTTGAGCCCAACGCAGTGTTCGAGCACCAAACGATCCAACTGCTTGCAAAGGTCCTCAGGCCGCTTGAAGCCGAGGCGCAAACCAAATGCCCCAAAGAAGATCCAGAGGATTTGGATCTTGAGCTTGAGCTCGATCTGGATGCCGGTGATCTGGACGCCCTTGCCTCCCAACTCGAGCATCTGGGATGACGCGCCCAAACCTTGACGGCGTCGATGAGGTTATGCCACTCGCCCCCACCCAACGCGGCATGCTCTTTGAATGCCTCGAGGACGGCGCGACACGAGGGCTCTATGTAGGGTCCATTGCGGTCACACTCACAGGCCCTTTGGACACGGCTCGTTTGCGGTCCGCTTTTGAAACAGAGATCCAATCGCGCGACAGCTACCGTGCCGCGTTTTTCTCCGCCTCGCTCTCTCAGCCGGTGCAAATGGTGCAAAAGCACATCAAACTGCCTTGGCAAGAGGTGGATCTGAGCACCCTCTCCGAAAGAGAATTCGATCAAGAGGTGTATTTCCGCATGGAGGCCGACCGCCTGGAAGGCTTCGATCTCAAACGCGCGCCGCTCATGCGCGTGCAGCTTTTGCGCCATGCTCCTGGTTCCCATGTTTTGATCTGGACGCTGCATCATTTAATCAGCGATGGCTGGTCCACGGGCACGGTTCTCAACGCGATTTTGGAACGCTATCACGGGTCTGCAGAGCCACCCGCGCCGATGCCCTACAAGCGCTTTTTGGCGTGGCAGCAAAAGCAAGACCACGCCCAAGCACTTGCCTATTGGACCAAGGCCCTAGAGGGCGTTGAGAGCTTCTCTGTGATCCCAGACAAACTGGCAAGCGCTCCGAAGGCTGGCCTCAAACAGCAGGCGCACCAACGTGGGTCCGTGCAAGTCTCTGCCTCTGATTGGCAGCAATTCTGCAATATGGCCCGGCAGGCGCGCGTCACGCCGCAAACGGCGCTCAGCACCTTTTTTGCTGTGCTTCTCGGGCGTTACACGCGCGAAACAGACGTGCTCTTTGGCACCACCAACGCAGGCCGGCCCACAGGGCTAAAAGGCGCGGATCAAGCAGCCGGAGCCTATCTTAACACGCTGCCTCAGCGCATGAAAATTGAGGCCGGAAGCACGCTTCGCACCATTCTCACACAAGCCCAAGATGAGGCAAACGCACGCCGTGCCTTTGAGCTGACGCCCCTGCCCGAGGTGCTCAAAACCGCACCCAACTTGAGACACGGCTCTCGGATGGAAACGATTTTCGTCTATGAGGCCTTTCCAGAAAGCGCAGCCAATCCGGCCCATCAGATTACCGCAGAAACCCTTGCGCGCGCGGATGCCAGTTCTGCGCAACTGGCGCTCCTTGCGCATCCCAGTGATGAAGGTCTCACGCTCGAGGCGATTACGCGCCCAGAAGACATGCGCGCAGCCCTGGCTGAGGCCTTCTTGGCCGACTTGAGCGCGCTTGTGTCTCAAGCTGCAAACAACCTCGACGCCCCCCTAGGCACCCTTTTAAGGGAAGCCTTAGCGCCCCCCAGCGCATCGCCAACATCAACGTCATTGCGCAGGCAAGATCCGTTTGTGTGGGACCAGATCAAAGCGCAAATGGCGGCCCAGCCCGATGAGATCGCACTCGATGATGGTGTCAGCCAGCTCACTTATGCGGCCCTCGATCAACACAGCCGTGCACTCGCTGCAGCGCTCAAAAATCGCGGCGTTGGCAAAGGCGACGTTGTGGCGATCGCCTTGCCCCGCGGGGTCTCTGTTGTGGTGGCCATGCTTGCCGCCTGGCGCGTCGGCGCCGCCTACACGCCCATTGATCTGACCTATCCAAGCACGCGCCAAACCCAGATCATTGCGGCCGCAGAGCCAAAAGTCATCCTTGTTGCAGACGACACTACAGCGGCAAAAGACGGGCCCAAAACGCTCCTATACGCGGATGCGCTGACAACGCCGTCAGACAGGTTTACCGACGCAGATCTCACCAGCAAGGATCTCGCCTATCTTATCTTTACCTCGGGCTCCCAAAGCGCGCCCAAAGGTGTGATGATCACCCAAGGCAATCTTGCCTATTCCAATGCTGTGCGCGCGGAAGTGTACCCCAGCGCGCCGCGCGGCTTTGTGATGCTCTCGTCTTTTGCCTTTGACAGCTCTGTTGTGGGTCTCTTTTGGACCTTGAGCGCAGGCGGCACACTCACAATTGCGTCCTCAGGCGCCGAGCAAGACCCTGGCCAATTGACCAAGCTCATTGCACGCGCGGGGCCTGCCCATCTGTTGGCGCTGCCAGCGCTCTATGAAACCCTTCTGCACTCAGATCCAACGGCATTGAGCAGCCTTGAGTGTGTGATCGTGGCAGGTGAAGCGGTGCAGGCCAGCACAATCAAAGCCCATCAATCAGCTCTCCCGACAACGCCGCTTTTCAATGAATACGGCCCCACAGAAGCCACGGTTTGGTGCGCAGCAAGCCGACTTGATGGATCTGACCCAAGCGCCCCTATTGCCATCGGCACAGCCCCTCCTTCGACACAGTTGAGCATCGTGGACCTGAACGGCCGCCCCTTGCCGCAAGGTGTTCCGGGGGCTCTTTGGGTGCAAGGCCCCGGCGTAAGCCCAGGCTATTTGAACGCGCCAAAGCTCACCGAGGCCGCCTTTAACACGCAGCAATCTCCGCCACTCTACCAAACCGGAGATCTTGGATATACCAGAGCCGACGGACAGATTGTCTTTCTGGGCCGCGAAGATCGTCAGATCAAACTACGCGGCCACAGAATAGAGCTTACAGAAATCGAAACGGCTTTGGCCAGGGCAGCACCGGGCCTCGAGACAGCCATTTGGGTCGAAGACACTCAGCTCAAGGCCGCCATTTTAGATGCTGAAGCGGACGTTGACAGCATTAAAACGCAACTCGCCTCAAACCTTCCAAGCGTTATGGTCCCAAGCCAAGTTTTGGCGGTTGAGAACTTTCCAAGGTTGCCCAATGGGAAAATTGACACCCGAGCACTAACAGGGCTGTCGAGCGACAGCGATGCAGCCCAACCGCTCCACACCCGGACCAAACTCACCCTCATGGAGCAGAAGCTCGCAGAGGTTTGGAGCTCGGTTCTCAAAACAAGCAACCTTACCCCCGATGCGCATTTCTTTGACCTCGGCGGCGACAGTCTGAAGTCCATCTCTGCGGTCTTAAAAGCCGAAGAGCTGGGTTTGGCGCTCACAGGGCATGAGATTTTCGACCACCCGGTTCTTTCGGACCTTGCAGCCAAGCTGGAAAAACGCGCCACTGAACGCTACCAAGACCAACCCTATGCCAACTTCGCTGTTGCCAATTCAAACGGCGACAAACCGCCCTTCTTTATGATCCACGGCAGCCTGGAGATGTATTCTTATCTCAGCGGTGTTTTAGGCGCCTCGCGCCCCCTGGGCTTTGTCTTTTCGCATTTTTTGCAAGGCGATATCGCCCTCGGCGATCGGATCGAAGACCTCAGCGAAAGTGCCTATCGCCGTTTGAAGTCGATGCGCCCCGAAGGACCCTACCACATCGGGGGCTACTCCATTGGCGCGGTTGTGGCATTACATCTCGCGAACCGGCTCACGCGCGAAGGGGCGGAGGTCAAAACCTTGTTCCTGCTTGATCCCTCTTACGGTGTTTGGGACAAAACCAAAGATCGCCTCAAACATCGGATGATCGGCCGGGTGGGCGCGCTTGGCTGGTCTCTGAGCGCCGCTCTGAACTTGGCCGATCCTGTTCAAGCGCGTCACGCCGCCATCAGTCACAGCTACAGACGCATGATGACCTTCCACGCGCCTCAAGCCTATGGGGGTCCGACCATTTTGATGATGACACCCACGGTCGCGCGCAAGGCAGGCACAACAGGCTGGCTCGCTGAGGCTGTGCCACAAGCGCAACGCATGACACTCGAGCTGGATCACTTCGGCCTGCAAAAAGACAAAGATGCGCTGCTAACCTGGACAACCGCTCTAGCCCAACAGCTGCAAGCCGCAGATCGTAAGACAGCAGGCGCTCATGACTGAGACTTGGCGAGAAGCCTGGAGCGCTCTGGCGGGTGACGGGCTGTTAAATATGGCGCTCCCCAAAGAGTATGGCGGCCAAGATCGTCCGCTGCTTGAGTGTCTTGAGCGGCTCCAAAGCTGGGGGGAAACCACACAAGATTTAGGGCGCGCCTTGGGTCTTGGCGCGCAACTTTGGCCCATGCAAATGCCGATCCTCGAGTTCGGCTCACAGGCGCAAAAACAGGCGCTTCTTCCAGGCCTTGCAGATGGCCACCTCACCTGCTGTCACGCCATCACTGAGGCCAATTCTGGATCCAACGCACTTGCGTTGAGCACCCGAGCCGAGCCCTGTGAAGCAGGCTACAGGATCAACGGAGAAAAGGTTCTAATCGGCATGGCGCCGGTGGCCGACTTTGCCTTCCTTTTTGCAACGCTTGATCCCGCGAAAGGGCCCTGGGGCGTCACAGCCTTTTTGGTAGACCTCACCTCTCCCGGCATCGCGCGTGGACCAAACCAGCGCAAAATGGGCAGCAACACCTTGCCCTTCGGCTCCTTAACCTTTGAAGACGTCGAAGTCCCAGCCTCCGCGCTCCTGGGCCGCGAAGGTGGCGGTGCCGCGATCTTCACGCGCTCACTGGACTGGGAACGCCGGTTCATCTTTGCGCCGTTTGTCGGCGCCATGAAGCGTCAGCTGCGAGACGCCATCGCCTTTGCAAAGTCGCGTAAGATCGACCCAGATCACGCAATCGAAGCCCACCAATCGGTTTCAAACCGTCTGGCAGACATGCGCCTGCGATATGAAACCGCCCAACTGATGTTGGGCAAAGCCGCCCAAGAAGTTGTCTCCGACACCCGCAATGAGGCCACAGCAGCTTTGACCAAATTGCACCTATCAGAGGCCTTCCTCGCCAACAGCCAAGACGCACTGCGCATCCAGGGCGGCCAGGGCTATCTGGAAGGCAGCCCGGCTGAACAAGACCTACGCGAAGCGCACGGTGCTGTGCTCTACGGCGGCACCTCCGATATCCAACGCAATATCATCGCCCGCAGCCAAAGCTTGAAAGGGCTCTAGCGGCAGGGCCCTTTTTCTTGGAATAAATACTCCCGCCGGAGGCCTGTGCGCAGCACAGTCACCCCAATTCAGCCATCCAAGCCAAGCTGGGCTCTGTTGGCCCACCTGGTTTGTACTCAGCCCCTAAAGGCCCCTCAAACCCTATGCCAGCAAGGCCCTGGAAGATCTCAGCATAGTTCAATTCGCCATGATCCGGCGCGCCACGGCTTGGAACAGCGGCAAATTGCACATGACCAATGATATCACGCATCGAACCTGCGCGGGTCAAAATGTCCCCTTCGGTGCGCCCAACATGATAACAATCGAACATCAGCTTCAGATTTGGCGCGCCCACCTCCTCGATGATCAGCGCTGCCTGATCCGTGGTGCTCAAAAAATACCCAGGTGCGTCGTGGCGGTTGAGCGGCTCAATCAAAAGCGTCACGCCTTGCTCTGCCGCCAAAGGAGCAGCCCGCTTCAAAGCCGCCACAAATGTTGCATGGGCCTCAGCCCCTTGCGCAAAGCCCGCCATCACGTGAACAGCGCCTGCTCCGGTCACAGAGGCATAGGCCAACGCCTCCTCAATCGCCGCCCAGGCCTCATCTTCACGTCCAGCCAAAGCCGTCAGCCCGTTCTCGCCCCCCGCCACATCGCCGCGTGTGGTGTTGAGCCCCAAGAGCGGCAGGCCTGTCTCATCAAGTGCTGCGCGCACCTCTTCAGCCGGGGTCGCGTAAGGCCAATGCAGCTCGACCGCGCCAAAGCCATTGGCTTTGGCCGCGCGAATTGCGTCCGGCAAAGAGAGCTCGGTCCACAAAAACCCAAGATTGGCGGAAAAGCGGGGCATTCCTCAGATGGTAAAGCGGTTCACCAGGTTTTCCAAGCGTTCTTGTGCGCCAGAGCGTGGGGTTGGATTGATGTCTTCGGCTTCCACCTTCGCCGCGATGCTGCTCAGATCGCTCTGCAAGAGATCAGAGTTATCCCAACCTGCATAGCGCGCTGCACGTTTTGCTTCGAGCCCGCCGTCTTCAAGCATAGCTGCCGCTTGCTTAAAGCCCGCCGCACAGACATCCATGCCACCCACATGCGCCAAGATCAGATCTTCTGGATCAAGCGACTGGCGACGCAGCTTCGCATCAAAGTTGGTGCCCCCGGTCGTGTAGCCACCAGCCCGCAGGATCTCATAATACGCGAGCGCCACTTCCGGCACGTTGTTGGGGAATTGATCCGTGTCCCAGCCTGATTGATAGTCGTTGCGGTTCATATCAATCGAGCCAAAAATCCCCAGCGCGCCCGCCGTGGCAATCTCGTGCTCAAAGCTATGGCCCGCCAGGATCTCATGGCCCTGCTCGATGTTGACCTTCACTTCATTTTCAAGTCCGAAGTCTTTGAGGAACCCGTAAACCGTTGCCACGTCGAAATCATATTGGTGCTTCGTGGGTTCTTGCGGCTTGGGCTCAATGAGTATCGTGCCTTCAAAGCCGATCTTGGCTTTGTATTCGCAGACCATCTGGAGCATCCGCCCCGCCTGCTGACGCTCGCGTTTAAGATCGGTGTTGAGAAGCGTCTCATAGCCCTCACGACCACCCCAAAGCACGTAGTTCTGCCCGCCAAGCTTATGCGTTGCATCCATATTGGTTTTGATGGTGGCGGCTGAATAGGCAAAGACATCTGGATCCGGGTTCGTCGCAGCGCCGCCCATGAAACGGCGGTGCGAAAAGAGGTTCGACGTGCCCCAAAGAAGCTTGGTATCAACGCCTTCCATCTTGGTGCCGATGTAGTCGACCATCTCTTCTAAGTTGCGCGTGCTCTCTGCGAAGTTTGCGCCTTCGGGCCGCATATCCGCGTCATGAAAACAGAAAAACGGCTGGCCCAGGATTGCAAACATCTCGAAGGCCACATCGGCCTTCAGTTTCGCCAAATCCATCGTGTCGCCAAACCAAGGACGCTCAAAGGTCTGCCCGCCAAAGGGATCCCCGCCGGGCCATGCAAAGCTGTGCCAGTAGGCCACCGCAAAGCGCAGGTGCTCTTCCATGCGTTTGCCCATGACAATCTCATCAGGATTGTAGTGGCGGAAGGCAAACTCGTTGGTGCTGTCGGGGCCTTCGTAAGCGATCTGTGGGATACCAGCAAAGAAGTCGGTCATGCGTATTGTCCTTTCAGAGCCGCATAGCAGCTTTTGTAGCGCGCATGAGCTTCGGCATATGCCTCCGTCAGCGTCGAATTTGGAGAAATCGTTTGCGCCACGGCGGGACGCGATAGCTCAGCCTCGCCCGTGGCGGCCATTTGGCCCAAGCGCGCAGCCCCAAAGGCCGCACCAAAGTCGCCCTCGCCCGGCAGATCAATGGCTAGGTTCAGCGCCGTTGCAATCGCTTCGACCCAATAGGTCGCATTTGCGCCCCCCCCCGCACCGATCAATCGGTGCAACTCGGTGCCCGTTGCCTCGAGCGCATCTTGGCTGTCGCGAAAGGCAAAAGCCACGCCTTCCAACACCGCGCGCGTCAGATCCTCGGGGCCCGTTGCGTGCTCAAGGCCGGTAAAGCTCGCGCGCACGTCAGCATTGTTATGAGGTGTGCGCTCGCCGCCCAAATACGGCAGGAAGGTGACCCGCGTTGGCGCGGCAAGCGCACCCAAGTTGGCCGTCAGCTCTGCTGGGCTTTTTCCCAAAATCTGACTCAGCCAATTCAAAGCATCTGTCGCCGCTAAGATCACACCCATCTGATGCCAGGTGCCCGGGAGCGCGTGGCAGAAGGTATGAACAGCCGTGGCCGCGTCCGGCTGGAAGGCCGAGGAAGCAGCGAAGAGAACACCTGAGGTGCCAAGCGAGACAAAGCCGTCTCCCGGCTCCGCAACACCCAAGCCGATGGCTGTGGCCGCGTTGTCCCCTGCCCCACCGGCCACAACAACGCCCTTAGGCAATCCCCAACGTTCCGTGAGTGAGGCGCGAAGCTCGCCAGATATTGCGCTGCCCTCGACGAGGCTTGGCATGTGATCCCGGCTGAGATCACACTTAGCCAACAACACATCCGACCAATCGCGTGCGCCAGTATCGAGCCAAGACGTGCCCGCCGCATCCGACATCTCGGACATGTATTCGCCGGTGAGATAGAGCCGCAGATAGTCTTTGGGCAAAAGCACTTTGCGCATCTTTGCAAAGACTGTGGGCTCGTTCTGGCGCACCCAATCCACTTTTGGTGCGGTAAAACCGGGAAACACGATGTTGCCAGTCACGTCTCGAAACGCCGGGATCGCATCAAATTGCGCAGCTTGCGCGCTCGCACGCGTATCGTTCCACAGCATACAAGGCCGAAGCGGCTTGTCGTCTGCATCAATCAAAGTGGCGCCGTGCATCTGGCCTGACAAGCCAATGCCTTTCACAGCGCTCAAATCGGCCTTGGCCTTCAACGCCTGCATCGCCGCATCGCAGGCGTCGCACCAATCATCAGGCTCTTGCTCAGACCACCCAGAGGCCGGACGGCTGACGCTCAAAGGCGCCGTGGCTTCCGCCAAAACCGATTGATCTTCATCGATCAAAAGAGCTTTGAGCCCAGAGGTGCCGAGGTCGAGCCCGATAAACATCTCAGGCCGCTTTCTTGGGATTTTTGCCGAGGATGATCATCGACAGAATGTCATCTTCGGTCACATCTTCGACGCGCTCCGTGCCCACAAGCTTGCCGTTCTTCATCACAGAAACCCGGTCACACAGATCGAGCATTTCGCGGGTGTCGTGACTGATCAGGAAGATGCCCAAGCCTTGGTTTTTCAGCTCTTTGATAAGATCCGCGACCATGGCCGTTTCATGCACCCCGAGGGCTGCTGTAGGCTCGTCCATGATCAAGATCTTGGCGTTGAAATAGACCGCGCGCGCAATGGCCACGGATTGGCGTTGACCGCCCGAAAGTGCACTCACCGGTTCTTTAAGCTTTTTGAAGTTCGGGTTCAGGCGCGCCATGATCTTGGCGGTCTCCGCCTCCATCTGCGCGTCGTCCACGAACCCGAGCATGTTGGTGAGCTCGCGGCCCAAAAAGAGGTTGGACGCGGCATCAAGATTGTCTGCCAGAGCCAGTGTTTGGTAGATCGTCTCGATGTTGTATTTGCGCGCATCGCGGGGGCTTTGGATATCTGCCACCTCACCGTTGATGCGGATCTCGCCGTCATCTTTTTGATAAGCGCCCGAGAGGATCTTAATGAGCGTGGATTTGCCCGCCCCGTTATGGCCCAGAAGACCCACAACTTCGCCCGGCATCAGATCAATCGAGACCCCATCCACAGCGCGAACGCCGCCAAAAGCAATGGAGATGTCTTTGAGTTCTACTAAAGGCGTGGTCATTTATTTGCCTCCCGTGCGGCGACGGTAGATGATGTCGATGAGCACCGCGAGCACGAGCACTGAGCCCACCACGATGTTCTGGAATGGCGCGTCGACCCCCACCATGGCCATGCCCGATTGCAAGCTCTGCATAATCAAAGCACCTAAAATAGCCCCGTGGATCGTCCCGATACCACCCGAGAGCGCCGTGCCGCCGATGACGGCCGCTGCGATCACGCGAAGCTCGTCCAAAGTGCCGATGTCGTTGGAGTGGTTGGCAAGCCGTGCGGAGGCCACCACAGCCGAGATTGCGCAGAGCGCACCCATAAGGGCGAAGATCTTCACTGTCAGCATCCGCGTGTTGATGCCCGAAAGCTCTGCCGCATCTGGATTGCCGCCTGTGGCAAATATATAGCGCCCCAGGCGTGTGCGTTTGGCAATGAGCGTCATGATGATGGCAATGGCGATGAGCAAGAGCACCGAAATGGGCAAGCCATAAGCGGCCGTGAACCCTTCTGGCATCTCTTCGCCGCGCGCTTGAAACATGCGCTGCAAACGGCGTGTTGGAATTTCATAGCTGTTGAGGATGGCGATAAAACCCAAGATCCCGCCCGTTGCGATGGCTGCAAGAACCGCTTCGGCCCAAAGCGGCTTTACATCAAAGCCATGGCGCAGCTTTGAGCGACGGCCTGAAAAGATGCCCCAGACAGCCGCAGCACTGGCGAGAAGCCCAATAATCCAAGACCAAGTTGGCCCAAGTGTGCCGTTGATGCCGCCGAATTGCATGAAAGTTGGATCGAGCGGGCCAATGGTTTGGCCGGAGGTCAGATACCAGCCGACGTTGCGCCAGACGAGCAAGCCACCAAGTGTTACGATAAAGGCAGGGATCGTTAGGTAGCCGACCATCCAGCCGTGGAAAGCCCCGATCACCGTGCCGGTCAAAAGACCCACAGCAATCGCAATCCAAGGAATAAGCGGATTGCCCAGGTCAAGCCCAAAGGTTTGTGGCAGCCAAGCGGTTTGGGTCATGGCCATCACCGCAGAGCAGGTGGCCAGGAGCGCGCCAACACTCAGATCGATATGGCGGGTCACAATCACGAAGACCATGCCCGTGGCCATGATCGCCACGCTCACCGTTTGGATTGTTAGGTTGAAGATGTTGCGCGGGGTCAAAAAGCGCCCATCTGTCAGCAGATCAAACCCGACGCACAAAAGGACAAACGCCCCAACCATACCCAAAAGGCGCGTGTCCAATTCGAGCGTTTTGAAAATATTGGACGGGGCGCGCGGGGCGTCGTCCGCACGAGGATTATCAGCCATCAGACCGGTCTCACATCTATCAGAGAATTAGGGCAGAAACTTAGAGGTTTCGGCCCCGCCGGGTGGAGGCGGAGCCGAGGTCAGGGAGAGACCTTAGTTACAGGGCGCTGGCCCGTTAGAAACACCCTGACAGAGCTTGTCGACAGAGATCCAGCCTGCGTCTGTCACAACCGTGAGGTTGGACGCCGTAACCGGAACGGGCGCCAAGAATGTGGCTGTCATAGTTGTGCCACCTGGCGAGGTCCAAGACTGTGAACCTTCGACATCTTTCATCATCGAGCCACCTGCAAGCGCCACGGCGATTTCGCCTGCCGCTTTGCCGAGCTCACGCGCGTCTTTCCAAACCGATACAGTCTGTGTGCCCTTGGCAACGCGGTTCAGAGCAGCGTGGTCACCATCTTGGCCGGACACTGGAATGCCTTCCATGCCCTGCGCTGTCAGAGCCGCAACAACACCGCCAGCAGTACCGTCGTTGGAGGCCACAACCGCATCAACGTTGTTGTCTTGCGCGGTCAGGATTTGCTCCATGTTGCGCTGTGCGTTGGCAGGCAACCAGCCGTCTGTGTAGGCCTCATCAACGATTGTGATGTTGCCCGCGTCAATCGCGGCTTGCAGGATCTCCTGCTGACCACCGCGCAGGAAGTCTGCGTTTGGATCGGTGGGCGAGCCTTTGATCATCACGTAGTTGCCGGATGGCTGAGCCGCGAACACGGCCCGCGCTTGCATCCGGCCAACTTCGACGTTGTCGAATGTGAGGTAGTAGGCGCGGCTGTCTTCGATCAGACGGTCGTAGCCCACAACAGGGATGCCTTCGTCAGCAGCAGCCTGAACAGCTGGGCCGATGGCTTGGGCGTCTTGTGCCAGGATGATCAACGCATCCACACCTTGGGCGATGAGCGATTCAACATCCGCAAGCTGCTTGGCCGAAGACGATTGTGCGTCAGCAGACACGTAAGTCGCACCGGCGGCTTCCAGCGCGCCTTTGATGGCGGCTTCGTCTGTTTTCCAGCGTTCTTCTTGGAAGTTCGACCAGCTCACGCCAACGGTCACGCCGTGGCTGCCAGCATATGCGGTTGTCGTCAGCGCAGCGCTGACCACGACACCCATGAGTGCAAGTTTCTTCATGTATATCCTCCCATTGATCCACCAGCATCAGCGCAGGCAGATTCCATGTGGCGCTAAGCTGACTAAATTTATTTTAGTTGTCAAAATAAAACTTACCTAATCTGCTCATTTTTTTCGCTGCAGCGCAGCTTTTTACGAATTTACTTGACTGAACGCGGATTTAGCGGCTGTATTTTATTTGGGAGGAGAATTTAATTGCTCGACAAGCGATCTCTTGAGTCGGCCAGTAGCCCTTCGGACAGCGAACTGTCCGGATGTGGACCCCGCTTGATCTCAAAAGAGGACCACGCCCCTCCAACCAAGCAGCAGATCTTCGAATTGGTTCGCGCCCTGGGCACGGTGAGCCGGGTTGAAATTGCCCGCGCCCTTGAGATTAGCCCAGGCTCGGTGACCACGTTAACCTCTGAACTGATCCAAGCGGGGTTTTTGCGAGAAGTCGCTGGCCCGCCCCGTGATACAGGCCGAGGTCGTCCGCCTGTCGCCCTCGCTGTACAACCTGATGCTGGCTATGTAATCGGCGCAAAGTTATCAGATCATAAACACACGGCGCTGTTGATGGATTTCTCGGGCCAAACCCTGCATCACGTCAGCACGCCAAGCGGTGGACGCGGCTCGGATATTGATCGCCTCGTCGGCGCAACAAAAGGCCTGATCGCCCAACTTCTGGACGACAGCGGGCTCTCCTCTGACCAGATATCTGGGCTCGGCCTTGGCCTGCCTGGCTTGGTTGATTTTCAAAGCGGCTCTGTGAAATGGTCTCCCCTTCTCAGCAGCCGCGATGTGCCGCTGGCCGACATTATTTCTGAGGCCACAAGCATTGATACGCTTTTGGACAACGACGCGAATTTGCTGACACTGGCTGAGCTTTGGTTTGGCAAAGGTCGCGATATGAGCAGCTTTGTGATGGTCACGATTGAAAACGGCATTGGCATGGGCTGCGTGCTCGACAACCGCCTCTTTCGAGGTGTGCGCGGGATGGGCATGGAGCTTGGCCACACCAAAGTGCAACTCGACGGCGCGCTTTGCAGATGTGGCAAACGGGGCTGTCTGGAAGCTTATCTGTCTGACTATGCCATGGCCCGCGAGGCCACTCTGGCTTTGGGCGCGGATAGCTTGGGATCTGAGGACCCCAATGCAACAATGCAGCGCCTTTATCACGAAGCCAAAGCCGGCAACCAAGCTGCACGCTCGATCTTTCTGCGGGCTGCGCGCTATTTGGCTGTGGGGCTGTCGAATGTGATGCAGATCTTTGATCCTGAACGGATCATTCTGAGCGGGGAGCGCCTGACGTTTGATTATTTCTACTCTGAGGGTGTGCTGGACGACATGCTCAGCATGACGCTCGACGCCACACGCTATGCCGATTGCGTTGAAGTGCACGCTTGGGGAGACACGATCTGGGCCAAAGGCGCCTGCGCGTTGGCCCTTATTCAAGCCACCAATAAAGCCATGTCTGCATGAAACTCTGCGCGGCTCTGTTTTTTCTGGCGATCGCTGGAACATCTGCTTGGGCCGAGATCCGATTTGAAGATCGCGCGTCCGGTCTGCCAGAACACGTTTACCTGGGGGGCTGGGAGCATTTTGTGGGCGGCGGCGTTGCGGTGTTTGACTGCAATAACGATGGCCTTTTGGATCTTTATGCCGCTGGCGGTGAGGCCGCGGCGAGGCTGATGGTCAATCAAGGCGATTTCGAATTTGAAACGGCGCGCAGTCCAGAGATCACCGCCGTAACTGGGGCGTATCCCATAGACATTGATGGCGACCGCGTGCTGGATCTTTTTGTTCTGCGCGTAGGCCCCAATATTGCGCTGCGGGGCTTGGGCGATTGCGCTTTTGAAGACGCCACAGAGGACTGGGGCCTGCCAACGCGCGACGCCTGGACAACCGCATTTACAGCCTGGTGGGCACCGGGTGAGACCCGCCCCACCCTGGTGGTGGGCAACTACGTAGACCGCAGCGATCCAGGCGGCCCATTCGGCACCTGTGATACCCATGAAATTTTGCGCCCCGGTGGCGCTGGCTACAGCGCGGAGAGCTTGGGCCCGGGATATTGCACGCTGTCGATCTTGGCCGCGCAAGACGCAAGCGGCCAACACCGCCTTCGGATCTCAAACGATCGCCACTATTATTTGAGGGGCGGTCATGAACAGATGTACGATATCGCAACAAACCGCTTTTTGGGGCCAGAAGATGGCTGGGAACAGGTCTCTCTTTGGGGCATGGGCATTGCCTCACGCGACATTACAGGCGACGGGCGTGATGAGGTGATGCTCACCTCCATGGGGGATCAATTGATGCAAATTGCCCAAGACGACGGCACCTATCGGGCCGCGCCCTTTGATTTGGGCACCTATGCGCAACGTCCCCATGTGGGTGAAGATGGACGCCCCTCAACCGGTTGGCACGCAGAATTTGGCGACGTTGACAATGACGGGCGCGCTGACTTGTTCATAGCTAAAGGCAACGTGGATCAAATGCCAGGCTTAGCCACGCGAGACCCAAATAATCTGCTCATCCAAACCGAAACGGGACGCTTTGAAGAGGTGAGTGTTTCCGCTGGCGTTGCCACGCTTGCGCGCAGTCGTGGGGCCTCCCTTGCTGATATTGACCGTGATGGGCGGCTGGATCTGGTGGTGATGAATCGGCGGGCCCCTATGGAGATTTATCGCAACATCAGCACCTCCAACCCCGCTTGGCTCGCAATCGAATTAGACCTTCCCATCAATCGTTTTGGGATTGGGTATCATCTGGACGTATCTTGGGACGGTGGACGTGAGAGGCGACAGATCACCCTTGGGGGCGGTCATGCGGGAGGACAAATTGCACCTGTTCATTTTGGGCTGGGGACGGCGCAAGACGCTTTGGTGCGCGTATTCGACACAGAGGGCAAGCAGATCTTTGACGGACGTTTTACGGCCGGCCAAGTCGTGCGCGTAAACCAAGCCATGCAGAGTTCGAAATAGCCCCCTCCCTACCACCCTCTATTGTTTGGCGATTCCAATAGTTTGATGTGAAGACATCAGGGCAAAAATGCCGTAAATTTCGTTCAAAGCCTGTTTTTTACAAACAAAGCTTGCGCCCTTTGTGACTCGCTGGATTTGAGTATTTTTCACCAGGAAAAGACAAAGGGAACACGTAGAATTTCCATAATAAGCGCTGGACTTGCAAAGGATCGGCGTATTTGGGCGCGCAGACCTTATGGGATCTCGAGCGGTAGACCGCTTGGCACCTCAAGCGGAACGCCGAAGCGGCCTGCCAAAGCAACAGGGTCATCCAGGGTGGCGAGAAATGCCACGATCGCCTCAATATCCCCATCATTCAGGTCAACGGCATAGGCTTTGGTTTGTGCAATCGCCTCTCGCTCGGCCTCAGAGTTCAAAATGCGCCAATCACTTGCCTTGGCCTCAAAGAGCGCCGCTTGCGACCGATCATAGCTGGCCAGATTGCCGTTGCGCGCGGTGTGATCTGTTAAAAAAGCTTCGAGCGTGGCGTGACCTCCGGCATGGCCGTAAGGCGCGGTTTTGGTCACGTTGCGCAAAGAGGGCGTGCGAAAGGCGTAAGCATCCGATATCCGCCCTGTGACCCGCATCCGGCCTGTGTCACGAGCATGGCTTTCAAAGCGCGCAGCTTTGCCGGGGCCAAGCTGAGGGACGGCCATGGGGTGAAAGCTGTGATCCGTTTGAAAAGCGCCCGCGTGACAGGCGCTGCATTGTGCCTTTCCATAGAAGAGATCGAGGCCGGTTCGCGCCTTGCTGGGCAAATCGCTTTGCCCTTTGAGATAGGCATCAAAGCGGCTTGCATCTGAGCGCCATTCAAAGGCGATAAAACTCGCAATCGCGTTGGAAATATCCGTGAAATCGATGTCTTGGGCCTGGGTGATCTCAGGATAGACCCGTAAAAAACGCTCGGTATAGGCCGGTATTTGGCGAATGCGCTCTGATAAGATGTCCCACGCGCCGCCCTGCCCTGTGATCCGCCCAGATCTTACAGCTTTTGAGATGTCGTTTTCGCTGTTATGGCCCGCCATTTCGTCAGCGCTGAGCACGGGGAACATCGTTTGCAAAGACAACACAGAAGCAAACCCACTGGTTTGATCTGCATCTAACGGCGAGCGCATGCCGCCCGGTTGAGACGGATCCACTTCAATCCGACCATCGTGAAACATCACCGTAAATTCATGCGCGCCAAGGTTAAAAAGGGCGGGCGCATTGCGCGGAATGCGTTGTTCCGGCGGATTGCTCGGATCCGCAACACGGTTTGGGCCAAGGCCAATGCCACCGTCTCCAATGGAAAGCGACACGGCATCAGCGGTCGCAAAAGCTGGATGGTGGCACGTGGCGCAAGAGACCGCTTTGTTCCCCGATAGGATCGGATCATAGAAAAGAAGCTGGCCCAATTCGGCTTCATCCAAATCGATGCGCCCATAATCGGCATCCGTGATAGGGCTTGGCAAATCCGCCAACACAGGACCTGCCCATAACGCCAGAAGAAAGCCCAGTTTACGCATCAAAATGTCGCCCGACCGCCTGAAAGATCGAAGGCAGCGCCAGTGGTGAAACTGTTTTCGGCATCTGTGAGCCAAGCCACCATATGGGCGATTTCATCCACCTCAACGAACCGCCCCCTTGGGATTTTCGACAACATATAGTCGATGTGCTCCTGGCTCATTTGATCGAAGATCCGCGTTTTGGCAGCGGCTGGCGTGATGCAATTCACTGCAATGTTGTGAGCGGCTGTTTCTTTGCCGGCGGATTTTGTCAGCGCGATCACAGCCGCTTTCGACGCCGAATAGGCCGAAGCCATGGGATTGCCCTCTTTGCCCGCAACCGAAGCAATCAAAACCACGCGCCCGTAGTTGCGCGCTTTCATGCCTGGCAGAAGCGCTTTGAGCATGTGAAAGCTGCCTGTGGAGTTGATCTGGAAGATCTGCGCCCAGTCTTCCAAGGGATAATCTTCGATTGGCATGTTGGGCCCAGCGACGCCTGCGGAATTCACCAAAATACTGGGAGCTCCAAGCACAGTTTCTGTTTGCGCCAGGGCCTCTGTGACGCTGTCAAAGGAGGCGATATCAACAGGAATTGCCACGGCCTCTGGCCCCAAGTCTTTGGCCGTTTTCTGGGCCAATTCCTGGTCAAAATCCCAAAGCGCAACGCGCGCCCCTTTGGCCAGCAAACGCTTGGCGCAAGCCAGGCCGATGCCCTGAGCGCCGCCCGTTACGATCGCAATCTCAGACATACCAATTTCCTCCCAAGCTTCAGTATTTGCTGGGTTTCTTGGAAAGGCAAGCGATGATTACAGCGGCAGCGGCTTTATCAGATCCGGGCCGCTTGCACGGTTGGAATTCACCGCTTTATCCACCCGGTAAACCTGAACAAAATCCTCTGGAGGCGCGGTCATAAGCCGTGCGGCTCCTTTGCCGTCTTCCCCTAGCCAAAGGCCAAGGGTTTGCTCTGTGAGCATCACGGGGCAGCGCTTGTGAATCCGACCCAAGGTCTGATTGGCGCCCGTGGTGACAATGGCGCAAGTCGTATGGCTCTCATTGCCCCGTTCCCAACGCTGCCAGACCCCCGCGAAGAGCAGCGGGCCTTCGGGATCATGGATGTACCAAGGCAAGCGCGCCCCATCAGGCGTTTTGGTCCATTCATAAAATCCACTCACCGGGATCACGCAGCGCCGCTCTCGACAAGCGGCCTTAAACGCAGGCTTTTCAGCAAGCGTTTCTGAGCGCGCGTTGATCAAGAGCGGGCCGCCATTTGGCTCTTTGTACCAATGTGGTATGAACCCCCAACGCATAGGCCGCAGATGACGCTGACCGTCTTGCGAGACAACCGCATGCACCTGGTTGGTCGGGCATACGTTGTAATTGGGGACACTCGGCAGATCATTTGCAGGCGACGCATCAAAGAGCTGCGCCATCGCATCGTTGGGCAAGGTTATCGCAAAGCGGCCACACATGGCCTCAAGCCTAAGCGCCAATTCGTTAACGCGCAACGTTCGGTAGGTCGATTTAGCGAATTTGACCAAGATCCCTATTTAGTGTTTTATTTCAAATATTTACGCATACACAAAGGGTATGCCAGAACGTATGTTTTACGTATGCTAAAACATATGCCTGTCGCCACATCGGGTTAAGATTTTACCCGCAGAGCAGCAAAGATTGATAGCCGCGATTGGTTAAGTGAAGGTTGATTTCGCTGCGGCGCTAAGTACAGAAAAGACCTCTTCTTGAGCCAAAATAGCACCTCGTTCTCAAGAGAAGGGCGGGCTGTGCCTGAAGTTGGGTGGCCGCAAAAAAACGTCTCGTCCAAAACGATTTCTGGTCGAGATTTGCCTCTGCTGTTTTTTTAAAAGCGAGACGTTGCTAAGCGCACGCGTCTTAAACAGGGACATCACGCGCGAAGATCTCAAAAACTGCCGCATAAAACGGCAAATCCCCCGCCGATCATCCAACTTTGCGAGAGTGTGAATGTGTTTGCCCCGAAATTTATTGATTAATTGGTCAAAAAATCCCTCAATAAAGGGGTAAATCGAGGAGATGCACGATGGCCAGCAGCCTTTCTACGACCTTCACCGGCCTTAATTTCGTTAATCCGTTCATTCTGGCCTCCGCGCCACCGACGGAGAGCAAGCGAAAGATTATGAAAGCCTTCGAGGCTGGCTGGGGCGGCGTTGTCACAAAGACCATCGGGCTGCACCCCGTGGAAAACGTGGCGGGGCCAAAGACGATCTACCAGCGCACAAGTGAAACGAAGCCCTATGTCTCTCGGATCAAACGGCCGGATACGGTGTCCCATTCATCGTGGAATTGGGAACTCATCTCAGACCAACCGCTCGCACAGTGGTTGCCCGACCTTGAAGAGATCAAAACCACCTACCCCGACCGCATGGTCATCGCTTCGATCATGGCGGGCGCTGGCAATGCAGAGGAAATGGAGAACTGGCGCAAACTTGCCCGGGCTGTGGTCAATGTCGGATGCGATGCGATTGAGTTGAATATGTCTTGTCCGCATATGGACCGCAAAGACATGGGCGCAAATATCGCGAATGACGAAGAGATCATCCGCTCGATCCTGCAGGCTGTGACAAGCGCTGTAGATGTGCCCATTTGGGTCAAGCTCACGCCGGCAAGCGCGTCGCTCTTGGAAGGCGCCGAGGCAGCCTTTGAGGCCGGTGCGGCGTCGATATCGCTCTGCAACACCTTCCCGTCGTTGCCGCTGATGGACCCAGATACGCTGAAGTTTGAGGTCGAGGTGGACGGGCTCGTGACCTCTGGCGGCTTGGGCGGCTTGGCAATCCTGCACCAAGCCTTGCAACGGGTCTCGGATGTCTCTCGCGCTTTTCCCGATAAATCCGTCTCCGGCATCGGCGGCATCCGCGGCTTTCGCGAGGCCTTCAACTTCATCGTGCACGGTGCCGGAAACTTACAGGTCTGCACAGCGGCCATGGAAGAAAAAGGCAGCGGGGGCGTCGGCGTAAAGCTCATTCAAGAATTGAAAGATGACCTTGCTGAATATCTTGAAAGCAAGGGCCATTCCTCCATAGAAGACTTCCGCGGCATCGCGCGCGAAAGAATTGTGGAGCATTCGCAAGTCCGCAGGAAAAGTGACACCTACAACGGCGGGTTTAAACAATCGGCTTAACCAGCAATCGACCGCTCTGTCTCCAAGGTTCGGACTACTGCGCGTTACATGATTGGCAGTTTGCTGGATTTAAAAGCCTCAAATCGGGGTGACTTAAGGGTACTGCCCAGTCCAGCCACAATGAGCGCAAGCAACAGTCGATTTGAAGTTCGCAAAAAGGCCGTCTGTCATGGGATCGAGCGGGCCAAGCTCCGATCTTAAAGCTGAAATATGCGAAGGTTCGATCCGAGGCTTGGCGATACTATCGGCATTCTCGAAAACCCTGTTTTCGTAATCTCCGAGCCAATCAGCGCCTGCGCCAAAGACATCGTTGTTTCTGTAAATGCCCATTTTCGCATCAAGCAGCCACCATTCATGGTCGCCATCACAAGTCGGACATTGAAAACCACCGTTCTCTCCCATGGTAAGCCATGTTGCCAAGTCGACCTCACCTTTGGCAGCGGCGAGACCAGACGCAAAGTAATGTGATGGATCAGCTTGGTAAGCTTCGATGCATAAAGCTCCTATGTGCGGAAGGCTCTTTTTGAATTCTACTGCTGCTGCCTGGCCAACGGGTGTTTCCAACCACGCATTGTCATGGGTGCAGGACACGCCGGAATGCTCGGTATGGGCAGGTTGCTGCCCCGCCAAAGCTAATCTGCCCAACAGGTTTATGGTCGTAAGGCGCGGTTCGCCTGACAAGGTCTCGGCAAAGCGCAACAGATGCGGGATGGAAAGATAACTTGCAGGATAGGTTGTCCCTTGATGCAGGAGCGCCGAAAAAAAGAGGTCGTCCGCCGCTTCGTCGCTCCATGTCTCTTCTAGTTCCGCAAGACGTACATTTGCGCCTACACCGAAGGCATGGTGGGCCGTATCCCAAATGGGATCGTCATATGGAAAAAGCATCATGTCGTTGTTTGCTGAAGAAGCCAATTTACTTAGGGCGTGTTAACACTATTGTCCTGGCCTGATTTCTGCTAACTGTCTGTTATGAATGAGATAACAGAAGAGCAGTACGCGTTGATCTGGCCGCATTTGCCGGTTCAGCGTGGCAATGTGCAGATTTCCAATCTGACAAT
>JBCDCE010000007.1:0-77693 GCA_039182515.1 Pseudomonadota bacterium | reverse complement strand
CTTCCTGATGCTGACCTCGGTCGCCGGCGGCGAGGTAGATCGATGGGCGGAACGGCAGATGAAGGTGTTTGCCCTCGGCGTGGTTGTCATGTTGGCCGTTGCGATGGTGCCCGTCTGGTTCTGGCGTTCGATCTCGGGGCTGGTCTATCTTTTGGCGCTCGTGCTCTACGTGATCTTTTTGCCCTTCGCGCCGATCATCTTTTGGGGGCTAAATGGCTTTTTGCTGGGCCGAGAGTATTTTCACCTCGTCGCGGTGCGTCGCGTGGGCCTTGCCGAGGCAAGGCGGTTGCGCAAGTTGCACTTTGCCTCGATTTGGGCGGCTGGCACGCTGATGGCGGTGCCTTTATCGGTGCCACTCTTGAACCTTGTGATCCCAATATTTGGTGTCGCCACCTTTACACATATTTTCCACCGCCTCACGGCTGTGCCGATGGCGACCCCATCCGATTAAACACATCTATATCGCGCACCGAAATCACACCTGAGATAATTGTGCCTCCGATAACGGCCCACAACCCTGCAGCCCAAAGCGTCGTGATCCATGCCTTGCGCTTGATTTGAGGATCCGCAGGTGCCGATTTATGCGTGCCTGGAACTACTTCACCCATATCGCCTTGGGTTTTCATATTCAGCGGCAGCACCACCAAAAAAGTCATGAACCAAATCACGGCATAGAGAACAATTGCGGAAGTGATGGACATCAAACCTCTTCCAATTCAATCAAACAACCATTGAAGTCCTTAGGATGCAAAAAGAGAACGGGTTTGCCGTGCGCGCCGATCTTTGGCTCACCAGAGCCCAAAACGCGTGCGCCTTCCGCTTGTAGCTTGTCACGCGCGGCCAAAATATCGTCCACCTCATAGCACATGTGATGAATGCCGCCCGAAGGGTTTTTTTCCAAAAACCCGTTGATTGGGCTGGCCTCACCCAAGGGATAGAGCAGCTCAATTTTTGTGTTGGGCAACTCGATAAAAACCACTGTCACGCCATGGTCTGGCTCATCTTGAGGTGCGCCAACATTTGCACCCAGTGTGCCACGATACTGTGCGGCCGCTGCCTCTAGATCCGGTACAGCAATCGCTACGTGGTTCAGGCGTCCAATCATCCTGTCGCTCCTTTTGATCTCATTCGCGCTCTTATGGCCTGAGCCATAGCGTACCGCAACGGGATCACCCAAAGTGCCGCAGCTCCACGCCAAGCCCAGACAGCCGTCTCCCTTTTTCTTGGCAAAAATACTCCAGGCAAAAGGTCAATTCACACGCTTTAACTCCCCTTTAAGCGCGAAGGGATCAATTGAAGAGACTTGGATTCGTTGAGATTGAGCATTCATCCCGAAGGAGCATGTTATCATGCAAGACTTTGACACCTACCTAAAGACCCGGCAAGCAACTGCCAGCCGTCCTCTTCTCGGACAAACAATCTTAGTTGTTGAGGACAGCCGGTTTGCTTGCGAAACGCTGCGTTTGATGTGTTTACGGTCAGGTGCCCGAATTCGTATGGCCGACAGCATGCGCTCTGCAAGGCGGCATCTGAAGGTTTACCGACCTTCCGTTTTGATTGTGGATATGGGCCTGCCGGATGGATCGGGTGCAGATCTCTTGCTGGATCTCACACAGGCCACACCCCGCGTAGATGTCATTATCGGCACAAGCGGTGATCCTGATGGGGAACAAACAGCGCTGGATGCAGGTGCAGACGGCTTTTTACACAAACCACTGGGCAATCTTGGCGCATTTCAAGCGAGCATTTTGGAGCTAATGCCTGTTGAGCGTCGCCCGCGTGGCCCACGCCCTGTAACCAACGAACACGTTATTGGCGACGAGGTCGCCTATCAATGTGACATGGCCCATATGGCGGATCTCCTAAATGATCCTGAAGATCCCGAAACCCTCGACTATGTGGCTCAGTTTCTCACTGGGGTTGCCCATGCGGCGGGCGATGCAGAGCTTGAAAACGCCGCACGCGCTCTGGGGGAAAACCGGAAAGAGTTTGGCTCCGTTTTTGAAATCGTTGGGCAGATCAGCGCGCTGGTTCACGCCCGCATGCAGGGTCAAATTGCGATTTAATTCGTGTTGCAGCAATCATGGCATGTTTGCCGGCAATTCCGGGATCCGCAATTCAACACGCTTCTGGGGACAATCCCAATGAGATCTTTGTTTTGATGCCAGGGCCTATGCGTTCGGCTCGGAATAATCCCATGTTTTTCAAAAAACCGTCTAGAGGCTAGCACAGTTTCGCCCGATTTTCCTCGCATCCTCTGTCTCGTGGGCACGATCTGTTACGAGGACGATGAATTATGGAAAAGATTGCAAATCGCTTTTGGATTGAAACAAGCGAAAACCCCACCGTGGATTGGATTGTCTTTGGTGCCGGCGCATTTTTCTTGAGCCTCGCTGTTCTGGCAACCCTTCTTTCTTAGTCTATCAAGCGCGTCCTGCGCGAGCACTTGGCCCGCGCGAGGCTTAAACGCCTATAGAATAACCTGCGGCTGAGCTCCCATTTCTAAACCAGGGAAAATAGCCCTCTCCAGAGTCGATTTCTCAATACCCATAAGATCACGCATGGCCCAAGCCGCATAGCTGCGAACGTCTCGGGTTGGCATCAAATCCCGACCTGCGTATAGGTCCGCCTCGTCGAGTCCAGGCCACGTTCCCAAAACCTGCCTACCTCTCACCGCACCGCCGGCCATGAACATCGCTCCGCCCGTCCCGTGATCAGTGCCAGCCGTTCCATTTTCTCGCACCGTGCGCCCAAACTCTGTCATCGCCAGAACTGCAGTTTTTTCCCAAACTGATCCAAGACCAGCTTTCAGAGTTAAAATTGTCTCGCTCAGACGACCCAATGCTGTTGCAAGGCTCGTCGCTTGATTGCGATGGGTATCCCATCCACCCAAAGAAAAGGTGGCAATTCGAGTTTCTTCCCTCAGACGCAAAGCCGCAAAACGCGCGATGTCCACGTGCTCGCCGCGACCAGCACGTCCTGTTTGCGTCATGGCGCTTTCCATAGCTGTGTCCATTGCGGCCATGGCTTTTGCTTGTTCAGCGTCTTCCTTGGCAAAATCCACGAGTTGGGCGATCCTTAGGGCCTCGTCCATCGCGCTGTGGATCGCAGGATCCGCTTCACTAATGAGACCCAACAATTGCTCAGCTTGCGGACTGAGATTGAGGCGCGCGTCCGGCGACCATTCGGATACGGGCGCCTTTCCCTTTGTGATCAAAAGCGCCTCACGACCAATCGCAAAACTTGTTTCTGCGGTGACACCAGGCACATTTTGCAACAAACGATTCAACCAACCATCGCGGACGCCTTGGCCGTTCAAATCTGGTGTGCCCGCTTCGAGAATATCCTGTCCGTCAAAATGGGAGCGCTTATCACGGTATGGCGTTGAGACGGCCTGCGCCATGCTAAGCTCCCCAGCCTTCCATAGCGGCATAAGCGGCGAAAGAGCGGGATGCAGCGCATAAAAGCCGTTCAAATCTGGGCCATCTTCGCGCATCACTCTTTGCCTGACGCTGGCGAAATTTTTATCTCCAACCGGGCGTACGGCATCGAGGCCGTCCATCCCACCCCGCAAAATAATGACCACCAAGCGCGTGTCCCAAGGGGCCGCTGCAAAGCTGACTGGTGTCAACAAAGGGCTCGCGGCCAGGGAACATCCAACCAAACTTGATTTCAAAAAAACTCTTCGATCCATTGTGTTACCTTCTTTGAAACCTGGGCGACATCAGCACGAGACCTATGCCTTCGGCTCGGTTTTCTGCCGCTTGGGCTGCAAAAACCGTGCGTGGGTCAGCCTCGGGACCCAAAGCGCTCAAAACGAAGTCTCGCGGGTCTGGTAGTTTTCCAAGCAAACGACTGGGCATCGTCATGGCCCAACTAATGCGTCCCGCAAGACCTTGAGGTGTGACCCAGGCACCGTCGTTTTCCGAAAATCCGTCTGGTCCATCCGGCTGCAACCAAGGCTGACCCATAACCTGCAATGGCGCAAAAAATCCGCGCTGAAGGTCTTTTGGCGAAAGGGTTTCGATGGCGCGTTCTGGCACTGTCAAAGCTCTGATCGAGGAGACCAAAAAGTCGAAAGGTGGCACCGCGTTCCGAGGGACTGGCGACCAAGCACCCGGGTGTTCGAGAAGTGCCGCGTAAAGCGCCATAAGGTCTCCACCCGACTTAAGAAATTGGTCTGCCATATAAGCGGTCAGCGCCGGATCAGGGGTGTCAGACACAAAGTGCACGGCCAGTTTTTGAGCCAAATGTTGCGCCGTATCCGGGTGAGCTGCCAGATCTTCAATTGCCAGACGGATGTGCGCTAATTTGGGCGCACCACCACCATAAGTCTTACCCAAAATACGCTCTGGCCCGGGTTCAGCCATGGCCGCACGAAACATAAAGCCCTCGCCTTGTTTGACCGTGAGCCCCGTCAGCAACTCAGCCAAGGCGCGCACATCCTCTTGCCGGTACTGTCCCTTCACGCCGAGGGTGTGCAGCTCCAGGATCTCGCGGGCGAGGTTTTCGTTCAAACCGCGACCCCGCCGTTTACCCAATTTCGTAGAAGGGCCTGCTGACACATGCTGGTCTAAGTAGACCAACATCATCGGATGCGTGACGACAGCCCACAGGAGTTCCGCAAAGCGCCCCGTTATATTCGGGCGAATAGCCTCTTCGATATAGGCAGCCCCTATGCTGCGCAGTCCCGGAACGCGCGTGGCGGCGGTGAAATGATCGCTCCAAAACCACGTAAGGCGCTCTCGAAATCCATCTTCGGCAAAAGCGCCCCGCGCCAGAAATTGTCGCGCGCCATGTACGCGGTGCCTTCGAAATTTTCTCCGCGCTGACCGGAGCGCTTGATCCGCCGCTTTTGCCGCCTCACCTGGGCTTGCTTTACGTTTCGCAGCGCCAAGGTCGCGCAATGCCTTGAGTTCCGACAAATGTTCCGAAAAAACCGGTACTGGCCAAGTTTGAGCCGCGGCATCTGGTGCTTTCAACGCACGCATCATGCTCTCTGCATCGGTCGGAAGGCGCAGACCTGTTGCTTGGCCTGTTCCAAATCGACGGGCTGCTAGGGTTGGATCAAACATCGCAAAGGCTCCTCTCGCATAGTGTAACGCGAGTGGGGCATTTTTCTGTCGCTCACCCTCATTTGCCAAATTTTAGCGAGAGTTAGCCTAAGAGCGGAGCGCTTTAGCTGTTTTCTGGCGGGATCACGCGCAGCGATAGCTCACGCAACTGCTCGTTCATCGGCTCGTTCGGAGCGCCCATCATGAGATCTTCTGCGCGCTGGTTCATTGGGAAGAGGATAACTTCACGAATGTTTTCTTGATCTGCTAAGAGCATCACAATCCGGTCGATCCCAGCTGCACAGCCTCCGTGGGGCGGAGCGCCATATTGGAACGCGTTCACCATGCCGCCGAAGCGCTTTTCGACCTCGTCTTTGCCGTAGCCAGCAATCTCGAACGCTTTGAACATGATCTCAGGGCGGTGATTCCGAATGGCCCCAGACACCAACTCATATCCGTTGCAGGCCAGGTCGTACTGATAACCCAGAACTTTGAGCGGATCGCCTTCCAAGGCCTCCATACCGCCTTGAGGCATAGAGAAAGGGTTGTGCTCAAAATCAATCTTGCCGGTTTCTTCGTCCGCCTCATAGATTGGGAAATCCACGATCCAGGCGAAGGCGAAGCGGTCCATCTCTGTCAGGCCAAGCTCTTCGCCGATGACAACGCGTGCTTTTCCAGCGACTTTCTCAAAGGCGGCTGGTTTGCCACCTAAGAAGAACGCGGCATCCCCAACGCCAAGGTCCAATTGTTGGCGAATGGATTCGGTGCGCTCAGGCCCAATGTTCTTAGCTAACGGCCCAGCGGCTTCCATGCCATCTGCACCTTCGCGCCAGAAGATGTAGCCCATACCAGGCAGGCCTTCTTTTTGCGCAAAAGCATTCATACGGTCACAGAACTTGCGCGAACCACCTTTTGGGGCCGGAATAGCGCGTACTTCGTTGCCTGCTTGCTCCAACAGTTTCGCGAAGATCGCGAAACCAGAGTCGCGAAAGTGGTCGGAGACCACTTGCATTTTAATAGGATTGCGCAGGTCTGGCTTATCCGTGCCGTACCAGAGTGCAGCGTCCCGGTAGCTGATTTGTGGCCAGTCTTGATCCACTTTGCGCCCACCACCGAACTCTTCAAAAATGCCGGCCAGAACAGGTTGGATCGTGTCGAATACGTCTTGCTGTTCAACGAAGCTCATTTCCATATCGAGCTGGTAAAAGTCCGTTGGAGAGCGATCTGCACGTGGGTCTTCATCTCTGAAACAAGGCGCGATCTGGAAATATTTATCGAAACCAGAGACCATCAACAGTTGTTTGAACTGCTGGGGCGCCTGAGGGAGGGCGTAAAACTTGCCCGGATGCAAGCGGCTTGGCACCAAGAAATCCCGCGCGCCTTCAGGCGAAGAGGCGGTGATAATCGGCGTTTGATGCTCGCGAAAACCTTTGTCCCACATGCGGCGCCGGATGCTCGACACAACGTCTGAGCGAAGCGTCATGTTCTTTTGCATTTGCTCGCGGCGCAAATCCAAAAAGCGATACTTGAGGCGCGTTTCTTCAGGGTATTCTTGATCGCCAAAGACCATCAGTGGCAGTTCTTCGGACGCGCCCAACACTTCCATGTCACGGATAAAAACTTCAACTTCGCCCGTTGCAATTTTATCGTTTATCAATGAAGCATCACGCGCTTTGACGTTGCCATCAATCCGGATGCACCATTCGGATCGCACTTTTTCTACCTCGGCAAAAACAGGGCTATCGGGATCGCACAAAACTTGGGTGACACCGTAGTGATCGCGAAGGTCGATAAAGAGCACGCCGCCGTGATCGCGCACCCTATGCACCCAGCCAGACAAACGCACATTGCTGCCCACGTCGCTGGCGCGCAGGGCTTCACAGGTATGGCTACGATAGGCGTGCATCAGGGCTTCTCCGCATGGACTATAACGCACGGGCATAGACCGCCCTGCGCCCAGGAAGTCAAGCGTCTCAGCGGTACTGCGCGGCTGTTATAAATTCGCCGAAGCTTTCGCACCAAACCACAACCGTATTGTAGGCACTTACGTCCACACCTTCTGGTAACTCGACAATGAACCCCGCAAAGCTCTTCACATCGCCCACTTGCAAAGCGTCCGCCTTAATCGGGTTAAACTCATCTTCATGTTCCACGAAAGATTTCGTGAGATAGACCTTGTAGTCAGGGCCCGGCGCCAATTTGCCTTCATGGACAATCTGGCCAGGCGTCACACTCACCGTTCCTTCCCCCCAATGTAGGAAATCGCTGCCTCGAAGCTCTCTGGTGAATTCTGCGGTAAAGAGGGCCTCAGAGGCCATTTCTTCCAGCTTAGCCTGGTCCGGTGAGGGAGGTGCTGTCAAAATTGGTAAGAAATAGACCCCAAGCGCAAAGCCAATCGCCAAAGCGCCAGCATGGGTGATAAGCAAAATAAGTTTGCGCATGATGCGATCCTTTTCGAGAGTTGAGTTAGTGGCCGGATGTTTTTGACAGAAGTTGTATCACCAAAACTCCCGACACAATCAATGTGAGCCCCAAAACCGCGGCCGCGTCGAGCTTTTGATTGAAGGCCACCCACCCGATTAAAGCAAGCGCAGCAATCCCCAGGCCCGACCAGACCGCGTAGGTGATCCCCAAGGGCAGCACCAAGAGCGTTTTACTTAAGAAGAAAAAGGAAATGCCGTATCCTAAAAGAGAGAGTACCGACGGCGTGAGCCGCGAAAAGCCTTCGCTCATTTTCAATGCTGTTGTCGCTGCAATCTCAAAGAAAACGGCAATCACCAAATAAATCCACGGCATACCTGCTCCCTTTGTCTTTAAAGCTCCGCGCTACGCTTGATGCCACCTGGCGCCAAAACTGCGAAGCGTGCAAGTGGTCAAGCCGACAAATGCCAGCAGGGCCGCGGCGGAGCCGTAAATCGCCGCGATATAAAGCGGTTGTCCGACAAGCTGCGCGAAGAACGCTTTTGAACTCGCCAAGACAATGGCCAGAACAAAAACTTGCCCAATCCTTGGGTTTGAGAATACCCCGATGAGCGCTGGCACGAAGCAAAGCGGCAAGATTGCGTAGTGGGTCCAGGCCAAAGGCGATGCGAGCAGAACGGCGGTCCAAGCCAAGGACAAGCCCAAAACCCAAGCCCCACGTCGGCAGGCCAGGCCGCCCAGCGCGAGACCCGTTAGCGTGATCCCAAGAGAAAGGTATGAGAGCCAAGAGGGCGCTTTGAGCCAGGCATAGCCTGCATTTGGATCGCTCAGTTCACCGCTGAGCAAAAGCGCGACGATCGGCTGAAGGGACAGGTTGACCCGACTTAGCAGGGCTGCATCGTCCAAGAGCGCTAAGCGCTCAAGAAAGAGCAGGTGGAGCGGCCAACCGGCAATTAAGATCGACAACAGCCCCAAGCCGCCGCCAACAGCGGCAAACACAGCTATTGCGCGCCAATGCCCTGCAAAAAGAAGCACAACAACCAAAAGAGCTGGTGACCCTTTAAGAGCCGCAGCCAAGGCCAAACACGCGCCAGCCACCGCCCAAGCATTTTCGCGCAGTTTTGCAAAGGCCAGGACGATCAACGCTGAGATTAAAATTTGCGGCTGCATCAGATCAAGTGCCAGCCCAAATGGCGCAGTGAGCTCGACCACCAGCACGCTGATCAAAACCCAAAGCGCCCATGCAATGCCCCTGCCGCTGAGCCGCCAGGAGGCATGGATCAAAACCAAAAGGCTCGGGACCAAAACGAGGAGCCCGCCCTGCAAAAAGGGTCGCAATCCAATGTTTGACGCCAAAGGAGAAAAAAGGGCGGCCCAAAGCGGCGGATAGACATAGGGCGTAAGCTCGTGTTCCTCCAAGCCTTCCGCAGCTCCCGCCATCAGCCAGTTCACCGTGGGCGTTTCGCCCAAAAGCGTGTCGCCCGTGCTATAAACATCAGATGCAAAGCCGTCGCCGAAGAACTTCGCCGCAAAGTACAGAGCCGACAAGTCGAGCCCTGCCGCGTCCCAATAGCGGATCACGAGTGTCACGGCCCAAAGCAATAGGGCAAGCCAAGCAAGCGAATTGATGCGCGCGGAGTTTAACATCGCGAAGGTCTGCTCTTTGTTTTAAGCCTTGCTAACACTGCATTGCCGTTCTGTCTGCCCAGATATTCGGCGACGCCACAGAGGGCTCGAAAAGGCCCTAGCTCTGTCACGATATTGCCGCTGATTGTCGCCAAATCAGCAGTAATATGGACCGACTGTTGAAACATTCTCTTGCCCTACCCGCTTGGCTTGCACCTGTTGCGATCGCATTCGTGTTTGTTGCTTATGCCAAGAGTGCGCTGCAATATCCGGTGTCCACAGATCTTTTGCCGCTTTGGATGGCGGCCAGCGCCTTTGGCGCTGGACAGTTCGATCAGGTTTATACGGGCAGTGATGGTGTCTTCACTTTGGTGCCCCCCGACACCTGGCCCAGCGCCGTTTTGGCGCTTGAAGGGGTTGATGCGCGGGATGCTGAAGTCCTTCCCTATCTCTACCCGCCCCTTTGGGCCGCGGTTGTGTCTCCGCTTACAAAGGTTGCGAATTACCCCGCACTTCAGAGCATCTTCAACATTGCCAATCCATTTATGATGGTTGGAATCGTATGGCTGGCTTGGCGGATGTATCCGGTGGTTTCGCTCACGCGACATATGGCGATCGGGCTTTTGACCTTTGTGACTACCATGGCGGGAGCCGTCGCAATTATGAGCAGCCAGATCCAAATTCTGGTGGCCTTTTTGACGCTGCTCGCCTTTGAACGGCACCAGCGAGGGGCGATGATTGCCTGTGGCGTTGCCTTAGCTTTTGCAGCCGCTTTGAAGTGCTTTCCCGCCCTCTTTGTGGTGTTTTTGATCGCCCATAAATCTCACCGGGCAGCACTTGCTTTTGCGATTACGGGCGGGGCCTTGGGGCTTCTGTCTATTGGGCTCGCCGGTTGGCCGCTTCACATGGCGTTTTTGGCAGAGCTTGCGGCCGTTTCGAAAACGGTGGTTGTGGTGAACATCGCAACCGGTCTTGATGTGCTCTTAACCCAGATCTTTGCAATCGACTCGGCAAAAGAAGTTGGGCCACGAGTGATCATCGTGAAATCGATTTTGTGGCAATATCTATCGAAGGCGGGGCTTTTGGCAGCACTCGCTCTATTTGCCTGGATCGCGCAGGCCCGCATCAAAACGGGTTTACCTGCAATTTACTGGCCAGCCATGCTCGCCTGTGTGACGCTTCTGAGCCCCTTGGCTTGGGCTTTTTATTTCCTGATTCCTTTGGCCTTCGCCCCAGTGTTTCTGACCCAAATGCGCAGCGCTTTGTTGGGATTGGGCGTGATTGCCAGCGGCAACATCATGCTTTTGCACCTACCGAGCGGGATTTTGGGGCTGTCCTTGCCCGCAGCGGTGATCGCAACGCTTGGTTTGATCGTTCTTGCGGGCCTCTTGACCGAGAAACTCTTGAAAGACCTCCGCACCCCCTTGCACGTCGGCGCTGCGTCCCTATAACCCAGCAAAATTTGCCGAAATTTGGGGGGCGTCATGCCAAAACGGACCGATATTCAATCGATCATGATCATTGGTGCGGGCCCTATTGTAATCGGGCAAGCTTGCGAGTTTGACTACTCGGGCGCACAGGCCTGCAAAGCTCTGCGTGAAGAAGGCTACCGGGTCATCTTGGTCAACTCGAACCCAGCCACGATCATGACCGACCCCGATATGGCAGACGCCACCTACATCGAACCCATCACCCCTGAAGTGGTCGCCAAGATCATTGAAAAAGAGCGCCCCGACGCACTTTTGCCCACGATGGGCGGGCAAACTGGCCTCAACACCTCGCTTGCTTTGGAAGAAATGGGTGTTTTGGAGAAATTCGGCGTTGAGATGATCGGCGCCAAACGGCCTGCAATTGAGATGGCCGAAGACCGCAAGCTCTTCCGCGAAGCCATGGACCGCATTGGGCTCGAAAACCCGCGCGCCACCATCGCCAATACGATGGAAGAGTGTATGGCCGCTCTGGAAGACATCGGCCTGCCTGCCATTATTCGCCCGGCCTTCACATTGGGCGGCACGGGCGGCGGTGTCGCTTACAATCGCGAAGACTACGAATATTACTGCAAGTCAGGCTTGGATGCCTCCCCGGTCACGCAAATCCTGATCGACGAGTCGCTCCTCGGGTGGAAAGAGTTCGAGATGGAAGTGGTCCGCGACAAAGCGGACAACGCCATCATCGTGTGCTCTATTGAGAACGTGGATCCTATGGGCGTGCATACCGGCGACAGTATCACCGTGGCTCCTGCCCTCACGCTTACAGACAAAGAATACCAAATCATGCGCAACGGCTCGATTGCCGTTTTGCGCGAGATCGGAGTTGAGACAGGCGGATCGAACGTTCAATGGGCCGTGAACCCGGCTGACGGCCGTATGGTTGTGATTGAAATGAACCCGCGTGTGTCGCGCTCGTCCGCGCTTGCCTCCAAAGCCACTGGCTTCCCAATTGCCAAGATCGCGGCGAAGCTGGCGGTGGGCTACACCTTAGATGAGCTCGACAACGACATTACAAAGGTCACGCCTGCAAGCTTTGAGCCAACCATCGACTATGTCGTCACCAAGATCCCACGCTTTGCCTTCGAGAAATTCCCCGGCTCTGAGCCTGTGCTCTCTACGGCGATGAAATCCGTGGGCGAGGCCATGGCGATTGGGCGCAGCTTCCATGAGAGCATGCAAAAAGCTCTCGCCTCCATGGAAACGGGGCTGACTGGCTTTGATGAGATCGACCTGCCCGGTTTGCCCGATAATATCGTGCCAAAGGACGGAGGAGATACGGGGCTTGCGCGCATTCGTGTGGGTGGCGATAGCGTCGCGCAAGAGGCCATCGACAAGTCAGTGACGAAAGCGCTCAGCCAACAAACGCCTGATCGTTTGCGTGTGATCGCTCAGGCCATGCGCTTTGGCTTTTCTGATGACGAGCTCAATGAGATCACAAGCTTTGATCCCTGGTTCCTAGCGCGCATCCGCGAGATCGTGGCCAAAGAAGAAGAGCTCCGCATAAGCGGCTTGCCCACAACGGAAGAAGGCCTGCGCGCGGTCAAAATGATGGGCTTTACAGATGCCCGCCTCGCCAAGCTCACAGGCCGCGAAGAAGACAACGTAGCGCGCGCGCGCCATACACTTGGCGTCAGGGCCGTCTTCAAACGGATCGACACCTGCGCGGCGGAGTTTGAGGCGCAAACGCCCTACATGTATTCCACTTACGAGCACCCAGTGATGGGCGATGTAGACTGCGAAGCCCGGCCTTCTGATGCCAAAAAGGTTGCGATCTTGGGCGGTGGTCCCAACAGGATCGGTCAAGGCATTGAGTTTGACTACTGCTGTGTGCATGCCTGTCTGGCGCTCACGAAAGCGGGCTATGAGACCATTATGGTCAACTGCAATCCAGAGACCGTCTCGACCGACTATGACACCTCTGATCGCCTCTATTTCGAGCCGCTTTCCTTTGAGCATGTGATGGAAATCCTGCTCAAAGAGCAGGAAAAGGGCAACCTGCATGGTGTTATTGTGCAGTTCGGAGGCCAAACACCTTTGAAGCTCGCAAATGCCCTGGAAGCTGCCGGGATCCCAATCCTCGGCACCACGCCTGACGCGATTGATCTGGCCGAAGACCGCGAGAGGTTCCAAGCCCTCGTGGAACGGCTTGAGCTCAAACAACCGCAAAACGGCATCGCGCATTCGGATATGGAAGCGGTGAAAATCGCAGGCGACGTTGGATATCCGCTGGTGATCCGTCCCTCTTATGTGTTGGGTGGCCGCGCCATGGAAATTGTGCGCGATGATGCGCAGCTTGAGCGCTACATTCGCGAAGCTGTGGTTGTTTCAGGTGACAGCCCTGTGCTGCTCGACAGCTATCTGGCGGGTGCGGTTGAGGTGGATGTAGATGCGCTTTGCGACGGCAAAATGGTCCATGTCGCTGGCATCATGCAACACATTGAAGAAGCTGGTGTTCACTCAGGCGACAGCGCCTGCTCCCTGCCACCCTATTCGCTCTCTGCATCGATCATTGCTGAGCTCAAGCGCCAAACGGAAGCCCTTGCCTTGGCCCTTGGGGTTGTCGGTTTGATGAATGTGCAATTCGCCATCAAAGACGACACCGTCTATCTCATCGAGGTAAACCCGCGCGCCTCGCGTACAGTGCCTTTTGTGGCCAAAGCCGTCGGCTCGCCGGTCGCTGCGATTGCCGCACAAGTTATGGCGGGCGCAAAGCTCTCTGATTTCGATCTCGTGGATCCCAATATCTCCAGCTTTGCGGTCAAAGAGGCCGTCTTACCTTTTGAGCGCTTCCCGGGAGTAGATACGATATTGGGGCCTGAAATGCGCTCAACAGGTGAAGTTATGGGCTCCGACCCTGACTTCCATATGGCCTTCCTCAAAGCCCAACTCGGGGCCGGGGTAGAACTGCCCAAAGAGGGCCAAGGCAAGGTGTTCATCTCGATCCGCAACGAAGACAAAACGCCGCTCATCGTTGAAGCTGCGAGAGCGCTTGCAGGCTTGGGTCACGAACTCATTGCCACACGCGGCACCGCCAAATTCCTAAAAGGCGAAGGCCTTGAGGTGGAAGTGGTCAACAAAGTCTATGAAGGTCGCCCCGATGTGACGGACCAGCTCAAAGACGGCGCGATCAGTCTTGTGATCAACACCACAGAAGGCACCCAAGCCATCGAAGACAGCCGCGAAATTCGCAAAGTCGCGCTTTTTGACAAAATCCCCTACTTCACAACAGCTGCTGCTGCCCATGCCGCTGCTTTGGCCTTGAAGGCCCGAGTTCAAGGAGAGATTGCGGTGCATGCTTTACAAGAGGCATAAGATCTTTGTTCGCGGTACAAAATCCACAAGATCGCCCCAAGGGAGCTTCGGAAAATGTACTTCGGTTGGTCTCGAGACACCTTGAGCCCGCAATAACGCTCGACAGACGCATATTGTGATGTTTACGCTAGCGTCACTGTGTTTTTTAGGGTGCCGCGAAGAATGTCTCGTAGACTAGGATTTATCATTGGCCTTTTTGTTGGCGTGCTTGCTTTGATCGTAATCGTTTTTGCGTTCCTTAACGCGGGCGCGCCGGATATGGAGCAAAATCAAAGTTCCAGCCTTGACCAATCGACCCTGCCTTCGCAACGCGCTGAAGTTGTCTGAAACACGCCTTTTGCAGAGATCTGCGCGTATTACGGACCCAACGTGATATGGAACACGCCTTGACCTTATCGCGCCATTCGCGGCAAATCGCGCAGACCTAAAGGATTCAACATCATGCATACAGCTGCGATTTTAGGCTCCGGGGTGTTTACACCTTCTGAGATCATCACCAACGATGAACTCGTTGCGGCGTTTAACGCGCATGTGGATCTATACAACGCTCAGCACAAAGACGAGATTGCAGCTGGAAACGTTGAGGCCAAAACCTATTCCTCCGCAGAGTTTATTCTCGCAGCCTCCGGCATCGAAAACCGATTTGTTTTGGATAAAGGCGGCGTGCTGGATCCAACACGTCTTTTTCCCAAGCTCGCGGCGCGTCCCGATAACGCCCCAAGTCATATGGCCGAAATGGGTGTAGACGCCGCACAGACAGCTTTAGCACAAGCAGGCGTGGCGGCAGAGGAGATCGATGCGGTGCTCTGTGCGGCCAGCAATCACCAGCGCGCATATCCCGCCATCGCGATAGAGATCCAAGAGTTGTTGGGCACCTCAGGGTTTGCCTTCGATATGAACGTGGCCTGTTCATCCGCGACCTTCGGCTTGCAGGCGGCCGCAGATATGATCCGTTCAGGTTCAATTCGAAAAGCACTCGTCATTTGCCCAGAGATTTGCTCCGCACACCTCGAATGGCGCGACCGTGACTGTCACTTCATCTTTGGCGATGTTGCCACAGCTTTGGTTTTGGGCCGCGCGGAAGACGCCCAAGGCGCGCACTTCGAGATTAATTCCACACGCTGCGCGACCCAATTTTCCAACAATATCCGCAACAACAACGGCTATCTGCGCCGCACAGCCGATCAGATGGAAGACCGGCGCGACATGCAATTCATGCAAGAGGGTCGCAAAGTTTTTAAAGAAGTGCTTCCGCTTGTCTCAAAGCACATTGCACAGCACATGGAAGACGAAGGCGTCACGTCGCAAGATCTCAAGCGCCTTTGGCTCCACCAGGCCAATAAATCCATGAACGACTATATCGGCAAGAAAGTGCTGGGCCGCACGCCTGAGCCAGGCGAACAACCCAACATCCTCCAAGACTACGCCAACACATCCTCGGCGGGCTCAATCATCGCTTTTTCAAAGTACTCTAAGGATATGGGACCAGGCGACCGCGGCCTGATTTGTTCATTTGGCGCGGGATATAGCGTCGGCTCGGTCTTGCTGACCCGTCAATAGGCGCGCATTTAAACTCAGAATTTAGTCTGCGCGCCTCTCTTTTTCTTGGCAAAATACTCTCGCGCGAAGCGCGTCACCCGTCCGGTGAAGAGACGCGCTTGTGTACAGCTTCAGCGCTCTCAACACGTTCCGAATAGCGATCCACCAAACCAGGAACACGCGCGCGCGTGAGGTAGGTGAATTTCATCAGTTCTTCCATGACGTCGTAGACGCGCATGTAGAGCGAAGAGGGCTTCATCCGCCCGTTTTCAAACTCCAACCAAGCTTTGGGAATGCTGGATTGGTTCGGGATGGTCAGCATACGCATCCAGCGGCCCAAAATACGCATTTGGTTAACCGCGTTGAAGCTCTGCGACCCGCCTGAAACTTGCATCAGCGCAAGTGTCTTACCTTGAGTGGGGCGAATACCTCCGATGGCAGAAAGCGGGATCCAGTCGATCTGCGTTTTCATCACACCGGTCATCGCCCCATGCCGTTCGGGACTCGACCACACCATACCTTCGGACCAGAGCGACAACTCGCGAAGCTCCGCAACCTTCTCATGGCTCGCGTCAGCGCCATCGGGGAGCGGCAGGCCGGTTGGATCAAATGTCTTGGTCTCTGCCCCCAGCATTTCGAGGATACGCGCGGCTTCTTCAGTGGCAGCGCGCGAATAGCTTTTGGCCCGCAAAGAGCCATACAACAGGAGAATTTTGGGGGGATGACCGTCGTCGCCCGGCCCAATCAGTTCGGTCGGATCTATGGGCTGCACGGCGCCCTCGATCACATTTGGCAAGTCTTTTGGCGCCATCGCGCTTAAGCGCTTTCGTCCTCGAGATGCAATTTCATCTCAATGAGCACTTGCTGCAGCGCAACTGTTTCGCGCAAAAGGCGCTTGGCCTCGTTCACGGTGATGACTCCATCTTCGATCGATTGGTTGTACTCACCCATGAGCATTGCAAACCGCTGGCTGAGTTGGATCACATCGCTGTTGATGCCACCTTTGTCGTCAGAGTTTTTACGGTTTTCGTTATACGATAGGGTGATCCCCAAAAGCTCTGCCAAGGCAGAGGTGACATGCGGGTATTTCGACTCTTTTTCTAGAGCCGCCACAGTATCGATGGGCATAAAGCGATCAGAATGCTCGTCATTGTCGGAGTAGTACCGCCCTAACGTCGCTTTGGATTTACCTGCGAGTTCGCAGGCTGTTTCTATACCAACGTCTTTTACAAGCGCTTCGGTATGCTTTTTGAGGTAACTGCCTACACCGGCCATTGGTCGTCCACGCTGATAGATCTTGGTCAAAGCTAAGCCTTCATAGGCGGGCTTAGGGGAATTCGCAAATCTATTTCCCATTAATTGCGCGGAGACGCGGGGTCATATGTTTCGTGTTCCATGTGGAACGGTGTGTGTGTAGCTGATCTTTCGCGGTCGGCTGGGGGGTCCGTTCATGCGTCTCGTTGCGGTGGCTGCGAAGAGCGGGGCGGACCCATCCCAACCTTGGTACCTTTTTTGCGCCAACATTTTTCGAGAAATTGCAGGCGCTGATTGAGTTTATCCATCCTCTGGAAGCCATGCTTGCAGCCCGCCGTTAAAATACGCTAGCGCTACAAAATGGCCAAACTCTACTTCAACTACTCCACAATGAACGCGGGCAAATCGACCGTTCTTTTACAAGCCTCGCACAACTATATCGAGCGTGGGATGCAGACTTACCTGCTCACTACAGCGCAAGATGACCGATCCGGTGAAGGGCGCATCGCGTCGCGGATCGGAATCAGTGCCAAGGCAGACACTTACGGCCAAGAGGATGATCTTTTCGCCAAGATCCAAACGCGCCTCAAAGATCCATGTGCCTGCGTTTTTGTGGATGAGGCGCATTTTTTAACCGCAGATCAGGTTTGGCAATTGGCGCGCGCGGTGGATGATCTTGAAGTACCTGTGATGTGCTACGGCCTCAGGGTCGACTTTCGCGGGACTCTCTTTCCGGGGTCTGCTGCTTTGCTGGCTTTGTCAGATGAGATGCGAGAGGTGCGCACAATTTGTCACTGCGGGAAGAAGGCGACGATGGTTGTGCGCAAAGACGAGGCTGGCAATGTTTTGGCTGATGGCGCTCAGTTTTTGGTTGGTGGCAATGAAACCTATGTATCGCTCTGCCGGCGTCATTGGCGCGAAGAGATGGCAAAGATTGGTCGTTGAAGGCATTGGGGGCTCTGCCCCCGGGTCTTTCGACCCTCCCCCGGAGTATTTGACCAAGAAAAAGTAGGAGGGAGCGCTATCGATTTCCCTTCGTCTCTTTTAGACTTTATTCGGTAAGGCATTTCCAGCCAGGTAGGCACGAATATTGTCGACCGCCATGAACCCCATATTTTCGCGCACTTCTAAGGCCGCTGTGCCCAAATGTGGAAGAAGCGTAACATTGTCGAGTTCCATAAGCGATTGGGGAACCTTCGGTTCAAATTCGTAAACATCGAGCCCAGCGCCTGCGATTTGCCCCTCTTGGAGGGCTTCGATCAAGGCCTCTTCATCCACCACGTCCCCGCGTGCGATATTGACCACATGGGCATTGGGTTTCATTTCAGCGAGCTGCTCTGCACCCAACATGTGGTGCGTCTCAGGGGTTGCCGGCACCGCCATCACAACAACATCGGCGGCGTGCATCAACTCGCTGAGGTCTTGAGCTTGCGTGCCAGGGACGCCAAAATCGGGCACTTTTGATCGATTATAAAAAACGATGTTCATGCCAAAGCCGAAGTGAGCGCGTCTGGCGATGGCCTTGCCGATGCGCCCCATGCCCACAATGCCAAGAGTTTTTGCGCCCAAGTGTTGACCCAAAAGCTGCACGGGGTGCCAGCCGGTCCACGCGCCTTGGCGCACCATGCGCTCGCCCTCGCTGGCGCGGCGACAGCTCATCAAGGTGAGCATCATTGCGATGTCAGCGGTGGCGTCAGTCACAGCGCCGGGCGTGTTGGTCACCGCAATGCCTGCTGAGGCAGCACTGGTGACATCGATATGGTTATAGCCAACCCCAAAATTTGCGATCAGTTTTGTGACGGGTGTGATGCCGTCAAAGGCCTGTGGCCCAAAGCTGTCGCCTAAGGTAGGTAAAATGATCTCATAAGTTTCCAGAGCGGCTCGCGCCTCATCAAGGCTCATCGGGCGGCCAGCATCTCGCTCAGTGACATCAGCGCAGTCGCGTGCCGCGGCCATGACACTGGCGGGCAACTCGCGGGTGATTAGAACTTTGGTCAATAGAGACGCCCTCCCAAGGGTACGTTTTTATCTGGTGCTATGAGGACAACCTCACCTTTGTCATCCGGGACACCCAGCACCAAAACTTCCGATCTTACAGGCCCAATTTGGCGTGGCGGAAAATTAACAACGGCCAGCACGCGTTTTCCTGGAAGATCTTCCAGCCTGTAGTGTTTGGTAATTTGAGCGGAGCTCTTCTTTTCACCAATCTCAGAGCCAAAATTGACCCAAAGTTTGATCGCTGGCTTGCGGGCTTCGGGAAAGGGTTCGGCGCGGGTAATCTCGCCCACGCGCATGTCCACTTTAAGAAAGTCATCAAATTGGATTTCCGCCATCATCCCTCTCCCTTAGACAGCTCACCCGCGCGCGCCACAGCTGCGCGAACGGCCCTGGGCAACAACCTAGGAAAGCCTTTCTCAGCGTCCATCAAAACTTCGAGGGCTGCTTGTGTTGTTCCGCCTGGCGAAGTGACGTTTACTCTTAATTGGCTCGGATCGGCTTCTTTTGGAAAAGCTAACGCCCCTGCGCCTGCGACAGTGGCTTTGGCCAAGCGCATGGCCGTTTGAGCAGGAAGGCCTTCGGCTTCACCTGCGGCTGCAAGCGTCTCAATAAGATGAAAGACATATGCAGGCCCCGATCCTGAGACGCCTGTCACAGCATCGATTTGGGCTTCGGTCTCGACGCGCAAAACCTCTCCCACCGCGGAGAGCAAGGCTTCAGCGCCGGTTAAATGTTCTTCGGTGACACGTGCGTTGCCAACAATGGCTGTGATGCCTTGGCCGATCGCGGCGGGCGTATTGGGCATAGACCGAATGATCGGGCGCTTGCCCAAGACCTCTTCGAAATGGCTGAGCGTCACGCCGGCTGCGATTGATAAAAAGACCGTGTCTTCGCCTGAGACCCGCGTGATTTGCGGCAAGGCCTCGCCCATCATTTGGGGTTTCACCGCAATCATAACACCCCAGGGGGCTTGTGGAAGTGCGGTGTTCACATGAACACCCCAGTCTTTCAGGCAAGGAGCCGGGTTCGGATCCAATATCCAGACGTTTTGGGGATCCAATCCGCCGGTGAGCCAACCTTGAACCAACGCCTGGCCCATTTTTCCGCAGCCCAGCACCACCAGGCCGCGGTCCATTCCTAAATCCTGCATGTGTTGTCTTTTCCCCTGTTCAGGGATGCAGGTTACGCCCGCCCATAGGCCTCTGCAATGGCCACTTGCAACGCGCTCTCAACGCTTTGGTCGCTCCAAGAGACCAATTGGAACGCCGGATAGAACCGCTCGGCCGACATCACAGCTGCATTGATCGCTGTGTCAATCTGCTCTGGAGAGGCCATCTGCCCGCCCGCGAGCACAAGCCCATAGCGGTAAACCATGAGCTTCTGGGCGCTCCAATAGGTGAAGGCTCCGGCCCAACACATGTCGTTTACCGCATTCAAGGCCTCAAAAATCTGCGGCATTTTTTCTTCGGGCGGTTCCATTTCAAAGGTGCAGATCAGCCGCAGTGTTTCATCATAACTCGACCAGGCCAAAGTGATGGAATAGGTGCGCCACTGGCCCTCGACTGCCATGGCAATCTGATCATCCGCGATACGGTCGAAATCCCAAGAATGATGCTCCGCGAGATGCTCGACGATATCAATCGGATGAAGGTCTTCAGTTTCAAGATACTGCTCGGATACGGCCATGAGGCTACCCCTCTGCATAATCGCGCCGGGGTCTGGCAGCGCCCCTAGCGCTTGTTGCCTGCTCTAGGGACAGTGGTTTTTTGTTGTGCCCCTACCAAATACCGTAAGGGGTGCAGCGCATCTGTAAAGCGAATAGTTTACAGCGCGCGCAATAAGTTGTGGGTAAATCAAACTCGGGCCCAAGTTCTATGCACAAATGGAGCCAAAGGCGCGTGCCTTTGGATTTGAGTATTTTTCACCAAGGAAAAGATAAGACCGTCGGGCTAAGCCCAGACGTCAGCTCAATTGGAGAGCTTTGCTTCGAGGGCTGCCAAACGGGCCTCTAAGCTCGCGTTTTCTTCGCGTGCTTTTTGGGCCATCGTGCGGGCGGCATCAAATTCCTCACGTGTCACAAAATCACGGTCAGCCAACCACCGATCGATCATAGAGTTCATGGCTGTCTCAGCTTCTTCCTTTGCGCCTTGGGCCACGCCCATCGCATTGGTCATCAGTTGAGAAATATCGTCGAAGATTTTGTTGCGTGTTTGCATGGTCCCTACACCTTTAGCTCATCAGCCTTGGTCGTTATATGGGTGCGCAGGGGCTCAGGCTCAAGCAAATTCCGATTCTTGATGCGAAAGGCCCATGATGTTGCCCGCTTTTGCCGCCGCGCTTTCCTTTCCAAATTTTGATCCTGTCGCGGTGACGATACCATTGCTGGATTTTCCGATCCGCTGGTACGCATTGGCCTACATTGTTGGAATTTTGATTGGGTGGCGCATCGCGCTGGCCGCTGTGAAAACCACTCGACTTTGGGCAAAAGACAGCCCCCCCATGACACCTCAGCAAGTCGAGGACCTGATGACCTGGATCATCATAGGCGTTCTGCTGGGGGGCCGCCTAGGGTTCGTGATTTTCTACCGTCCTTTCTACTACCTGCAAAATCTCGCCGAGATCCCGGCTGTTTGGCAGGGCGGCATGGCGTTTCATGGCGGCTTCTTGGGCGTTTTGCTGGCCATCTATCTCTACTGCAAGCGCCACAAACTGGCGCTTTTGTCGGTGGGCGATGCGATTGCAATTTCTGTGCCTCCAGCGCTTTTGCTTGGGCGTTTGTCTAACTTTATAAATGCCGAGCTTTGGGGGCGACCCTCGGACGTCCCTTGGGCCGTCGTCTTCCCAGGCCAAGCGGCGCAGGATTGCCCGGGAGTACTTGGGGCCTGCGCACGCCATCCGTCGCAGCTTTATGAGGCGGGACTGGAGGGCCTTCTCTTGGGGCTCGTTTTGATCGTGCTCGTTTGGCGATTTGACATTTTGAAACGCCCCGGGGCTGCGGTTGGCGTGTTTTTTGCAGGTTACGGTGCAGCGCGCGTGTTTGTGGAGTTCTTCCGTCAACCTGATGCGCAGTTTGTCACGCCAGGGAATCCCTTGGGCTATATCCTTCACGTGAATGGGATTGGGATCACACAGGGTCAGTTGCTATCCTTGCCGATGATTGCCATTGGGCTTTGGCTTTTGTTTCGAAAAGATCCAGCCAAACACCACGCCTCATGAGCTTGGCCGCGCTTATCGCATCTCAGATCGCAGCTGAGGGCCCGATAGGCGTGGATCGTTACATGGCTTTGGCTTTGGCCCATCCAACCTATGGCTACTATATGCGCCAAGATCCCTTTGGATCCGCCGGCGATTTCATCACAAGCCCCGAAATCAGCCAGATGTTTGGAGAATTGATCGGATTGGCTTTGGCCCAAAACTGGCTGGACCAAGGCGCGCCAAAGCCCTTTGGTTTGGCAGAGCTTGGACCAGGGCGCGGGACACTCATGGCAGATGTCTTGCGCGCGACGCGTACTGTACCTGGCTTTCACGATGCTATGCGGGTTCATTTGGTTGAAGCCTCGCCTCATCTGCGCGAGATCCAATCCAAAGCTTTGGAGCGCTTTTGCTCAAGCGACAGGCTCACTTGGCATGATACTGTGCAAAGCCTACCTGATGTTCCGCTATGGCTGGTGGCCAACGAATTTTTTGATGCTTTGCCGATCCGGCAATTTATCCGCACCGAAAGCGGTTGGAGCGAACGGATGATCGGCCTTGCGCCTGAAGCTAAAGAGGCAGAGCCATCTTTCATCTGGGGCCGTGGGCCAGAGGCGGCGATCGACGCCCTTCGCGCACGCGTCGCGCAGGCAGAACCTAGGGACTTAGTCGAAACATGTGCCCCAGCTGAAGCAATCATGGCCCAGCTTGCGGGCCATATCGCCCGGTTTGGGGGAGCCGCCTTGATCATAGATTATGGAGATTGGCAAACAACAGGTTCTACCTTTCAAGCTGTGCGGGCCCACAAACCTGTCGATCCTCTCAGCGATCCCGGGCAAGCGGATCTCACAGCCCATGTTCAATTTGAAAGCTTGGCCAAAGCCGCCACCTCTGCTGGACTGGCTGCCAGCTCATTGACCGAGCAGGGGTTGTTCTTAAATCGCCTTGGCATTGCCCAACGTGCCGAAAGACTAGCCCAGTCCCTCAGCGGATCTGCGCGAAGCTCCCATGACGCCGCGCTGGAGCGCTTGACCTCCCCTTCGGAAATGGGGACGCTGTTTAAAGTATTGGGATGTGTTCCGCCCCATGCTGCTCAATTGCCAGGATTATCACCGTGAGTCTCGAGATCATCCGATCAGATGCGCTTTTTCCGATGCGCCACGGGTTTTTCACCCGTAAGGGCGGCGCATCGTCGGGTGTCTTTCAAGGACTGAACTGCGGCTTGGGCAGCACGGATCAAAGCGAAGCGGTTCAGATTAACCGCGCCCGTGTTGCTGAAGCCCTGCATGTGCCGGAGCAAAACCTCGCGACACTTTATCAAGTGCATTCGCCAGATGTGATTGAGGTGCACGCCCCTCTATCTGAGCGCCCAAAGGCAGATGGTATGGCGAGTGCGATGCCTGGCTTGGCCTTGGGGATTCTCACCGCCGATTGCCAGCCTGTGCTTTTTGCAGATTCCAAAGCCAAGGTCATTGGCGCAGCCCATGCAGGATGGAAAGGCGCTCTAAACGGTGTTTTGGAGCGCACAATTGAAGCCATGGAGCGCTTGGGCGCTCTGCGGGAAAACATCACAGCGATCATTGGGCCTTCGATCAGCCAGAAAAATTATGAGGTTGGGCCGGAGTTTCTCGACCGGTTTTTGGACGAGGATGAAAATCACGCTGAATTCTTCGCTCAAGGTCAGGGCGACAAATACCAGTTTGATCTTCCGCGCTTTGGATTGTCCCGATTGCGAGCAGCAGGCGTGGGTTCCGCCAACTGGACCGGGCACTGTACCTACGAAGATGAAGCGCGCTTTTTCTCCTACCGCCGAAGCGTTCACCAAAAACAAGCCGATTACGGGCGTCTGATTTCGGCAATCTCGCTTTAACCGCGCTATTCGAAAGACACCAAAGTGGGTCACTTTCCGTTAGCAACTGTGGCCAACCGCCCGTGAAATGTGGCGCATTTTATCTGTTTTCCGGGTATCGCCCTGAAATTCCTCACAAATCAACCATAGGGATATACTGTGGAAAACCACAGTTTTTCTCTATTCTTTCACGATTGCTGCCCTACAGCAGCCGCAATGGATCAGCATCTTAGCCTCATAGAAGAAACCGAGAAGCTCTCGCCAAAGCGCTCAAATCCAAAGCGTCAAAGGGAGCAAATCGGAAAACCAGAAGAATGGAGAGGATCGGCCAATGACACGACGTGAGACCCGCAAGGAAAGCCTCAAAACGCTCGTGGATCAGTGCGCCAAACATGAATTCCCTTGGTCGCGCAGCGCGCGTCGCAAGGCAAAGATTGCCCGCAAAGCCAGCTGACCCAAAAGGGAGCGGCTCCGGACGGGCTAACAAGATAACGAGTGAGTGCGGATAAAGAGTGCGAACCGCCTCCGGCAAACGTCGGAGGCGGTTTTGTCTTGTTTGGGACCAAGAGTGCTTCCTAAGCGGCAACGAAAAAAACTGCGCGCCGCGTTCATCTGAGATCTAAAATTGCGCATCCTGGGGTAGAAAACGAGGTGAGTTTCGGTAACGCAGCAAAGCCATCACCCATCGACCGACTCACAATGTGGCACGATTGTTAAAGCAACGGAGAACAATTCCCTGGAATTCGCCGGTATTATTCCCACTCGCCGAGGCAAAATTCACGAATCTTTGACAGCTCGTCATCAAAACCGTCAAAAAAGTACCATCGTAACGTAACCGTTCGATGTTGCTGGTGGGGGCCAGCGTTGAGCTCGTAATGAGAGACCCGTGATGAACGTCCCCACCCTCGCCGCTGGCCTCGCGGCAGATGTTGTTAAGTCCCGAACTTCGACCCTTCCCTCCACCGATCCAAGGTCTCGCACACCGACACGTCGGGTCGAAATCCAAGGGCTTACACCAGATGGAACGCTCAAAGACATCACAGGCCTCGCTCCTGCGCGCCCAATATTTGAGGACGCTTTTTCAGCGCTGTCCCATGGATCGCTGCTCAGCACCCCTCAAGGCCCCATTGCGGTTGAAGACATCTGGCCAGGCGATCTTGTGGACACGGTCGACCACGGTCCCTTGCCCCTTTTGTGGAAAGGCTGCATGACACTCAATCCGCGTCAGCCAAGCCAAGCTGCGCTGACGTCGCCGCTCACACGGTTGCAGGCTGACAGTCTTGGTATCAGCAGGCCGTCCAGGGATTTGATCTTAGGGCCTTCTGCGCGGCTTGTTTATCGCTCAGGCGACCTTCAAGCCACCATCGGCCACGACAAAGCGTTGATTTCGGCTGCTGAGCAACAAGACGGCGAACAAGCCATTGGCATGAACCCAATAAGCCCTGTTCGCGTGTTCCATATCGCATTTGAGAAACACGCGCTGGTCCTCGTCAATGGCGTTGAGGTGGAGAGCTTTCATCCTGGGCCACAGGTTGGACAGGTGCTTTACGCACATGGACTGCAACTCTACTTGTCGTTCTTCCCGCATGTCACACGACTGCGCGACTTTGGTCCGCTGAGCTATCCGCGTTTGACAAGTGAAGAGCTAGAGAGCTTACGGCGCGATTGAGCCGAACCCTTCGGGGTTAAGCGCTTAGGCCGTCTGGCTAAGGCGCTCTTCCAAAACCTCAAACGGGACACCCGGCTGATCTTTCGCGCCGCGAATGACAAGGGATGTTTTCACGCTGCCAACGTTGGGCGCGGCGAGAAGGTCTTCGGTCAAAAAAGCTTGAAACGAGCTGAGATCCGGTGCCACGCATTTGAGGATAAAATCCACCTCGCCGTTGAGCATGTGGCATTCGCGGACCAAGGGCCAAGCCTCGCAACGTGCTTCAAATTCGGTCAAGTCCGCTTGCGCTTGGCTTTGAAGACCAACCATCGCAAAGACTTGCACTTCAAATCCAAGTTCGCGACTGTCAACGTCTGCGTGGTAGCCGCGAATGTATCCCGCTTCTTCCAACGTCCGCACGCGGCGCAAACAGGGCGGAGCTGAGATGCCCACACGCTTAGCCAATTCAACATTGGTCATGCGTCCATCTGCTTGCAACTCGGCCAAGATTTTACGGTCGATTGAGTCCAGTTTGGCGGCGGACATGGTGGCGTATCCCTATTGTGGCTTGGCAGATACCTTACGTTAAAGCGCACGGATGCGCAATAATGTTTCGCAAGAGCGCAAGATTTGGAAAGGCTCGAAAAGCAATCACGTTTTCGTCGCATGCCCTTTTCTCCCACCGACGGCCCCCTTATACCCTATCAACGCGCCAACTGCTCAGGCGATGAATCATCCGGGGGACCCATGTCGAATACGCGCCATTCCAAAGTTCTTATCATTGGGTCTGGGCCTGCGGGCTATACCGCTGGGGTCTATGCAAGCCGTGCCATGCTTGAGCCGCTTTTGGTGCAAGGGATTGAACCTGGTGGGCAACTTACAACCACGACTGAGGTGGAAAACTGGCCGGGTGACACCGAGGTGCAAGGCCCTGATCTTATGGTGCGCATGCAAGAACATGCCAGTGCAATGGGCTGCGAGATTGTTGGTGACATCATCACCAAGCTGGATCTAGATCAGCGCCCTTTCACGGCCCATGGCGACAGTGGCACCACTTACACCTGCGATGCTGTGATTTTAGCCACTGGCGCGCGCGCCAAATGGCTTGGCTTACCCTCGGAAGAAAAGTTCAAGGGCTTTGGGGTGTCAGCCTGTGCAACTTGCGATGGATTTTTCTACCGCGGCGAAGAGATTGTGGTCATTGGCGGGGGCAATACGGCTGTGGAGGAAGCGCTTTTCCTCACCAACTTTGCCTCCAAAGTGACCCTCGTTCACCGCCGCGACACGCTGCGCGCCGAAAAAATTCTGCAAGATCGTCTCTTCAAGAATGAGAAAATTGAGCCGCTTTGGTTTCACGAAGTAGTTGAGGTCATCGGCGCAGACTCACCGTTGGGGGTCGAAAGCGTACGGGTGAAAAATACCCAAACTGGAGAGATCAGCGAAATAGCCTGCAAGGGCGTGTTTGTTGCCATCGGTCATGCGCCCGCAAACGAATTGGTCAAAGATGTGCTGGAGACACACATGGGTGGCTACGTCGTCACAAAGCCCGATAGCACTGCAACGTCCATTCCAGGCGTCTTTGCGGCAGGGGATCTTACGGATCACAAATACCGACAAGCCGTGACCTCTGCTGGCATGGGCTGCATGGCAGCTTTGGAAGCGGAACGTTTCTTGGCTGAGGCTGAAAACGAGGTTCAGGAAGCTGCTGAGTAAACGCGCGGTGTCTGGCGTTTAAGCTTTTGGCAAACGTCGAAAAACAACCACAGCAATTAGCAATAGAGCGATGGCTGAAGCAACTGCGGGTACTGGCATTGTGTTTATTAAAGCGTAGATTTTACTGAGTATCGTCTCATTTTCTGTCACAATAACGGGCTCATCTACCGCATAGACTGCAGTCGAATAAGCCACAAAAATCACTGTCTTTGCCGCAAAAAATGCGCGCATCGACACCTCCACTAAACAAAAAATAACAAATTTGGTCTTCAGTTTTGGGAGGGTTTAAAGGGTATTTGCACAATTGTTAAGCAATGATCCAAAAACGAACTGTATTTAAATGATAAACACTTTTAACGTGTATTTTATTAGCTAAATAATCTCATCTTCGTCAAAAAGGGGAGACTGTGCGAGCTGTGTTTGAAGTTGGTCAACGCGGTCTTCAGCGTCTTCTAGTGCGGTTATTTCTGCGATGTGAAACAACGCGTCTCCTTCGTTCACAACAGGCAGAACGGCCCGCCCCACAATGATCCCGTTGCTGGGCGAGGTTACCACCCATTCCGTTTCGCCAAAAGGATCTGAAATTGTGCCCAAGCGTTCGCCTTCTTCAACGAGGCTCCCTTCCCCTTTTTGCACTCTCAAAAGCCCCCCAGCAGGCGCGCGCACCCATGCGCTCTCTTTGCACACCAAAGGGTCAGCTTTGAGCTTTGGAATACCACGCGCACTGACCATCTCCAGTGCATGTAAAACACGTAAGATTCCGGCCACTCCTGTTCGCGCCGCCATCTCATCAAACCTTAGGCCTTCACCAGCCTCATAAAGCAGGACGTCTACACCCATTTCACGGGCCTCTGCCCTCAGACTGCCTTCGCGCAAAGGCGAGATCAAAACCACTGGCGCGCCAAAAGCTTTACTGAGTTGAAGAGGGCGCGCCGTATCAGGAGAGACCCGCATCTGAGGCAGGTTTGTGCGATGCACCGCTGCGGAATGAAGATCGATCCCCACATCCGAGCGCGCGACAATCTCGTGCATAAATCGATGTGCGAGACGAGAGGCTAAACTGCCGCCCTTTGTTCCAGGAAACGAGCGGTTGAGGTCCCGCCTATCTGGTGAATACCTGGAGCGATTGAGAAATCCGAGGGTGTTCACAATTGGCACCACCATCAAAGTGCCACGCAATTTATCCGGGCTGACACTGCCCAAAAGGCGTCGTGCGATCTCAACGCCCATGACTTCATCGCCGTGAATCGCCGCACTCACAAAGACCACCGGGCCCTTACGTTTGCCGTGAATCACTTCAACGCTTAGGTGCACGGGCGTATGATCCGGCATCACGCTGACGGGCAGATTTACGGTGGCTTGAGTGCCAGGCTCAATTTCGCGGCCGCCCAATTCAAAAGCTACGCGTTTTGCCATCCATGTTGCCCCTTTGACCCGCGCCTCGTTTTGCGAGATTTCGCTGCATTCCGGTTTTGTGCTGAATGCTCCTGCGCACCCAAATCTATTCCACAAAAAAGAACAAGGCCCACGCGATCAGGTAGGCCTCAAGCAGTGTCAAATCTAGGGTTTTGGGTCAGTGAACCGTGTACGGCTCGTAGTTGTGCTCACGGGCCAAATGGAAGGCCAATTGCAAATCTGCGACGATTGCTAACTGCTCGCCCGCTTCATTGTGCACCGAAAATACACGATTCAAACCATCTGCCTGATCTTGCACGTCTGAGGGAAGATCCGCCACGTCCATCGGCTTTACGTAAACGACCTGACGGTCGGGCGATTGGATCAGGTTTGGTGTAGGATTGTCTGCGCTCATTGGTCTACCCCTTCTCAATTTTGACGGTCTGGATAACACGATCAGGTTCAGCACGGGTTAAGTCGATGTGCAAAAGCCCATTTTCCATCCGCGCAGCCCCCACTTCCACGTTCTCGGCTAAAACAAAGCTGCGTTGAAACTGGCGGGAGGCAATACCTCTGTGCAGAAAAACGCGATTTTCCGGCTCATCTGCTTGGCGCCCGCGCACCACCAGTTGCCGATCTTCGACCGTGATACTAAGAGCATCTTCCCCAAATCCTGCCACAGCAAGCGTGATGCGATAGGAAAATTCGCTTGTTTGTTCAATGTTATAGGGTGGGTAACCGTCGTTTCCGGTTTTGGCCGTGCGCTCTACCAAACGCTCGAGGCCTTCAAAGCCCAAAAGGAACGGGTGAGTTCCCAGTGTTAGTTTCGTCATGTCTCGCGTCCTTATCAAAGCGACGTGTGTTGAGCGCCCCAGGTTTGGCGGCGCCTGATAGGAATATGGGATTGCTAGGCTCACAGTGCAAGAGGCCAACAAATCCTAGGCGTATTTGTTAAAAGCCCTTACATATACTCAAAGCTAGAAGAGACCCAGCCGGACACGCGCCCATGACCCCGCCCCAAGAAATGCAACATGATGAGGTTTTACGCGTGAAGCTTGAGGTTTTGCGTCAAGAGCACGCCGATCTTGATGCCGCAATCGACACCCTCGCAGAGAGCAACTTCGATCATTTGGCCTTGCGGCGGCTCAAAAAACAAAAGCTTCAGCTCAAAGACCGGATTTCTCAGCTCGAAGACCAGCTCACACCCGATATCATCGCCTAGCGCTTTGAACCATTTGTGCGGACGCAATTGCGGCTCAAAATATTAGGGTTTCGGTATTTTTTCCCGAATTTCACCCGGCTAAATCCCCAGCTCTAGATAACTTGCGATGCCGCTGGCTTTGGCGTATCGAACCCGCTCTATAACACAGAGGACCAAGCGATGTCGGATCCGAAAGTTGGCGTTATCATGGGATCGCAAAGCGATTGGCCCACATTGCGCGAGGCCGCAACGCTCCTTGAAACACTTGAAGTGCCTTATGAGGCCAAGATCGTTTCAGCCCATCGCACCCCGGATCGCCTCTGGGAGTATGGCAAGACCGCCCAAGCGCGCGGCCTTCAAGTGATTATCGCAGGCGCTGGCGGAGCGGCCCATTTGCCGGGGATGGTGGCGTCGAAAACCTCGCTTCCGGTCTTGGGTGTGCCTGTGCAGACCAAAGCCTTATCGGGCGTTGATAGCCTCTATTCCATCCTGCAAATGCCAAAAGGCTACCCGGTTGGCACAATGGCGATTGGCACAGCCGGTGCGGCCAACGCCGCCCTCATGGCCGCTCAAATCCTCGCCTTGCAAGACCCAGACCTAGGCCAACGATTTGCCAATTGGCGCGCAGAGCTAACAGCCTCGATCCCCCAGGAGCCCAGTGATGACTAAGCCTCTCGCACAAGGTGCTCGGATCGGGATTCTGGGCGGTGGTCAATTGGGGCGCATGCTCTCAGTAGCGGCCTCAAGGCTCGGGTATATCTGTCATATCTTTGATCCCAGTTCTGAGGCTCCAGCCGCCCAAGTTGCGGATCGTCACACGGCCGCGGCTTATGACGATGTGAAAGCGCTCAGCGCCTTTGCCGCGGATGTTGATGTGATCACCTATGAGTTCGAAAACATCCCCACAGCTGCTTTGGATCTCTTGGAAGCCTCAGGCACGCGAATTTATCCAGGTCGTACAGCGCTTGCCACAAGCCAAGACCGGCTCACAGAAAAAACGTTTCTTCAAGACATTGGCCTGCAAACCGCCCCGTTCCATGCGGTGGATACTGAAGCAGATCTGCGGGACGCGATGGAAAAGCTCGGACCAAACGGGATCTTGAAAACCCGGCGTTTTGGTTATGACGGGAAAGGCCAACAGCGCCTAAGCTCACCGGATGAAATCCCTGAGGCCATTGCGGCCCTGTCTGCAGCACCTGCGGTGTTTGAAGGCTTTGTCGACTTTTCCAAAGAGATTTCTGTGATTGTGGCACGCGCTCAGGATGGCCAGGTTGCCGTCTATGATCCCGGCGAAAACCTCCATGAGGGCGGTATTTTGCGCCGCACCACGGCCCCTGCGGACATCCCTGCCCTTTTACGCAGCGACGCGGCTCTGCTCGCGGGCAAGATCGTGAGCACTCTGGAATATGTGGGGGTTATGGGCGTGGAGCTTTTCGTCACGCCGCACGGCTTGATCGTGAATGAGATCGCGCCGCGGGTTCATAATTCAGGACACTGGACCCAGCAGGGTTGCTTAATCGACCAATTCGAGCAGCATATTCGCGCCGTGGCTGGCCTACCGCTTGGCGACGGGGCTCGTTTCGCGGACGTCGAAATGGAAAATCTCATCGGCAGCGATATCGAGCGGCTCGGGGACCTTTTCTCAGAGGGTGCATCGCTGCATCTTTACGGAAAATCAGAAGCACGCGACGGGCGCAAAATGGGCCATGTGAACCGCATCAAGCGAAGCTAAGACGCCAAACTTTACTTGGGGCTCGGTTTTTGTGCCGCGCGCAGTGCGAGGCCAACGCCGAAGATAACCAAGCCTGTTGCCGCCAGAATCCGCATTGTGATCGGCTCACCCAACAAAAGCGCGCCCGCAAAAATCGCGATCACGGGCACGGTGAGTTGGGCCACCGCCCCTCGGCTCGCGCCCAGTTGCGGCAACACGTGATACCAAAGTGCATATCCAAGCCCAGAGGTCACCACGCCCGAAATTACAGCGTAAAACGCACCCATCGCGGTGATCTCATCCGGGCGCAACAACAGTCCGAGGAGGCCAATTGGGGCCGCCAAGATGAATGCGAGCGCCGTTTGGCCCAGCGGATCCGTAGCCCCTCGCCCTCGCAAAGAATAAAGCCCCCAGCCGATTGCGGCCAGCGCCATCATCACTGAAGCACCCAAAGCGGGGGCCCCGGCCCCTGCGGGCCAAAGCAGATAGACGAGCCCACCAAAGGCCACGCCGCCCCCCAGAAGCCGTTGATTTGGAACAGGTTCTCCACTTACGGCGGCCCCTGCAAACATCGTGATCTTCACCACGCCAAAGAGCAAAAGCGCGCCTAAACCTGCGTCTAATGAGACATAGGCAAAAGAAAACCCAAGCGCATAGACCAAGAGCCAGAGGCCCTGCAGCACATCCAAGCGAGGCCAGCCTCGTCGGCGCACCCACACCATGAGCCCTAAGGCCACGGCACCTGAAGCCAGCCGGATCGCTGCGAAGCTCATTGGCCCGATCCCGGTCTCTAAGAGGGCTATGCGGTTTAGAAGAGAATTGGCAGCAAATGCCACCATGGTGAGCGTAACGAGTAGTGCGAGGCGCAGGTGTTTGGTTGAGAAGTCCATAACCAACTCCCTGACGGGCAAGGGCTCTAAAGCCAAGCCCTCTCACGCAACTGTGCGCACCTCGATGCACTGTACCTAGGCTGCCAACCAACGCGCCAAGAGCGGCGGCGCAACATAGGCGGGCTTACCAGCTGCGAAAGTTGCCACGATCTGCTGCGATCTAGGATCAAAGAGCACCACATCAGCGCGCGCTCCGTCCGCTAAATGGCCCCGATCCGTCCATCCCATGGCCCTGGCTGGGATTTCAGAAACAAACCGCCAGGCCTTTTCAAAAGCCATGCCTTGATCCGCCAGCAGCACAACCGCAGCACAAAGGCTCGGGTAGTGATAGTCAGAGACAAGCGCCACCTCATAGCCCGCCCGGATCACATCCGCGACAGCCAAATTGCCTTTATGACTTTTGCCGCGCACTAAATTTGGCGCGCCCAAAACGATTGGTGCGTTCTGTTCTTTTGCGGCTTCGAGAGCGTCAAAACTCTCAGGAAATTCGGAAAGCCTGGCCCCAAGTTTTGCCATCTTGTGTCGTGTTGCAGCATCCGGATCGTCATGGCTTCCCACCACTACCCCGCCGGGCAACTGCTCAATTAGATCTTTCAGCTTGTCGCTCACAAGTGGCGCTGCCGCATGGAGCTTTTCGAGCATCGCAAGATGCGCCTCGGGGCTTTGTTTGGCTTTGAGAGCCTGCCCCACCAATCCCGGCGGGCGTTTGCCAGCGGCGAGGGCTTTATGGGGCAAGTGATCGTTCAAAACCAAGAAGTCGAGCCCATGGGTTTCGATGATCTCCAAGGCCGTTTCAAAACCTTCGAAAAAATGGGTCTCAAGCCGCAATTGCATGCGCATGTCGAGTAAGGCGGGATACTCAGCCATCCCTTGCGCGAAATCGCGTGCAAACTCAGGCCCGCGCATGCCGCCTTCCCAGGAAACAAATTGCGCCAGATAAGCCGTGGTGATCCCAGAGCTTGCCAGTTCGCCTTCCACAGCGCTGAGCGCCTGGCTGAAGTCCCGCAACATGCCGCGCCGAGGTGCCACATGCCGTTCAAACCCGTCGCCATGCAGATCGATAATGCCGGGAAGCGCCCAAAGTCCTGAGGCGTCCAAGGTCTGATCGCCCTCGCCAATATGCGTTCCAAACGCGAGGGGGGCATTGCTCCACCCTTGTGGCGTCAAAACGCGCGCCTGTGTCAAACAATAGCCGGTCATGGCCGCGCCTTAGCAGGGCGAGATATGGAAAGGAAAGAGTGCCCGGAGTTGACGAGGACATCATGACGCTATCTGCTTTTGACATGAAACGTCCCATCACAACTATGGTCGCTCTTTTGGCGGGTGTGTTTCCTCACATCACGCCTGTTTCCGCGCAAGACTGCACGCGCGACGCAATGCTCGTGTTTGACGGCTCCGCCTCCATGGCCGAGCTGACGCGCCGGGCGGATGAGCCACGTCGGATCGACGATGCGCGCACTGCTCTGGACGATGCGATGCCGCAAATTGCGCCGTTCCGTCGGATCGGATTGATCACCTATGGTCCTGGGTCCGAGGAGTCTTGTGAGGGGGTAAACCTCAAGTTTAAGCCCGTTCCAAATGCCGCTGAGCCCGTGATGGACGCAATTGCGGGTTTGGATCCAAAGGGCCTGACCCCCCTTACAGAAGCGGTGCGCGCGGCGGCTGAGGTTCTGAATTACCGGACAGAGCCTGGCATCGTGGTGCTGGTAACAGACGGTAATGAAACCTGCGGCGGCACGCCCTGCGCGCTCGGAGCAGACCTGGCGCGTGCTTCCGCAAATCTCACCGTGCACGTGATTGGATTTCGGTTTGTGACAGACCGCTTCGCCTTCGACAGCCCAGACGTGAACCGCTTCCCCGACGGCATTTCCGTCGCCAAATGCCTCTCAGACCACACCGGCGGGATGTACGTCTCAACAGATACCATCGGCGAGTTGAGCGATGCGCTCAGACGCACCTTGGGGTGCGGTTTTGTGAGTTGATTGTGGGACCTCCGCCAAAGTGCACAAAGCGCGGGCTTAGACATAATCAAATCAAGGACTAACCTTGGGAGTTCGGAAAGAATTCGAGATTTATGCGCATAAAGGCACCCCAACGTTTTCAAAGGCTTAGGGCGCGTCTACAGTGCGTGTAAAGTATGGCGACTTGTTTCTGCGACCAGTAGATACCACTTTTGGTGTATGAGTATAGAAGCTATAGCAGCAATCGCGGCGGCATTTTCTGCTGCGGCGGCACTAGCCACGGCGTGGCTGATGTTCCGACAGACACAGCTCTCCATCGAAGATAATCGAAGAGAAACTGAAGAACGCGAAAAACAGAAAGCGCGCGAGAACGATCTTCTCGAGAAGCGCAATAAGGCAGAGGGGCTGTTCCGGCAGAGGGACTATTACCTTAGGTTTGTCGAATACTGCATAGAGAATGAAAGCCTGGATGTATTCGACGTGCCAAACGCGGTCTTTGAGCGAACGGGGTACGATAAAAAGTCCGTTATGATCGTGTATCATCTCATCCTGGCTGCGGAACGCCAATTTCTCTACGAAAGACTGGTCAATGGTAAAGAGGCCACTTCCGTAGAAGACTGGAAACCCTGGTTAGAAAGTTGGTCGCAACGAGATGTGTTTATACAAATGTGGAAAGTACTACGTCCTATTTTCATTGCACCAGATCGCGACAGCCGTGATTTTGTCCAACTCGTAGATGGCGTCGTAAATACAGGGGAGGTTGGCCTGCACAAATCTTGATTTTTGCACACTGCTCAATCGACAAACCGAACCACGCCGCTTCATACCGAACTAAATGGTTCGCCTCGAACCAAACAATCGCGACAATAGGAAAATGGCACCAGAATGGGCGTCCTTTCCTTTAGCATGGGCCGTCTTGTGACTTCTTCTTTGAAAAGTGTCTGTCACATCCAGATTGATTAAGCAAAGCTAGCTGCTTGATCTCAACACAAAGGGCCCACGGGCCCCTTTGCTTTTGTTCAGACGGTTAGGATCTGGGCAGCGTTTGCAAGGCAAACATGCCTGTAACCCCTCACTGAATTGGCAAAGCCAAATCAGCGATAACATCATGCCGCCTGAGCCGCCGCCGTCTTTGGCTGGTTTGTCCGCACCCAGGCCACCGGTCGAAAGCAGATCTGATCCTCAGCTTCACCTTATTCTGAAAGGATGTTGTGGGTTTCTCGCTATGAAGTCGTCAACATCTCGGAGGCGTTTTGGCAAAGGTTCTGCCTCGGGATCGCTCCGATAGCTGTGAAAGCGAAACCCAGCCTCCCAGAGACGCCTTATCTTTTCCCACTGCTCACGATCAGACTTCTTTGGAGCTTTAAAAGAGCGGCCCATAAGATCAATAGGCTGACCACAATCAGGACAGGCCTGTTCCTTCTCACTTGGCTTCATCTTCCAAGACTTGTTGCATCGAAAGCATGCGTGCGCCGTCAGATAGTCTGGCGCGCGAGGTCGGCCGACCTGGGATGGAGTTGGAAGCTCTCTCGTTCCATTCGCGCGTCGAAGTGCCATGCGCCGTGACTTTTCATTTTTATTGACCATAAGCGAAAGGAACGTTTCTCTTTTGATGTCTGCATCGCAGTCTTAGCGAGACACAGTCATCAAGTCATTCCATTTGCGCTGGGTGCCAAGGGCAAAGCTGCTAAAACCCTCAGCGCTGTATTTTGCACGGTCGCTCAATCGGCTCTGTAGGGTCTTGGACGCTAAACAGGGCTTGGATCCAACGGCAGACGCATCTCGACCGCTGTGCCACGCTGTGCACCTGTTGTGTTTGAGGTGATTTGCAAGGTGCCGCCGGATTGCTCCACAAAGTCTTTTGCCATGGCCAAACCAAGACCGCTGCCGTTTTCACTGCTTTTGGTTGTAAAAAACGGCTCCATTGCGCGGGCCAGGTGGTTTGGTGTCATACCCGGGCCGTTGTCCGCCACTGCGATGCTAATGATCCGTCCTTCCTTGGGTCGGTCTGCTTGTTCAGGTAGCACGCGCGTTCGGATTTGTATTTCACCCTGGCCGTCCATGGCGTCACGGGCATTCACCACCAGATTTAAGATCGCCGAGGTCAGACCGTCTCGTGTGGCCTGCATGCGGAGGCCTTTGGCTTCGCCAATGCGCGCCAACTGGACGGATGTTGGTAAAAGCCGCGCACTGAGTGCGATCGTGTCGCGCAAAAAGGCTTCGACCTCGATCGTTTCGGGGCTTTGGTTGGCTTGCCGGGCAAATCCCATGAGGTGACTGATAAGACCTGTCGCCCGTTCCGTCGCTTGGCGGGCTTCCTTTATGAGGGCGCGGCGTTCAACTGGGTCAGTGACATCCTCGTGTAGCTCAAGATTTCCCTGAACAACCGTCAATATGTTATTAAAATCGTGGGCCACGCCGCCGGCAAATTGCCCGAGCGCTTGCATCTTTTGGGACTGAAGCGACCGCTCCGCCGCTTGCCGAAGGCGCACTCGAAAACTTCGGGCTGAAATCACAGCAACACTATAATAACCGCCAGCGACGACCGTAAGAAGCGTGAGCACTGCGAGTTCTGCTGTGGAGCCGCTGCGCGCTCCGAAAATGTAAAGCACCACGGCCAAAACGATCCAACCCGTAAGAACGTCCATTACGACAACGCTCACCGGGGGCTCATCACGCCACATGTTCAGCAGCACCACCGACGCCAGGCCAAGCACTGCGCAATAAACCAAGGTGCTGTCCTCAAAGGCCAGCAAGTACAGCGGCAGCCACATAAATGTTGCAATGGCAAAAGCGCAGCCTGCGATCCCACGGGCGATGTCCAAGCGCGTTGGCAAGCGCGCCCTGCGCCAAAGGCTGAGCGCGAGCACGCCTTGCCCACAGAGGTATCCCAAAGCCCAGAGCGGCCCAAAGGGGTCACCGTTATAGGCAAAGAGCACGGCGCCGATTGCGGCAATGACCAAGTAGCGCAGAACAAGCTCTTTTGGATTGGAAAAGGACGCCTGCCAAAGCAGGTCTAGGTCGTGCCGCTTTCGAGGTGTCTGCATACCCAAGTCGCCGCTCCCGCGTTTGCTATATAGCAAAGCGTCGCCGCTAACGCCGTGATTTTCAACAACTCGCTGTGCAAAGGATGGTCTTTTCACGCGCTCGTGAGGTTGGAGCTTTAGGTGTTTCGCTGCTCTGCAAAGCATCGATCCTTTTAACTCTGCATCTAAGGAATTCCTCCTTATGCCCCTTATTCGCTGCGCACATTGACCCCCAGTTCACATGAGAGAGTTGTGAGTTTGAACGGGTACACTTGGTGATTTTAACGAAGCGCTTAGACGCATCTTGGGATGCGGGTTTGTCAATTGATACTGCGTTTTTGTAAGAAATACCCGCTTGGCGGACTTTCCCGACGTTCGCAGCAGTCGCACGAATAGCAGCTTTACATTTTGATATTTTGCAATATATCAAAACTATGGACGTTGATGAAGTCACGAGAGCCTTGGCCAATGCACATCGCCGCTTGATGTTGAAGTGGCTGAAGGATCCACGCACGTATTTTCCAGCTGCGCTGCCGGAACACGCCGATCTACCTGGGGCTTGCGCCAGCTACATTTATGAAAAATCAGAGCTGTCGCAAGGAACTGTTTCGCAGTATCTAAGCCAGCTTGAGCGCGCCGGGCTCATTGTCCGCGCACGTCACGGAAAGTGGACTTTCTTTCATCGCGATGAAGCCGCAATCACTGCTGCGCTCAACGCCATCAAAGTAGATATCGGAGATAGCTAAGTGTCGAATGTGCTTGTGCTCTATGAGAGCAACAATCGTGGCTACACCCAAAAAATGGCTGAATTGGTGGCTGAGGGAGTATCCGGCGTGCCGGGCGTCTGTGTCCGTTTGTTAAGCATTGATCAAGCGCAAACCGAAGACCTCCATTGGGCGGACGGCCTCGCCCTCGGTTCTCCAACAAACCTCGGCGGAATATCTTGGCGCATGAAAAAGTGGTGGGATGAGCGCAGCTTTGACGTTTGGGGGGAACTCGATGGCAAGCTTGCTTGCACGTTTTCCTCTTCTGGCGCATGGGGAGGTGGTTCAGAACACACCTGCCAGGCGCTCACAACATTGCTTATGAATTTCGGTATGCTTGTCTTTGGGGTCACTGACTACGTCGCGTCAAAGATGTCGCCTCATTATGGCGCAGTCTGCGCGGGAGAACCTCGAAGTGAAGCAGAAAAAGAGATGTGCAGGCGTTTGGGTCTGAGGCTTGCGGAATGGTGCGCAGTTTATGTCGACAGCCAACCTGGCAGCCATCCCAAATTAGCTGCCTATGATCGATCAATTAAGCATTACTAACACATCAAGGCCGACATCCAAACGAACTGCAACATTGATCAAGTTGGGGTTTCTCCAGTCATTCGCTGTGCAGGGCTGGATCACCTCCCCAAAAACAAAAGGGCGCCTAATTGGGCGCCCTTTCTTATATGTTCGGCGGAGTGGGCCGCGGCAAGTTTTGCGTCGCAAACTTACCTGTCACCCTTCCCTGAATTGGCTGAGCCAATTCGGTGATTACATCATGCCGCCCATGCCGCCCATGCCGCCCATGTCGGACATGCCGCCTGGGGCGCCGCCGCCGTCTTTGGCTGGCTTGTCAGCAACCATGGCCTCTGTTGTGATCAGCAGACCTGCGATGGAGGCTGCGTCTTGAAGAGCTGTGCGCACAACTTTGGCTGGGTCAATCACACCGAACTTGAAGAGATCACCGTACTCTTCTGTTTGGGCGTTGAAGCCGAAGGAGGCGTCAGAGCTTTCGCGGATTTTGCCCGCAACAACCGCACCGTCCACACCGGAGTTCTCAGCGATCTGGCGCAGAGGCGCTTCAATCGCACGGCGAACGATGGAGATGCCTACGTCTTGGTCGGAGTTTGCACCGGAAAGACCGTCGAGCGCTTTAGCGCCTTGGACAAGCGCAACACCGCCGCCAACAACGATACCTTCTTGGACGGCCGCACGGGTCGCGTTGAGAGCATCGTCCACACGGTCTTTGCGCTCTTTCACTTCCACTTCTGTCATGCCGCCAACGCGGATCACAGCAACACCGCCTGCGAGTTTCGCAACGCGCTCTTGCAGCTTTTCACGGTCGTAATCGGAGGTGGTTTCTTCCACTTGCTGCCGGATCTGGCTGACGCGTGCTTCGATTTCGGCTTTGTCGCCTGCACCGTCGACGATGGTTGTCTCGTCTTTGGTGATCGCAACGCGCTTGGCTGTGCCCAGCATGTCCATTGTGACGTTCTCAAGCTTCATGCCGAGATCTTCGGAGATCACTTGACCGCCTGTGAGAATGCCGATGTCTTGCAACATCGCTTTGCGGCGATCGCCGAAGCCTGGGGCTTTGACAGCTGCGATTTTCAGACCGCCACGGAGCTTGTTCACAACGAGGGTTGCGAGGGCTTCGCCTTCCACGTCTTCTGCGATGATCAGAAGGGGTTTTTGGCTTTGGATCACGGACTCAAGGAGCGGAACCATAGGCTGGAGCGAAGAGAGTTTCTTCTCGTGCAGCAAGATGATCGCATCTTCGAGCTCGGTGGTCATTTTGTCGGGGTTGGTGACAAAGTAAGGGGAGAGGTAGCCGCGGTCGAACTGCATGCCTTCCACAACGTCGGTCTCTGTCTCGAGGCCTTTGTTTTCCTCGACAGTGATCACACCTTCGTTGCCAACTTTTTGCATCGCGTCTGCGATTTGGCTGCCGATCTCAGATTCGCCGTTGGCGGAGATTGTGCCAACTTGAGCAACTTCGTCGCTGTCTTTGACTTCGCGGGCAGCGCCTTTGATGGCTTCCACAACGGCCGTTGTCGCCATGTCGATGCCGCGCTTGAGGTCCATTGGGTTCATGCCAGCGGCCACAGACTTCATGCCTTCTTTGACGATGGCTTGAGCAAGAACGGTGGCGGTTGTTGTGCCGTCGCCTGCTTCGTCATTGGTGCGGGAAGCCACTTCCTTGACCATTTGCGCGCCCATATTTTCGAACTTGTCTTCAAGCTCGATCTCTTTGGCCACGGAGACACCGTCTTTGGTGATGCGTGGAGCGCCGAAGGATTTGTCGAGAACAACGTTGCGGCCTTTGGGGCCGAGGGTCACTTTGACAGCGTCTGCCAGAGTGTTCACGCCGCGCAGCATTGCGTCGCGGGCGGTGGTGTCAAATTTGACGTCTTTTGCCATGATTAGCTCCAGAAAAAATAGGGGTCGTCTGCTGAGCGCCTGCCCAGCGCGGGATCAAAAAGCGCTTAGGAGAGGATCCCCAGGATGTCGCTTTCTTTCATGATCAGAAGCTCTTTGCCGTCTACGGTCACTTCGGTGCCGGACCATTTGCCGAAAAGCACTTTGTCGCCCTCAGATACAGCCATTGGGATCAGCTCGCCGCTGTCTTTGCGCGCGCCCTCACCAGCGGCAACAATCTTGCCTTCCGCAGGCTTTTCTTTCGCGCTATCGGGGATGATCAGTCCACCAGCAGTTTTTTCTTCGCTTTCGGTACGTTCGACAAGAACACGGTCATGAAGCGGTTTTAATGCCATCTTTGCAGCTCCTTAAGCTCAAAGTTTCTCCTCTTAGCACTCACGGCAAGCGAGTGCTAACGCGCGTCAGATAGAGAGCCCCCTGCACCGAGTCAATGGCTCTACCTCCTACACTTTGCAGTTTTTTTTCGGCGCTTTTTTGCGCAGCCCCCCCGCCTCAAATGTTGCGATTGGCGCAACAATGGCGGTTTCTTGCGCCGATAGGATCAAAAAGCGCATCAAAGTTCGGCTTTCGCCGCATTCTTGCCAAAAAGTCGCCGTAAAAATCGAAGAGCCGAATAACAACACATGGTGTTTGGTGGAATTTCGTGATGAAACGTCGGTCAGTTTGCTGGCCATCTCCCAGCTGCCGAATGCCAGATCTCTTCGGCAGGCTCTGCCGCAACCTATGTGCCCAAAACAACGGGCGTTAGTATTAAGTGCCCAAGTTAGGGCCTGAACCACGAGGACACCATCATGCCCAGTCCGGCTCTTCTAAATACCACCGTCATCCGTTGTTCAATCGGCCTCATTGGCTTGATTGCTCTGTCAGCTTGCGGCGGCGGTGGGGGCGGTACAGAGACGACCGCGACCACCATCCCAAGCTCAGCTTTCTTTGATTCACAGAACACCTTTAACGTCGCCGCCCAGCGCAATGTTATCGCGGGCTCTGGTATCGCAACGATCCCCAACTCGCCGATCACCGTGGTGACGGGGACCGACGCGTCAGGCAATCGCACGGTGACCCTCACAATCAACGGCGCCACGTTTACCCTCGAAGACATGACACCTGCCAACTTCAATGGTGAGATTTTTGAAGGTGAATTGGGCAATCAAGAAGTTGAGTTCCAAACGCGTTTCGGAACAGATTTTGCGCGTGTTGCTTTTCTCGATGCGGCGAATGGCTCTATCAGCCGCGATTTGGAATATGTACTCTATGGCTTTGAAAGCTCACAAGGCACCGTTGGCAACCGCACCGGCACGGCCACCTACAGCGGAAACAGCGAAGCTGCCCTTTTCGACCGAGATCAAAACTCTTCGGTGGTAAGGCTGAGCCGTGTTGCTGGCACAGCCACCTTTACAGCTGATTTTGACACCAACACTTTGTCCGGCACTGCACGGTTTTCCGCGCCATTGGTTGGAGCCCCAACCGTATCGGTCTTCGACATTGACTTTGACCCTGCGCCTATCGCCGGAAATGGCGCTTCTGGCACCATCAGCCCACGGTTTGATGCGTCCACGACCACCATTGTTGGGGCTTTTGGTCAAAACAACTATGATGCCACCTTCTACGGACCCACAGCTCAAAACGTGGGCGGCGAGTTTACCTTCACAGGCACGCAAGACGGCACAACAGATTTGATTATCCAAGGTAATTTTCTTGGCGTGGAACAATAACAAAAAGCGCTATCTTCGCACTTATACCTGTTGTCTTCGGCTGAAATTCGCCTAATTTCGCCTTTAAGTGGTAACGTTGGGGGCAGCATTATGCGTGCGATTTTTTGTGGAATTGGACTTCTGAGCTTGGCGGCTTGTGGCGGTGGCGGCGGCACCACCGCAAGCCTTTCAACATCAGGTTACGCAGAACCTGGCAGCCAGATTTTTGTGAACTACGAGTCTCGCCCGCGCCCTTTCCAACTCATAACATCGCGCAACAATGCGCCGGATTTCACCACGGCTGATGTGAGCCTAGAAGTGAGCGGCACAACAGAACTCACCTTCGTGGTCGATGGCGTCACTTATGTTGTTGCCGTAAACGGCAGTCGTTATGAAGGCTCTAACGGAAACGTCGATGCTCGCTTTTACCCCGAACAGCTAAGCTATGACGATCTCGAGTATGGATGGCTTTTGCTCTTCAATACGGTCACGGGCGAAAGAACCGCCGGGTATGTTCACTGGGGGTTTGACACGGACCCGAATGAAATTAACGCGTTGAATGGTTCTGTGACCTATACAGGGCAGGTCCGGTTTGATGCTTATAGTTCAACTAGCGGTGAATTGGGCGGCGGATCCATCCAGCTTAATGCGGATTTTGACACGGACATCATCAATGGCTCGATGATTTTGGAAGATATTAATGGCGTGGCTGACGATCTGGGCGGCATTCCTAACGCCACAGTCACAATCAACCCAACCATGATGGATGGGAACGGCTTTGAGACCACGATCACGACCCTTATCACCGGTCCAAATCCGAATGGTGTCACAGTGGATCCTGGCACCTTGAATGGTACCTTCTTCGGCCCCAACGGGGTGCGCGTTGGCGGTACGTTCGCAGCGGGAGCGGGCTCAACACTTGATCCCAATCTTGTCGTGCAAGGCGGGTTTATTGCAGCACAGTAGCCTTCCTGGGTGATAGAGACGACCTGATTTGTTTAGAAGACAGTTGCACTTGGGCATGAAACCAACCTCGTCGTTCGGTGTCGTCCAAGCAATATGGATAGGCCTGGACCCACTTGAGAACTCAACCAGTGCGCTTGAAGAGGCAAGAAAAGTACAACCAAAAGAACCATTCGTTGGCTCAGCCTCCTTTTAATCAGCAAAAGTCCGCCTAAACTGCCGGGTGGTGAGTTTACTTGGGGGTGTTTGTCATGCGCGGTGGTTTGGGATTTTTGGCCCTGGTTGGCTTGTCGGCCTGTGGCGGTGGAAGCTCAACGGGCCCCGTTACCGAAACGGCGCCCATTGCTGGATCGGGTTTTGCGCAGACAGGCGATCAAATCGAAATTGGTCAGACGTTCTCCACAATGAAGAATTCGACCATTCGAATAATAGAAGGAACGCCATCTGCTGGCGAAGTAGATATTTCAGTCACATTGATTGATAATGACAGCTTATCCCTCACAATTGACGGAAAAACCGCAACGCTCACCAGGACACCGGGATCGGACGACCCGTTTACGGCAGACATCGGCCAATTGCGATTTTTCCTTGTTGGTTTAGGCTCAAACTACTCAAATGCAGATGCAATCTACACCCAAGTCTACGATGGAGGTTTGGACGAATTTGTGGGCGGATGGAGCCATTTGGGGTTCAACTCAAGCGCCGAGACCTTAGGCCTTCGAACTGGGCTTGCCACCTATTCCGGCGCGGCTTTCGCCTCTGCGCGCGCCAGCGGGTATTTTGACAGTTTTGGTAGTGGATCAGCAAACTTTACCGTAAATTTCGACAGCAACACAATTCAAGGCCAAGTTGAGCTTTCGGATCGTGGCAGCGCTAGCTCAGAGTTCGAATTCCCCTCCCTCTTGATCGCCTTTCCAGAAACGCAATTCACCGGAAATACGTTCAATCCGGACGTCACGGTTCAGTTCACAGGAGCGAATTCCTCAAACGGGGTCGTCGACAGCGCGAGCCTCCAAGGGCAGTTTTATGGTTCTACCGCGCAAACCGTTGCGGGTAATTTCATTGGATCGGGGTCAAGTGACGTGTTTGACGACATTATGGTACAGGGCGGCTTTACGGCTGGTATCGACTAACCTGGACGGGTGTACATTCTGTATTTTTGGTCACCAATGATCAGCATTTTTGAACGCGTGACATACCGAGCCATTCAATTTAAGAGGCGGGCAATTATAATTTCGTACTTAGGACGCGGCGCATGACGACCCTTATCTTCGGTCACAAATCTCCCGACACAGACACCACAGGTTCTGCCCTGATTTGGGAATGGTTTCTCAACCATCAAAGCGGCGACAGCAAAGCCGTCCTTTTGGGCGAGCCCAATACAGAAGCGGCCTTCGTTTTGGAGCGCTGGAGTTTGCCTAAACCGGAGATCATCGAAGATGTGGCGGAAGATCAGCCCTGCATCATCGTCGACACAAACAACCCCGCCGAACTGCCCGCGTCGATCAACGATGCGGATGTGCAGGCCGTGATCGATCACCACAAGCTGACCGGTGGCCTTGAGACCAAAGGGCCCATCGACATCACCATTCGCCCTCTCGCCTGCACGGCGACCATCATGCACGATTTGATGGGCGCGCATGCGGCACATATGCCAGAAGCAATCAAAGGCGCGATGCTCTCCTGCATTCTGAGCGACACTCTGGCTTTCCGTTCGCCCACGACCACCCCAACAGACAAAGCGCTTGCTGAAAGCCTGGCCGCCGATCTGGGGCTCGAAATGGACGCTTATGCCGATGAGATGTTCGCGGCGAAATCAGACGTTTCTGCCTTTTCAGACGCCGAGCTTCTGCGCATGGACAGCAAGGAATACGCTGTTGATGGCACCAAGTTCCGGGTCAGTGTTTTGGAAACCACAGCGCCGAAAATTGTTCTGGACCGCAAAGCCTCGCTGATGGAGAGCATGGGCCAGGTCGCCAGTGAAGACGGCGTCGATCAGGTGCTTTTGTTTGTTGTGGATATTCTCAATGAAGAAGCCACAATGCTCATTCCCAACGCACTCACAAAGACCGTGGCCGAAAAGAGTTTTGGCGCCTCTGTCTCTGGCGACAGTGTTGTTTTGCCCGGCGTTATGAGCCGCAAAAAGCAGATCATTCCGAACCTGAAAACCTAGGCGGCTGTCTTGGGGCTGTGGTCTTTTTGGTGCACAGATCTCGCAGCACAGGCACCTATGCGAAAGAGAGGGAGGCCTATCCAGATGGGTTTCCCGGCTCTGGATCTGAGACGCTAAAGTGATCTAAGGGGGCGCAGGTTAAGGACGCCCCTTTGTTAGATACAGTATTGCCCGATACGCCATCACAGATGTCAGCTGACCCAGTCTTGCACCATCTTTTGCTTGCTGAGGACAAAGCATTGGTGCAGCTCAGCCAACCTGATCCAGGACAATTGACGGCGCTGGAAAAGCTCATCCTGGCGGGCATAACGCAAGACTTCACGGCCTACCAAATCTCTATGAGAACGGAGCTCAAGCTCACAACTGTGAGAATGATGGTGCGCACCATTATGAAACAGCTTGAGGCTCGGGATCTTTCGCAACTTAAATCGGCCTCCCAGGCTTTTACGCTTCCTAAATTTTCCGCGCAGATCTGAGCCGCACTTCTGTTTGCCGTTGTATTGGCCGTTAGTAAGCGCAGGGAGTTGACTTCTCCTGTGATCTCAGCGTCGTATTTCGATGCTAAAAACAGGCTAGGATCAAAGACATGGCGCTTTCTACTTGGGGCATCAACAACGACTACGCCAAGCTGCATCACGTGCTTTTGGGAAAGCCTGAATACTACAGGTGGGTGGAAGCGGGGCCCTTGATTGGCCGCACACTTGCGAACGCAGAAAAGACCGGCCATCGGTTCGATCTGCAGCTCGCCATGAAGCAACATGCCGAAATGGTCAGCATCTACGAAGAGAACGGGGTGACCTGCCACTACCTTGAGCCAAGCGAAGCGCTCCATCGCAATTTCTTTGCACGCGACAGTTCTGCCATGACCCCTTGGGGCGCTTTGATCTGCCATATGCAGTTGAAATGCCGCCGCGCCGACTACGTGACCGCGATCCAGTTTTACCAAGACAACGGTATCCCCATTTGGAATTTTGCGACCGCTGGGCATTTTGAAGGGGGCGACTTCAATATCATTGCCCCGGGCCGTGTTCTTATTGGCTATTGCGGAGAACGCTCGGAAAAAGAGGGCAGCGAGCAGGTTGCCGAATGGGTACGGGCAGAAGGCTGGGACGCGGTGGTGGCGCCCATCAGCCGTGAATTTGTCCATATGGACGGATTGATTGTGCCCTTGGCCGAAAACCTTGCTGTGGCTTGCGTTGATGCGATGGAGCCCTGGCTGGTGGAGATTGTCCGCGGATGGGGGATCGAGATTGTTGAAGTTTCCTACCGGGAGGCCAAGAACTTAGGCGTGAATCTCGTGGCTTTGGGGGACGCAAAGGTTCTGTCCATGGCCGGAGCTGATGATCTCAACGCCAAGATGCGCAGCCTGGGCTTTGAGGTATACGATCCGGACATGTCGATGTTCACCTTGGGTGGCGGTGGTGTTCATTGCTTGAGCCAAGCGCTCTGCCGCGATGAGGTGTAAAGCTCGCGACTATCTAAGTGCATAAAAGGCTGAGGTCGCTCACGACTGGCAGACAAAGAGTAGTCCAGCTCAAAAGGCGTTGATCAAAAGAAGACGAATCGCCGCCAGATCGACACGACCCCACTTTTGAAACCTAAGATTGCTTTCACTGGTTACTTAATGACGTCCTTCAATCAGTGCCAGCTTCCATCGATTTTCTCGTCTCCCAAAAACCAGCGAACTGGTAGAATGCGAACAAGCTGAGCTTTTCTGCAGTTGCGAGAAGGGCGGCTTCTTGGGTGACATCACTCGCTCCTTCCCAGAGATTGCAATGCAAGTGTTCTTGTTTTATTCTTTTCTGGTAAGGAGAGCATTCCGCATGTCTGTCATTAGCCACATCACATTTGGAACTAACGACCCAGAACGATCTGGTCGCTTTTACGATGAGGTTCTTGGCGTGCTCGGCTTTAATCGGCTGCCAAAACCGCCGGGCAAGCCGCCGGCATACGAGAAAGGCGGCATGCCAACAGTTTATCTCTACACACCTGAAGATGGCCGCCCGGCAACTTGGGGAAATGGCACACATGTGGCTTTTGTCGCAGATTCAAAGCAAAGCGTAAGGGACTTCCATGAAGCAGCGCTGCGTCTGGGCGGACGCACCGAAGGCGAGCCAGGGCCACGCCCGCAGTACGGCGAGAATTACTACGCTGCCTATGTGCGTGATCCGGATGGGAACAAGCTACAAGCTGTTTGCTACGCATCAAAAGAGTGACGCCTTTCTCAACGCAAGTGCAGACGTTCGTAGCGAACGCAGCGATTTTCAATAAGGGCGTTTAGCAGATATTTTCCGCAAGGCTCCAGAACAGCTTTTTTTGCGCTCTATCGACCCTCCCCAGGCGACCGTACACCTAGGAAAACTCTGTAAAAACGCGCCAGGTGCAACTTGGAATAGGCGTAAAATCAGCTTCGAATTGAGCTTGAAGCATCCCTCTCCCAACCACCCTTTATTTTCAGGCGATTCTCATAAGATCCTTTTAAAGGTGGCGGGAAAAGTCCTTAAAAGTTTACCTACCAAACGTTCGCAATCGCCTCTATTCTCATAGGTATTTCAATGGGTATCATAACGCTTAGATCACGTCACGATCACCTTCGCGGAGGGGGCGTCGGCTCAGTTTAATTTTTGTCTTCTTCGGCCGCGTCTTCCATATATTTGCTCAGCATTGTGATTTGACTGGCCAGGAACACAAAAAGCGCAATGGGAAATCCAAAGGTTTCGATTTTGACCCAGAGGTCCGTCGATAGCGTGCGCCAGACCACTTCATTGGCGATCGCGAGCGCGGCAAAAGCCGCCGTAAGGCGTCGCGTTAAAATCATCCAGCCTTCTTGGGCCATCGGCATCGCATCACTTAAGACATAGGCCAGATAGCTTCGGCCCCGCAAAAGGCCAAAACCCAAAAGTGCGGCAAAAAGCCCATAGACAAGCGTGGTTTTCATTTTGAAGAACGTCTCGTCGTTGAACCAAGCTGTGAGCCCGCCAAAGACAATAACGATCACGGCGGTGAAGATCTGAAGCCGCGAGAGTTTACCGGTCAGCATCCACAAGAGGGCAATAGAGATCAAAAGGATCGGCACAAAAATCAGCGTTGCGACGATGAAACCGGAATATTCCGCACCCGCAAACTCAAAACTGCGATCTTTAAGGCGTGTGTAGATCACAAAAAACGCGATTGGTGGGCCCAATTCCAGGAGCTGTTTGACCCAAGGGTTGATCTCTTTTTCGGTTGCCATGGCTGCCTCGTTTTAGCCTCCCATCTCAACTATCACAGCACCGCCTGCGATCAATGCCATGAGCGCCAATCGCCGTGGCCCCACGGTTTCTTTTAAGATGAGCCACCCGATGAGGGCTGCAAAAACCGTCGAGGTTTCGCGCAAGATTGCGGCTTCGCCCACCTTATCGAGGCGTGTGGCCATCATCACAGATCCAAAGGACCCAAACGCAATGAGCGCCCCGAGCGCACCGCGTTTCATCAAAGGGGCCAAAGGAGGCTTGGTCACTAGCACTTTATATTTAAGGCGGGACAGCCAGATGAAATTCAGGCCATCAAGCAGGAAGAACCAAAAGAGGAAGGTAAAGGGATTGGGCGTCGCGCGCATCCCGTAGGCGTCCCAAGTTGTGTAGAGCGCGACAAGCGCGCCCGTTGCGACCGCAAACAAAAGCGCGGGGATTAGTGTCTCGCGGCCTTCTTCTAGTTTTGCAAAATTGTAGATGGCCAGTCCAAAAATCCCGGCCAAAAGAACCGCAACGCCGATCCATTGCACACCTGTAAATCGCTCATCAAAGACGACATAGGCGCCCAATACCGTGAAGAGCGGTCCCATACCGCGCACAATTGGATAGACAACTGTATAGGCCCCAAGTTCATAAGCTTTCGCCATTCCGTATTTATAGAAAAAATGGATGACGAACGCGCCCAAGAGCAGGCCCCATTCGCTTCCCCGCGGCCAAGGCACCACAAAAAATGCAATCGGCAGAGCGAAGAGAAACACAAAAACATCTATGGCGCCGCGCACGAGCCATGGATTTTGCTCGCCTTTTTGCAGGGCTCCAAAAATAGCGTGCAGAAAGGCGGCGTTTAGCGCCAAGACGAGCGCCAGCTTTTGGCCTGCCTCTGTGCCTTCGATTTCGGCCAACCACGTCATGGCCTGGGTTTGGATTTGAGTATTTTGAGCCAGGAAAAGCTCAATCCTCAAGTCCCGTGAGGGCAGCGGCAAAGTCTTCCGGTTCAAAGGGCTGCAGATCGTCGATTTGTTCACCAACGCCAATGGCATGGATGGGTAAGCCAAATTTATCGGCCAGTGCAACCAACACGCCGCCCTTTGCTGTGCCGTCAAGCTTGGTCATGACAAGGCCAGTCACATCCGCAAGTTTTTGGAAGGTATCAACCTGGCTAAGCGCGTTCTGGCCCGTGGTTGCGTCTAAGACTAGCAGCGTGTTGTGCGGCGCATCTGGATCTTTCTTTTTGATCACACGCACGATCTTGGCCAGTTCTTCCATGAGATCCTGGCGGTTTTGCAGTCGGCCAGCCGTGTCGATCAGCAAAAGATCAGCCCCATCGGCTTCCGCCTTGGTCATTGCGTCAAAAGCCAGGCTTGCAGGATCAGAGCCTTCTGGAGCGGTGAGCACTGGCACACCGGCCCTATCTCCCCAGACCTGCAGCTGTTCTACGGCTGCGGCGCGGAACGTGTCACCGGCTGCGATCACAACGGATTTTCCAGCAGCGCGGAATTGGCTCGCGAGTTTGCCGATTGTGGTGGTTTTGCCGGAGCCGTTCACGCCGACAACAAGCACCACCTGAGGGCGCTTTTGATAGAGCGGCAAGGGGCGTGCGATGGGCTCCATGATCCGGCTGACCTCATCGCGCAAGAGGCCCTTCAATTCTTGAGTAGAGACGCGACGCCCCATATGCCCTTCGGCCAAATTGGCCGTCACCCGCAGGGCTGTGTCCACACCCATGTCCGAGGTGATAAGCAACTCTTCGAGCGCTTCGAGCATATCGTCGTCGAGGCGCCGACGCTTGACCGAAGTTACAGCGGTTGGGGCCGGAGCACTGGGCTTGGCAGCCTGTGGCTCAGTGGATGCAGGCGCGTCATTGGCAGCGCGCCCGCGGCCCAACATACGCGACAAGAGACCCGGTTTCGCGGGCGCCCCCTCAGGCTCAGGCTCAGGCTCAGGCTCAGGCTCAGGCTCAGGCTCAGGCTCAGGCTCAGGAATTTGTTCTGGTTCGAGCTCTGACGCAAGCTCTGTGTCGCTCAATAGGGCTGTTTCAGGCGAGGCTTGTTCTGCGAGGGATGGTGTATCTTTTTCCGAGCCCAGCAGACCTTCTGCAACCTCTGGAACAGCCGTGTCAGATGCAGGCTCCATGGGCTCTGGAGACACCGATTGCTCATCTTCGGGTTCGGGTTCGGGTTCGGGTTCGGGTTCGGGTTCGGGTTCGGGTTCGGGTTCGGGTTCGGGTTCGGGTTCGGGTTCGGGTGAAACCTCCGTCACGGGCGCAGCTTGAGCAAGCGCAACCTCTTCAACCTCAGGAGCCTCGTCGATCTCCCCGCCATCATCCACAATTGCGTCCAGGCCCTCCTCGAGTTTCGAGGAAGACTTAAAGAGCCGCTCTTTGAGTTTTTTGAAAAACGCCATGCTGTCCCTGATCTTGCAACCTCTTCCACCTAATGCGGCGGGGGCAAAGTTGCAAAGGGGTCAGATCTCGTCGGGGAAATGCTTCATTGTGAGCCGGATCGGATTGGGGGCCGCTTGCCCCAGACCACAGATGGATGCATCCGACATGGCCGTGCAAAGCTCTTCCAACAAGGGCTGATCCCAAGCATCCGCTTGCATGAGCTTTACGGCCTTTTCACAGCCAACCCGACAAGGCGTGCATTGCCCACAGCTTTCGTCCTCAAAGAACCGCAGCAAGTTCAGGGCTGCAGCTTTGACACTGTCTCGGTCGGACAACACAACCACTGCGGCCGATCCGATAAAACTACCAAGGGGCTGCAAGGTATCGAAGTCCAAAGGCACGTCGTGGATAGAGGCAGGCAAGATCCCTGAGGACGGGCCACCTGGCTGGTAGGCCTTGAACACATGTCCCTCGGCCATGCCGCCCGCTGCAGCGATAATGTCCGTGATCGTGGACCCCGCGGGCAAGAGGTACACCCCTGGTGCCGCGACGCGACCTGACACAGAGTAGCTGCGCAGCCCTTTGCGCCCATTGTGCTCAACGCTCGAGAGGATCTCCGGCCCTTCCCGGCAAATGCGCGCAACCCAATGCAGCGTTTCGATGTTATGAACCAATGTCGGCTGCCCAAAGATGCCGACCTGCGCCACGTAAGGCGGCCGATGACGCGGAATGCCGCGTTTGCCCTCGATGGATTCGATCATCGCGCTTTCTTCGCCGCAGATATAGGCGCCTGCACCGCGTCTGAGATCCACATACCCAGGGGCAATGACGCCCGCGTCTTCAAGTGCGGCAATTTCTTTGGCAAGGATATGAAGCACTGCGGGGTATTCATCGCGCATGTAGAGGAAGATCTTGTCTGCCTCCACGGCCCAAGCTGCGATCAACATGCCTTCCAAAAAGAGATGCGGCACGCGCTCCAGGTAGTAACGGTCTTTGAACGTGCCGGGTTCCCCCTCGTCGCCGTTCACAGCTAAATAGCGAGGACCAGGATTGGCTCGGACAAATCCCCATTTTTTGCCGGATGGGAAGCCCGCGCCGCCAAGGCCCCGCAGTCCAGAGGCGAGCACTTTTTCTTGCACGGCTTCCCAATCACCGCTCTTTCGAAGTGCTTGAAGTGCCGCGTAGCCGCCCTCAGCTTGGTAAGCCGAATAGTCCTCGTAGTCGGGAATATCCGCATGGGTATGACCCGACATCAGTGCCAGTGTCACCTTCTCAGGTGTGGCATGATCAATATGGTGATGCCCCAGTTCCAGAACAGGCGCGGTATCGCACCGTCCCATGCAAGGCGCCCGCAACACACGCACTTGAGCGGCGTCAAGCCCTTCTTCAAGCGCTGCTTTGAGCGTTTGGGCCCCGGCCAATTCACACGACAGGGAATCGCAGACCCGGATCGTCAAAGCCGGTGGGGGCGTTTCACCTTCCCGCACCACATCGAAATGTGCGTAAAAACTCGCGACCTCATACACTTCGGCCATCGAGAGGCGCATTTCTTCGGCCAAAGCCCTGAGATGGGCCGCAGACAGGCATCCAAAGTTATCTTGAATAAGGTGCAGATACTCGATGAGCATGTCCCGCTCAATCACGCGGCCATTCAAAAGCGCGCGGATTTCGTCCCAGGCTTGGTCGTTGAGTTGACGACCTTTGGTATGCCGCCGACCTTTGCCTTTGCCGGACTTCCAAACACCTTTTCTTGGATTTTGCGCGTCGAGGGCCATGATGTGCTCCGTTGTTTGGCAAAACCTTAAGGCCTGTTGGCCCGCAAGAAGTGTGGCAAAAGCGACCATTAGGTGCATCAGACGGCTTTATTTTCCACCTGCGGCCAATTGCGGGGGTATTTTCGGAAAATTCGTTTCAAATCGGCGCGCTGATTTCAGCCAAACTTTAAGGATGTGCTGCTAGAAGTCCTTTCAGTTGGTTATTGGTTGGGGCGCGGTATGCCCGGTGCGCTTTATAAAAGTGGTATGATTTGCGGCTTGGTTACGCTGAGCGTTGCCCTGGCGATTATTCTGGGTGGCATGTGGATATGGGTGGCGATCGCGGTTTTCGCAGTCGCCACCCCGTTCTTTGACGTTTTGCTTGAGCGCCCAAAGCCATACAGGTCGCACAGTCTAAACTCAGCTGCAAATCCAGCCACGGCTTGGCACACCAGGCTCTGCTATGCTTTGGGGCTTGCGCATTTCGCAGTGCTCATCATCGGGCTCTGGGCGGTGTCTCAAACTCCTTTTGTGGATTGGCAAAGCTTAGCACTCATCGGGCTGATGGCGCTCTATTTCGGGCAACTGTCAAATGCTGTTGCGCATGAGTTGATCCATAGCCCGCAACGCGCCGCCTTTCACTTGGGCAAATGGATCTATATCTCGCTCTTAATTGGGCATCACACATCGGCGCACCGGCTGATCCACCACCGGTTTGTTGCCACACCCAAGGACCCTAATTCCTGCCAGGAAGAGATTTCCTTTTACCGCTTTTTCGCGCGTGCTTGGCCTCAGAGCTATCAACAGGGTCGCCGTGCCGAAAGTGCGCGCAACCACGTAAAATTGCACCCCTACACCCTCTACGCCTATGGGCACTTGGCTTTTTTGCTCTCGGCTTTTGTAGCCTTTGGTCCCAGCCTGTTTGTGGTTTATTTGGCCGTTGCTGTGATGGCTCAAGTACAGCTCTTTTTGGCAGACTACGTCCAGCACTACGGGCTCGCTCGGCGCGAAACTGCGCCTGGGAAATATGAGCCTGTAGGCCCCGCCCATGCCTGGGATGCGCCACGCGGTTGGTCCTCCCCGCTTCTACTTGGTGCAACATTTCATGCAGCCCACCACCAGCACCCCGGCGAAGCCTTTGACGCTTTGCACCCGGCGCACCAAAGCCCAAAATTACCCCTGAGCCTGCCGGTGATGTCGGCAGTCGCTCTCTTTCCACGGCTTTGGTTTGCCTTGATGACTCCACGCCTTGCTCGGTATCAGCGCCAAGCTCAAGCGCAAACGAGCCGCAAAGAAGCGGCGTGAAAACGCGCAAACATGCGGCAAGGTCTAGGCCTGGGCGCGAAGCTGTGGCACCCTCTAATTATGAAGCTATCACGTGTTTTCCTCTTCTTAGTCTTTGGCCTTGTCGCGATACCTCCAGTTTCAGCGGAGCCAATGGATGGTCCCGCTTTTGAGCGTTATACCACTGGAAAAACACTCTTTTTTGGTCTTTTGGGGGACGTTCCTTACGGCGCCGAAGAGTATTTTCCCAACCGGCGCGTGCGGTGGTCCTTTTTAGATGGACGCTGCATCGAGGGGCAGTGGTTTGAGACAAACCGGCGCATTTGTTTCGTCTATGAAGGGGAATTGGGCCAACAGTGCTGGGAATTCACGCAAAGCCCAAATGGACTGTCGGCACTTTTTGTCGAAGATCCAAATGCCCCGTCACCCGATGCAAACGCCTTGCCTTCAACACCTCTGTACGAAATCACGGACGCAGATGAGCCTTTGCTCTGTTTGGGTCCCGAAGTTGGGGTTTAGAGCGCAACAGACTTAATCTGAAACGCCTTTCATACAAACAAAGACCTGCGCCCGACCGCGGGCGTCGGGCTGAAAGCCCCCGCCCAGGGGAGCGGTCGGGGGCTGGTCGGCTTCGGCTTCCGGCAATGGTTGGTGATCAGGGCTCATCAGGTTTTTGTGACGGCGGTCTAAAAGAGCGAGCCCTGATCTGATCCCGATTGCGGCTTCGGCGGGACATCCTTTTTAGGTTTGCTAGGCGTCTTTCCTGTCTGTCTCGGTACATGCACCCGACCATCCGCAAACTCGATCTCAAGCGCTCCGGCTTTTTGCGCGATTTTGGCAGATGTCACCAAGCTTTCACCCTCTCTGACCACCGCATAGCCACGCGCCAAGGTGGCTTGATACCCCAAGGTTTCACGCAGACGCGCCAAAGCCTGCAACCGCTCTGTCGAACCAGTAAGCTGGCGGTCCATTGCAACATGCGCGCGGGTTCCCAGCGCGTCCAAATCTTTGCGGTTTTGGGCAAGGCGCATCGCAGGCGACAGTCCTGCGAGACGCGCGCTGCGTGTGGCCAAGGCGTCGCGACCACGCTCTGTGCCGCGCCTCAAAGCGGGTCCAAGTTGCACCGAACGGTCTTCCAAACGCCGATTTGCATCTGAGAGCGCAGTGCGCAGCACCCGCGGCCTTAGGGCCGCGCTGGCCTCACTGAGGCGCAAGCGTTTGGTTTGCGTGAACCGTAGGAGCGCTGCGGGCAGCTGGCCTTCTAAAAAGTCCAACCTCTGGCGCGGGGTCTCAAGGAGCGTGTTTGGACGTGGTAGCGCGCGCGCCAAATCGCGCAAGCGTTGCCCGCGTATCTCGATGGTGCGCCCAGCACCGCTGGCCAAGCGTCCACCCATTGTCTCGACCCAGCCCAAGAGATCCAGCCGAACGGGCACCGCCATTTCAGCCGCCGCAGTGGGTGTGGGCGCGCGTTGATCCGAGACAAAATCGATGAGCGTGGTGTCCGTTTCGTGGCCAACAGCAGAAATCAAAGGGATCTCGGAGGCTGCGGCCGCTCTGGCCACGCTCTCTTCGTTAAACCCCCAAAGATCCTCAATGGAGCCGCCGCCGCGCGCCACTATGATCACATCAGGCCTGGGCAAAGCCCCGCCTGGCGTGAGCGCATTGAACCCTTGGATCGCGCGGGTGACTTCTGGGGCGCAATTGGCACCTTGCACCGCCACAGGCCAGATCAGCACTTTGCGGGGGAAGCGATCTCGCAACCGGTGCAAAATATCACGAATGACCGCGCCCGTGGGAGAGGTGACCACCCCAATGATCTCAGGCAGGTAGGGCAGCTTTTGCTTTCGCTCTTGAGCAAATAGCCCTTCTGCCGCAAGGGCTTTTTTACGCTTTTCGAGCATGGCCATGAGCGCGCCCTCGCCCGCCACTTCGACCTCGTCCACGTTCAGATTATACCGCGATTGCGCGCCGTAGGCCGTCAGGCGGCCCGTCACGATCACTTCGAGGCCCTCTTCGGGGACGACCGAAAGTTTGGCCACTTGGCCTTTCCAAGAGGTGCAGGACAGAACGGATCGGTCGTCTTTGACATCGAAATACATATGGCCTGAGCGCGCCGTGATGACGCGCCCGACCTCGCCGCGCACGCGCACGCGCCCGAAACTGCCCTCAAGCGTCTTTTTGATTGCGCCTGATATCTCTGAGACGGAAAATTCCGGTGCATTGCTGCCCGTCGTTGCGCCTGCGTCTGCGCTGTCGTCTTCAAAAAGATCCATGCCACTGCCTTGGTTGTACTTGTCTCGGGCCGAGCTTAGAACGCAAGCGTCGGGAAGAACAGAGAAGGCCGGATGCACAATGAACATTTTGATCTTGGGCGGCGGTGGTCGCGAGCATAGTTTGGCTTGGGCCTTCAAGCAGAACCCTAAGTGTGATCGTCTTGTGGTGTGCCCTGGCAATGCGGGCATATCTGAGATTGCCCAGTGCCAACCTCTCGCGATCACGGATGGTGCAGCCGTGCGCGATTTTGCCAAAGCGCAAGAGATCGACTTTGTGGTGATTGGCCCCGAGGCCCCGCTTGTGGCGGGGGTGGCGGATGTGTTGCGCGAAGCGGGGATTTTGACCTTCGGGCCGTCGGCTAAAGCGGCACAGCTCGAAGGCTCCAAAGCCTTTACCAAGGAGATTTGTGCAGCTTGTGATGCACCAACGGCGGCCTATGCGCATTTCACAGATTTGGCAGAAGCACGGGCTTACGTTGAAGCACAGGGCGCGCCGATTGTCGTGAAGGCAGATGGGCTTGCGGCGGGCAAAGGCGTGACGGTTGCGGAGGATCTCAGCACAGCTTTGACCGCTCTTGATGCGCTTTTTGAAGAGCCAGGGGCAGAGGTGGTGATTGAGGCCCTGCTCACCGGCGAGGAAGCCAGCTTTTTTGTCCTGTGTGACGGCACAGATGCTTTGCCCGTGGGGACTGCGCAAGATCACAAACGTGTTGGAGAAGGCGACACAGGCCCGAACACGGGTGGTATGGGCGCTTATTCACCTGCTCCTATTCTCTCAGAGGCTGTTCAAACACGGGCGATGGAGGAGATCGTTCGGCCCTGTTTGCAAGAAATGGCCATGCGCGGCACACCCTATCGCGGGGTGCTCTATGTGGGGCTGATGATCGAAGACGGGGCGCCGAGCTTGGTGGAGTTTAACGTCCGCTTTGGCGACCCTGAGTGCCAGATTTTGATGATGCGCTTAGGCGCGCAGGTGCTGGATCTACTGTTGGATTGCGCTGAGCACACCTTGGGCCGCACGCCTGTTGTTTGGGCGGATGATCATGCTTTGACCGTGGTTCTTGCCGCCGAGGGCTATCCCGGCGCAGTGCAAAAGGGCAGCGTGATCAGAGGGTTAGATACCTTGCCCAATACAAGCCAAGAGATGTGTTTTCATGCAGGCACCGCATTGGGCGAAGGTACCGTCTTGGCCGCGGGCGGACGCGTATTGAACGCCACGGGCCGCGGTGCCAACCTGGCTGAGGCGCAAGCGAAGGCCTATGCCTTGGTGGATGCCATTGATTGGCCTGAAGGCTTCTGCCGCCGTGACATTGGGTGGCGGGCATTGTCTTAGAGCGTAGGGTCTGAGCCACCTCAGTTTTTAGGGGGCTCTACGAGACTTTAAGTTGGGGGGCTCCGCCCCCGGCGCTGGCGCGCCTCCCCGGGAGTATTTTTCGCCAGGAAAACTAACAGGGTTTGGTGAGGCTGTCTGGTCCCGTATAGGGGCCTAGGTCTTTGCTGGCCAATTGAGCGTTTGGCCACGACAGGCTGAGGACGCGTTGCCAGCGGGCGTCTGCCAGAACAATTTCCGGACCTTGGCCGCAATCCCGAAGACCCCCTGCGATATAGGGCCAGCCGATCTTGTGATTGGTCACGCCGCGTACTTGGCGCCATTCAGTAAGTTGGTCGTTTTCAAAGCGAAAGAGGCGCAGTGTTTTGGCCAAATGCGGGCGATCCACAAAGGCGATATCGATAGCGCCATCGCCGTCGAAATCCGCGATGCCCGCAGGGGCCAGCCACCGATAGCGGGTGCCGATATAATCGGTTGTCGCGATCAGATTGAGGCTATTCCCTTTGGCACGGTAGATGGCGATTTGTGCCCCTTTGCGCTGGTGTGCGCGGATCGTGATGAGTTCGGGCACATCGTCACCGTCAAGATCCATGATGCGCGGAGTGATGTCTTCAAAGACGTGGCTGGCATCCAAAGTGTGTTGCACACCGCAGGGCTGTGAGCTTTGCGTAGACCACAGGTGGAGGGTTTTGCCCTCCGCCAAATCGCCCAAAACCCCATGCCCGTATTCGCGCGTTGCGCCCGAGTACCAGGCCGTTGTGCCATTTTGCGTGGCGATGCTTTCGGTCAGATCTGTTTGCGACCAAGGCGGCTCCGCGCAGCCATAAGCCGTTTTGGCGAGGGATAAGAGCAAAATGAGGCCGGCGCTCAGACCGCGCATCAGATTTGCTTTTCTGGCATCCGGACAACAAGGCCTTCGAGATCATCGGTCACTTTGATCTGACAGGTTAGACGCGATTTGCCATCTGGTTCGGGCTCGTAAGCAAAGTCGAGCATGTCTTCTTCCATGCCATCCATCGGAGGCAGCTTGGCGACCCAGGCCTCCTCCACATAGACATGGCATGTCGAGCAGGCGCAGGCCCCGCCGCAATCGGCTTCAATGCCAGGGATGTTGTTGTCGCGCGCGCCTTCCATCACGGTCAGCCCATTGGCGACCTGCACCACATGCTCGGTGCCGCCATATTCGATGTAGGTGATCTTTGCCATCTGCCGTTTGTTCCATCTTAGTCGTCAACTTTACCGGATGTAGGCTGATTTGACTGCATTTGCCAGCCTTGGACATTACGTAAAAATGTTCTATCTTTGTTCCTATCATGTATAGCCCGCATCCCAATGATTGGCCCAGGCCCCCTTCTGCCATCACGAGCGCCCGGCTTGACCTGCCGCCCGCAGGTGCACGGGTGACGGTGGCGGGGCTTGTGCTTTTGCGACAAAGACCTGGGACTGCCAAGGGCGTGATCTTTGTGACATTGGAAGATGAGACCGGCACGGTAAATGTGGTGGTTTGGCGCGCTGTCTATGAGCGGTTTCGCCGAGCCGTGATCTCGGGGCGACTGCTGCGCGTCACGGGCCGGATCCAGCGCGAGCAAAGCGTGATCCACGTGATTGCAGAGGAGATTGAGGACATCTCACCCATGCTCGATGAGCTTTTACATCCCGAGATTTGCCGTGCGGCTGATCAACCCTAAGACAGGGTCCTAGGCTGGGGCTCAAAACTGGTGTAGTTTGCTTTCAAAAGAACAGAAGCAGATCCTGATGAACTCCCGTTTCTCCCTCCTCTTAGCACTTGGGCTGAGCGCATGCAGCACGCCCGATGTTGTAAAGGTCGAGACAACAGAGGTGCCAAGCCGCGCCGCGCCACCCGGGGCAGCTCCCGGGACCTGTTGGCATGAAGACATCACACCCGCTCAGTTCTCAGAAACGCGGGAAAAGTTTTTGGTGCGCGAGGCCTCGATCAGCACAGATGGCAAAACGCGCTTTCCGGCGAAGTACCGCATTGAAGTCACGCGAACACAAACTGCCCCAGAGAGCAGGCTTTGGGTAGAAGTGCCCTGCGACGGCACACTGCTTTATGGTCATGTTGCGGCCCTCCAGCGGGCCCTCAAAGCGCGCGGTTTTTACGATGGCCCAATTACGGAGCGCCTGGATGCTCAGACGCGGCACGCCATTCGCCGGTTTCAACTCACCTTCGCGATCGACAGCGAAACGCTCAGCTTAGAGACGGCCAAACGCCTCGGGCTTGTGCGCCTTTAGATCGCGACCTTCCAGCGATCTCAACAAAAAGAGGCGCGCCTTTTGCAAAGCGCGCCTCCCAATCCGTGAGAATTTAGGCTTACTCAACGTTGAGCGGGAAGAACCGAGCTTGACCGGCGCGATTGACCAAGAGCACAATCGATTTGCGGCCCGCTTCTTTAGCTTCCGAGATGCGGGTTTCGAGATCCGCGATGGTTGCCACAGCTTGCTGGCTCGCTTCCGTGATCACATCGCCGCTGCGCAGGCCTTTCTGGAAGGCATCTGCGTCTTCGTTGATGCTTGTCACCACGAGGCCTGTCAGGCCGTCTGCGAGGTTGAGATCACCGCGAAGCTCATCGTTGATCACCGTCACGGTCAAACCCAAGAAGGATTTCTCAACCGGCGCTTTGGGCTCTGCTTCGGGTGCTGGAGCTCCGGCTGGCACAAGGCCTTCTGCTGTTTCACGGCGCCCTAATGTGATGCGCAGCGTCTCAGTCTTGCCTTGGCGGAACACCACAACACGGTGCGTGGCGCCCACTTCTGCGTTGCCAACCCGACGAATAAGCTCGCGCGTGTCAGCCACATCTTGACCAGCGAAGCTCAAGATCACATCGCCAGAGAGCACGCCTGCATCCTCAGACGGGCCACCGGCGGTCACTTCGGAAACAAGCGCGCCGCGCGCTTCATCAAGGCCCAGGCCTTCAGCCAGTTCAGGCGTCACATCTTGAATGCGCACACCAATCCAGCCACGACGTGTTTCGCCGAACTCGCGCAATTGATCCACCACACGGGTCACAACCGCTGAACTCATCGCAAAGCCGATACCGATCGAGCCGCCATTGGGCGACAAAATCGCTGTGTTTACGCCAATGACGTCGCCTTCCATGTTAAACAGAGGGCCACCTGAGTTGCCGCGGTTGATCGCGGCGTCGGTCTGAATGTAGTCGTCATAGGTGCCGCTCAAAGCGCGGTTTCGCGCCGAAACGATCCCAGCTGACACCGAAAAGCCTTGGCCCAAGGGGTTGCCCATGGCCATCACCCAATCGCCAACGCGCGCGGCATCACTGTCGCCGAACTGTACGAATGGCAGCGGGCCATCTGCGTCTACTTTCAGCAGAGCGATATCGGTGTTTTTGTCTGTGCCGATCAAACGCGCGGGGCGCTCATCACCAGAAAAGAACTCGATAAGGATCTCATCTGCGCCTTCAATCACGTGGTTGTTGGTCACGATGAACCCGTCTTCCGAGATCACAAAACCAGATCCCAAGGCCGAAGAGCGGCGGGGTTGGCCATCTCGTCCGCGGGGGCCATTGTTAAAGAAGTCTTCGAACGGGGACCCTTCCGGCACGATGCCTTGAGGCCCTGCACGACCCGCAACAGAGGTTGAGGTTGTGATGTTGACCACCGAAGGGCTGATTTGTTCGGCCAAATCCGCAAACGAGCGCGGCATGCCTTGTGCCGTTGCGATGACCGTTTGCGACATCAAGAAAACAAAACCGAGCATCGCAACGATGACAGCCGGGACGCGGCGCGCCGACCCGCTGCCTGCTCCGTTGCGAGTTGGGGGAGAAAGGGGACTGTAGTACACCTTTACGGCTCCTTTGATTTGGGGGCCGAGGCACAGGGCCTCGTTCATGCGTTCATATGAAAGGTAGGGCGCGCAAATCGCAACGCCAAGTCCCCTCTTTTGGGATAAAGCTTGCGTCAGAAGAGTTGATCCCCTTCAGCGACGGAAATTCGGGGCATAGACGTAGGGCTCCAATGCCGCGGCCATCTCGTCGCGATCGTACCGATTAAAGCGTGTAGATGTCGGAATTTTGATTGCAATGATCTCAAAAACGAGGAGCTATGTGCCTCGGGAGCGAGATAAGCAACGAGGACAGAATGTGGGAGGCACTTACGGCACCTCAGAATTTGGTGCTGACAGCGGGCATTATTTTCACCCTGGGCTATCTTTTGATCAACCAAGTAGTGCTCAGACTTTTCATGCTGACCGGCACGGCTTTTTACATTTGGTATTATTGGACGGTCGCTGATGCTCCCCTTTGGGAAGCCATTTTCACCTCCTTCATGATGGGCACAGCCAACCTCATTGGCCTTTTTGTGCTTTATGCCAGGGGTGCTGCTTGGTCGGTGCCCAAAGCGCACCGAGATCTTTATGAGCGCTTCAATACGCTGCCGCCTGGCGATTTTCGGGCGCTTTTGCGCGAAGCAAACCGACTTCAATTGGAGGAGGCCACTGTCATCACTCGGGAGGGTCAGCCCAATGACTGTCTCTACTATGTGATTTCCGGAGGCGCCTCGATCACAAAGCGTGGACACGCGTTCAAAATGCCATCCGGCGTCTTTTTTGGAGAAGCAAGCTACCTGCTCAATGGTCCTGCAGCGGCAACTATCACGCTAGACGCAGGCTCTGAAGTTTTAGAGTGGCGCCGGGATCGTGTGGCCAAGATTGCCAAACGCAAACCGCGCTTCAAGCTTGCTCTTGATGCAAGCATCGCCCGCGACATGGCCGTTAAAATCGTGCATGCTGTCGCGCCGCAAGACGCAAACGCAAAGCCAACAGCCGCTGAATAGCGGGTCCGCATAGACCGCAATTCCCGTTGCCAGCGGCCCGAAGAGCGCATACGTGCGTACGCAAAACATACCCAAAACATACGTCCCGTGCACGCACGTGTGACGCCGCAAAAGGTTAACGTGCCATGGCTCAAATCATTAACTCCCTCGAAGAGCTGTCCGATCGCTATGATGCGCTTTTTTGTGATCTTTGGGGCTGTGTGCACAACGGTGTGAAGGCTTTCCCGGAGGCTGTGGCTGCTTTGAGGGCGTTTCGCGCGAAAGGCAAAGCCGTCGTTCTGCTGACAAATGCGCCCCGGCCTTGGTCTGCTCTGATGCCGCAATTTGAGCGCTTTGAAGTGCCCTCAGATTGCTATGACGCCATCGCCACCTCTGGCGACAGCGCACGCGCTGCGCTCTTTGACGGCGCAGTTGGACAAAAGGTCTATTTTATTGGTCAGCCTCACGATCAGCCTTTCTTTGAGCCTATGGATCTTTTGGAAAATCCTTTGGAAATTGAACAGGTTGCCTTGGAAGACGCGGAAGGTATCGTCTGTTGCGGGCCCTTTGATCCGCTGGTCCATCCCGACGAAATGCGCCCTGCGTTTTTGCAAGCTAAACAGATGGGCTTGAAGCTTCTGTGCGCCAATCCAGATATTGTCGTGGACCGCGGCGAGGTGCGCGAATGGTGCGCGGGAGCCTTGGCGCAGCTTTATAGCGAAATGGGCGGCGAGAGCCTCTATTTCGGCAAACCGCATCCTCCGATTTACGATCTGGCGCGGCGGAGGCTCGCGCGTGCGGGGTTTGATGTTGAACCCAGCCGGATCTTGGCCGTTGGGGATGGTGTATTGACCGATATCAAGGGTGCCATGGGCGAAGATATCGACAGCCTGTTCATCACAGGCGGCCTGGCGGCTGCTGAAACCTTAACAAAAACAGACCCCGATCCAGCCAAACTCGACCAATATCTCGCCCAAGAACACGCCAACCCAACCTTCGCCATCGGGTTTCTGCGCTGAGTATCATTCTGCATTTGCAAAGTAATAATGTTTCGCCTATATCTCCAACAACGTACTTTTGTTGCTAGGAAGAATCGGGATGTTGGACAACGCGCCACGAGGCACAATCTGCATCGAAGACATCGAAATCGGCATGACTCGCAACCTGCGGAAAGTCGTGACCGATCGCGACATTGAGATGTTTGCGGAAGTATCGACCGACCACAATCCGGTCCATCTTGATGATGATTATGCCCGCGACACGATCTTTGAGGGTCGTATCGCGCACGGTATGCTCACAGCGGGTTTGATCTCTGCAGTTATCGGCGAGCAATTGCCCGGCCATGGCACCGTCTACCTTGGACAGTCCTTGAAGTTCTTGGCGCCTGTACGTCCGGGTGACATGGTTAATGCCGTGGTGACGGTTACCGATATGGATATTGCGAAGCGTCGCGTTCAACTCGACACGTTTTGCGAGATTGATGGGAAAAAAGTGCTTCGCGGTGAGGCCACAGTTTTGGCTCCCAGCCGCAAGTTCGACTAATCAGGCGAAGTCCTATTTGTCTTAAATTGTCCCTACATTGGTGTCAGATCTTTTAAAATTCTTTTCCGAACCGCCAAACAATGAAGGGTGGTAGGGAGAGGGTTGCCTGCAAATTAAAAATTAACACTTGGAAAAGCGCAGCGCCCAAGAGCAAAGTTCGAAATACCGCCCCCAGCGCCCCTTGAACCCCTCGCATCGCTTCGCTAACCGCTCCTCATGCGCATCATCAGTGATATTCCTGCGGATCTACGATCTGCCGCTGCCGCCATCGGCAATTTCGATGGCGTTCATCTGGGGCACCAAGCGATCATAAATCAGGCCGAGCAACAGGCGCAGGCCCTTGGCGCGCCGTTGGGGATCGTCACCTTTGAGCCACATCCCCGTGCGTTTTTTGCACCCGAGGCGGAAGCCTTTCGGCTTATGGATGCCGCAGCGCGCGCCAGTCGGCTCGAAAAATTGGGCGTAGAGGTCCTGTACGAGATCCCCTTTACGCAGGAGCTTGCAAACCTGTCCTCCCAAAGTTTTGTGGAAGACGTTTTAAAAGATGGGCTTGGCCTTGCGCACGCTGTCGTCGGGCAAGACTTCAGGTTTGGTCAAAAACGCGCGGGCGACGCATCCCAACTGCAAAAGCTCTGTCATGCCAATGACATAGGCGCAACCGTTGCACCTCTTATTGCTTTAGGACCAGATGAAGTTTCTTCGACCGCGATCCGCGCCGCCTTAAGCGCTGGCAATCCAAAGCACGCCGCTGAAATGCTCGGGCATTGGCATCGAATTGAGGGCGAGATTTTACACGGCGACAAGCGCGGTCGAGAGCTTGGCTATCCAACGGCCAACATGAGCCTCAAAGGGCGGCATTTGCCGAAATTTGGTGTCTATGCGGTCAAAATTGACGTGTTAGACGGGCCACATCAGGGCACCTATCAAGGCGCAAGTTCCATCGGCGTCAGACCAATGTTTGGTGAGAATAGCCCGAACTGCGAAACCTATATCTTTGATTTCGAAGGAAATCTTTACGGATCCCAGGTTTCTGTGGCCTTGGTGGACTATTTGCGCGGTGAAGAAAAATTCGATTGGCTTCCTGCGCTTATCACCCAGATGGATGCGGATTGTGCGCGCGCCCGTGAGATCCTTGCTGATGTCGGGTGATCTGTCTCAAAAGCCTGCCCCCTTACGTCCAAGATTTTGGGAGCGGGTTTCTCTGAGCGAAATGACGAGGCCTGAATGGGAAGCACTTTGCGATGGCTGCGGAAAGTGTTGTCTGAACAAACTTGAGGATGAAGAAACAGGACAGGTTGCGCTCACACGCGTGGCCTGCCGCCTCCTTGATGGGGAGAGTTGTCGCTGCTCTCAGTACGACATCCGTCACCAGTTTGTGCCAGAATGCATTGTGTTAACTCCCAAAACGATACCTGATCACCTTTATTGGTTGCCGGGCACCTGCGCCTACAAACTTTTGCATGAAGGCCGAAAACTCAAGTCTTGGCATCCGTTGGTTTCTGGCTCGCCGCAATCCGTTCACGACGTTGGCGTGTCGGTTCAGGGCTGGACCGTACCAGAATTTGAAGTTCATGAAGACGACTGGGAAGATCATATCATCGAGGAGTAGTGGGATGTTTTTTGCTTCAGACAACACAGGTCCTGTGCATCCGAAGGTTATGGAGGCCCTCTTTCGCGCCAATGAAAGCTATGCGATGCCTTATGGCGCGGATGAGATTGCTGCGGATGTCACAGCCCGCTTGCGCGATATTTTTGAGGCCCCGGAGGCCGCGATTTTTCTTGGTCTCACTCGGCACGGCGGCAAACAGCTTGATTTTGGCCACTTTGGCCGATCCTTGGTCGACGGTTTTTTGTCATCAAACCAGCCATATCCAAGAAGACGAATGCAATGCGCCAGAGTTTTTTTCGGGCGGTGCCAAGCTCACCTTAGTGGGCGGCGCGGACGGTAAAATTGACCCTGAAGCTTTGAAGGCGGCGATTGCGGCGGAAGAAGTGCGCGGCGTGCATGGGCCTAAAAGAGGTCCCATATCTCTGACCCAAGCCACAGAAAAAGGCACCGTGTATTCTCTGGATGAGCTCAAAGCTCTCACAGAGATTGCGAAAAACTACGGTTTAAAAACCCACATGGACGGCGCGCGCTTTGCAAATGCTTTGGTGCGCTTGGGCTGCACACCTGCGGATATGACTTGGAAAGCCGGGATCGACGCGGTGAGCTTTGGCGGCACCAAAAACGGCCTCATGGGGGTCGAGGCGGTGATCTTTTTCGACCCCGCTCATGCGCAAGAGTTCGAATACCGTCGAAAACGCTCCGCCCATTTGATGTCAAAACACCGCTACTTGTCAGCGCAAATGCAGACCTATCTGGCGGATGATCTCTGGCTCGAGATGGCGCGCCAAGCCAATGCCACTTGCGACGCCTTGGCGCGCGGACTCAAGCAAATGCCCGACACAAACCTTCTTTTTGAACCGGGCGCCAATATGATCTTTGCGCAGTGGCCGAGATCCGGTCACCAACGCCTGCATGAGGCAGGTGCGAAGTACTATGTTTGGTCAGGTGAGCTTGAAGGCGCGGACCCGGATGAAATGCTCACGGCAAGACTTGTCACCGATTGGTCCGCCAATGAGGCTTCCGTTGAAACTTTTCTCAGTCATTTGAAAGCCCGATGACCTCCGCCACGTCCTTTGGATGTGTGATCGGAGCCATATGACCCGCGCCTGCGATCACGTGCCGGGACACCTGTAACATCCGGTGTTCCAAATGATCTAAGATCGCGCCCATCACGGGATCAGAGATCTCCCCTTCAATCAGGGTCACAGGACATGCGAGGCTCTCGAGCTTGCCAGGTCTGAGCAGCCCGGCATTGTCGGCACTGATGCCCGACGCCCCTGCTGGAATTAAATGAATGCGCTGGGTCATGTAGTCCCGCTGACTTTTGGGCAGCGTTGCCCAAGGCAAGCCTGTGCCCCAAATGTCCGTGAAAAGCTGGGTTGCGCGCTCGGCCTCGCCGGCCTCCATGGCCGCTTCAAATGGCGCGAAGGCGTCTTTGTGGGCTTGATACCTGGGATCGTCCTTTGCGGCCGCGAAGAAAACAGGCTCAATCAACACCAACTGGCGCACCAAATCGGGACGCGCAACAGCCAGACGCAAGGCAACCGTCGCTCCGAAAGAGTGCCCAATGACGTCTAGGGGCTTCGGGCAAAGGGCTGCTGCGATCTGAGTTGCAATTTCGCTGTAATCCCCCAGAGCTTGGTCCCACGGGCCAGACGCACCATGGCCGGGTAAATCAAAGGTACGCGCTGGCGGGTGTCCAAGCGCTTTCAAAAGCGGCAGCCAAGCGCCTTGATGGGCCAGGGAACAATGCAGAAGCAGCGCCTCAGGAGCACTGCCTGTGTGGTTAAGATAAGCCGTTTCGATCCCCGCAATTTTGCGGGTTGGCATCAGATGCGGCCTTCGAGATGAGCTTTGAGATCATCGAGTCTGTCGTGGCCCCAAAAGCGCTGGTCGCCATCTGTGATGTAAAACGGCGCGCCAAAAGCACCGCGATTGACAGCCTCTTCGAGATTGCGCGCATAGGTTTCTGCACCGCTGAGCATACCGCTATCCGCGAGGCCCGCATCGAAGCCTGCACCCTCCAAACACGCCCGGATCACATCATCCTCAGCGATATTTCTCTCTTCCGCCCACACGGCCCGGGTGAACGCATGAACCAATTTGCCCAAATCGCCCCCGCCAGCCTCTTGGGCCGCGATGATCGAAAAGCCAGAGGGTGCCGCATTGGTGGGCCAAAACGCAGGTTTCATTGTCAAAGGCAGACCGGCCAGTTTTGAGCGACGCTCCAACTCTTGCAAACGGTAAGCTTGCCTGTTGGGATGGCGATCTTTCGGCGGCACACCACCCGTCGCAGAAAATAGCCCCATGATATCAAGAGGTTTATAGGTAATCGTCGCCTCATGTTCTTTGGCGATCTCTTCCAGCCTCGTTCCCGCCAAATAGGTAAATGGGGAGATGGTGGAAAAGAAATAATCAATATGAGGCATTTTCTTTGCGATCCTTGTCGGCTTGGTTCTAGGCGAGACCCTAGACCCGTGCTAAGCGAAGTCAACGTCACGAATCCTTCATATCTCGCGAAAGACGGTGCTGCCCATGCCAACCGCCGATGAGCCCAAAATCATCTCTGGAAATGCAAACCCGAGCTTGGTGGAGGCGATCTCACGACGGATGTCGATGCACCGAGGCAAAGCCATCAAACCTGTCGATGCGCGCGTTGAACGCTTTAACGATGGTGAGATCTTTGTGGAGGTTTTTGAGAATGTCCGCAGCGAAGATATGTTTATCGTCCAGCCCACTTCCAGGCCTGCCAATGATAACCTGATGGAATTGCTGATCATTGCAGACGCGCTGAAACGCTCTTCAGCCGCGCGCATCACCGCCGTCATCCCCTACTTTGGCTATGCCCGCCAAGATCGGCGCACAAAAGCCCGCACACCCATTTCGGCAAAACTGGTGGCCAACATGCTTGTGCAAGCGGGTGTGGAACGGGTTCTCACGATGGACCTACACGCAGCGCAGATCCAAGGGTTTTTCGATATCCCGGTGGACAACCTTTATGCTTCACCCGTTTTCGCACTCGATGTGAAAGACCAGTTTGGTGACATGTCTGATGTAATGGTTGTCTCACCCGACGTGGGCGGTGTGGCCCGCGCGCGCGAGCTTGCTCAGCGTATCGGCGCTCCAATGGCGATCGTGGATAAGCGCCGTGAAAAACCAGGTGAAATCGCAGAAGCACTGATCATTGGTGAGGTGAAAGGCAAACGTTGTATCATCGTTGACGATATCGTGGACACTGCGGGCACGCTGTGCAAAGCCGCTGAGTTGCTGGTTGAAGAAGGCGAAGCCACGGAAGTTCATGCTTATATATCGCATGGCGTCTTGTCAGGGCCAGCCGTAGAGCGCGTGACCAACTCGCGGCTGAAAAGCTTGGTGATCACAGATTCCATAGCGCCAACGGAAGCCATCAAAGCCTGCGCCAACATTCGGATCGTGCCGACAGCCCCGATTTTTGCGCAAGCAATCTTGAACATTTCGAACGGCACAAGCGTCAGCTCGCTCTTCCAGTCTGACACCTTGGGGCCGATTTATGAGGGCCTTTATGCCGCCGAATAAGGCAAGACCTGCTGCTTCGTGGCAAAAATAAGGCAAAATACGGCTTTTTCTTTGACATCGGCAATAATCCGCGCGAAAATTAAGGATAGTTTCGCGTTTCGGGGGATTACCTGTGTTTAAAATGACCTTTGCTGCCTCTGCAGCTCTTCTTATTTCTACGATTGGCGCTCAAGCCGCCCTTGTGGATTTCACTGACTCTTCAGCTTTCAACAACCATGATACGAGTGAAACCGTCGCAGGCGTGACATTCACTCTGACCTCTATGCCAGTTGGACCAAACTTCGACGATACTCTCAACACAACTGCAACATCCTATTGCGGCGGCCATCCTTTGGCCTGCGATAATGATGGTGCCGGCGTGGTGGACGATGAGGTGACCAACCCAGCTGAGTTCTTGATGGTATCAGCCTCAGAAGCGGTGCGTATCACAAAAGTCTACGTTTTTGATCTCTTTTCTGGTGCAGCAAGCGCTGAGTCTGTTGAGATCGACGCCATGGGCGACGGCTCTATCGAGTTTTCAGCCTCTGCCTCAGCGGCCGATGTGAACGGTTTTGGCATGTTTAGCGTGGGCGGTGTGCCTGCCGCGGATATCTTCAAGTTCACAGCAGGTCCTGGCAACGATGATAGCGGCAGACCTGATTATGCGCTTGCAGGTTTCGAGTTTGAAGTGGCTCCCGTGCCCGTGCCTGCTGGCATGGTCCTACTCAGCGGAGCACTCGCTGGATTGGGCTTTGCGCGCCGCCGTAGCTAAACCCCAAGTAATCGAATCGAAGAACCGCCCTCAGGAAACTGTGGGCGGTTTTTTTTGGTTAACTCAGGCAATATTAGGGCGGAGCTGGAAACAATAAGGCAGACGAGCCTAACAATGGTCACAATTTGACCCAAAAAAGGCAGAAAAACGGCAAACCCCTTTGATGGCTGCCACAATTTCCGTAGGTTCCCTTTTGTGAAGTAACCATTTCTAGGGGAGTTCCTATGTTGAACCTCAAAACACTTTCCGCGGGCGCAGTTGCTCTCGGTCTTTCTGCTTTCGCAGCCAACGCGGCGATGGTCGATTTTACAGACTCAAGCGCGTTTTCGAACACTGACCTATCTGAATCTATCGCTGGCGTATTGATTACAATCAGCTCAGACCCAGCCGGCCTGAACTTCGATGACAATATCCGTGATGCGGGCGCTTTGCCTTGCGCAAGCCTCGCATGCGACAACGACGGCATCGGCATCAACGATGACGAAATCTCCAACCCAGATGGCACATCGCAGTCGGTTACAGTGACCTTCTCGCGCGCCGTTAACATCCTGTCCTTTGCTGGTCTCGACCTTTACGCGGACTTGGATGGTGAATTCCTGATGGGCGAAACAAACGGTGGCGTCAGCGCGACGGCTGCAGCTGTTGAGATGTTCAACGCAGGCGGCAACGGTTACGGCGAAGCAAAGCTGGGCTCCAACCTTACAACATCTATGGTGTTCACAGTTGCAGCAACGAACGACGCGCTTGGCGTTGCAGATGCAGCCCTTGCGTCGATCAACTTCGACGTGGCTCCGATCCCACTTCCAGCAGGCGTTGTTCTGCTCGGTGGTGCATTGGCAGGTCTCGGCCTGACACGCCGCAAGTCGTAAACTCTACGATTCGACATCCCGAATCGAGCGCGCCCGTTTTGTCCCGGGCGCGCTTTTTTATTTCTTTCGACAAAAAATTTACTGTTTTCCAGGGAAACCTGTCTCACTTTTGCCTTTTCGAAGTCACAGTTCGCCGCAAAAAAGGCTGAAAAGTGGCAAAAACCTTTGTTGATGGCCGTTTTTCGCTTAGCCCGGTGTGGTGTAATCATTATCGGGGGAGTTCATATGTTGAACCTCAAAACACTATCCGCGGGCGCAGTTGCTCTCGGTTTGTCCGCTTTCGCAGCCAATGCTGCGGTTGTTGACTTCACAGACTCCACAGCGTTTTCGAACACTGACCTTTCTGAGTCCATCGAGGGCGTGTTGATCACAATCAGCTCGAACCCAACGGGCCTGAACTTTGATGACAATATCCGTGATGCAGGCGCATTGCCTTGCGCAAGCCTCGCATGCGACAACGACGGCATCGGCATCAACGATGACGAAATCTCCAACCCAAGCGGCGTATCGCAGTCGGTCACAGTGACCTTCTCTCGCGCTGTAGACATCGTCTCCTTCGCGGGTCTCGACCTCTATGCGGACATGGATGGCGAATTCCTGATGGGCGAAACAAACGGTGGCGTCAGCGCAACAGCCGCTTCTATTGAGATGTTTGGCGACGGCGGTAACGGCTTCGGCGAATCCACCGTATTGCCGTTCAACCAAACCACATCGATGGTCTTCACAGTGGCAGCAACCAACGACGCGCTTGGCGTTGCGGATGCGGCTCTGGCGTCGATCACCTTTAACGTGGCACCAATCCCGCTTCCAGCAGGTGTTCTTCTGCTTGGTGGTGCATTGGCAGGTCTCGGCCTAACACGCCGCAAGTCGTAAATCTCGACTTTCGACATCTTAAGTTCTGGCGCGCTCGTTTTGTCCCGAGCGCGCCTTTTTTTATGTCTCCAGCGCACCTTGTCAGAGCCCTGCTTTTGCGTCAGGTCTGAACCATGTCTCACAAATGCGCAGTGATCACGGGGGCCGCACGCGGGATTGGCTTGGCCACAACCCGGCGGTTCCTAAACAAAGGTTGGCAGGTTGCGATGGTGGATCGCGACAGCGCCGAATTGGCGCACGCGGCTTCTGATCTTGAAGGCGGGCACCCATTTGACTGTGACGTCTCTGATCCGGAGCAAGTTGCAGCTTTGGCCAGGGATGTCTGCGCGCAGTTTCCTGAGGTTGGCGCTCTGGTCAACAACGCAGGCATTGCCGATTTCGGCCCGATAGATGAGACCGACTTTGCGCGCTGGCGGCGGGTCATGGAAACCAATCTCGATGGGGTCTTTTTGGTATCCCAAGCCTTTGCACCAGCTTTGAAAGAGAGCGAAGGCGCGCTTGTGAATATTGCCTCCATCTCTGGCCTGCGGGCATCGACCCTTCGCGTGGCCTATGGCACCTCCAAAGCCGCCGTGATCCAATTGACCAAACAACAAGCGGCTGAATGGGGCGAATTTGGTGTGCGGGCCAATTGTGTGTGCCCCGGCCCTGTGCGGACAAAACTCGCCATGGCTGTTCACAGCCAAGAAATCATCGAGGCCTATCACGACGCAATCCCCCTCAATCGTTATGGATCCGAGGACGAGATCGCTGGGCTCATCGCCTTTTTGTGCTCCGAGGACGCCAGCTATATTACCGGACAGGTGATCGCAGCTGATGGTGGATTTGACAGCACAGGCGTTGGCCTACCCGCTTTGCGCAGCTAGGGTGTTAGGGTGTGATCCAAATTATCTGCAACGTATCCCCTTGCACAAAGACCAGCAATCGACCGCGGGCGTCGGGCTGAAAGCCCCCGCACATGGGGGGCGGTCGGGGGCTGGTCGGCTTCGCCTCCTATAAACGGTTGGTGAGCGGAGAGATTCAGGTTTTTCGGACGGTGCTCTAGGCTTCAACCCGCATTTGCCCGATTTTCCGCCGCCATCGAGATCATCTCAAACATCACCGCAGCGGCTGTGAGGGCTGTGATCTGATTGGGATTATCCTTTGTCGGCATCATACAAACCACATCCCCACCGACGATGTTGAGCCCACGCGCAGCGCGCAAAAGCCCCACCGCTTCGTCGATATCAAAGCCTTTTTCACCCGGCTCTATGTTGGAAACCCCGGGCGCAATCGTGGGATCTAAGCAATCGAGATCGAAGGTGATGTAAACGGGCCTGTCGCCCAACACGTCACGCGCTTGTGCAACCACATCCGCAAGCCCGCGTTTGCGGAAGTCTTTCATTGTCACAACGTTGTAGCCATACTCATAGCTCGGCTCGAGCCAATCGAGGGTCCGCGCATGGCCCCTGAGACCGATCTGTATCGACGTTTTCGGATCAACCAGACCTGCATCAGCCAGATAAGCGCCCCAATGGGCTGCGGATTTCTTGGCGCCAAGGAAGTGATCCACCTTTGTGAAGACATCCGTATGGGCATCGAGGTGCAAAAAGCTCACAGGCTCGCCGCCAGTGATGTTCCCACACCCAAGCGCTTGGATGATCCCGCCCGTGATCGAATGATCCCCGCCAATGGAAAAGGGCCGCGCGCCGCTGTCGTCGATCTTATTGTAGAAGGCGGTGATGTCAGCGATGCAGGCCTCATTGTCATTGGCGCGCGGAAAAGGCACGTCGCCCACGTCCACAATTTTGGCGGCGGTCCAAGGATCTAGCTGAAAATCGGAATGCATCCGACGCGATACAGCTGAGACATTGCGCAATGCGCGCGGCCCAAGGTGTTGATCGCGCTCCGTTGTTCCGTTGCCAGTGGAATGCGGCACGCCGACAAGCGCAATATCCGCGCCTTCGGGGCCTTCATTGGGGCAGCGAAACAGCGTCGGGACGCCCCACCAATAGAGGTTCTCCATCATGGAATTGAGATGTGGATCAGACATGCGGCGCCTCCGGTGATTACAGCCGCGCCATAGAAGCCAAGGCTTGGGGAAAAGGCAACGCTCTGCCTATAGCTCCCAGCTGTCCTCGCCTGCCGTTTCCCCAATGGCCATCCAGCCCACGCGCACACGCGCAATCCGCGTGTCGCCCCAGGTGCGAAATACGATGTCGAAGGCATCCCGTTCCACGGCTTCGGCTTTCACATCCGCGCGGGTGTTGGCATCTTTATCAAGATCCCACATCGTCAGATGCGCCATAACATTCGGCGCGCGCAGATAGGCTTCCGAAAACGTGACGCGCTGTCGGACCTCACGCTGGCCCGACCCGCACCACATTTTTCCACCGTTTTGGAAATCGGAAAACAGCAGCGTTTCGCCCTGTTCTATTCCGATGGACTGGCTCTGCAAACGTTGCATGACACATACCACTTACTCAAACACGCCGCCCACATGTCAGAAGTTAGACGAAAATGAGGCAGGGAAAAACAGTGCTACTGGAAACAGTGGGATGCTGGATTCGACACACTCAGCTCAAAAATAGGCGCGTCGTATGAGATTAATAGGCAAGCTTGAGGCTCTTTCCCGGCTTGATGTGGCTTTCAGAAAGCTGGCCGTTCTTGTTGGTCACGATCGTGGCCATTTGCCTCGCGCTATTGCCAAAGCTCAAGGATTGAACGCATTGCCGCTTTATCCCGTTTTCAACGAAAGGCTTCTTCAGGCCTCGTCCGGCACAGTCGCAAAAGGTGTCGCAGGTGCAGGTGTAAATGCCGTTGATCCTACGGCACCCGGCATCCACCTTCTTATTCGCCCTCTTTTTGTTTTCGGGCGACTTAATGACGGTAATTTTGCCTTTGTGAAAGGCGACAGCGACGGTTTCGTCGATCCCAATCCCAATCTTGTTTGGGTGCTTTGAAATGATCTGGCGCAAGCGAAACTCGCGCTCTCTTTGGCTATAGTGCTGGTCGATCACGACGTTTTTCAGCAAAGCAAGTCCGCGGGACTCAATGGCTTTGCCGCCCTTGTCGCAACAAATCATAACGTCCGAAAGGGCCGCTGCTCCAGCGCTCGATCCTCCAATAACCGTGCCGTTTGCATGGGCCTGTTTGATAGCAGCGATCACTTTCGGTTTGGTTTTCAATTTACGCATCAACTGTGTTTGCACGCCGGAATCGAAATAGATGATGTCCGCGCCCAGCAAAATTTCTGGTGCATTGGGTGCTGCTACATTCAAATGTGTAACGTTCCGATAGCCTGCGTCTTTCAGAAGATCCTGCAACTCGCGGTTTTCATCGTTGGCATAAGAGGACACTGTCACGATCTTTGCGCGCTTCCCACCTGCTTTTTTGAAGGCGTACGAGAAAGCCCCAAAGAGACGCGGTGGATCCCCATAGAAGAAGGCTGAGCCGCCACCATGCGCGACAATCAAGCCTTCGGCAAAAACAGCTGTGCTCGCCATTAGGAAAGACACCGCCACAAAAAAAGCTCGGATGAATGCCATCATGTCTATTGTCCCTTTGAAATACATGGACAGCCTGACAGCTTTTTTGAGTGTGTCAAACATCCATATAAACGGGCCAATTCCAAAACTGCGCAAAACGAAGACGCCCCGGCTTGTTTGGCCAGGGCAGTCTCTAATCTGGCCGCACAAAGCCAACGTTCGCAGACAGTCCGAAGACTTAGCCAGCGGCTTTCAAATCAGGCGCGTTATCAACTCCTGGGTACGCACAGGTCATTGTAAGCTTCGTTCTGATCTACCGTTTCCGCAAATAAATCACTTTGAATAAGGATGGCAGTCTCACAAGCCGCGAGCGCAGGAGGATTGTTAAATCGGTCCAAAAAAGTGGTCGACAACATGAGCTTGCGTTCGCCATCAAGCGTTACTCCAAGCCGGATCACTGGGCTCCCCGTTTCATCCTGTTCATCCAGAAAATCCAATAAACCCTGAGACAAAAACCACTGCTTTTCGTCCGAACGCAAAAAAATAACCGCGACGTCTGCGGTCGCGAATGACCCCCAATTTGAAGTGGACGACACAATATACCGCTCATCAAAATCAATGCCGTTTAGCGCGCGCAGCGTGCTCCAAAATTCCGGTAGTTCTGAGATCGTTGCTATCCGAAAAGGCGGCTTCATCTGCTTGAAGAACGCGCTATCTGCGGCGACAGGAAGAGCGAGCCATGCAAAGGCAAAAACCGATGCTTTCAAGAGCTTCAATCTATTGTCCTTTCCGACAGCGCTTAGCCCGAGCGAGCTTTGTGTGTCCCTGGAATATAATCCTTTTAATCTGCAACGTCTTTTCGAAGAACAAAGACTTGCTCGCGACCGCGGGCGTCGGGCTGAAAGCCCCCGCCCAGGGGGGCAGTGGGGAGCTGGTCGGCTTCGCCTCGTGGGAATGGTTTCTTAGCGGGGCTATTCACGCCTTTTAGACAGCGCCTTAGCGTTTGAATTTTGCAACATAAAAACGCCCCAGCTTATTCAGCCGGAGCGTTCTGTTCTTTGAGAGTGTTGCGCTCGCTTACGCGGACAGGCCCATGGCTTGGCCTGCGGCGGCCATATCGGCCATCAGCTTGTTGGCCATATCAGCCGCCTCGTCGCTGGCGCCTTCGCCTGCGGCTTTGGCCTCTGACATCAGCTCGTTGAAGAGATCTTGGGTCACGTCGGCTTTGGCGATCGCGCGTTCAGCCAGCACGGAGGTGCTGCCCATGCCGATCTCAGCAAAACCACCGGTAACGAGATACTCAGCAGAGCCGTCTGGGCCCGTCGCCGTCAACACGCCGGGGCGCATTGAGGTGATGGTGGGGGCATGATCGGCCATGACCGTCATATCCCCGTCCGCCCCTGGAATCTGGACCTCAGAAACCTGAAGCGAAGCCAAGCTCCGCTCCGGGCTCACGAGATCAAATTGCATCAGATCCGCCATGCTTAGGCCGCCTCAGCTGCGAGCTTCTCGGCTTTCGCTTTCACTTCTTCGATGCCGCCAACCATGTAGAAGGCTGCTTCTGGGAAGTGATCGTATTCGCCGGCCACAACCGCTTTGAACGATGCGATGGTGTCCTCGAGAGGCACCTGCTTGCCGTCGGCACCGGTGAAGACCTTCGCCACGTCGAACGGTTGGCTGAGGAAGCGCTCGATTTTGCGGGCGCGTGCCACGGTGAGTTTGTCTTCTTCCGACAGTTCGTCCATGCCGAGGATCGCGATGATGTCTTGCAGGGCTTTGTAGCGCTGCAGGATCTCTTGCACGTCGGAGGCCACTTTGTAGTGCTCTTCGCCCACAATCTGTGGGTCCATCAGGCGCGACGAGCTGTCGAGCGGGTCCACAGCTGGGTAGATGCCTTTTTCCGAGATCGCCCGGTTGAGAACGGTTGTTGCGTCCAAGTGCGCAAAGGTTGTCGCTGGGGCTGGGTCGGTAAGGTCATCCGCAGGCACGTAAACCGCTTGGATCGAGGTGATCGAGCCATTCTTTGTGGAAGTAATGCGTTCCTGCATCGCACCCATGTCGGTCGCGAGTGTTGGCTGATAGCCCACAGCGGATGGGATACGACCCAGAAGCGCTGACACCTCGGAGCCCGCTTGGGTAAAGCGGAAAATGTTGTCCACGAAGAAGAGAACGTCTGTGCCCGATTGGTCGCGGAACTGCTCAGCGAGTGTCAGACCTGTCAGAGCAACACGTGCGCGGGCTCCGGGAGGTTCGTTCATCTGACCATACACGAGCGCCACTTGGCTCTCTTCCAGATTGTCTGGCTTGATCACGTTGGATTCGATCATCTCGTGGTAAAGGTCGTTGCCTTCACGGGTCCGTTCGCCAACACCGGCGAACACCGAGAAGCCCGAGTGCACTTTGGCGATGTTGTTGATCAGTTCCATGATGAGAACGGTTTTACCAACGCCCGCACCGCCGAAGAGGCCAATTTTACCGCCCTTCGCGTATGGAGCCAGAAGATCCACAACCTTAATGCCGGTTACGAGCACTTCGGATTCAGTCGACTGCTCTGAGAAGTCAGGTGCAGGCTGGTGGATTGCGCGGGTTTCAGTGGCCTTAACAGGGCCGCCTTCGTCCACTGGCTCACCCACAACATTAAGGATACGGCCCAGAGTGGCGTTGCCCACTGGGATGGTGATCGG